>CAVZPM010000009.1:0-167159 GCA_963777155.1 Candidatus Bathyarchaeota archaeon
CAAATAGAATATTTGATTTGGCAATTTTGGATTTTATAAATTGCGACAGAAATGTCAACTGTACTTCTTGTCGGCATAATGAGGTTTGCTGAGGCTCTGGCTCCGAAAGAATATAAGGCATCAATTAGACAAAAATTGTGGGGGCTATTGGGATTTGGTTTTTGTTGTTTGTTACCATGGTTTTGCATATGGCGTTTAGTTGGTTCTCGGTGAAGTTTAGGACACTCTTGCCATCATTGCTTATGTGGTATACTTTTCGCGGCCTGTCAGCATCCATGTTCCAGGAGCTTGTTAAATAGCCTTTTTTCTCTAGTGTTCCTAGTAGAGGATAGACTGTACTTGGCCCAAAGTATACACCGTAAGTTTTGCGGATTTTTGTGATTAGTTGGTATCCATGCATGGGTTCATGCTGTAAATATTCGAGGATTATCATGTCGAGTAAGCCTTTGGTTAGTTTTGTTTGTGTTTCTTTTTGATAGTTTTTCATCATGTTAATGTTTCTCCTGTTGCTTTGTTGTACGTGTAAGCAATGTGTCTATTTAAGATACATTTCTTACGTCTTCATAGTGCGTAAAGTGCCAGATAAACCCTCGCACATACCGCAAGCATACCAAACTACCCCATGCCGCCTAACTGTCGGACACAAGAACATATCAATACGTGAAATATTACTTAGAAAACCATATTTCAACGCGTCAAGGAACTGTGCAACAGAACTACAAAAACAAAGGCGCAGCTTGCAGTATCGACACCTTGAGCAGAATAATTGAAGCAGTAATCAGAGGGGCAATATCTCTATTCTTCAGAGCAATGGAAGGCGCAATCATATGGCAAACTAAAGCGCTATTGATTGCATGAAGCTTAAATCTCTGGATCATAATCACTGATGTGGGTTGCATATGGGTGCGTTTCAAATAGAAAAGTGCCAGGTAGTTTGGTCTAAAGATTCTCCTTCAGAAAAAGATAGACAATCAATAATCAAAGAATTAAGAGAAATGTCTTTTGAAATCCAGGAAGCTGTTAATTTCACTAAAGAATTAAGCGAAGTCAAAATGAATGAAGTCAAGTTCTGGCTAAGTACAGAGGGCGAAATAGGCTATACCTTATCGATTTATTATGATGTTCATGCTAGTGCATGGGGTATGATGCTTGAGGAAAATGAAACAAAAAATATTTCCCCTAAAGTTGTGGGTGAAATCGCCTGTACTGATCCCATGACCTTAAGCTTTATTGCACCTGAGAATATTCTTAAAACGGAACCCCTTTCCAGTCTTTAGCTACTCTATCGTCCTCAAAGTTATGTCGAAAGCGTCGAGTTTGTGATTACAAGGTGACAGTCACATCGTCTGTTATCCTTCATGAGCATTTAACATATATTACGACACAAATATGGTGTTTGGATTGCCCGAGAAAGATCTCAATATTCACTTTACCAAAAAAGCAGTAATCGCCGCAACATGCATTCTAGCAATTATTGTTCTCGGCATTACAATAGAGGATGCCGCTTCAGACAAAAGCATTGTCTATGCACAGACCATAAAGGGGATAGGAGTTGGAATATATTGGGATCAGGCTTGTTTGAACAAAACTCTTTCACTTAATTGGGCCACAATAGCGGCAGGTTCAAGCAATAGTTTAACTGTTTATGTTAGAAACGAAGGCAATTCGGCAGTTTCGTTGTTGTTAAGCACATCAGAATGGGTTCCGTCCTCCGCTTCAAGCTACATCTCTCTAAACTGGAACTACACCAACCAAGCACTCAAAACAAATGAAGTAATTCCCTTAGAATTAACGCTAACTGTATCTCCCACTATCGATGGAATGACTGATTTTAAACACCTAACTACCATAACTGCAATAGGCATGAACTAGCAAAACGGCGCACTTATTTTTCAAAATTAAATTCCGATAAAACTAAGTCTTTTGATATAAGTGCCTTAATTCATGCTCTAAAGAAGCCTCAAAAGGTACTGCTTTTCTAATAACGATAAGAAAATAGCCCTTAACCTTAAAAGAAAAGCTTCAATAAACCTGTTATTAAAATCCACACCGTACTCCTTAACTCTAGTATCCACCACGTCCAGGTTCTCTTGCACTCGCTTTAAAAGAAAGAAAAATCGTCACCACCAACTACGAGCATAAACCTCTGGAAAAGACTTGCCTGAATCTTTTTCCAACAGCAGTCTATCTAAGCCTGTCTTGACTGTTGTCTTCCAGCTCTATCGAGTTTTTTCTTCTTCCGGGAATCTTCTCTATCTTTCTTTTTTCGAGGCTGAGGTTTTCCCCGATCGCGTTCTCCTGTTTCGCCTTTCTTACTCATCTAATTATCACCTTCTAACAAAAGAAAAAACTCTTTCTCTTTTATAGAATACGGTTCCTTAAATTATACAATGTTTAAGAGTTTCTTATGATTTATGCAGAGAAACAGGGAATTAAGCAATCAAACGAGCTATTTTGATCGGGTGTTTCGAGGTTTAGCTGCCTCATTAGTGCCTTGTATCTGTTTCTAATGGTAACTTCTGTAACTCCGGCAGCTTCAGAAATGGCTCTTTGTGTTATCTTTTCGTTATTCTGAAGACAAGCAATGTAGAGAGCAGCTGCAGCCATGCCCATAGGGTCTTTTCCAGCCAAAAACCGTTTTCGTCTCGCCTCGCCAAGTATTGCAATTGCAGCCCCCTGTGTCTTACCCGATATTTCATTCTTTTCTGCAATTTTTGAAACGTACGTCAAAGGATCAGACGGCGGCATATGAAAATCAAGCTCTTGAAACATCATTCTATAGCATCTTGAAACATCTTTCTTATGCACTAGACTCGCTTTAGATATTTCGCTAAGGGTTTTTGGTGATCCGCTTTTGCGGCAAGTAGCATAAAGTGTGGCTGCGGTGACGGCGTTGATTGATCTTCCCCGGATTAAGCCTTTGTCCAGCGCTTTGCGGTAAAGAAGCGCGGCTTTTTCTCTGATTGGTCTTGAAATGTTTAGTTTGCTTGATAAACGTTCAAGTTCACCCATGGCTTGAGCGAGGTTTCGATCGTAGGATGAGTGGACTCGGCTCCGTATTTGCCACTTCCTAAGACGCCACATCTGTAATCTAGTGGAAACGGGTAGATTTCTTCCGAAGGCATCTCTGTCAACTTGGCTGATGTTTGTGGATAATCCTTTATCATGAATCGAATATGATGTTGGTGCACCGACACGGCTTCTTGAGGTTTTCTCTTCTTGAGTAAAAGCGCGCCACTCGGGGCCTTTATCAAACATCTGCTCATATAGAACAAGACCGCAGTCACCGCAGATTGTTTCGCCCGTGTCATAGTCGTGGACGAGATTTTTGCTTGCACATTCTGTGCACTTATCAGCCAAACGCTGATGCGTTTTAGAAACTTCTTTGGTTACATTAACTAAGGTTACACTCATCTTTCCAACTCAATTTGGTTGCTCAGAATCGTCACATAACCATAAAATCCCGCTTTAGGAAATAAAAAAATGATAATGCAATCTGCGCAATCTACCTAAAAGAAGGGTTGTAGTTATTATACATGATTTTGTTTTCTAGACAATTAGATGGGAAACACACAGAGTTATCAAGAAATTGTGCTAAACTCTTCAGGAAAAGAAAGCAGTCTTATTCGCTCTAAACTAATCTTTTATGGCTTCTATGAAGCTCATAACATTCCAGAGTTTTACCCGCGTGTAAGGAGGCATATTAGGGTCCTGCAGAATCTCGTCGAGCATCGACACAGCGTTTGAAGCTCGAACGGCAGGGGTATATTCGGCGCTTTGCAGGGCACTCATGGCATCTTTTGCAGAACGACGAATGTTTCGCGGTGTTGTACTGTCTTCCGAGACCTCGCCAAGAACGACTAATGCTTGCTGAATCTTCGCTTCATACTCATCAGATTTTTTCTTGCGTACCATAAATAGTTCCCCTTCAATGCACCATGGCAGTGACCAAGTTATATAAGCATTGACACGTATTTACTTTGGGGTTCTATATGCAACCAAAAACAGACAACACACTTGTGAAACGAGGAGCAAACCTGCTGCTACAAGGCGCCGCCTTAACTGACCTCTCATGCCCAAACTGTACATCTCCGCTGTTTAGACTTAAAGATGGCACACTTTGGTGCGCAAAAGATGAGAAAAAAGTAATAGTCGTCAAAGAAGGGCAAGAGCCACCCAAACAACCGGCAGCAACCATTAACGCTTATGACAAACTTGAAGCTACCCTAATGGCAAAGATTGAAGAAATACAGGTTAAGATTGAAAAAACCCAAGATGTCGACGAGTTGCAAAAACTCACACTTGCCCTAAGCGAACTGTTAAACAGTGTTGAAAAAATCAAAAAAATTAAAGGCTGAGCCCAAAATTTGACTTTGGGTTTCTATGAAAACTTCCCAACAGGCATACATAGAATTGATACCTTCACCTCTACTCTTTCAAACAAACTACTTCAACAAAAACTAATCCAGATTTTTTACGAGGCTAACCAAAGAGAATTTACTTTTGAAGAAGTCACAAACCCGACAGTGCCACAGGGCAAGGTGATTTTTGAGTTTGGTGTAGCAGAAGCGGGGAACTTCAACTTCATAGACGAGGAAGAACTCAAAAAAACACTGGAGTATTTGACAAAGGAGCGGCTGGTCAGGATGGATTTTTTCTGCTCTATTCGTTACTACAAGGGCAAAGACGAAAAAAAGACCCCGTTGAAGTTTGATTATTACATGCTAAGAACCATTTTCAACAAGGAAACATTTGAAGTTCAGGTGTTTCATGAACGAGGACCAAGATATATTTCACCTGAGGATCTAACTGCATTTGTTTTCAACAGAGTAAATGAGGTATCAGGCAAGAACAGGAAAGCCCTCAAGAAAACAGGCATCTAGCATCAAGGGGTTCACCAGAAGGTAAGTTTTTATTTGAACTATAGCCGAAAGTTATATTTCTAACCGAATACTCCTTAGAAAAGACAGCAATAATAATTACCAAGAAAAAGGCCATATATTATGTTACCTATCGAAGTTTCAGCCTTAAAAAAACACTACGGAGGATTAAAAGCTGTAGACGGCATCTCCTTTTCAGTCAACCAAGGAGAAGTCTTTGGACTCTTAGGTCCAAATGGCGCAGGTAAAACCACCACCATAGAAATCATGGAGGGTTTGCGTGAAAGAGACGGCGGAGACGTAAAAGTCCTCGGGCTTGACCCGTGGAAAAACGGCTACGAACTGCACAAGAAAATAGGAGTTATTCCGCAGGAGTTTACTTTTTTTGAGAAAACAACTCCAAAAGAAGCAATAATTTACTATGCTGATCTCTTCGGCATCAAGGTTAATCCCGACGAGATTCTAAAAGAAGTCCTACTTGAGGAATCCGCCAAAGTCAATTTTGATAATCTCTCAGGCGGGCAGAAACAGAAGACAGGTCTTGCTCTATCATTGGTTAACTCACCTGAACTGCTTTTCCTTGACGAGCCTACCACAGGCTTGGACCCCAACGCAAGAAGAGCTATTTGGGAAGTTATACGCAGCTTAAAAGCTAAGGGTAAAACAATCATCTTGACAACCCATTATCTGGATGAGGCACAGCAACTCTCTGACCGAGTAGCCATAATGGATCATGGACGCATAGTAGCGATGGGGACTACCGAAGAAATAATTCAACAACATGGCTCAGGTGAACGGCTAGAGATTCATGGGAACGAAAAACTCGCCGAATACATCAAAACCAATACAGAATTGAAAGTTGATTACGACAAAGCCAGAGGCGAAATCACCATTCCATTACAAAAGAAAATTGACGCTCTCGCAGCGCTGGCAGCTGCAGAACAGTCAGGTTTGGAATGGGGTGACATCCAAACGCGCCAAGATAGCTTAGATGACGTTTTTGTTAAGCTCGTCAACGAGCCCGTCGGCGAGCAAGGAGAAACGGCATCTGAACAGAAAGCCAGCAAAAAGCGGAGGCGTTAAGTTTGATCAGTGGAAAGCGTATATACTCAGATTTCAAAGTCTTCAGCAGAGGATACCTCAGAAATAAGTTCGGATTATTCTTCGGCTTAATATTCCCAGTAATCTTGATTTTGATTTTCGGAGCGATCTTCGCAGGAGGAAGCACCGGAAAAGTAAATGTCTACGCTCAAAACCTAGACTCAGGTCCGTTCCCAACAGGACAAAACCTCGGCACAGGCTTCTTAGAAGCATTAAACAAATCTAGCACAATTACAGTGATAACGGTGGATGCTTCAGTGGACTTTTCAAAATACTTGGCGGATCATTCAGCATCAGACGGCATATTGATTCCTCAAAACTTCACATTAGACTATGCGCGGAGCCAGCAAGTAAACGTTACAGTTTATGGTAACCCAACCTCAAGCACAAGCGGTATAGTGAGCGGAACGGTTAGTGGATACGCCAATTATTTTAACCTCCAACGCTTCAACGGCACGATGGTTATAGGATTAGCGTCTGCAACTGTGAATACTCAACAAACAAAATACATTGACTTCTTGATTCCAGGTTTAATCGGTTTCTCAATACTTACCAGCCCAATGTTCTCGCTAGTTAACATTTCCTCTGAGTACAAGAAAACAAAGCTGTTCAAGCAACTCTCGCTTACACCGCTAACAAAGATGGAGTGGCTAATATCCAAAATGATATGGTACATTGTCTTGACAATCGCTGGCTTCCTACTAATGGTTGGTGTTGGCATTTTTGCTTTCGGTGCACACGTTGCAATAACACCTTGGCTAATACCCTTTCTTGTCTTGGGTCCAATGCTGTTTGCATCGCTCGGTATGCTGGTTGGCACTGTGACAAAGAACCCAGAAACTGCCGGCGTTATAGGCAACATCGTAACGTTCCCCATGATGTTCCTCGCAGGTACTTTCTTCCCCATCAGCAGCATGCCACAATACTTGCAGACTTTCGCTCATGTATTACCCCTATTCTACGTTACAGAAGGCTTAAACAACGCTATGGTCTACGGAAACATTAACAATGCAATAATTGACATTGTTGTCCTCGCGGTCATTACAGTAGTTATCTTTGCTTTGGCAGTGAAGCTGTTCAAGTGGAGAGAAGACTAAACCGCTAACCCACCCTTTTCTTTTGGGGCATATTTGGAGCTTATTAGGATCCTAAAAGCGATTTCACGCAGAAAAGATAGAAGAATGGGGCAGTTCTTTTTCCACAGGGATAGATTCTATTGACAATTTTTCAAGTCAGTAGCAGATTACTAAGATACAAAACTCTTGCAAGCCTTAAGCAAACCTAAAACCACAGCGTACAGCTCGTCAGCCACAGCTTCTTTGGGTTTATCGCCGTCGACTCTTACCAAGTCACCCTTCTCAACAAACATTAGGTAGACATCCCTAACTTTCTGCTGGGTCTCCAATGTCTCCATTACTGATTTCTTTCGTTGCAAACGTTCCAGAACATGCTTGGGAGCCACGTCGATGAAAAGACTGAAATCCGGCTGCAATGCCCGGGCGTTAATAGTTTTAATCCAATCAAGACTTAGCCCTGCGCTACCCTGATAGGCCATTGAGGAGTAGACGAAGCGGTCACATATGACAAGTTTGCCTTCATCTAACGCAGGTTTTATCTCTTTTTCAATATGATCAATGCGGTCGGCAGCAAAAAGAAGAGCTTCAGCTTCGGTTGGCAAACGTTTGTCCTCGTAGAGGCAGCCTTCACGGATAAACGTGCCTATTTTGCCTTGACTGGGCTCTGCCGTAAGCAGTACACTATAACTTTGGGAGAGCTTTTTTGCCAGTAGAGTTGCTTGAGTGGTTTTTCCGCTCCCATCTAAACCTTCGATAACTATGAAGATACCTTTTTTGCCCATGTTTGTCGCTCCAGCTGCTTAGCGTTACACATTAATGGAAGTTGCCTAAATATAGTCTTACAATTGTGAGGTTACGCTTGTGCCTAAGAATTATTGGGGAGAAATCAAGGATCCTGTACACGGCTATGTGTACATTACGGAAGAAGAGAAGAACATAATTGACTCTTACCCAATGCAGCGTCTACGAAGACTAAGGCAACTGGCTGGATCCGAATATGTTTACCCAGGCGCCAACCACACTCGTTTCGAACATTGCTTAGGCGTCATGTACCTCGCTGGTCAAGTGCTTGAGAACCCAAATATTTCACGCGTTGTAAGCGAAGAAGAAGTGGATGTTTGCCGAATCTCAGCGCTACTCCACGACGCTGGACACGGTCCATTCTCCCATGTTTTTGAGCATCTACTCATAAAAGATCTTGATAAAACACATGAAGACATCACTTCATGGATAGTCGAGAAAAGTGAAGTAGGCGAAAAACTTTCAAAGATGGGATACAACCCAAAAGAAGTGGCCGGATTAGCGGTTGGAAAACTACATAAGAAAAATAGGGCATTTCTGGATCAAATCATCAGCAGTGCTGTGGATGTTGATAAACAGGACTTTATCGTCCGAGATACCTATCATACAGGAGCCGAATATGGGTTCATCGATGTCTACCGCCTTCAACATGCACTGGACATTTTGGGCGAGAACTTAGCTGTGGAACTAGGTGCATTGTCAGCATTGGAAGCCTTCATGATTGCCCGCATTGAATCCTTCAAGAGCATCTATTTTCACCGTGTCGGAAGAGCAGCCCAAATCATGCTTGCAACCGCGATGGACAAAGCCAACAGTGAACTCGGCTTAACAGCATTCAAAACGCCTGAAGAATACTTGGAGCTGGATGATTACACAGTTTGGTCTGCACTTAAGAAATGCAAGGCATCCAGGGAAATCATTAGCAACCTGGAGCAACGCCGCATGCTCAAGTGCGCCTATGAGCGAACCTTCTATGAGAAAGACGCGATGATTTCAAGTTTGTTCGGCAGAGAAACGTATAGACTCCAGATTCAAAGTGAAATCGCAAAAGAAGCGAGCGTGGGTTTAGAATCAGTCATTATTGATGTACCAACTGTCCCGTCTGTTCCTTATCACCATGCCGTTCTCATGGAATCGACAGAGATACCGGTATTTACCAAGGGTCAAAAAGGCGAAAAAAACCTCCAGCGGCTCAGCGAAAGTTCAAAGATTTTTGAAACCCTCAAAGGCTTCATGAATATTTTACGCGTCTACACAAACGAAACCGACCGCGCCAAAGTGGAGAAAGCAACCGCCAAGATTCTAGGCAAGATTCCTTCCGCAGCCAAAATCTCTTTCTAAAGCGAGTAACGCTTTTTCTTAAATACTAGGTGTTGCTTAGACAAATAAGTGCAAATGTTTTAGCGTGAGAAGGAAAACAACGTGTCGAAGGAACCTGTAGAAGACAAAAAAATAATCAGTGTCAGGATCAAACGAAGGCCAGAAGTAAAAGGTGAGCCATCACTGCTCTATTCGCAAAAGGAAATACATACGTTTGTCACCGAATTTGTTTCTTCTTGGATAAGAGGAGACATAATCATCCGTTTTCCAACTGCGGCAGAACTCGCTAAGCAGACACCGCTAAGTATAGCGTTTCCAAAAGACCCCTCGGTGAGCGCTGAACTAAAAATCAAAGAGCACTACGTCGATTTGCTATCTGTGGTCGCAGGAATCAAACCAGCCTCAACCGATGAGCAGGAACAGGCAATCTCTGAAGTCTTCAAGATGCTACTTATGTTCCGCTCAGCTAACCGTATAGAGGGCAAAATAATCTCAAACGACTTGGAAAGAAGAATCCAAGATCTCGAAAAAACATCGGCGAACCAAGCCAAACTCGTCGACCAAATAACGGCTTTTTTGTTTACTCCAAAAAAACCCAAACAGAACAGCCAGTTAGCTAAACAGTAGTTCTGGAAGGGTAAGGTTTATTCGAAGGAAATCGCATTCTGCTTGATGCTTCTAGTTTAAGCGCTCCGGTAGTATAGTCCGGTCAAGTATACTGGCCTTTCGAGTCGGCGACCCGGGTCCGAATCCCGGCCGGAGCACCACCCTTACACCTATAATTGTTTTTCTTATTTAGGAATTGAATTCTTGTTCATTTAGAGAATTGAACCAACTCAACATGTATTCAGACAAATTCAAACCTCTTGTTTTCTTCAGGGCGCGAAGCACTGAAGATAAAACGGGTTATGAGAGCTCTGGCTGTATTTGGCAGTAACAAAATAAGAAATAAAAATAGAAGGCTATTAAGGTGGAGGAAGCTGCTTTCCGCAGTGTGGGCAGAAGGTGGCATTTGGATCTTGGGGAGCGCCGCAGTTGGAGCAGAAACGTGTTGCTTGAATTGTAGGTACAGAGGCTTGTGGAGGAGTGTAACTGTATGGTTGCTGTGGTACTTTGATTGAGAAGAAAGCGATGGTTGCAAATACCCAAGCGAGGAATATCAGCACAAACCCAACTAGTATTATAGTAAGTATTGCACCCAAGAATAGGAGCAGCCCAGCTGTTTCAAACATGTGTTCGCCTGACTTTTCCGCAAGAGCATTAAACGCTTTTCTAAGGTTCATTGCAGCTAACAAGTAAAAAATGAACACTACAGCAATTACCACGAAGAAAGATACTAGTCCAAAGCCTACACCAAGTGGACCAAACGCAAAGATACTGAATGCGCCACCGAGTATGAATAGAGGTACCATTATGGCGATTGCGATTGCTGCAATGATTAGAAAAATCAAACCTCTAAGAACATCATGATAGATACGGTCATCTTTGTAGTATTCTGCAAAGCCTTTCATACCTACGAAAACCAGTATAATACCAACGATACTAACAAATGGAAACATTAGCAATATTGAGCCTATGCCAGCCAAGTTTTTGTTAGATTCCAAGTCACTCAATCTATTTATTCTCCAATACAGCGCATCTATTGAGGGTAGATAAAAGACTTTTGTAAACAAATTACCGTGATCGTTTAAAATATGGAAATTGAAATATAATTTTAGCCCAAATTTTGGTTAGCATAATTCACTTATTTTTATGAGAAGGATAGTAGAGAGAACTTGGACTTTCATTTACCCAACAGTAAATAAATATGTCGACCAATGAACACTTAGGAAGAATCACCTTGACCAGCAATATAGAAGCTGATTATCGGAAACTTTTATCGATAACCAAAGATGTCGTGGTGCTTTCAACGGCTGAAGGCATAATCCATTGGGACATGGAAGTTTATATGCCGCCAAAAGCTGTGGAGCAACGCAGCCAACAACTGGCACTTCTAAGCCGAATTCACCATAAATTGGGAACTAACCCAGAAATAGGAAAACTTCTAAATTCAATCCAAGCAGACAAAGGATACCAAGCACTCGACGAAGTCAAGAAACGCAACCTGTACCTTATTAATAAAAGCTATCAAGAACAAACTGCTCTTCCTGAAAAACTGGTCGCTGACCTTGCCATGCAGGAAGCAATAACAGTCAACTTATGGAAGAAAGCTAAAGCACAGAAGAACTTTAACATCTACAAATCAGACCTGCAAAAACTGTTAGACCTAAGCAAACAAGCAGCGGAAATCCTCATGAAAGTAAAGCAAGTCAAGACACCCTATGAGGCGTTGCTGGATAATTTTGAGCCAAAAATGTCCGCAAAGACGATTACTGAAACATTTAGCCAATTGCTTTTGGGCTTAAAACCTTTGATCACAAAGATTGAAGATCACCAGATCAAGCCACCCACCCAAATCCTCAAAGTAACAGTGCCAGTTGATAACCAACGCAAAATCACTCAGCTAATAACACAGACACTTGGCTATGACACCTCTTCCTCGAAAGCTGCGGGAAGAGTAGACGAGACTGAGCACCCCTTCACAACAGGCTACTATGACGATGTACGCATAACTACCCACTATTACCCTGAAAATTTTGCAAGCTCAGTTTTTTCTGTGCTACATGAAAGCGGCCATGCAATCTATGAGCAAAACCTCAACTCCCAATGGCAATATCAACCTGTGGGGTCTACATGTTCATTTGGCATACACGAATCGCAATCCCGATTCTATGAAAATGTCATTGGCCGCTCTAGAGAATTCTGGATGGACTTTCTACCCAAAATCAAACAAACAGCGCCAAGTCTGGGTAGCCTCCAGCTGGAACCGTTCATCCAAGCCATAAACCGAGTTGAACGCTCAAAGATCCGAATCGAAGCAGACGAGGTAACCTATAGCCTTCATATTATAATCCGATTTGAGCTTGAAAGGGACCTTTTTTCGGATAAAATTTCAGTAGATGAATTACCAGAAGTATGGAACCAGAAGTACGAGGATTACCTCGGTGTAAAAATCATCAACGATGCGGAGGGTGTAATGCAAGATACGCATTGGGCAAGCGGGTTGTTCGGTTACTTCCCAAGCTATACCTTAGGGAATATTTACAGCGGACAATTAACCGCTGCACTTACCAAAAACCTGCCCGACTGGTGCAACCAACTATCAGAAGGAAAACTTGAAAGTGTTAACAGTTGGCTAAAAACGAACATTCACCTCAAAGGTGACCTTTATGACCCTGAAGAACTAATCAAACTTGCTACCGGAAGAAACCTAGATTCGGAACCATACCTAAAGTACCTAAATAAAAAATACAGTAGCCTGTATGGGTTTTAAGTGGGTTTCTTCTTGGTTATTTCCTTGAAGATGTAGAGGACAAGGTAGGCTACGACTGAGCCGATGAATAAGTATATGCCACCATATCCAACTAATGCATTGTAGGTGTTGGCACCATAAAGGAAAAGCAGAAATCCGGCGATGAATAAGCCTAACAATACCCAGTCAGTGTAAGACATTGAATCCCTCGGTAAAGTTTAGCCATTCAATACGACCCTGCAGATATAAAGATTTACTGAAAATAACCAAAATTTTTACCGCCACAAAAAAACAAATAAAAAACGACAACTCACCGCTAAGAATGCCACACCCAACTTCAATCGCCCAAGCACATCCGACATTCTTATATATACGATCACATACTCAGAGCGTTCGAGGCAAAATAAATGTCGGGAACAGACGTTAGAAAGCCAGAATCACGAAACGAACTTATAAAAATGTTGACTGAAGCAGCAAAAAAGGAAGTTGGTTCTAAAGTTAAGCCGACAAAACCGACAGTTGTCGGAACCGCAAAGGAAATGGACATCCATAGAGACACCATTTACTCATGGTTAAAGGAGTATAATGTCGATTTCAAAGAAATCATTGACCACATGCCGACAATTGATGACGACACTGAAGAAAATTCAGGACCAACATATCTAATTGGCGAATCGCTATTAGGAGAAGGAAACGAAGTTGCACACATCGACCTCATGATAGGCGATAAAAATGGACCCATTGGACAAGCATTCGCAAATGGCATGACGCAATTATCAGCCGGTCACACACCAGTTCTTGCAGTAATCAGACCTAACCTGCCGCCAAAGCCGCACACACTAATAGTGCCAAAAGTCACCATTAAAAACATGGAGGATACAGGAAAAATTTTTGGCCCAGCACAAGCAGCAGTTGCAAAAGCCATCGCTGACTCAGCCGAAGAAGGAATCATTCCAGCAAATAAATTAGACGAATGGGTTATTATCTGCAGCGTATTCATCCATCCCAAAGCAGTCGATTACCGCAAGATATACCAATATAATTATGGCGCAACAAAAATGGCGTTAAAACGGGCATTAAAGAAGTATCCAACGCTGGAAAAGATAATCTACGACAAAGACCGTGCAAAGCACCCAATTATGGGCTTCCGCGTACCACGCTTATGGAGACCACCATACCTCCAAATTGCACTTGATGCACCCTCGCTTGAAGGGGCAAAGAAAGTCATCGAAGCTCTTCCAGGTAGCGACAGAATCATACTCGAAGTCGGTACACCGCTAATCAAACGATACGGTACAAGAGGCATCAACGAACTACGCCAGATAGCAAAGGACAAATTCATTATAGCAGATCTAAAAACCCTTGATGTTGGTAAAGTTGAAGTAGACATTGCATACGAAGACACTGCAGACGCTGTTGTTGCAGCGGGCTTAGCACCACCAGAAACATTAGATGCAACAGTACAGGAAGCCAGGCGTCTAGGAATCTACGCAGTCATCGATATGCTAAACGTAGAAGATGTACTTGGCAAGTTGAAATCAATTAAAGACTTCCCAGACATCGTCATACTGCATCGAGGCATTGATCAAGAAAGCGGAAGAAGCTGCGGACTAGAACGAATAAAGATGATACGCCAAGCATTCCCTAACAAGAAATTCTTAATCGCAGTCGCAGGTGGAATCGTCCCAGAAACAGCCAAAGAAGCACTAGATCAAGGCGCAGACATACTTATCGTCGGCAGATACGTAACACAATCCAAAGACATCGAACGCTCAGTGAGAGACTTCCTCGAATTGACCCCAAGCATGCGCGAAGACGTTGACTTATACAGAGTCCACACAGAATAAACCTAAAACCGAGCGATAACTCGCTCAACCACTTTTATTTTTATTTCTTAATCGCGAAGATTTTCAGAATCAAAAAGGCACAGAAGAAAGCTAAACCTGCAATCACAAAAGTTGGTGCAAAACTTAATCTTTGAGCTAAGAAAGGTCCAAGAAAAGAACCTAATCCTGCTCCTAAACCAACAAGTCCATCAAAGAACCCAGTTTTTCCCTCGGGAATAAGTTCCATTGAGAGAGAAATCATCATAATGTAATACATAGCGAATGTAAAGCCTAGGAGAACTAGAAGAACCCCTGTCATGATTGTGGGTGAAAAGGCAAACTCGATAACCCCTACAAACAAGAAAATAAGCAGTCCGCGGATGAGCACAAATCGCGGCATTTGTTTTCTTAAATCCATCGACCTTGCACGGTTACGGATTAGGAAGTAACCTACAGTTGCTCCAATCGAATTTAGGATGTAAAAGACATAAACCATGCTTGACTGACCATTAAAGATCGTTTTTAAGTAGATTGGCAAAGGTGTAAAGAAGAGACTTGTTGCTAGTGAAAAGGCTACAATCGCAAAGGCGAATCCTGGAAAGCTTTCCTTTTTAAGCGAACCTTTCCAGCGTAAACTGTATGATTCAATACCACGAGAGGCAAAATCAAGGGTTCTCTCCATTCCTACCAAGCGGCGTTCAAAAATTAATAATGGATCAGCAATTAAGGCTATAGAGAGGATTAACGCAACTACGCTTAAAGCGCTACACAAGTATAACGTGTAAGTTGCCAAAACAGTTGAATTAAGGGAAGCCGTAAACGCAAACAAGCCAATGCTAAGTACCAAACCAATTGCTAGCCCAATAATAAAACCAATTTCTGTAATGGCTTCATAGAAGCCGTAAGACTTCTCCCAATCATTGCGGCTATAGTGTTCGGCGATGAGAATATTTTTTGGAGCTTCGTGCGAGACATGAAGAACCTGCATTACAACGTATAAAATTACGAAGGGGATAACGCTTTGTGCAAAAGGTAGCGCCATCAAAAACAGAATGATTGCTGAGGATAAAAAGGAAAGAAGAATAAACAATTTGTAGTGACGTGTGGCGTCACAGAGGTACCCCCATAGAAAGGAGGCAGGAATAGAACAGAATATTGCAATTGAAGTCATTACGCCCAAAGCGACAAGGGGACCACCAAGAACACTAGTGTCTTTGAAAGCCACTAGGTAAAGCGGTATGAAGACACTTAAAAGTCCAAACGCTATCTCGTGAAAGAAGAACCCTAGCCGCCACATAACCACAACTCCACTTCACTGTTAAATTAAAACTTTTACCTTGATAAACTGGACTTACAGTAAAATGGGCTTTGATAAGAAAAATTTGCATAAATACTTAATAGAGAGAGCACCCAACTTCATACTCCGCTGGAGAGAATATCATGGCAAAGTTTAAAGTAATAGTTTCCGATCCCCAAGCAGGAACATCCAAAGTAGTTGAGCTTGAAGAAGCACGCGCAGCCCCCTTCATAGGCAGAAGAGTAGGGGAAACCATGGATGGCTCAGTTGTAGATTTACCAGCACACACAGTCCAGATTCTAGGCGGCTCCGATAAAGACGGCGTTCCCATGAGGGGAAACGTTCATGGCGGTGTACGCAGAAGAGTCGTGTTAAGTGGTGGAGCAGGTTTTAGCCCAAAAAAGAAGGGCGAAAGAAAACGGAAAACAGTTCGAGGAAACATTATTACCGACGAAATCGCTCAAATCAACATGAAAATCACTGAGAGACCAGCTAGCGCAAAAGCTCCAGAAACCAAGGTCGAGCAAGCACCTAAACAGTAATTTTGCTTTTGTGTATGCTTAAACCTTATAAACTCGCATAATTAATTCATCCTTTATTCGCCAGTATTTATTGGAAAGAAGAAGAACCATATGAGTAACACTAGTAAAGCCTTGCCTAAGCAGCCAGAAGTCAACATCGGCACTATCGGCCATGTTGACCATGGAAAAACCACTCTAGTCCAATCGTTAACTGGAACTTGGGCGTCACGACACAGCGAAGAACTCAAAAGGGGCATTACAATTAAACTCGGCTACGCTGACATGCCGATATACAAATGCCCGAAATGTGAGCCTCCAAAAAACTTTACGATCAAACCTTATTGTGAAGCCTGCAACTCTGAGGCAGAGTTTGTTCGCGCCATAAGTTTTGTTGATGCACCCGGGCACGAAGCATTGATGGCTACGATGCTCAGTGGCGCAGCAATTATGGATGGTGCAATCTTGGTAATTGCAGCTGATGAGCCGTGTCCTCAACCACAAACACGAGAACACCTTGCAGCAGCAGAAGTCAGCGGTATAAAGAACCTAATCATCGTTCAAAACAAAATCGACATTGTAGACGAAAAGCGCGCATTGGAAAGTTACAAGGAGATAAAAACCTTCATTAAAGGCACAGTCGCAGAAAACGCACCGATTATCCCTATTTCTGCTCAACGTGGAATAAACATCGATGTACTCCTCACAGCAATGCAAACAATCATTCCCACGCCAAAGAGAGATGAAACCAAGCCTCCAATGATGTTTGTTATCCGCTCCTTTGACATTAATAAACCAGGAACAACCATTGATGGATTGGAAGGCGGCATCATCGGTGGAACCATTGCTCAGGGCAAGTTTGTTGTTGGAGAAGAAATTGAAATTCGCCCAGGCGTAATGGCTGAACGTGAGGGTAAAACAGTTTATGACCCATTAATCAGCGAAATAATCAGTCTCCAAGCGGGCAACCAAGACGCAAAGGAAGCCACATGTGGGGGACTTGTTGGAGTTGGAACATTGCTTGACCCATCCTACTCAAAGGCTGACGGGTTAACAGGCAGTATCGTGGGTAAAACAGGTCAACTTCCACCAACATTAACTGAACTGACGCTGGAGACACATGTTTTGGAACGTGTCGTTGGAACAAAAGAGTTACAGAAAGTAGAAAAAATCAACCCAGACGAAGCCCTTCTGCTCCATGTTGGCTCCGCAGTGAATGTTGGTAAAGTACTCTCAATCAAACAGAACATGATTAAGGTCAAGTTGACAAGGCCGATTTGTGCCTTGCCAGGTTCCAGAGTTGCCATCAGCAGAAAGATTACTGCTAGGTGGAGACTCATCGGATACGGGCTCGTCAGATAAAAAAGCGATCTATTCTTTTACTATTCCCTTTTTTTGCAAGAAATCATGTGCTTTCTGCAAAACATCCTTTGCATTTTTGAAGTTTAACTTCTCCATAGCCTGCGCATAATCCATCCAGACGAAGCCAATGTGTTCAAAAGACAAGGTAACCTTGTCTGTGTGCGACTCCATAATGAAAAACACGACTTCCTTATGAACCGTTAAACCTTGTCTTCGATAGAAGTAAGCTATGGTTTCTTTGAAGCCGTCGATGAATTGGGCGTCGATTATGCCTGTTTCTTCTTTAAGTTCCCGGATCGCTGTTTCTTTTTCAGACTCATTCGGTTCAACGTTACCTTTGGGGAAATCCCAATGCCTCGCTGCATAATTAAGTAGGAGGTATTTGGAATGGTTTTCCTGTTTGATGAATATGACGGCGCCGCATGATTTCTCCCGAATCACTACATTCACCTAGTTGTGCTCAAATCAATTATTCTATCTATTTAAAGTAATACTAAATTTAAGTCAAAGCCTCCCCGCAACAAAATGTATTAAGTCTAGAAAAGAAAGCTTAGAGTCAGGAGCATCCATTTGTCGGCTTTAACGCCTAAAAAACTTGAACCACTAAAGGTTATTTTAGATTCTAACGCACTCTTTGTCCCGTTGCAGTTTAGAATTGACATCTTTGAGGAAATTAAACGGTTGTTAAATCGAAACGTTGAGTTTGTATTACTCTCGTCTGTTAAGCGTGAGCTTGAGATGCTTGCAACCAAGGATTCGCCTAAGATCCGCAGGGAAGCTCTTTTTGCTTTGAAGCTTGCGGAAAAATGTAAGTATGTTCCAGTTGAAAACGATGGAGAGTTGACAGTTGACGACGCAATTGTGAGAGTTGCTAAGAAATGGAGTTCTCCTGTATTCACGAACGATATACAATTAAAGAGGAAGCTAAGAGATATAAGTGTGCCAGTGATTTATGTGAGACAAAAATCGCGTCTAGACATTGACGGGTTGATATCGTAGATGTTCAAACTAATTACTCTTCAAGATACCATTCGCATTCCACCTGAAACCTTCGGCAAGCCACTTGAAAAAGTTGGCCGTGAACAGGTAAAACAGAAGTACGAGGGAATCGTGGATGAAGAATTAGGTTACGTTATAGCGGTTACAGGTATACAAGTTAGCCCAATTGGAAAAATCATACCTGGCGACGGCGCAACCTTCCATAAAGTGACTTTTTCTCTATTAGCATTCTACCCGATTATCCAAGAAATTGTAGAAGGAGACGTCGTTGAAATCGCTGATTTTGGCGCTTTCGTCCGCATCGGACCAGTCGACGCGTTGCTTCACGTCTCACAACTCATGGATGACTACATTTCATACGACGAAAAGCAAGGGGTACTTCTCGGGAAGGAGAGTAAAAGGAAACTAACCACAGGCGACCAAGTCCGCGTCAGAATAACCGCGGTGTCTCTTGGCAGAATTGGAAGTTCAGGAAAAATCGGTGTAACCGCAAGACAACCATTCCTTGGCAAGTTAGATTGGCTAAAGATAGATCAGGGCAAAGCGGCACCTGATAAGAAAACAGGGGAAAGCGCTGAAAAAGCAGCATAAAAACGGAGTTGTAATTGAATGAGCGAAAAAGCATGTTCAAACTGCCATTACATAACTAAGGACAATAGTTGTGCAAGATGCAAATCAACCAATTTTAGCGAAGACTTCAGCGGCTTAGTGGTCATGTTTGACCCCAAGAGTTCAGCTATCGCGAAAGCGATGAACATTAAAGAGAAAGGCAGATACGCTCTAAAAGTCCGCTAAGCTGTCACAATATATCCGCGGTAGCTTCATAACCTACCAAGCGTTTTATTTTTTTGACTCAGAGATGACAGCAGCATATATTCTAACGTCCGAGCTTCGTTTAAAACTAAAAGAGCCCTTTGGTAGTCTTATTCAGGGTACACCTGATGAAACGATGGCTAAAATGAAGATAACTAGTCAAAAAAGAAAAGCCATCAAGAATTATTTCGGTAGGAGATGTTGTTTCCCTTAACCTACATAAGGAAGGTATAGAGCCACAACTTACGATTATCGATAACGTTTCCTTAAGGGAACAGGCAATGCCTCAAGAAGAGAATGTGGAAAAAACCGTTTTTGTAGATAATCCTCAAGGAACAATTACACAGGAGGCAATCCTGGCTATTAAGAATGCCATAGAGGAGAAGGTGCATACACATATTGTGGTTAAAGGCGAAGAAGACCTGCTCACACTTGTGGCGGTTTTGCTTGCGCCCGAAAAGGCTTTTGTGGTTTATGGGCAACCGCATTGCGGTATTGTGCTTGTTAGAGTAACTTTAGAAAGGAAAGCTCGGGCTCAAGAGTTCCTAAACGCCATGAAAGCTTCGAAAAGCTAAATAAGAAGAATATTGTATGAGTTTACGCCTTAAGTGAACATTAATGCAAGTCAAAATAGATTCAACCAAGGATAATCCGCTTCTAAAACGGAAAGAAGTAGGTTTCACTATTGTTTCAGGTCCAAAAGAGAAAACTCCTCAAAGATTGGTAGTTAAGAAAGCTGTAGCTATCGAACTTCAAACTGGCGACGATGTAGTTTTCATTAAAAAGATGCGAACAAAAACAGGAACCAGCATCACCGTCGGAGTAGCCAACGTTTACAAGTCCGTTAATCAAGCAAAAATCGTTGAACCGGAATACATCCGCAAACGGAACAGTCCACCAGAGAAACCTAAAGAGGCGGCCGCATAATGGCACCAGCAAAACCAACAGCTCCAAAGAAAGAAGACGCTTCCGCAGCTAAGAAGGAAGAGGCAAAACCAGCAGCAGCCGCGACAGCCCCAGCAGAAGCAGCACCAGTAAAGAAAGCGGAGAAAGGCAAACGCGAAAAGAAACACAAAGAAGAGAAAGGTGTCCACGCAATGTACAAGGCAGAGGGCGATAAAGTTTCTAGAGCACGTCCAACTTGCGAGCGGTGTGGTCCAGGGTACTTTATGGGAGACCACCACGACAGATACACTTGCGGTCACTGTGGCTTTACTCGCTACAAACAGAAATAAGCAGTTTTAAATCTTCCAACCGCAATATTCCTTTTTTGATCTATCATGATTAGAGTGAACGTAGTTATTACTAGCATTTCTGGAGAACGTTTCTGGGATATTAGAAAGCCAATTCCGCCAATTCAGATTAACACTAACATTAACCTTGTTGGCATGGAAAAGAAACCAGATGAATCTTTAGAGGTGCCTTTTGTTTTGTCGATTGGTTACAATCCGTCCATAGCTCAGTTGAGCTTAAAGGGGAACGCTTTTGTTAACGGTGAAAAAAGCGAACTTGATAAAATCCTTAAGGACTATGATCAAAAAAAGCCTCCGGCACAAATAATCATGCAATCAATATCCAACGTTGTCTTCATCGAATCCGTATTAATTTCGAGAACGCTAAATATTCCGCCACCGATTCCACTCCCCCAGATTCCTGAGGCAGGAAAACCAGCAAGCGCAAAGCCTGAGGGACGAGACTACAGCGCCTAAAGAAAACCCTTAAACTTTTTTGCCAAAGCATCAGCAATCTTTAGCTCAATTGGGAAACTAAAGTTTCTGTGGCACCAACGGTATTTCTCAATCCTGTTCATTATGCCGTAGGCAAACTTGAATGATATGGTACGTTCTTTTATTCTCGCTTCAGGATAAAACGCAAGGCGAGTAACTGCTGAAATTGTATGTAGCTTTTCGATCTGTGCTTTGCTGTGCCATGGCGGATTAAAATGGAACACTTCTATATTTCCCCAGTCTTCGAGTGATTGAGGTGGTACAAATTCTGAGGGCAGGTATTGCATGACTGTACTTGGGAATGGAGTGTAGACAAAAATGCCATAATGCTGTGTTTTAGGGTTAACATCTCGCATTCGGTCCATTAAATTGAAAGTGTCCTCTAAATCCTCATCTGTTTCGCCAGGCAAACCACTCATCCAAGATACATATGGCTCAATGGAGGGAGCCCAACGTCTCAAATTTTCTACCGACCTCAGCATTTCATCTGCAGTCACATCTTTGCAGATAAGTTGCTGGAGACGGTCCGAACCTGATTCACCTCCAAAATCTAACTCAACGCATCCAGCCTTCTCTAAGAGCTGAAGAAAATCTTTATCGTAGGTGGCTAGGTAATCGAAACGGCAGTTGGCGCGCCAGTGAACATTAAGATTTCTTTCTAAAAGTCCAGTACATATTTCCTTCACACGGGACTCATCCACAAACACATTGTCGTCGATTGGGTCTATGATTTTGATGTGAGGGTATTTTTTCAGGATATACTCAATTTCATCAAGGACTCTTTTTGCGCTTTTTCCTCGCCATTGGCTCTTGTTAAATATTGAGTTGTAACAGAAACCACACCTATGGGGGCATCCTCGGCTGGTTTGAATATGAAAACGGCCTGACTTAAACGATGGGTACTTATCCATTCGAAGTAGGTTATAGGGTAGAGCTATGGGTATTGCATCTAAATCAATTACCTTTCCATCAGGGTTACTTCTGATTAAACCATTAACATTGTATGTTATACCTGCAACATCCTCAAGTGGTCTGTTTAGGGCAAGAGCCGATGCAAGATCTTTAACGATTAATTCGCCTTCGCCTCGGACAACTATGTCGACAAAATCGTTTTTTGCAGTTTGTTCGGGCAGAAGAGTTGGGTGAACACCACCCCAGACCAGCAGGCATGAAGGATTATGCGCTCTTACATAACTGGCAAACTCTAGTGCATACTTGATTTGTAAACCACTCATGCAACTAATTCCGACAAAAACTGGATTCCCAACTTTTATTTGGCGATAATCTTCTAGACGCATATCAAGAATACGAACATTAAACCCATCTTGTTTTAGCGAGGCGGCAATATGTAAAAGGGCAAGCGGAACCTGTGGGTCAGGCGCTTTGAATTTTCCCGGGAAAACAAGCAAAACATCCTTTTGACCGCCAGAATGCAAGTTACGAGAACGAGCTATGCCGGACTGAAAACGTGGCAACTGAAAACCTCAGTAAAAAATAGCCAATAGCTGTATTAACACTTTACTTAATTGAACCCGAATTAGTGTTTGGGTGCTTAACCCATGGAAGTGCAGTTTTGAGGAGTAGCATGTGGGTATGCGAAAACATCAATAATTAAGAAGAAAGGAAAATAGAGGAAAGGGTTGGTTTATTTTAGCGGCACATACATCGAAGAACGTGATGCACCGATACCTGGAGTTCCATGTCTAACAGGTTTGTTGGTTATGGCGAACTCTCCTAGGTAGTGACCAATCATCTCTGGCTTGATATCCAAAGCGACAAAATCTTTGCCATTATGCACACCAATTTTGGCACCCACCATCTCTGGTAAGATGATCAGGTCTCGGACATGGGTTTTTATTGTAACATCTTTGCCTTGTTTCTGGATTTCTTTGGCTTCGCGTAGTTTTTCGAGCAGTATGCGTTGTTCCGCTGTTAGTCCGCGTTGTAGGCTTCTTCTTTGGCGTGAAGGGAGCAGATTGATGAATTCATCCATGGACATCCCTGTTAGATTGGCAAGGCTGTGTCCACGATAGTTAAATTCTTTCGGCATCTTTCATCTTTCCTAAACTTGATTTTGTCCTCTATTATAGTTTCCTTATCGTATTGCCCGTTTCTTCTTTTGCCCTGGACCACGTGCAGCGATGAGTCCGACTTTTTGTCCTGGTGGAGCGCCATGCGAAGTTGTTGTGCATCTGCGAGAGCTACGTTTGCTGCTTCCGTATGGGTGAACTGCAGGAACCATTTTGCGACCACTAGTGCGCGGGTAAGTATGGCCTTTTGCTTTCATTAAGTGGAATTTCTCGCCAGCCTTCAGGAACGGTTTTTCGATTCTTCCCGAAGCTGAAATTACTCCAACAGTTGATAAGCAGTAGTCGTCAACATAGCGTGTTCTTCCCGAAGGCAATCGTATCAGGGTACCTTGTGGTGTGTGACCGACAACGGTTGCGTATGCGCCTGAAGATTTTGCCATTTTTCCTCCATCACCTGGACGGAGTTCAAGATCGCAAACTATTGTTCCTTCAGGAACTTTGCCCAAAGGAATAATGTTGCCTATTTCAGCTGGAGCTTTTCCGCCGAAGCAGATTTGTTGTCCAGTAAAGACACCTTCAGGAACAACTGTGTAAATTGATAAGCCATTCTCGAATTTAATTAGTGATAGAGGTGCTCCGCGTCCTGGATCATGTACAAGGTCGGTTATGGTGCCCATTATTGAAGCTTCGAAGGATTGTTTTGGCGCTATTGGTGGATACTTTGCTGGAGCAACACGTTTGTGGGTATTGGCACGGAAGTTTCTTCCACCGCGACCACGTCTTTGAACACGAATTCGTTTTCCCATAAGTCATGCCTTCTTTATGTTTAGAGTATTCCAAGTTTGATTGCTACGTCTGAAGCTCGAAATTCTGGTTTTAGCTTCACAAACGCTTTCTTTTCGCCTTGAGGAGTAACGAGTAGGTTTACTTTGCTAACTTTTACCTCGTAGAGGGTTTCTACAGCACGTCTAACGTCGGCTTTTCCGGCTTTAAGGTTGACTATGAAGATTAGTTTGTTGTCTTTTTCAACCATTACGCTGGCAGATTCTGTCATCAAAGGAAAAGTGATTATATCATTAAGGTCCATTAGATTTATTCTCCATATAAAGTTGTTAGTTTTTCGATTGCGCCATTAGTCCAAACAGTTAATCGCCCTGGATGAGTCCCTGGAGCAAGCATTTCTGTATTAAGATTAGCTACCGTGGTTACTTCAACTCCTGGAAGGTTAGAAGCCGCATTTACCAAGCTTTTACCGTCAACAACCACTATTAGTGGTCCTACGGCTTGCTTCATTTTTCTTCCTCTGCGTTTGCCTTTGCCTGCGCGAATGTTACGACTATCCTTCACTCGGGTTAAGTCTTGGTCAATGCCAAGGTTCACGAATGCGTCTTCGACTTCTTTTGCCTTGGTTAAGCTTTCGAAGGCATCTTCTATCACTAATGGAAACTGGGGGACTTTTTCGGTTTTATGTCCACGGGAAGTTACAGTTTCTTTCTGGGCTGTTGCTGCGATAGCTGAAGTAAGTGCTAATTTTGCTTCTTTCTTTGGAATGCTCCTTAGAATGCGTTTTTCAACTTTTGGTGGATGGGGTTGTCTTCCTTTAACGGTGCTTGGAGCAAAAGCAGCTCGTCCACTGCCGCTTTTAATTCTTGGAACTCTTGCGGTTGCGCTACCTGTTCCGCGTGATTCTGCAGTGGTTTTCTTTCCAGCCATCAGATCTCTACCCTGTGGCTGTCTTCTGTTGGACTGTATTGCTAAAACCGCACGTTTTATCACGTCTGGTCTTAGCGGAGTTGAGAAAACTTTAGGAAGTTTGATTTTGCCTGTTGCTTTGCCCTGTAAATCAAAGATTTCTGCTGTTTTTTGTGTCATCGCTTATTTCTCCTATTTTCCTTGTGGGGACTCCAGTGAGATATATGTGACTTGTGGTGCTGCTTCAGGTGCTTCTGTTGGTGGACGGGCTGGAACTCTTAGGCGAATTTGGCGTTTTTCTGTTCCAGGTACGCTGCCTTGGATAAGGATGTATGGTCCGTTGACTTCGCCGTATCGGACATATCCGCCTTTAACTGTGACTTCTTTGCCGTCTTTTCCGATTTTTAGGATACGTTTGTTGAATTCGATGCGTTGGTGATAACCCATCTGTCCAGCTCTTGGAATTGAGTACATTAGGTGGTGTGGGTTCCATGGACCAAGAGTGGCGATTCCACGTTTGGTTTTTCTGCCTTTATGCTGTAGGCAAGTTACTCCCCAGCGTTTAACTGGACCTTGGAAACCTTTGCCCACTGTTATGCCGCCGACGTCTATGTATTGTCCGTCTTTGAACACTTCTTCAGGGGTTACTGTTTTGCCCAAAAGTTGTTTAGCGTATTCGAATTGTTGGGCGATTGTTCCGCCGCCGATTTGGATTTCGCTTGTTTCTGGTTTCTTCTTTGAGAGACTGGTTTGTGATGGCTGAGTTGCGGCGATGACTCGAACTATGTTTGTTTGTTCGAGGTTTTGAGAGAGTTTCTCAATCATTGCCTCAGTGTTAAAGTTGTCTGGTAGAACTAGCGTTCGGTCGAGTAGGGCTGGTGGGTCTTTCATCCAAGCTTCTGATATGTTTTGAAGCCCGTACGGTGTTTTAGTGTAAGTTCTAATGCCACAGATTAGGATAGGTGGCGTTTCGAGTATGGTTGCTGCTCGTGCAACTTCTTTACCGAAATGAGGAGAACGTTTACGGTCCTCGATTGTGAATACATAAGTCATGCCTGCTTTGTAGGCTGCTGAAAAACCTAAGAGTTTAGGAGAGTCAGATTTGATTTCTGGCCAGTATCTTATTCGTGCTGTAGGTTTCTTTGCACGATGCCTTGGCAAGTAGGCTAGTGAACCATGTTTTGGAGCATGAGTTTTACGATGTCCCATAGTACTTCAGCTTCGCGCCTCTACCAAATAGTAAAAGGGGTTATAAACGTTGCCTTCAAAAACGCAAAAGGATGGTGCAACTATTGAAAAAGCATTCAGGCACTTCCAGGTTATTTAGCGGCGCTAGATTAGCTTTTTGTGCTTAGCTATCGTTTGCAACTGATAAGATTTACCAAAGTTAATATTTTTTTTGTTATGAGTTGCTTGCTGACGGATTTCTCTTATGGATTAAAATATGGGTGTTAGCCCTTAAAGTTGCCTCTGTTCATTAGAGCAAACTTTGATGCATTTAGTTTAGAATTGAGCGATAAGCAACATTAAAACAGAAACCTTGCGCAACATCTAGCGTTGACCACCTGTTTAAACCAGGAATTTTCAGATTCGTGAAGCTGAAAATCTTGGCTTAATGCAGTGAAAACTCTTTTAGCCACAACTGCAAATGTTTAGGCTGGAGCCGGGGTGGCGGAGTGGTTATCGCGCCAGCCTCGAGATCAAACAAAAGAGGGCTAAAGCCAGAAAATGGCAAGATAGCTGGTGGGCTTCGTGCTCGCAGGGGTTCGAATCCCTTCCCCGGCGCCAACCATACTAACCACAGTACACATGCATTATTTTCTTTTTCCAGGAGGAAAAAATGTTTGCATTGATTTTTTCTTCTTTCAACTTAAAGTTGATTCCTAACGCTATCCATCAGTTAACGGGTAGAAGAAGAAGCGCCCGTGCAGCAACCTTCTTCTTCTCTTAAAAGGTGGTTATAGTCGAAAGTTCACAACAAAAAGCCATTTTTCCCAACTGTTTTTCTCAAGCCGTTAAGTTACAGAATTTTGAATGAACTGTTAGTCCAGTCCAGCAAGCAGCTGATGCTTCAGAAATTTTCAATGTTGTTCAAGAGAGCTACCAGAAAATAATTCAAGTGCATCCAGAATCCCAGACATCAAAGATTATTAAGACAACCAGTTTTATTATGTATTGATTAAATAAGGGACATTCGACAGTTGACCACCCAAGAAAAATTGCCAGCATACGGCGAACCATGAAAACAGATGCAAAAGTCTGAAGTGGCAATTAAGATCATTCCTCTTCTAAAGATCGAACCTAATAGAATGCTACAAAAATGGAAAGTGCCTTCTATTGGATTTTAACCGAATTCTCAAGCTCCTCATGTCGATAAATTTGTGTTTGAACTTCTTCTCGCACAACTTTTCAAGTAAAATCTTCAGTCAGTGTATCTGGGTTAATTTTATATTTGAATCCCGACAAACTATTGCTTAATGAGTGGATTTGGCAAAATGCAGATGATTGCTGAAGGCATCAGTGATTTTGGTGATTTTAAGGCTGTTTTGTTTAGAACAGCTGATGGACGTCATTTTGTACGCTATGAGTCCTTGAAAGATTTGGAGAAACCCCATATAGAGTGGCTTCATGGAACTGACTATTTAGAGTGGCTCAGATGCCTAGTCTACAATCAACATTGCAAGCTATAGACGCAATATAACGACTACCTGGAAGCTCGATTTTTATTAAAAACTTTTAGGTATAATAAATAAAGAAAGCGCAGCGGTGGTAAAAAACCGCTTACATGTAGGTTATGTCGTCCCACGGATGTCTGTACAGACCCTGCTTGAGCCGCTTCTGGTCAAGGAAATGCGCTGTCATGCCAATGGTTCTGCCAAGAACAAAAAGCCCGTTTAGTGCACCCATCTTTATGTATTCATTCGATTCCTCTTTGGACAATTCGTTTCTAAGCATGTCGACGAAGCAGATGCCGATGCAGCCGTCTACGTTGAGGATGAGGTTGTCTTTCTTTGCGGTCGTTAACTTCTCCACTTCTAGGGCATAGTCGAGGAGCGGCGTGGCTTTGAAGTTTCTTTTCGCGTATTCTTTCATAATGGTGACTCGCATGTCAGGGTTGTTGACGCTCTTGATTAGGTGACCGATGCCCTGAATGTTTTCTCCTTTGTGCTTCATCTCCTCGACAAACTGCGCAGGAGTAAGACCTCGATCATACGCATCAGAGAACGCTTGCGCTGCACCATCGATGGCGCCTCCAAATCTGGGTCCAATGGTTAGTAAGCCGCTTGCTACTGAAGACATCAAATCTTTCCCTGCGCGTGCTGCGACTATTGCGTTATGGGCGCCTGAAACTGCTGGTCCATGGTCAGCTGTCACCATTATAGCCATTTCAATGAATTTGGTTGCGTATTGGGGAAACTTTTGCTTAAACCACAGTATGCTTAGTACGCCGCCGATGCCTATGTCTTGTTTGACGACTTCGGATATTGGCATTTTGCCGTAGAGCAGTTCTTCGCCGCGGTCGTCAGAGATTGTGCAGATGAAGTTTGAAGGTTTACGGATGAGACCTTCCTTTAGCGCTTTGGCGTAGTCCATGGGGATTTTTGGCACTGGAGGCTCTGGTTTTGGTTTGATTATGCCTTTCTTGACCAGGCTTTCGTATGTTTCCTTGATTTTTTGGTCGTAGTCGTCATATGAGCTGGGAACTATGGCTCCTGCAGCTCGGAGCGCCGCATTCTTTGCATCTGCAGTTTCTACTTCGCTGCCTGCTTTTGCGCCGGCATGCCCGAATTGAACTTCGGTTTTGAAGGCTTTGGAGCATGTGCCAGTAACCCAAATCACCAGCGGCTTGGTTATCTTCCCGGTTTTAAGTGCCTTCGCTATCTCATATTCGGCGCTTCCGCCTACTTCACCAAGGCAAACCAACATCTTTATGTCCGGTATGTTCTCGAACCTTACCAAGTGATCTAAAAGTGTGGAGCCCGGATAGGTGTCTCCGCCAATGGCTATACCCTCATACAAGCCATCAGTGTTTCGAGCGATTATGTTGTAGGCTTCGTTGCTTAAACCGCCGGATTTAGACACAAAACCCACGGAGCCTGGTCTGTGAAGTTTGGAGTCGATAATGTTCTCGATTGTGCCGCCGGCATTGCCTATTTTGAAGCAGCCAGCTTTTATGCCGCCGACTGTGGCGGGACCGATGATGACTTTTCCCAGAGCTTTTGCCTTAGCTGTTACCAGTTTCATTCGCCGCTCGGGCACGCCTTCCGCGATTATCACAATCGTCCGTAACTGAGGGATTGCTAGCGCTTCTTCCGTAGAGGGTGCAGCGGATCGGAATGATGCGAAGTTTATCATGACATCTACGTTGGGATGCATCTTCGCCGCTTTCTCGATGGTCTTGTAGACGGGTATTAGGATTTCCCGTGTCCCGAAGAAGAATTTTGCATAGCCGTCGCTGCCAGTCGGGTTAATTATCGCTGCTACGGACGGGGTTTCTCGTCCTGAGGCGTAGTCGAAGTCGAGCATCCTCTGTGTTGCATTGACCTGGTTGTTGTAGATGAATGACTGCGTAGTTTTGCTAAACAGTTCACTGTTGGTAGTTGTCTTTGACATGTTAGTTTGCTCCTTTCAAAGCCATTGAAACAATCCTTGTCATGTGTGTTTCAGGTCCATAGACTTCGATCGGAACACCCAGTTTTTCGCCAAGCTGTCGCATCTGTGCCAATCCTTCCTTGTAGTTGGGTCCGCCTCTTCGCACGAAAATCTTCACTTTGTTGTCTTGGAGTTGTTTTTGGTATTCTTTGAGCGCTTTCATTATGCCCTTGAACGTCGCGGCTACGTCAGTGAAGTTTGCTATGCCTCCACCTATAAGCAGGAACTTTGCCTTTCGGGTTTGCCTTCCTTGTCATGAGGTCGAGGATTGTTTTGGCATACAGGTAAGTGAATTCTTCGCTTGGATCGCCTGAGTACTCGCCATAGTTTGCCAGCTCATACATGCAGCCTAAATCGGTGATTGTGTCAGCGTATATGACAGATGCGCCGCCACCTGCCACCATAGTCCAGACTCTACCCTCAGGGTTAAGCACGGTTAACTTAAGTGAAGCTCCAGTCTTAGAGTCCAAGTCCTCGATGTAAGCCTCCTCGTTAGTAAGTGTGCGACCAAACGGCGCTGGAAACTCTATCTTACCCCATTTCTCTCCGCTCTCAAACTCGGCTGTGGTATCGAGTTTGGCTGCAAGGTCCACTGGAATAACTGAATCCTCAGTAACCGCAACTGGATTTATCTCTAAGTATGTGAAGTTGAGGTCTGCATAGAATTTGAATAGAGATTCGATGAAGCCTGCAACACGTGCTTTGCGATCTGCGGGCATATTTGTGAGGAGTTTCTTCTCAAGTTCCTCCGCTGTTGGGTACGTGCCGATGGGCACTTCGAAGCGTACGGCTTTACTGTCGACATCTCCCACGTTGACGCCCCCTTCATGGTGGAAAAGTATGGTGTCCCCTGTTTCGGTGGATATTATGGCAACGTAGCATTCATCCGATTCCTCGTAGGTCACGAACGGTTTAATAATAAAATGTGTAAGTTGCCCCACGGTTCCTTTGTCGGCGGGTTTTCCGTCTGCGTCGAATTTACCGTAGATGGTTATGGGCGCCTTGGACTTTTCCTTTATCCATGCTTTGGCTTGGTCGTAGCTTACGCCAACGAGGACCAGTTTGTTCTTTCCCCTTCGTTTTATGAGTTGGTCGGGTTTAACAACCAGCTTCTCAGTGTTCAGCCAGGAGTATTGATTCGGCAATTGGTCCATGTCAGTGTTTGGCGCTACCGTTACGATTTTATCGGATATCTCGTATTTTCCGTTGGAGTAGTCTTTAAAGAGACGGGCGAGCATTCGTGTTCCGTCTGCTTCTCGTATTGCTTTATGTGCCATCGTGTTTCCTCACTTGAGTTTCTTTTGGAGCCCTTTTGCAACCTCAGCAATGAACTCTTCGGTGGAAACCTGCTTGTTCTTGGGGTCCGGCGTAGCAACGAGCAGCAGATCACCTGTCATTATGCCACTTTCAACAGTTTCAAGTGCTGCGTCCTCAAGCTTCTTTGCGAACTCCACGACTTCTGGTGTTTCGTCTAACTCACCTCTCTTTCGCAGGCAGCCTGTCCAAGCGAAGATAAGCGCCATGGAGTTGCTGGATGTTTTTTCGCCCTTGAGGTATTTGTAATAGTGTTTCTGAACGGTACCGTGGGAAGCCTCGAATTCGTAGAATCCCTGTGGGCTGACGAGCACCGAAGTCATCATGGCTAAGCTGCCGTAAGCAGAGCCCAACATGTCGCTCATGACGTCGCCGTCATAGTTCTTGCAGGCCCACAGCAAACCCCCCTCAGTCTTCATAATTCTTGCAACCGCATCATCGATGAGCGTGAAGAAATATTCGAGCCCAGCTTCCTTGAATTTGGCTTTCCAGTTAGCTTCGTATTCTTGCTCGAAGATCTTCTTGAATTGAGCATCGTATGTCTTAGATATTGTGTCCTTTGCTCCGAACCATAGGTTGATTTTCTGGTCGTAAGCGTAGGTGAAACATGCTTTAGCGAAGCTTGCGATTGATTTGTCAGTGTTGTGTATACCTTGGATTATACCGGGACCCTTGAAATCCTGGATTGTTCCACGCCATAGTTCCTTGCCAGTGATGCTAGTGAACACCAGCTCCGCTTTTCCTGCTTCTGGTACTCGGTACTCACAGTTCTTGTACACGTCGCCATAAGCGTGCCTTCCAATGTGGATGGGTTTCTTCCATGACCTAACTGCAGGCAAAACATTTCTAACCAAAATCGGCGCCCTAAAGACTGTGCCATCTAGTGCAGCTCGAATGGTTCCGTTGGGGCTACTCCATTCCTGCTTGAGATTGTATTCTTTCACGCGGTCTTTGTTAGGTGTGATGGTGGCGCATTTGACTCCGACACCGTATTTTTTAATGGCTTCGGCAGCTTCAAGGGTTATCTTGTCCCCTGTTTCGTCTCTTTTTTTCAGTTGGAGGTCGTAGTAGACAAGGTTCATGTCGAGGTAGGGCAAAAGAAGTTGGTCTTTTACCATTTGCCACATTACTCGGGTCATTTCGTCGCCGTCGATTTCAACTATTGGTGTCTTAACATTTATTTTGCTCATGGGTTTAAGCCTCTATTTTTTTACTGTGTAGGGGAGTAAGCCGCCTTCGAAGAGGATGTCCTTCTGTCTCTGCGAAAGGTTGTAGATAAGATCGATTTTGATGTTCTTAGTCTTATCCACTAAGATTACTGGCTCATCGTTCTCCAGTTTCTTCTTCAGGTTAGGAATCTCGATTTCGTCACCCTGATCTATCTTGTTGTAGTCATCAATGTTTTTGAAAGATAGCGAGATAATGCCGAAGTTAACTAGGTTAGCTGAGTGAATTCTCTCAACGGACTTTGCTATAATTGCTTTAACACCTAGATACATTGGGCAAAGGGCAGCGTGTTCTCTGGAACTTCCTTGTCCATAAGATTCTCCGGCAACTATAACCGTAGCTAATCCTTTAGTTTTGGCGTCCATTGCTCTTTTTGGGAAGTCTTTGTCAAGCGGTTCAAAAACATATTTGGAGTATTCGGGCACATTGGAACGGTATTTTAGTCTGGCTCCAGCTGGCATGATATGGTCGGTTGTAATTTTATCACCCACTTTTATGCCGATAACACCTTTGATTTCGTCTGGCATTTTATCGTTAACTGGCGGAGCGCCGATGTTGGGTCCCCTTACAATTTCAACGTTTTTGTCAGCATCATTTGGGAAAATAAACATGGAATCATCCACTAGGAACTTGTTTGGCATATCCACTAGGGGGTAATTTATTCCCGTCGTTCGTGGGTCAGTCATCTTTCCAGCGATTGCTGACACCGCTGCAACCTCGGGGCTCACAAGGTAAACTTGCGCGTCTGCGGTGCCGCTTCGTCCCTCAAAATTTCTGTTACTTGTCCTAAGAGAGACGCCTGCTGATTTGGGGCTTTGGCTGTTGCCGATGCAGAAGCCACAGGTTGCTTCAAGCAGTCTAGCGCCGCTATCTATCAGGTCACCGATATAACCGTCTTTTGTCGCCATCTGAAGCACCTGTCTTGAGCCTGGCGCTACTCCAAACGATACGTTTGGGTGAACTTTTTTGCCTTTCATTATTTTGGCGGCGGTGGCTATTTCTTTGTAAGACGAGTTGGTACATGACCCCAGCATAACTTGGTCAATTCTTAGGTCTCTCAAATTGCTAACTTTGACTATGTTGCCGGGACTGTGCGGTGCCGCTGCAAGAGGCTCCAGTTCACTAAGGTCCAGGTCAACTACCTTGTCATATTCAGCATCATCGTCAGCTTTTAGCTCGACCCAATCTGCCTCTCTGCCTTGAGCTTTGAGAAATTTTTTGGTTTCTTCATCGGAAGGGAATATGGAGGTTGTGACACCCATCTCTGCGCCCATATTGGTGATCGTTGCTCGTTCTGGGACGGTGAGGTTCTTTACACCCGGTCCAGTATACTCCATGATGACACCGACATTGCCCTTAACTGTGAATATTTCTAGCATCTTCAGGACTACGTCTTTGGCGCTAACCCATGGTTGAAGAGCGCCCTTGAGGTTTATCTTATAGACTTTTGGGCAGGTGATGTAGAATTCGCCTCCACCCATTGCTACTGCAACATCTAGACCACCGGCGCCTATGGCTATCATGCCGATGCCGCCTCCAGTCGTTGTGTGACTGTCAGAACCGAGAAGTGTCTTGCCAGGCTTGCCAAACCGTTCCAGATGGACTTGATGGCATATTCCATTTCCTGCCTTTGAGTAGATGATACCGTATTTAGCGGCTACACTTTGAAGGTACTTGTGGTCATCAGCGTTCTCAAAACCCACTTGGATTGTATTGTGATCAACGTAGCTAACGGAAAGCTCGGTCTTCACCTGTTTGAGACCCATAGCCTCAAACTGGAGGTAAGCCATCGTTCCTGTCGCGTCCTGAGTCAGGGTTTGATCAACCTTTATTCCTATCTCTTTTCCAGGTACGTATTCGCCTACAACCAAGTGTTTTTCCAGTATCTTCCGTGTAAGGGACTTTCCCATAAATATCTCATCCTTGGAAAGGATTGTTTTGCTTAACAGCATATAAACGTTGTCAATTTACAGGATGAATACATCACCCCATTTACTTAATACAAATTTAAGTAAATTTTGGAAAATTGTGCAAAAAATAGCCAAAAAGCGCAAAAATGGAACAATACTGTTGCTGCCACAGTGGAAACAGTTAGGGTACACTGATTGAGTGAACGGTAGATTGTTCCTGTCAATGGCTTAAGTCATTTTGTATCCCGTTAAAGATAGGTTTTCAATTGGTTAAGAGAAATCAAAAACTGCTGTTTACCTGTCTGTTTAAAAGCCTTGAATAGTCATTTAGTGAACTTTTCCTGAAAACTCTAATGACTAAGAGCTTAGGGTCAGCTCATGAAAGTTGGGTGTGCATCTTCTTCGTTGATATGATGCATTACATGCAGTGCTAAGCCCGTGGCTGCGCCTGCGGAAAGTCCCAAAAGCAAGTTTGTGAGCCACGAATAATTCCCCACTAGACCCAAGACAACTAGGGCATCAAAACCCAATGCAACTGCCAAGTAACCTACACACCACATTTTAACGCTCATACCTCTTGGCTTGTTGATTCCAATTCCTCCAAGTATGCCTAGCATTATTAGAAAGCCTACTAATGCGTAAATCCAGTCGTAACTCAAACCATTCACCTGTTATAATTGGCTAAGTTCCGTTTTGAGGTTAATTAGGTTATCGAAACCTTAACTGCAGAAAGATACAGTATCAGTAAAACAGCGAGAGCACCGCTATCTTTTTTTACCTACTACAGGAAATCTTTAGGCTCAAGGGTGTGTAAGCAGTAACAAACTTTGACGAAAGGCAATGCCACAGATGGGCTCAACTCCTGATTAACCGAAAACAGAAACTCATAGAAGCCCAAGTTGCCATGGAACAAAGTAATTTTGACTTAGCAAAGCAGTTGTATAACCAAATTTTCAACGGAGTTATGGGCAAACAAGCCGATCCGGGAATGGCCGGTTCACTTTTGTACCACATGGCCATGGTTTCAAAGATGGAATCGGAAACCCAAGTGCTCCTTAATGCACTAAATGTTGTACTGCCGGATGTATCTGTGCAGTTGAGTAAGATTTACTTTGATTTTGAGTCTGACGCAAAGCAGCTAACCCAAAATATAGTTCCCTTCTCAGTAAGTTTTAAAGAGATCGCCACCAGCTCTCGACCAACAAGTGAAGAAAAAATAAAATTGTTTACAAACCTTAAGCAAGAAAATAAAAAAGTCGAAGTCCTCCTAAACAACAAGAGCCCCGAGGCAAGCGAAGCGTTAGAGAAATTGTTCGACAGGTGGGCAGAGCAAGTTATTCGGATGCGACTTATCCAAGAGTACGAAACAATCAAAGGCTTACTAGTTACAGCTGAGTTGGCAAAAACCATAGGTTTACCTGCCCTTGAAAAAGTGATGAAAGCAGTCCAAGAAAAGTTTGGTATGGAAACAGTCAGCATTGCCCTCGATGTAACACTTAAGGTTGGTATGCGACGGGAGAAACTGCAGTCAGTCATGCTTAGCGATCACTTCATAAACATGACCATGAGCAACGAGACCCTTGACGGACACATGGAATTTTTGAACTGCCCCATATATGGAAGCCATCATTATGCCCATGAAAAATATGGCGTAGACGACAAGGTTTCTGGGTTGTTCTGTACTCATTTCTGTTTTGCCCACGCCAAAGCCATGCTTGACACAGTTCTGCCTTTTCCCTTCACGCTATGGCAGCCTAAACTGATAGCGACCCATGGCAACTGTGAATTCTACCTAAAACTTGCATATACACCAGAAGCAAAGTCAGCAGAGCGGTTTGTTCCTTTAGTAATGTCTTGGAACGTTACTCGCGAATGCAACATGAAATGCAGTCACTGTTACATTAACGCGACAGAAAAGAAACTATCAAATGAATTGTCCACTCAAGAAGGCAAAGACCTCATGGACCAAATTTGCCAAGTTAGCAAACCACTACTCATACTCAGCGGTGGCGAGCCACTCTTGCGCCCAGACATTTATGAACTAATCCGTTATGGCTCATCTAAGGGCTTGAAGATGGGGCTAGGAAGCAACGGAAGTCTCATCGATGAGACGGTTGCGGCTAAACTCAAAGCAGCTGGAATAGCAACGGTTTCAATCAGCTTGGACTCCCATATTCCATCGCAACACGACGAGTTCCGAGGAGTGGCAGGTTCATGGGAAAAAGCAGTCAACGCTTGCAAGGTTTTAAGGAAAAACAATGTGCTCGTCCAAATAAACACCACTCTAACTCAGCAGAACTACAACCAAATAGATGATATCATGAGTTTGGCAGAGGAAATTGGGGTTGAAAATTTCCACTTGTTCTTCCTTGTTCCGACAGGTCGAGGTGCTAAACTAGAGGATATTTCACCTCAAAAATACGAAGACATGATAACCAATACCTTCGCTAAAGTTGCAAAACACAAGTTAAACGTAAGACCTTCCTGTGCACCTCAGTTTATGCGCATTGCCAAAGGCATGGGTTTAGACATGAGGCAGTGGGTTCGCGGTTGCTTGGCGGGCTTGTACTACTGCCGGATTTACCCCAACGGAGACGTAACTCCCTGCCCCTACCTGCCTATAAAACTTGGGAACGTCCTCGAAGAAGACTTCAAAGAAATCTGGTTTAAATCAAACATCTTCAAAGCATTGAGGAACCCCAACGCGCTCAAAGGAAAATGCGGTGCATGCGATTACCGCTCGCTGTGCGGTGGCTGCCGTGCACGGGCTTATGGACTTTCAAGCGACTTTATCGATTACTGCGGCGATCTTCATGAACCAGAAGAACTTAAGAAAGAGTATTTGACTGAGGACCCATGGTGTGTCTATCAACCAAAAACCTCTTAAGTCATAGTTATCTTTCAAAAACTTCAACAGACAAGTGAAGCGGCTTTGGCAGCCCGCAAACACAGTATTCCAGTGGCTGTGGACCGCCAAATAAATCTTGGAAGGCGCAAAAAATGAAGGTTGCCCACCCCCCCTAATACAAACAAAGTCGTTACAGCAGCAACGCCACTTGAATCATGGTTGCCTCAGGATACGCTGAAGGCGCGGATGCACTAAAGCAACTTGCTTCTCCAACTCAAACCTGTTCAGCATCGTAGCCAGCAACCTTTAGAGTACGTGCAATAATACTATAAGGCAGAAAACCCATATTCGTATCCAATCTTAAAATGGGGGAAAAAAAAGCGTTCACATGCAAAAACTCTTCCTGCAGAAAGACATTTGCTACTCCCCTTAAGACAATAAACCTGCAAGAAAACACAACTGAACCATACTACGCCTGCCCATATTGCCTTACAAAACTGGAAATGGAACAACCCAAGAGAGAGAAAGAAACAGGTCCTTTTGAACCACTTTCAAAAAGGCAGTCTGAAAATAATCAGAACGAAAGCAAAGAGAAAAATAGAAATAGAGAAAAGCCCTCAGATTGCCAGCTTCACCTTGGATATTTAAGTGAGCGTTCTTCAAAAGAGCAAATTCCAGACGGCTGCCTTGTCTGCAAAGACATCGTTGAATGTATGCTTAAAAAAATGCGAGATTAAATCAAAATTTTAATAAGTCCCACTTCATTTAGGAAAAATAAATTAAAAAAACTGGATAGGAAATAATAAGAAGAGAATAAAAGATTTTACTTCTTTTTCTTTGCTGCGGATTTGTCTTCGGTGGTTGCTGCTTCCGTTGCGGGAGCCGGTTCTTCAACTTTTTGATCGTCTTTCTTTTCTTCGATTTCAGTTGTGATCTCTTCGATTGGTTTTGGAGGCGGTGTTGTTGCCATTGTCCATCCGATCCAAGCCCCAATGAAAAGTATAGCTACGAAGGCAATGAATACTGGCACTGCAATTACCCAAAATTGAATTTTAAATAGGTCAGTAGTTGAGCTGAGTAGCCCGATAGAGACTAACCAAGTTGGATAGAACAGCGTAACAAGGTAACCGATAGCGACTACAACGCAAACGACTAGTATTGCTCCACCTATTCCTTGATCTTTGCTAACCATTTAGTGATTCACCACTTTATAGCCATGTATTCGCTTAATCAATTTAAAGTTTGTCATTGCCCTTCAAGTGCTCGGTTGATCAAGTAGTACCCATTTCCCAGGTTGACAAGTACTTTTTCTGTTCAGCGGTGAGCTCATCGATTGAAACATTCATAGATTTCAGTTTTAGCTCGGCAACTTTTTCATCGATCTCTTTTGGAACAGTATAGACTTTGGTTTGGAGTTTAGATGTTTTGGCGAGGTGCTCTGAACATAAGGCTTGGTTTGCAAAAGACATGTCCATGACTTCTGACGGGTGACCTTCTGCGGCTGCGAGGTTAACCAGTCTACCTTCGGCGAGGAGGTAGAGTTTTCTGCCATCCTTTAAAGTGTATTCTTCCATGTTGGGGCGCATCGTCCGTTTGGCTTTTGTGAGCCCTTCTAAGTCTGGAATGTTGATTTCTACGTTAAAGTGCCCACTGTTGCACATAATAGCGCCATCCTTCATCTTTTGCAAGTGTTCTTTACGTATGACACTTATGTCACCTGTAGCTGTGACGAAAATGTCACCGATGGGTGCTGCTTCAGCCATGGGCATGACACGATAACCATCCATGACTGCTTCTAGGGCGCGGGTTGGTTGAATTTCTGTCACTATAACGTTGGCTCCTAAGCCTCGCGCACGCATAGCTATACCTCTGCTGCACCAGCCGTATCCTCCAACAACAAAATTTTTGCCTGCGAGTAGAACGGAGGTTGCCCGCATAATACCATCGATGGTGCTTTGGCCCGTTCCATAGCGGTTGTCAAAGAGGTATTTTGTGTATGCGTCGTTAACTGCTATGATTGGGTATTTGAGGCTACCATCCTGTTCCATGGCTTTTAGGCGAACTACACCAGTAGAGGTTTCTTCGGTTCCGCCTTTGACGTCTTTAATTTGGTTTTGTCGTTTGCTGTGAAGCATTCCTACGACATCTGCGCCGTCATCCATTGTCATGGTTGGTTTGAAATCAAGGACTTTGTCTATGCATTTGTAATAGTCCTCAGTATTCTGTCCTCTCCAAGCGAAAACGTGTACCCCGCTATCTGCTAAGGCTGCGGCAACGTCGTCTTGGGTTGATAGGGGGTTTGAGCCGCATAATGCGACTTTAGCGCCTCCTGCAATAAGTACTTTGATGAGCACTGCGGTTTCTTTGGTTACGTGGAGACACGCAGCTATTGTTTGACCTTTAAGCGGTTTTTCTTTCTCAAAGCGAGTTTTAATAATTGTTAGAACAGGCATGTGCTTTGATGCCCACTCGATCTGCAAGTGACCTTGTGGTGCTAAACTTTTATCTTTAACTTGGAATTCTTCCATGAATATTCCTTCTTTTTAGGAACATTGTGTCTTCTACCTATTTAGAATTTGCTTCGAAAAGGCAGGATGTAGGTGCAAACTCGAAAAAGTTTAATTATGCAAGATCCAGACCTACATGTGAGAGGATAAAATGAAGGAACCTTTTGCCTCGTTTGTTAAAAAAGAGTTAGGTCCGAGAACGCTATTGATAACATGCGGGTTGCCTGCAAGTTATAAAACAGAAACAGCAGAGGAAGTCTCCAAAATTAAGGGTTACCCTATTCTCCGCAGCGACTTGATTCGGTTGGAAGTGCTTAAGAATGAAGATATTTTTGATGTGAAAGTTGCGGGAAACATGAATAAGCGATTATCAGTTTACGATGAAGTGTTTCGCCGCGCTGATGAATTAGCAGCAAAAAGTAAAGACGGCTTAATCTTGGATGCTACGTTTGTTACGCAAGAACTTCGCAGACGCTCGGCTGAGATAGCTGCAAAAAACAACATGACTTTTGTTATTCTTCAAACCAGTTGCCCCCAAGAAGTATCGCTTTCCAGAATTAAGAAGCGAACCAAAGAGAAGTACGAGTCCAACGCATTAACAGAAGAAGCATATCAGGCCAACAAGAACAAGTTTGAACCAGTTGACATAGGTGACCTTAAGAAAAAATATCCAACGCTCAAAGTAACTCACCTAACTGTTGATACCTGCCGCGACGAAACCGACCAATGGTTCGTAGTGGGAATGGAGAAAAAGTAAAGAGTGCCGCCATGAAAATTGATTTGCACGTTCATTCGAAAGGTTCCGACGGAAAATTCACTATTGCAGAAATAATAAGAGAGGCCAAGACCCGAGATATCGACTTACTCGCGATTACAGACCATGACTCCATCGGTTGCCAAACCCAAGCTTTCGCTCAGGCTGAAAACGCAGGCATAAAATACATCACTGGTGTAGAGTTGAATGTCACTTTTTCACATCCCAAGTATCATGAGGGAAAAGTAGTTTCATTGGATTTTTTGGGTTTTCAATTCGATTCTAGCAACAAGGCGCTAGAAAGCAAATTGGAGACAATGGCGAAGTACAGGCAGGAACGGGCGGCTAAAATCCTTGACAATCTCAACGCGGAATTCAAGAAAGAACAGATTACAGCATTAACTAAGGACGATTTTCGGAAAATTGAAGAGTCAGTAGACGGGGTATTCGGCAGACCCCATATAGCAGATTATTTAGTTAAAAAAGGAATTGTTAAAACGCGTCAAGAAGCTTTTGATAAATATCTGGTCAAATGTGACGTGCCAAAGTTCCCACTTCACCTTGAAGAAGCATCAAAACTCATTCGAGGCGCTGGCGGAAAACTGGTTTTGGCTCACCCTAACGATCCTCATGGAACCTCACTTAAAATTCTGAGTGAAGTTCTTGCTGAGCAGACTGAGATTGTCGAGGAAGCAATGCTTCCTTACATCGATGGCGTTGAATGTTGGCATTCCCGAAGCACCCCAGAAACAACCGATCAATACATTGCTTTCGCAATGCAGCAGGGACTCATCATGACTGGGGGAAGTGACTGCCACCAAAAACCAATCCTGATGGGGACAGTTCAGATCCCAGATTGGGTAGCAAGCCAATTCAAATAGAAAAAGACTTAGAGAGTATGAGCATATTCAGTGGCTAGTTTAAAGTAGTCTTGAGCTTCTCTGATTGCAGATGCCTTTTCTTCGTGTTTTATGTTTGTGTCGTCAAGTCTGAAGCTGATTACTTTGCCGCGCACATACGCACGGTAGCATTTGTAAAATGGGAGCAGCAAGGTTAGCTGTTGGTCATTAGAACACGCGATGTATTGCTCTATGAAGCGATCTGCCAGGTTACGTCGTTGCTGGAAATCCAAATCCATTGCTAAGAAGGCAACGTCCGCAGCAACGTCAGAATAACGGAAACGATCGTTAAATTCTATAGCATCGAATATACAGATTTTTTCTGTAATGAAAATGTTACCTGAATGAAGATCCCCATGGCAATCTCGAATGCGTTTGTCAACTATTCGACTTTCAAAAAGTGCATTGTTTTTCTCCATGAAGCAGTTGATTTTCGTTTGAATGAATTGGAAATCTGTTTGCGAAATAGTTTGGTTGATGTATTTTGTGGTTTGAGCAAAGTTTTCGTCCCAGTTAGTCTTAATTATTTTCAGGGAGCCGAACTCGTTTATTTCTGGACTTGTCTGCGCTTTTGAGTGGAACTCAGCAACTATACGTGCTATCTCATCAATTTTTTTTTGGTTCACTTTATTTTGTTTTAGTAGTACTGCCATGATTTTTTCTTGTGGCAACCGCTTCATCTTTAGGGCGTATTCGACGGTTTCACCGTTGCCGTTTATTTTGATGCTGTTTGATTTGTTGATATTAACAACTTCGAGATATATTTCTGGGCAGAGGCGCCTGTTTAATTCCAACTCTTTCTCACAGTAGAAACGCCTTTTTTCAAGGGTTGAGAAATCGAGAAACCCGAAGTTTACGGCTTTTTTCACTTTATAAACATAATTCTTGGTTAAGAATACAAAGGATATGTGGGTCTGAATGAGGTCTATCTTGCCCGTCTCTTGGGGATAAGCTTCTGGTTTAAGTAGGGCATCTATCACTTGCTCTTGATTTTGCATGCAGCTGTCTCCTTTCGGATATATTCTTGTGAACTTGCAACCAATAAATATAGGGGTCCATTTTTTTCCGTAAGGATTGGTTTAATGTCTTTCCAGTTTTGGTTAACTTTATATGCGACTTACCGAAAAGATTTTGCGATAAAAGTGGAAATCGACAAAGCAGAGGACCTAAAGCAAACACTCGTGAATAGTGGTTACTCTATCGATGTAGCTGAAAAAATTGTAGCGCACTATTTTAAAGATATTGAAAGTGTTTAACGTACTCCAAGACTTTGTCAGCCTGTTCCTTAGAAATATGTTTTCCCAGGTATAGTGAGTTTACGATATCCGTGATTTTTGCTAGAGAGTGAACTTGATAGCCGAGTTTTTCTAGTTTTTCTTTACCGCCGTGCTCACGGTTTACCACGACTAGCAAATGTTTTACAGAGGCACCGAGATCCTGGAGGGGTTTAATGCCTTCGACTTTGGATAACCCTTCGCTTATTACGTCGTCGAAGAAGATTATTTGGTCGCCTTTGTTTACGTCTGCACCTGCTATTCTCCCTGTGACACCGTAGGCTTTCTCTTCTTTCCGGACAATAATGCAGGGTAGGTTTAGGTTGCAGGCAATGCTTGGCGCAATCAATGCACCCTTAAGTTCAATGGAAGCTAACTTGTCTATTTGGTCGACAGCCATTATTCCCTTGATCTTTTCCGAAGCGGCTTCAGCTATTGTGCAGAGTTGTTTCGGCGCAGAAAGCACTCGTGCTAAGTCGATGTAGTAAGGGCTTGTTGCTCCAGACTTGATTTTAAAACTACCGAATTTTAAGCATCCGGAAAAATAAAGAGCGTCAGCCACTCTATCTGTAACAGTTGACATGTGAAATTTCCCTGAGTTGAATGCTCACTTGCAGATTTAACCCTTTACCATCTTATTTTTCGGTCACAAGGTGAGTTAAGAAGTAAGATTTTTCCCTCATTAGCCCATCGCAAAAAAGAGTCTGTTTTTTTCCTGAGCAAAAAGAAGGGAAGACTTTACAAACTTATGATTAAGAGTTATCTACGAATAGTTGCTGTTTGATAGGACAATAACAGTTGCATTTACAGAATTGGGTAAGGCTTGTTTTGGGTCGATTTTGATATTTGTTTTTGTAAAGGCTGCAGGGTACAGTGTAGAATTGTTAGAGAAGATGAGGTTCTTTTAGGCGCCGACTGAATGAGAGCCCTCCGGATTTCCCAAGCCAACCGCAGGTTGAAAAAAACGAGGGTTAAACGACCAAGTCAGCCATGTCTACGCTTCTCTCGTAAATCTGCCTAAGAAAAGACACTGCCGACAAAATCTGAGGCATCAAATCTACCGACGAATCCTTCGCCAACTGTTCAATGCTTGAGTAGGTCGACTCGATTTTCTCGCGTAGATTTCGAACGTTTTCTGCTAATGAAATATCCTTGTTTAAGAAAGCTCTGATTGCTTGCTCGTTAGCTCCAGAACAGGCAAATAGCAGTTCAGACAGCAACTTACGAAGGTCATCAGATAGTTTGATTCCGTTGAGTGCCAAAGTGTTTGAAGCAAACTGAACACAGGAGTCACCGATTCCTTCGATTAGGCTTGCAGCCAAACGATAGTCTAAGCACTCAATGGGCGTGATCCCAAGTTTATCACTCAACCTTGGATTCTGGATAATCGTCCGAAGAGTTCTTACGAGCAAAAAGTAAAGTCTGTTGCTTTCGTTGTCACGTGAGACCACGCTTTTAGCAAGCTCGAGATCGCTGTTAATAAAAGAGTTAGTGACATCTTTAATCATCCCTGCGACTAAACCATGGTTTCGCTGTAGAATTTTTTCAGGCAAAAACCCAAAAGGTTGTTGTGATATGCTCTGTAGGGAAATCTTGCAAATGTTTTCTTCTACGATCTCTAAGCCTGCCAGAGAACTAGCTGTTGTCTTAACTATTTTTCTTGCAGTGGCATCGATCCGATCCTTGACTTCAATGTTAATAGTATCATAGCCTAACAAGTATCGACCCACAATTTCACGCCCCAAAAAAGGACCGACACCCAAAATTGCAACTTTAGGTTCAGGTTCAGCCGCGTTCTTAGGATCAACAAGAAGTTTACCTTCACCTGTTACCTCCAAATTTACTAAAGCTCCTTTCTTTAAGCCGTTTTCTTTAGCCCAATCTCTGGGTAGGCAAACAAAGAAAGTTCCTGTTGGTGTTTGCTGAATTTTACGTGATTCACTCATATGCATTTGCACCTTGGGAAGATATAACATATCTAAACTATGGTTTGATTATTTAAATTGAATTGATTTTACATAACTTATCGACCAAAAATACAATTCTAAAAGAATAGAGCAAGAATCCTTGGTTTGAATTATTTTAAGAAAAAGAGAAAGGGAAAACAAAAAACAGTAAATAACTCAAGAGCATAACTGCCTAACATAAAAATCGTCTCTGACTATTGGTCGAGGTAAGAACTCGATGAACGCGCAAGAAAAACTTCAGAGGGCAATCCAAGTAACAATCGCCGCGGGATATCAACTAAACAGCGAAGCCTTCGAGTTTCTATGCCAAAACTGCGAAACAAGCGATCCAGTCACCATCATGAATCTCGCTTTTGAAAGGATACAGGCATTGCAGGAAAAGCCAATGTTTATTGAGAGAGGTTTTTTGGAAGCTCTCCTACAGCCTGCGATATCAGTGCTCGAAACACACTTGCCAGAGTTAAAAAAACCCCCAGAACCGCAAGCTACTATGGAACCTCTGACGACCCCAGAGACGATTATTGATGAAGCCGAATTCTATCCATACGCAAAAGACATACCTGCAGACTTCAAAATCATAGAAGACGCAACGGGCAAACTGAGCTCAAACGGAACACTCGACGAATACGTACTTTATTTTCAAGACCGCTTCAAACGCATTGAACACTTGCTAAGACAGAGAATGGACGTTAAAGCTGCAACCTCAATTCTGGAAGCATTAAAATCACCTGCAAAAACCAAACTAAAAATTATCTGCATGTTAACTGAGAAGCGGGATTCAAAGAACCACACTATTCTTTCTGTTGAAGACTTGCAGGGTAGCGCAACTGTGCTGGTACCCCAAAAAGCGGCTGAAGAAGTTAAGAAGAAAGTCCTCATGCTTCTTCCTGATCAAGTAGTATGCCTGGCCGTAATCAAAACCCGAACCAACCTCCTAATGGTTGAAGACATTATCTTTCCAGAGATAGGTAAAAAACAGCAACAGAGGGCAGAAGAACCAGTCTATGCAGTTCTTACTTCCGACATTCATATCGGTAGCACCAAGTTCACTAGAGATTCCTTTAAAAGATTCATACTCTGGCTCCAAGGTAAATACGGAACTCCAGAGATGCGGGAAATCGCTAGCCGAGTAAAGTACATCTTGGTCGCTGGAGACATTGTTGATGGCGTGGGAATCTATCCCGGCCAACAATATGAACTGACCATACGCGATGTGCACAAACAATATGACTTTGCTGCAAAATATCTTGAAAAGATTCCGGATTACATTGAAATCTTTCTCTCTCCGGGGAACCATGATGCAGCTCGTAAATCATTACCGCAACCAGCTATACCTGAAGGGTACCTAACAGCGATTAAAGGAAAAAAGAACATTCATTCAGTCGGTAGCCCATGTCTTCTAAGCCTTCATGGAGTTGAAGTTCTCATGTACCATGGTAGAAGTTTAGATGACATAATAGCGGTTATCCCTGGAATGGACCATGAACATCCCGAGAAAGCAATGCGGCTACTTATCCAGAGCCGTCATCTAGCACCTGTCTATGGCGGAAAAACAATGCTTTCCCCAGAAAACCGAGATTACCTCGTTATCGACAGAGTGCCAGACATTTTCCATGCTGGGCACATACATGTTTTAGGTTATTGTAATTACCGTGGTGTGCTAGTTGTTAATTCGGGGGGTTGGCAAGACCAAACCGACTATATGGAGAAGTTAGGATTGGTCCCTACACCAGGAAAAGTGCCAGTGGTGAACCTGCAAACAATGCATATTACTGTTTTGTCATTTAACTGACTTAGACACTACCAGCTAAATTCTTGTGGGATATTTGGGGGAATATTCAAATAAACGACTAAAGCGGTTATCACCACCAAGAACATCTCTAATCAAGCTACGGGAAATCTCCAGTCTAATCTTCTTAGTTCTGCCGTATCGACCCATGCTTACAACTTTTGCGTTTACAAGACCCATCGAATCAAGCTCATTGACCAAAGTACCTAAACGACGTTGCGTAAGAAGCCCAGAGCCCATCTCCCCGCACAATTCGTTGTAAATGTCGTATATTTCCCCGGTTGTAGCGCTCGGTTTGTTTAGATGGTAAACACTCAACAGCACCAGCTTGGAATGCAAAGTCAAGTTATTTAGAGCTTCAACCACACGGTTGTGCTCAATGTGTTTCTCCGCTTGGCGCACATGCTCTTCAGTAATTATTTTAGCACCTAAACGTTCAGCAACTTCTCCAGCCACGCGTAACAGATCCAAAGCTCGTCTAGCATCTCCATGTTCCGCTGCAGCTAAAGCTGAGCAAATACTTAATGCTGAATCAGATAACACTCCATCTTGGAAAGATAATTTTGAGCGTTCAAGCAAAATATTTCTGAGCTCACCAGCATCATACGGTCTAAAGACTAGTTCTTCTTCACTTAGTGAACTAAAGACCCGTGGGTCCAGAAATTCTTTTAGGCGCAAATCATTGGATATACCGATTAGGGCAACTTTGCTTTTGGTTAGCGTTTCGTTTATCCTTGTCAATTCATACATGAATGCGTCGCCATGTTCCTTAATCAACGCATCAACCTCATCTAAGACTATTATGAATATTACTCTAGATTGATCTAACCCTGCTCGGAATCTGTCGAAAACTTCTCCCGAAGATAACCCTGTGAAGGGAATTGATAAACCCACACTTTGGCTCAGACTTGCAAAAACCCTATATTCAGAACCTGTCATCCTGCAGTTTATGTAGCAGAATTTTACTTGCGCACCATACTCCTTAGCCTTGGATTCCAGATGACTTAAAACATATTTTGTTACAGCTGTTTTTCCTGTGCCAGTTTTTCCGTAAATGAAGATATTTGAACATCTTGAGTCTCTCAACACTGGAGCAACCGTTGCACCTAAAAGTCTGATCTGGTCTTCGCGGTGTGGAAGCTTTTCAGGAAGATAATCATGTCTTAAGACCTCACGGTCCTTAAACAATTTAACACCGTTAACGAAGTTTTCGAATACATCATCTAATACATTTGAGTTGCCCATTAGCCCATCCCTCTTATTCTATAGGCAACACGGTTATTTCGAGTGGAACAGATAAAGGATACACTACAAAAAACTGGTTTTAGAACACAACAATCCTAAAAATCAATGAAAACAAGCGTTAACAACCAAACAAAGCAAGAGAAGACACACCCCAACGCTTCTACTGGAGAAATAAGCCACTTAAAAGAAAAGTACTAATTATAATATATGTAAATATATACTCTGGTAGGTTAAAAGTTCTTAAGTATATTAATAATTGTCATCCAAGAAATTAGACAAACATTCTGCAAATATTTTTTCAAGCTTTCCTGTCTTCTTTTTATCCTAAAACTTCGAGAGGAAACGTAGGGGTGGCCCTAAAACTAATTTATCTATGGAAAACACTTGGTTATAGATGGCAAGTTGTTTGATTTTAGCATAATCTCGGTATAATCAACTCCGAGTAAAATTTGCCTCTTTTCGGAATAAAATTATGTTTGGCTTCACGTTCACAAAATTGTGAATACGTATGAAATAACAAAAATTCTGTTGGATTGTCAAGCTCTTTTTCCTATTAATTACCCTATTTCTGTCTTTCACAAGTGAATAAGCCACCCCTTCACTTCTACTGGAAAACCGAAACAAGGACTGAACAATAATCTTTCAGCCTATCTGTTTATCTGTGAAGCTGGTAATAGCAATAAAGCTCCAAAAACAGCCGAATCAGCAAAAACAAGCACTAATCCACCTTTTCATATGTGTCCAATTCACCGTAACAGCTTTAAGGTGTGAAGTGCAAAGTTGTGAACAACCTTAAGGTGTATCTGGGATGCCGGCTCGTAAAATGCGCGTTGAGCTGTTCGATAGCGATGGTAATCGATATACCATTGCTTTTGAGGGTCAAGTAACCCGCGATAAAGCTCTGCGCCTACTTGACCTTGTCGAATTGCTAGGTGGTACACCTGGAGAAGGTCCAACTGTAAGCACAGGGCCAGTGATGCCTAACCGTGCCTTGTCACGTTTTGAGAAAGTCCAGTTGGTTATCCAAAAGAATTTTCCATTAATTTGGTTCTCTTCTAAAGACATTCAATCCATTTATGAACAGGAACTCAAAGAGCCAGTTGGCCTAAGCACTGTATCCACTTACCTCTCAAGGATGTCTGCTAAAGGTATGCTGATGAGGACTGGCGGATCAAACAGCCTCAAATACAAGACTGCGCCAAATGTTCCACAGGCAATTAAGCAGCGTATAAAATAGCTTCACAATCTCTTCACAATATAGCATCAACTTGTGAATGAAGCTAAAGATTTTATTGTTAGGTTGTTGGAGGTTCAGCCTTCTGTAGCAGAGCTTCCATTTCTTTCTTGATAGTATAGAGGAACGGAATCTTTCCTGCTTCCCTCTCAACATATCCTTCTTCATAGATCTTCTTCATCAACCGTGCAGTATGCTCTCTACTAAGGTGGACTCTCTCTTTGATTTCCGGGGCAGTCTTCGCGCCTTCTTTTAAGAGCATTTCAAGCACTGTGATCTCTGTGTCAGTTAGAGCTGCTAAGGCTTTGTCGCGTCTAATGGGTACAGGTGGCAATAGAATTTCTGTTCTAATCTCTTGCTGTGGTTGAGCAACGGATAGTTTCTGGATTTGTTCCTCGAACCCTGCAATTCTATTTTTAAGAGATTCCTGTGTAGCCACGATGTCTTGGAGCTTTGCCTCTAATCCGGACAACCCAGACGTGATGGTGACATTGTTTTGCGTGTTTACTGATAAGTTCTTCGTAATTGTCTTTGACATCTCTTGCTGTGATTGGCTAAGCGCGCTAAGTTGGATTTCGAGTGGCTCGATTTTGCCCTCTAATCTTTCTGCTTTTCGGTGGCTGGCATCAGCTGCGATGTAGCTGCCATCGACTTTGGAAACCATTGTGTCAAATTTGTTAGCTTCACGTTTTAATTCACGGTTGAAACTTAGCACAATATCCTCAATGAACTCTCTAGCTTTCTCATATTCTCTATGTGCCCTGCGTATTTGACGATAATATTCATACGCAGCTACCGCTGTTAAAGCTAATAATACGCCAAAGATTATTGCCGTTAGGTCAACCGTACTTTTCCTCCCCTGTGATTTGACCGTGACCCCGCGTGATTTAACGGTTGCATCACACATCACAGTATTCTCCATGGAAATTTAAGGTTATTGGTGACATCAATCCATGTTAGATATGACATCACACATCACAAACCGCCAAAATCCCTTCTGCTTATGTTTATCCATGTGTTAAAATAGCTTTGATTTAGCCTTATTTTGTGGAATAATCCTTGATTATTGAACCTGCGTGATATGTGATTTACTTCCTAAAAATATGGAAAAAATGATTGAATAACCTGTGATTTGTGACGTCACAGGAGCTCTTCTGATGGACTAGAAAGCCGTTTTAAGCTCGTTTCGAGCTCCGTTCTGATGATTTCTATGACTTTTAGGTGGTCTTTTAGTTCCTCTTCCTTGCTAGGTATGTCCTGGTGAGCCTCGACATATTCGTGCAGTTTATTGGCTATTTCGAGGTATGGGTCGAGAGTTGTGGTCTCAAAAACACCCAAATACCCTAGAAGTAGTACTGTGTAGATGGATTTAATGACGTTTTCATTGGACTGTTTTAAGGTCCTATTAAACGATCCACGACTTATTTTAGCCCTTGTTAGCCTTAAAGCGGCTTTTTCATCGTACTTTAGCTGTTTACCCGATATACTCTCGGCTAAAACGTTAATGAGCAAAGTTTCCAGTTGTGTTTTTGTTAAATGGCTATTTTTAGCCAGAATTTGCACAATAGGGTCGTTTAACGCCCCATTTAACCAAGCTGTTACGCCGTCTTTTAGCTTCAAATCTATGCTTTCCTCCATACTCCAAATGGATACAGATTTGTATACTGCGCCTGCTTTTTATCCTTTAGACGGACCCTAAACTCTCAAAACCGCTCAATAAAATGGTCAAAACAGCACTAAAACGCTAAAATAACTCTAAATTTCAGACCTTTATTAAAATCTACAGTAATTTGGTACAATTAACATAATAAAGGCTAAAATATCGGGAGGTTTTTCAGTGAATATGCCTGAACTTTACACAAAAAATGCACTTTTGTAGGCGCACCAAACCCGCCACACCTCTTTTTTTAATATTTCCGACGAAATAGCACACAGTTTTAGCTGCCTATTCTATAATTAAAACACATTTTTACATGCAAGTCTCCCATGTGACACCATTAAAAAAACCTGTGATGTCACTAAAAAACCGTGATTTAGCCAAAATTCACTTGATATCACAACCCTGTGATTCACCTGTGATGCCAAACTCCAAGGCGACGATATATGTGTGAGGTGCTAAATTTGCTCTGAAAGCCGCTTTAGTTGATCATAAATCTCCGGTCTGAGATCACGGAGTGTAGGAATGAATGTTTCAGCGGCCCTCAAATCGCCAAAATCTACTTCGCAGACCACAAAATCCTCTTCATCATACTTTGCTTTAGCTAAAACGTCGCCTGTTGGACCCACAAGGCGACTTCCACCCCAAAACTGCAGCCCATCCTCAACTCCTGCAAGGTTAACATATGCGAGATACGCGGTATTTTCCAAGGCTCTGGCGGCTGTTAGGATTTCAAAGTAGCCTCTACGCACCGCCGGTGACGCGGAAATGCAGATTATGAGTTGTGCACCCTTCAATCTCGGCAGCCTAAATACTTCTGGAAAGAAAACATCATAGCAAATTGTTAATCCAATGTTTCCGATTTCAGTTTGGAAAGCCGCTGGCTCATATCCAGGCCGAAAATATCTTTTCTCCTCAAACACGCTGTGAGTAGGCAAGTACATTTTTCGGTATTTACCGATTAAACCCTGTGGCCCAATAAAGACTGCGGTGTTATAGACTGTTGCTTGAGTTTTTTCGCTTAGTTCAGGCATCCCAAAAATGATGTACATACCTGTTTTCTTGGCTAGCGTCGTTATCTTCTCAGTTGTGGGTCCAGGAATTGTTTCAGCCAACTCGTATACTTGATCTAAAATAACATAACCCGTCAAGCACATCTCGGGAAAAATGGCTATATCTGCACCCTGCCGTTTTGCTTCTAAGGTCAAATTCTCAATTTTTTGCAAGTTCTCGGTTTTGTTTTCCCGTTTACTACTTATCTGGCACAGGGCAAGTTTGATTTTATGCTTCATTTTTCCACTTTCAATAGATGTGTCTTGGGAGCCTAAAATCGTTTCCCACAGTTCTAAACCCAATTTTGGGCGCAATAGGCATTCTTCTTTTATGCTCGTTTGCCAACCAACGAGCTTTTACCTTATCCACTAAATTCTGTTCAAGATCCAACTGAATCGCGATGTCATTGGTTGTCAAGAAGCGTTCAAGCCCATAGAGGATTAGGTCTAAGGTTTCATATTTGATTCCCAGTTCTGACTCAGCTAACTGATTCGGCCAGAGCGCAGGTGTCGAAGGCTTCAACGCAAGTTCCTTGGGTATGCCAATATGTATTGCGAGTTTACGTACTTGTGTCTTGTAGAGGTCAATTATTGGCGCTATGTCTGCTGCTGCGTCTCCCCACTTGGTAAAGTAGCCCATCATCGTCTCGGACTTGTCGGAGCTACCACAGACGATTCTGTTCTGTTTGTTAGCGTAGTAATAGAGGTAAATCATTCGTGTCCTAGCCTTGATGTTGCCTTTACAAAGTCTATCTGATTGGTCAAAAACAGGAATTCCCCCGTAGAAGCAGCTCAAAACCTTGGACATATCGCAAACTTGCGTTTGCAGATGAAATAGTTCTGCAACCACTTTGGCGTCATCAATGTCTTTTTGATTAAAATTTTCCTTTTCAGGCAACATTAGGCCTAAGACGTTTTCGCCCCCCACTGCTTGGCTCGACAGACCCGCGATGGTTGCACTGTCCACTCCTCCGGAGAGACCTAGAACAATCCCTTTTGCCCCTGTGTTTTGAACGTATTCTTTGATGAATCGGCAGATCCTTTCTTGAGTCTCCAAAAAATCTATCTCTAACAAGGACAGCGTTAACTTCACTTGCAATGGCAGCCTCAATAACGATGGTTAGTAGGCAAGTATTTAAGGACAAGCATAAATATTATGAACATTACCAGACGAGTGAAGAAGGTTTATTGTATGGGGCGAAGAAGGAAAAAAGTTGTTCATATCCCAAAAAAACGATTACCAAAGTTCTTCTCTTGCCCTAGATGCGGAAAAGAAACTGTGAGAGTAGAAATCGTCAGGGAAGAAGGTGGTCATGCGACTGCGCAATGCAGCAGTTGTGGCCTTAAAGAAGACTTCCCAGTTAAATCAGCACAAGGCGAAGTTGACGTTTACTGCATGCTAACCGACAGCGTTTACGGCACCCAAAAAAGAACACCCGTAATAAAAAAAGAGTAACTGAAGGATCTTTTGTATGCTTGGACCTATCGAACGGTACTTGCTTGAAAAAATAAAAACCGATCGCTCAATCCACATAACACTTATAGACCCGGAAAAAGTAACTGCTTCCGCAGCATCACAGATTGCAGAAAGTTCTAAAAACAGTGGAACAGCCGCCATTATGATTGGAGGCTCGACCTTTGTTTCTGAAAATCATCTCGACGATGTTGTAAAAGCAATCAAATCGAAAGTGAACATTCCAACTATTCTTTTCCCAAACAACGTCACAGGAATAAGTAGCCACGCAGACGCGATATGGTTCATGTCCCTGCTTAACTCAGTAGACCCCTATTTTCTTATTGGCGCTCAAATCTTGGGTGCCCCCCTCGTTAAGAAATATGGTATCGAACCGATTTCTATGGGCTACATCATTGTCGGCGACGGAGGAACCGCTGGCATCGTTGGGAAAGCAATCTCTGTTCCTTACAACAAGCCTGAACTTGCGGCAGCTCACGCTCTTGCAGGTCAATATCTTGGTATGCGTTTTATCTATCTTGAAGGTGGCTCTGGAGCAGCAAACCCTGTCCCTCCTGAAATGATTAGTGCTGTTAAGCACCTGATTGATATTCCCTTGATTGTCGGGGGCGGCATAAGAAGCAAAGAGCAAGCGTTCACTGCAGCTTCAGCTGGAGCCGACATAATCGTCACGGGAAACGTCACAGAGTCAAACGATGCAAACAAGAGAATATCCGAAATCATCGCAGCGATAAAAACAGGATAAATCTTGAAGTTACTTTTAGTTTTTTGTTTTCTTTCTTATTTTAGAAAGCCAAAATAACCCATCTTTCTATATCTTGCGGGAGAGCTGTAAACTTGAATATTAGCAAGGGCTATCAAAATTACGTTGAGACACTGGAAAACCAGTTAAGACAACTCTACATCATAAGCGATAGCGCCCGAACAAAAGGGCTCGACCCTGCACTAAAAACAGAATGCATAAGAGCTCAGGACATCGCCGATTTGGTAGAAGGTTTGGTTGGGCCTAAAGGTGTTGCCCTTAGCATCCGTGAGCTCAGCAGCAAGATGCCTCGTGAAGAAATAGCCTTCAAGGTTGCCCAAGAAATTGCTCAAGGCAAATTCGCTCAAATGGATCAAGAGCAGCTGGCTGAGCAGGCTATTCGAACGGCGTTAGCAATCTTCACAGAGGGCTTAACCGCGGCGCCAATTCAAGGTATTGCGCAGGTTAAAATTAAAACAAACGCTGACAGGTCTCGTTATCTTGCGGTTTATTTTGCTGGGCCTATTCGTTCAGCAGGCGGCACAGATCAAGCATTGACTTTGGTAGTGGGCGATTATGTGCGGCGTGAACTCAACCTGGATAGGTATAAACCCACCGAAGAAGAAGTTTCCCGTTTCGTAGAAGAGCTGCGCCTCTATGAACGCTCCGTTGGGCGTTTTCAGTATCACATTCCAGACGAAGAACTTCGAAAAGCGCTAAACCTAATTCCTGTCGAATGTACAGGCACAGAATCCGACCCCGTTGAGGTGTCATCATACCGTAACTTGCAAAGAGTTGAAACAAACCGCGTCCGAGGCGGTGCCCTCCGTGTTGTAAACGATGGCATAGTAGGACGCGCCCAAAAAGTCTATGTAATCATCGACAAGTTAGGTTTCCAAGGCTGGGACTGGCTGAAAGAGTTCAAGAAGAAATCCGAGAAAAAATCCGGTGGCTTCATGGATGACGTCATCGCAGGGCGCCCAATTTTTGCTTTTCCTTCAACCCGTGGCGGTTTTCGCCTAAGGTACGGTAGGTCACGAAACACTGGGCTATCAGCCGTAGGTATTCATCCTGCAACAATGGCTGTGGTTGAAAATTTTCTTGCAGCTGGCACACAGATGCGTCTGGAATTACCCGGTAAAGGCGGTGTCACTATGCCAGTCGATAGCATCGAGCAGCCTGTGGTTTTGCTCAAGGATAACTCAGTAGTTCGTGTGTCGCTTGAAAATTACGGCGATATTAAGGGTAAGATTCAAAAAATCCTCTTCCTCGGAGATATTCTCATTGATTTTGGCGATTTTCTCTATTGCAACAAGGCACTTCCACCCTCGGGATACGTAGAGGAATGGTGGGCTAAAGACCTTCAGAATGCGTTATTCGCTAAATATGGCGCTGATTATAGAAAGACTACAATCTCTTGTAATCTTTCCGTGGAAAAGTTGGAAAGTTTCATACTTGACCCTTTTCTAAACAAACCCACAGTTAAAGAGGCAATCGCGCTTAGTCAAAACATAGGTGTCCCACTGTCCCCTAATTGCACGTTCTTCTGGACAAGTTTATCTACTATTCAAGAAGTCGAATCCTTGCGAAATTGGTTGGCTTGCTCCGACGTAACTGTAGATGATAGGGGTATCTCTAAAATCACGGGAACTGCTAATAATGATGTCGTTACGTCGCTTCGAAAGATCTTTGCACCCCATCGAATCGTCGACGGCAAAGTAGAGTTAATTGGTGAAGATGCGGCTGCTTTCGGATTCACTCTCGGTTACGGCAATCCACGGTTCACTCAGCCTTTGCAAGCGACTTCGGTACTTGAGTTGCTGAGCCTGCTATCTGGCGTGCAAATCAAAGATAAAGCACCAACATACGTGGGTGGACGCATGGGTAGACCCGAAAAAGCCAAACACCGCGAAATGAAGCCAAACGTCCATGTCCTTTTTCCAGTTGGTTTGAAGGGTGGCTCCCACCGTGATCTGATGGAAGCGGCACGGCAGGGTCCAGTGTTCGTCGAGTTAGCTAAACGCAAATGTCCCAACTGCAAAACATATACACCCAAAGTTAAATGTGACAACTGTGGCTTTGAAACCGTCCACGAGAAAAGCTGCCCGCGCTGCGGCAGAACAGTGAAAGATAGCGGATGTTCAACCTGTAAAACAGACGGTGTCCTCTATCAACGGCAGCCTATTAACTTCAAAGAACAAATAGACAAAGCATCAAGCAACCTTGGCTGCCAGGCGCCAAAAATGCTGCGCGGCGTTAAAGGCTTAACCAACGCAGATAAGACCCCTGAAATCATCGAAAAAGGCATCTTAAGGGCAAAGCATGGATTATCTGTTTACAAGGATGGTACCATACGCTTCGACGCCACAAACGCTCCCTTAACACATATTACACCAGCTGAAGTCGGTGTATCGATCGAAAAGATGCATCAGATGGGATACCTCGCGGACACCAATGGATTACCCTTAACTGACCCTAACCAAGTCTGTGAACTAAAAATTCAAGATGTCGTTATTCCTTGGCGTGCAGGAGAATACTTCGTCCAAATCGCCGCATTCATCGATGATCTATTAACTCGTGTGTACAAGCAACCTGTCTTCTATAATGTTAAGAAGGCTGAAGATTTGGTTGGTCACTTGCTTTTTGGGTTGGCGCCGCACACATGTGCTTGCATTTTAGGAAGAGTGGTCGGTTTTACTGATCGTAACTTGATTTATGCTCATCCTGTTTGGCATTCGGCTAAACGTCGTGACTGCGACGGAGACGAAGACGCCATCATGCTTGCGCTCGACACGTTGATAAACTTTTCACGAATCTATTTGCCTGCGCAAATCGGCGGAATCATGGACGCGCCAATCTTGCTTATCCCCTTTGTGAACACTAAAGAGGTGCAACGGCAAGCCCACGACTTTGACGTCAGCGCCACCTACCCCATAGAATTTTATAAGAAGACTTTGGAGAAGTGCGATGCAAGACCCGCAAGTGCTTTAATGGATGTCATTAGTCATCGATTGGGAACTGAAGCCCAGTTTGAAGGCTTCCAATACACAACTCCGTGCACAAACATCAACTTAGGCAACGCCAACAGTTCGTATAAAGAATTCAAATCAATGATAGATAAGCTTCACATGCAGCTGGAACTTGGCGAAAAAATAGAAGCTGTTGATGCAAGGAAAGTAGCCCTTAAAGTTCTCAACACGCACTTCATGCGTGACATTGCCGGAAACTTGCGTGCATTCTCAACTCAGGGCTTCCGATGTAAATCCTGCAACAAAAAGTTCCGTCGACTGCCTCTTAAAGGGAAATGTCCATTTTGCGGCGGCAAACTAACACTTACGGTTTATCGAGGTGGAATAGAGAAGTATCTGGTGGCTGCTCAACAATTGGTGGATAAGTATGGTTTGCCAAAGTACTACACGCAACGCATGGACCTAATCAAGGAAGAGATAGCTATGATGTTTGATAACAAGAAACCCAAACAAGCCACGCTTTTCGACTTCAAGTAGCTAAAGCTTTTCAAGTTAAACTACCAATCTATTGGTCGGTGGAAGAGAAAATCAAAGAAACAATGCATCCTAACGCTTACCTGACGCAAATCAGAAACGTCCATAGCGGTCTTGCGGCTAGAAACAAAATCCTGATTTTGCTTGAACGCCAAGGCTTTGCGGCTTGCAAGATTGCCAAAGAATCAGGCTTGACTTATGGTGTTGTAATTCACCATCTTAATCTTCTGAAAAATGAAGGAACTATCGAGCGGAAAGGTAATAAGCGATATATTTGGTTGGTGACGGGTTTTGGACAGAAACGTCTCAGTTAGAAAGTACATGCGCAAGGTGAGTTTTGGCATTTTGGGCATTTAAAGTTGTACTTATTCAGGGCAGCTTTTTCAAGGTCTATGCCCCTGATGTTGGCAAGGGATGCAAGCCAAGCAATGACGTCAGCAAACTCTTTTTCAGTAGCTTCTTTATCTGTTCCTTTTAGCTCTTGGCCTAACTCGGCGACTTCATCTACAAGCCAGTTGAAAGTTCCATCTATTCCACGTTCGGAATCACGTTTGAAATAGAGCTGCTTCATCATTTCTTGAAATTCATGGATTTGCAGCTTCTTCACCTTCATTTTTTTACTCGGCTATAACATATTAGCTCAGTTATTCATGGGTTTCTGTGTTTTGGTTGATGCTTTTGTATACAAAAAGCTCTAAAGCTCTAACATGCTAATACTTCTGGGAATCACCTATAGTGCCTACCCCTTAGGGCTTCTTACACTTCAGCTATCTCTTCACCATGAATCCCGCTAATGAGCTCCTGATATGTTCTGGAAGTCAAATGACCCCACTTTAGGCAAGATTGCTGATGTTTGGCGCAAGATTAATTAGTTTAGGCGAATATTACGCATGTATCATAGTTACTAGGGTAGCGATATTTAATGAGTATGAGAAAAAAGAAAAAAGATACCGGTCCAATGCCTGCTGCAAGTGCAGGTTTGCTAAGGTTCTTTGAGGAAGAAACCGAAGGCGTAAAAATCAGGCCAGAGTTGCTTGTGGTCTTCGCGGTTTCACTGATAGTTATATCTGTATTGGCCAAAGTTTTCTTCCCATAAACGCCTTTATCTTCTAGTTGGCGTAGGGTGCAATACTTCTATTCTTTGAACAGAGTTTAGATGCAAGAATAATTCGCTTCTTTCCTCTCGGCTAGCAACCTGCGGAATGGGCTGGGCGATGGTTGACCTTAAAACGATTGCTTCCGCCTCAGATAGCCAGATTCCTGACGGCTCATGCGTTACCGCCATCAGGGTGCCTTCAAAACCGTAAGCGGGGTCTAGAATTACCCTGATTTTTTTACCCACGTTTCGCTCCAGCATGTGGAATATTGACGGGGGCAGGTCTTGATCTGGCATAGAGTTCGCAAACTAATAAGATAGGACTTCTAGGGATAAAACAGTTCCCTTACCAAAACATGTTGGTTTCCAGCTGTAACTACTTGAAAACAGTTCCCTGAATCCTACCCTTAGCGCTCTTTGTGCTAAAACACTGTTTTAACACTTTTATGTTAATCAGATTAATGTATTTCGTGTTCTGGATGGAGCGAAGAGCCTGAGCTAAATTTTAATAGGGCTAACAGGTTTCATAGGGGAGAGAAATATGACGCCTGATGGTTCTCTTAATCATTCAATGGATAGTGCAACTAAACACTATTCCTCAATGTTTTATCTTCCATCATACAAAAAAGCCCTTTTAGCCGTCGCCGCCATCTGCATTATCGCAATTAACCTCTCTACCCTGTTACTTTTTCCCTCCTTGAGCAGTTTAGCACTGGGCATTTCCCTCTTCATCATAACCTACACAACCAGCGCAATCGTAAGCAAATCTCTGCTCAAAAAAGACCCCATATTCTCAATTAGAAGAACATTAGCATTGTCCGCTGTCGGCTGGGCTATATGGCTTGTTTTCATCGTTTTGGGCGTCGGCTTAAGCTTCTGGTTCGGTTGGTTACTCTGGGTAAAACTTACTCTCCTAGGGTTCGCCGCGGTTGTTACCCTTAGGTTTTTGGTATTCAACGCCACCTCCACAGCAGAGAGATGGAGACAACTCTTGTCTATTATGCTCGAACCAATCTTGAGCATTGGGGCCTTTTTGGTTTTTTGGGCATCCATTTCAAACGCAGTTGTCTTTCAAGTTTTGCCCTTTATCGTTTTATCCCCAATAATTGGTTACTTAGCCGTGTATATGCTTCTTTCTTCTATTGACCGTTTAGGCAAAAAAAACTACTCGCTTTCAGCGCTACCTCTGTTTAAGGCTTTTCTGCTTAACTGGGTCACCGATCAAAGCGAACCTCTTGAAAAACATCTTGAAACGATGGGGAGAGATGCAGACATAGAAGTCACCCTGCTAAAGTTTGATGCTGCCAAACCCAAAGCAGCAATAATCGTTCCCCAAGTGCATCCCGGACCATTCAAAAACATAGGCAGCAGCCTTTTGCCTTCGCTTCTCAAACGGGAAGTCGAAAAAGAGTTTGGCGGTGATGCTTGTGTTCCATTGGGGCTTCTAGGGCATGAACTGGACTTGGCTTCACAATCTCAAAACTACAAGATTGCTAGACAGGTAATTTCTTCTGCCAAGTTTAAGGCTCAAGCAGTCTCGGCTTCTCCACTTGTTTGTGTGAGCGAAGGCGCCGCAACGACTTCCTGCCAAATCTTCGGTGACACAGCATTCCTCTCTTTTACCCTCGCTCCTAAAACCACTGAAGATTTGCCTCAAGAGCTAGGACATATAGTCGTTGAGGAAGCAAAAAAGTTAGGTCTCACAAATGCCATGGTTGTTAATTGCCATAACTGCTTAACTAACATAATTGACACATCTGAGCATCTTGATGAATTGCAGCGGGCGGCTTTTAGGTGCCTCCAAGAAGCCATTGCAATACCAACAAAAAAATTTAGCGTTGGATCTGCCACCGTTTTTCCTGCAGAATTCAGCCTTAAAGCGGGCATGGGTGCAGGAGGAATCACAGCGATAGTTGTTCAAGTAGAAAACCAGAAAACAGCTTACATAATTATAGATGGCAATAACATGGTTCCTGGTCTACGCGAAAAAATTCTTAGCGCTCTATCAAGATTGGGGTTTGAATCCAGCGAAGTCTTTACAACAGATACCCATGCAGTTACCGCTTCGATTACGGGGCGGCGAGGTTATAACCCTGTCGGCGAAGTTATCGACCATGCCTTGCTTATTCAGTACATAGGTGAAGTGGCAAAGAAGGCGGAAGCAAACCTTGAAGAATGCAGTGCTGGAAGCCGAACTTTTGTTGTGCCGCAAGTGCGAGTAATCGGTGAAGACCGCTTAAAATCTATAACTACCTTGGTTGACAAGACGATTGTGAAGGCAAAACAAGTTGTGTTTCCTATCTTTGGAGCCGAAGGTTTACTGTTAATCTTGCTTTTGCTACTTTTCTAAGATTGCTTATCTTGATTTTAGTTCTTTCGTTTGCCTCTTAGGTTTTCTCTTTAATTCCGTGCCACAGACTTGACATTCCTTGAATTTACTGCTAGCGGCGTATTCTTTGTAGCATGCTGGACAATACCTTATCCACTCTAAAAGCCGTTTTATACCCAATGTCGCTAACGACAAAAAATCCACACCCATTTTTGTGGCTACATTCTGTATTGAATAGTCATCTGTAACTAATTGGGGCATACAACCTGCAGCTTTCAGTTCCAAGGCTAATGCCAAAAGCTGTTTGTCTGTTTCTGACAGCTTGAAGGAGTCTCCTACTTTGTTGCCGAATGATTCTGCTTTGACTTGAAACTCTTCTGTCGGAGCTTTAACCTTGAGTTTACCACTTTCAATTGCCATTTCAAGCCGCATCTTAATCATTGACTTTCTGCGGATTTCTTCCTCAACCTTGGGTACCGTAACCTGTTCGGCGTCCAGAGAAAAAGAGTCAAAACCAGCCACAAAAGCGGAAGTATCTAACACAATAACTCTTCTAGCGGGAATACTTTGGGAGCTTTTCATTATGTTCCCTTAAAAAGCAACCTGTTACGGAGCCTATCGTAAAAGTCTGTTTCAAGGTCAAAGTCCGTTTCAAAGCGGATAAATGAAGTTATATTGGTGGATTTGGTGACTTTTATGGTCTCATCAGCGCTTGTAAGTCTACGGTAATTGCCATCGATCAAAACAAGCATCTCTTTAGGACGTTCGACCTTGAAAGAAAGGGTGGAGTCAGCGGGAAACACAAGCGAACGGAACACGGTTAAGGAACAAATTGGTGTTAGAACAAACCCATCAACTTCTTGGTCTAGAACTGGTCCTCCTGCAGAAAGCGAATATCCTGTAGAGCCCGTTTGGGTGGCAACAATTAATCCGTCGGCTTGACTTTTCAAGATGGGTTTTCCGTTTTTGAATACTTGTGTATATAAGATTTTTGAAGGTTCACAGGCGGAAACTACAACATCATTTAAGGCGTCAGGTAACTTTTCTTTGCCCACTGTAACGGATAGTTTTGCGCATTCTTCTATCTTGTAATCGCCCTTGAGGATTCTATCAACGGCTTTGCGGGCGTCTTTTGGTTCAACTTCGGTTAGAAATCCTCTAACGCCCATGTTGATTGTTAGAATTGGTGGTTCAGGCTTAGGAACAGTGATGCATGTTCGCAGTATGGTTCCGTCGCCGCCGATTGCTATTACAAAATCGGTTTTCATTTTTGCTAGTGGAATAAAATCTTCTTTTGAACTAACTTTGTCGGCGAGGCTATCTTCTACATAGACTTTCAAGCCTTTCTGTTTCAGGTACTCCGATAGTTCCTCAGTTAGTTTTAGCGCCGATTTTTTATCGTAGCGGGCAACTAAACCTACACTTTTGAACACTTTTTCCACCGCTCAGTTACTAGCGTAAACCTTAATCTATATATGGGTGTTGTTCTGAATTGCATTAAATAGAATTAATCTGTGGTGAGCGTATGAGCAGACCAGTAGATGTTGGAGAATTACGCGTAGGCGGCTACATGATGATTGAAGGCGAACCATGCCGCATAGTAGACATAGCTAAATCTAAACCTGGAAAACATGGATCAGCCAAAGCAAGAATCGTCGCAATAGGCGTCTTCGACGGCCAAAAAAGACAGTTCGTAAAACCAGTCGACCTTGGCGCAGAAGTTCCAATAATCGACAAAAGAGCTGGCCAAGTGTTCGCTATTAACCCCACAGGTGTGCAAATAATGGACTTAGAGACCTATGAGTACTTAGATGCTCCGTTCCCAGATGAGCCAGAACTCAAAGCTAAACTTGTTGCTGGCGCAGAAATTGAATACTGGGCAATACTTGGGAAAGTAAAAATAGTTCGAGTAAAATAGATAACTTTTCTTTTTCTCGGTTTCCTATTTTGTTTTAGTTTCATTAATGTTTATGTTCTAGCTTTGAGCCTTTCTGCATGAAGCCAATGATGCATGAAGAGCCGTCTGAATTGTGAAGAATAATCAATATGGGGAAACTGAGGCTTCAAATTCGTTGATACGCTTACTAAAAAACGGCTTCCCTTGAAAAACACCTCAAATTCTGGGGCTATTAACTGTTTATTTTGTGTAAACTTTATCTAAAAGAATAAGAATGTTTAGGCTGGAGACTCTGGATGGCACTAGATAAGCTGGGTTCTTCGTTGACCTCAGCCATAAAGAAGCTTTTCAAAGCTGGTGTAGTGGATGAAGCCGCAGTGAAGGAACTTGTCCGCGATATCCAACGTGCCCTGCTTCAAGCAGACGTAAATGTCCAACTTGTACTAGAAATCTCTAAACGCATCGAAGAACGAGCTCTAAACGAAAAAATGCCTCCTGGAATCTCGCGAAGAGAGCACGTCATAAAAGTGGTTTATGAAGAATTAACACGTTTTGTTGGCGACAAACCTGTTCAGCTCAAGGTTGAACCAGGCAAGAAGAAAATTGTCATGTTGGTGGGTATTCAAGGTTCAGGAAAAACTACTCATGCTGCCAAGCTCGCAAGGTATTTCCAGAAAAGAGGATTAAAAGTTGGCTTGATTTGTGCGGATACATATCGGCCAGGAGCCTATAACCAGCTTCAACAGCTGTCAACAAGAACAAATACTCCTTTCTTTGGGGACCTTAGGGCGAAAGATCCTGTAAAAGTTGCCAGGGAAGGTCTAAAATTATTTAGCGATAAAGATTTGATAATCGTTGACACGGCGGGTAGGCACAAGGAAGAGAAAGATCTAATCAAGGAAATGAAGGACCTTGAAAAGAATCTTCATCCTGACGAAGTCATCATGGTTATCGATGGCACGATAGGTCAGCAGGCTCTTGCACAAGCAAAAACCTTCCATGAAGCAACCCCCATCGGTGCCATTATCGTAACCAAACTCGATGGTTCCTCACGCGGCGGAGGGGCACTTTCCGCGGTTGCAGCAACGGGTGCACCAATCAAATTCATAGGTACAGGTGAAAAAATAGAGGACCTTGAAGCGTTCATTCCCTCGCGTTTCGTCGGTCGCCTTTTGGGCATGGGTGACTTAGAGACGCTTCTTGAAAAAGTTAAAGATGCTGAAATTAATGTTCCCCAGAAGAAAGCCAAAGACATCATGAGCGGCAACTTTACGTTAACAGATATGTATGAGCAATTCCAAGCGGTTAAAAAGATGGGACCTTTCGGCAAAGTGCTCAAAATGATTCCAGGAATGTCCGCCGATGTGCCAGAAGAAATGCTAAACACGGCCGAGGGGCGCTTGGATAAATGGGGTATAATCATTCAGTCCATGACTCCAGCGGAAAAGGAGAACCCTAAGCTTTTGAATTCTTCACGGGCAAAACGCATCGCACGCGGTTCAGGAACAACAGAAAAGGAAGTCAAAGAACTACTCAAGCAGTACGTTATGATGCGAAAGATGCTCAAGATGTTTAAACATAAAAAGAAGTTGCCCTTCGGTTTGGGTGGCAAAGGCATGGGTATGCCTGGTATGAAGTAGGCTAAGTGCCATGGATGTTCTAGAAAAAGCCTATGAGATTCTCAGCAAATTCCCGCTTTGTGACCACTGTTTAGGTAGACAATTCGCGTTGTTGGGTTACAGCATGGAGAACAACGTGCGGGGGAACGCATTAAAAGTCAGTTTGACAATGCTTGCCAATGATCTTGCCCAGGAAAAAAAAGTCGAGGGCATAAAACGCCTTAAAGTGCTGGCAACGAACGGTTTTTCCAGAGAAGCGCGGGAAACGCTAAAACACTTGAAGAAGCGCCTGCCAAAAAACGAGACGGTTAAATGTAGCCTCTGCGACGGAAAGTTCGAGATAGTTGACTGCCTAACCCAAAAAGCCCTCCAAGCCGTCGATGGCTTCGAGTTTACTACTTTTCTTGTCGGGATTGAATTGCCACTGCAGATTGAGGAGCGTGAGGATGAGTTCAAAGCAGCCGTCAACGTTGGTTATGGCGAGAGTATGAAACATGAATTCGGGCGCTTACTTGGCAAATCAGTTGCTAAGCATACATGCAAGGAAGCAGACTATCTAAAACCCGACATAGTTTTTGTTTTTAATCCTTTCTTAGAAACAGTTCGACTTCAAGTTAACCCTCTTTTCGTCGCTGGTAGATACCGTAAACTAGTTCGCACTATTCCACAGTCGAAGTGGTTCTGTTCCAGCTGTCGAGGTAGAGGATGTGAGAAATGTGGTGGAACAGGAAAACTTTACCCTGAATCGGTAGAGGAGCTATCCTCTAAACCGCTGCTTGAGGCAACCGTGGGAGAGGAAGCATTTTTGCATGCTTCCGGGCGAGAAGATATCGATGCACGGATGCTGGGTACCGGGAGGCCGTTTGTAATTGAAGTTTCGAAACCTAAGAAACGGTTTGTTGATTTAAATCATATTGAAACTCAGGTCAATGTGAACGCAGTTGGAAAGGTAGAAGTTTCGGGTTTACATTTTACCACTAAGGATGTTGTAAGACACCTCAAGAATGGTGAGGGTGCCCAGAAAGAATATCAACTGCTAGCGGAGTTTGAGAATGACCCATCAGAAAAAGATCTCCGTACCATCGAGGAGAAGCTATCGGGTATTTGTATTAGACAGCAGACGCCTCTTCGCGTTTTGCATCGAAGGGCAGATTTAATCCGAGAAAAGTACATATATCAGGTTAAAGTTAAGAAGGTGTCGCTTAAGAGGGTCCTGATGGAAATTCGTTGCCAAGGTGGACTCTACGTTAAAGAATTGGTATCTGGAGATGAAGGACGCACGAACCCAAACGTTTCGGATTTGCTCAACAACAGAGCGAAGACGCTTAAGCTTGACGTTCTCAACGTAATAATGGAATAGTTAAGGTGAAAATTATATGAGAGGTTCAAAAGGCTATTACACTGGTACTCGCAGTTTGCTTCGTAAGCCGACTCGCGAAAAAGGTAAACCAAACATTGGAAAGATACTTCAAGAGTACACTCCTGGTTCTCAAGTGATTATAAAGATGGATTCAAGCGTGCAGAAGAGTATGCCCCATAAACGGTTCCATGGCAAAATAGGGGTCATAGTAGAAAAACGGGGTCGTGGCTACGTCGTTAGCGTTCCCCAAGGCGACGCCATTAAAGAAATTATTACCCGCTCAGAACATCTAGAGCCCTATACTGGTAAGTGAGTCTGAAATGAGCAAGAGAGAAGTAAGTGAAAGCCGTTTAACCCTTCCACAGGTTAAGAAGGTTCTGGCATCCATCGGAGAAGAAAACCTCGACCAGTTCCAACGCCGAACACTCGATTATGTAAGCAAATTCTCCAAGTGCGAACCAGAAAAAGCCGAAGAACTCTTGCAAAAACTCCTAAAAGAATATGAACTTGATGAGGCAGAAGCAGTTCAGATTATTAACTGCATGCCTGAAACCGTTGATGAATTGAGAATTTTTTTAGCAGGCGGACGCAAAATCATAGAAACCTCGAAACTGCACACAATTGTTGAACTTTTAAACGAGAATCGAACGTTAAAGTAGGCGCAAACTACTAAGTATTTTTAAGCAGTAAGCGAGAATAGTCTAGTTGACGGACCTAGTGACTGTTATGGAAAAGCGGTATGAAGAGCATGCTTACGTGTTAGATTTCCTTCAACACGGCAAGCCAGGATTTCGCCCCACAGGACGGGCAGGTTATCGAGCGGGAGCCCTTATTCAATGTGTGGGGGAAGAATTCTTTACTCTATTGGAGGCTTTAGTGAAAGAAGAGTTGATTCTCAAGCCTGGTGACCGCGTGTATGTAGGGAAAGACTCTCGTGAAGAAGTCACATACATTATTGGTCGAATCGGGTATGAGGAGTTAACTGCCTCAGCCAAAGCCGAGCTCCCAAGCGTCATAAGCAAGATAGTTACGAACCGAGAAAAATGGTTCGTCAATTTCTTCAATACCGCACGGGCAATTACTCCTCGGATGCACGCATTGGAGCTGGTTCCGGGAATCGGCAAAAAGTATATGTGGCAAGTCATCAACGACCGTGAACGCAAACCGTTTGAAAGCTTTGAGGATTTGCAGAAACGCACTGAACTGCCAAACCCGGTGAAACTGATTACCAAGCGGGTTATGGAAGAACTTGAGGGTGACAGCAAGTACCGATTATTTACGCGGACACAATAAGGCATAGCAGATGATTCTTGAGAAAACAAAACAGCTGCTTCAAAACTACCACATCACTCCCAACAAGCTTATGGGGCAAAACTTCATGGTTGAGCCCTCACTCTACCCTAAACTCTGTAGCTATGCAGCGCTAAGCAAAACAGATGTGGTGTTGGATGTAGGCGCAGGTTTCGGCTGGTTAACCTGTTTCTTAGCTGACAAATCCAAAGCGGTGGTGGCGGTCGAGAAAGACCCGAAGGTTGCGGCTGTTCTTTGTGAACAGACAAATTACCTAAGCAATGTCACTGTAATTGAAGGCGACGTTTTAAAGGCAATGTTACCAGAATTCAATAAGGTCATCGCGGCTCCTCCCTACTATTTGTCTTCCCAATTAGTGACATGGCTTTTAGAGCAGAAAATTGATTGTGCGGTTTTGATTTTGCAGACTGAATTTGCTGACCGCCTTGCGGCACCTGTGGGCAATGAAGAATATGGTTGGTTAACAGTTGTGACTTACCAAATGGCAGAGGTTGAACTATTGGAAAAAGTCCCCAAAGCTCTGTTCTATCCTCAACCTGAAGTTGATTCTGTTGTCCTTTGCCTAAAACCGTGGCACACCAAACCCTTTGAGATAAAAGATCCAACGTTGTTTGTGCACTTGGTTAAGTGGCTATTTACCCAACGAAATAAAAAATTAGCCAAAGCTGTCTCGCCGTTCATTAGAAGCTATTATAAACTAACCAAACAGGAAGCGGATAAGCTAGCAATTGGCCTCCCTTACAGTGATAGACGCGTAAGAGAATTGCACCCTGAAGGTTTTGGAGCCATAGCAAATGCACTGTCCAAATAAGCGGACTCGCTTTGGCGATTATGTTTTTGATTTATACGATGAGGTTTACAATCCAGCTGAGGACACATTCCTATTCGCGGAAAACCTCGAGTTAAAAGAAGGCGAGCGTGTTCTAGATTTGGGCACAGGCTGCGGAATACTTGGTATTCTCGTAGCAAAAAAGGCAGGTGAAGTGGTGGCGGTTGACTTAAACCCTTATGCAATTCGTTGCGCAAAGGAGAATTCAGCTCTCAACGGTGTGCGAAATAAGATGGTTTTTATTCAAACAAGCATGTTTACGGCTCTAAACCCCTGCGTCACCTTTGACTTGATATTGTTTAACGCTCCTTACTTGCCCTCAGATGAGGGTGAAGATGCTTCTTGGATTGGACGTGCTTGGGCCGGAGGCACCAATGGAAGAGAAGTCATTGACCGCTTTATCTCCCAAGTCCCCGCCCATTTGAAACCTCAAGGTAGAGTCTTGTTAATGCAGTCTACGCTTACAGGTGTCGAAGAGACTCTCGATGGGTTCAACACTCAAGGTCTTACCGGATCGATTAAGGCTGAGCATAAGCTGCCTTTCTTTGAGACCTTGACACTTATAGAAGCTAAGGCTGGCTTGTAGAAGAAACAATTTAAAGACAGAAACCAATTCATTGTATTGGTGTTAATTATGACGATTTGGTTCTATGTCAAAACAATTGAAGACCCAAAAGCTGTTGGGGACGTTGTTTGTGCTTTCAACTTCATGCAGGGGCAGCATCCTGAAGACAAGTACTCTTGGATTATTGAGGCTGGGAGAGATGAGCCTGGCTACTGGGAAATCAAGGGCAAATATGCTGCGTTAAAAGATGTTACAGTAATATGTATCGTCTACAGAATCGGCGATACAGTAGTTTTCGCGGAAATAGATGATGATTTATCCCCTAATTTCATCGACCCGCTGGTAACCAAGTATGGGTTCGACAACGTAAAATGGTTTGTCGTTCCAGCCAAAAGATAGTTTAAGGCTCTCTTGCTCAGAGAGTAAAATTCCCTTTTGTAAAGAATTTGTAAATTTATAATTAAATAGCTTGGTTATTGCTTATCGTACTTTTCGACTTCCGAATTCATAACGCAAAGCTCTATACCTGCTTGCTTGAACATTTCAATTGTGTCGGCGTCGGCGTGGTATCTTTTTTCACAAACCACCCGTTTGATTCCTGCGTTAATTATAATCATCGCACAGGTTCTGCATGGCGTCATCTTGCAGAAAAGCGTCGCTCCTTCAAGTGGAATACCGAACCTTGCAGCCTGAATTATTGCGTTTTGTTCGGCGTGAAGAGTTCGGACGCAGTGCTGGGTGACTTCCCCATTAGAGTTGAATACTTTGCGTAGGTCGTGTCCTGCCTCATCACAATGCGGTAACCCTGCAGGTGCCCCAACGTAACCAGTTGTCATGATTCGTTTGTCTTTAACGATGACGCAGCCGCTTCTTCCACGGTCACATGTAGCGCGTCTAGCTACGGCTTCACACATGTCTAAGAAGTACCGATCCCAATTAGGTCTTGGATTACTGCTCAATATCTTTACCTCAACGGTTTCAGAGATAGTTCACTAAACAAATTAATAAATTATTTCCGCAGATTAACTACCTATTTCTCGAGGATGTGGATTTCTCGGCCGATTTTATGCCGCTCATCCATCTCGACAAATGAGGCAGAATGAGTTAATCGCCCAACATCCAAATTTTTACTAAACATTTCTGTGGAGAAAGAATAGATACGTTTGAATCCCGCGCTTTCAAGTCGGTCAACTATTGGCATTGTTACCGCTTCGTTGGAGCGAGTTTTAATGTAGGGCGTCACCAGTACCAAGTGGCCTTTTGGCTTTAGTGTTCTGTATGCTTCTTCGATGAACCCAAAGAACAATGGTTCTAGTTTTTCAATAATTTTCTGCGCGTAAGGACCTGTTGGGACCTCTCGGAGCGCGGGACCCAAATCAGGTTCAGAAACTATGCAATCTACGGATTCCAACCCAACCTTTTCAGCCATACTACCTACATCGCCCAGCAGAACCCTAAAATCTGCATTGACAAGTTCGTATTCTCTGGTTACCCACTCAAGGTTTTCCTTAGTTGCCTTAACGCACCAAGGATTAACATCCATACCCACTACCGTTGTCTTCTCCATTAGCGCTTCCTGCAGAATAGTGCCGACGCCGCAGAATGGGTCAAGCAAAGTTTTTCCCTCAGTACACGCCGACAGGTTAACCATGATTCGTGCTAGTCTAGGCGGCATGGCAAAAATGACTCGTTGGTTCGGCTTGAAGACGTCTCTTTTCTGGAACTCAAAGGGGTTGTGCACAGCTATGGTTGTGGCAATCCAGGTTTCTGTTTTACCGATACAGAAAAGCACTTCGGCTTGGTTTTCCACCAGATTTTTCTTTAATACTTCTACATGGCTAAGCTGAGCTTGTTTTCGCTCGACCGAGTAACCCATGAAATTCGCCTTTTTACCTAAACCTGCCAATTCTTCTTTTACGGCGCTGCCGATAAAACGTTGCATTCGCCCTGAAACTGGGGAGAATGTGTTATCGGTGAAGTATACGCTTACTCCAAAAAGAAATTTTTTAGGTGTCATGTCGGCGGGGATGTTGCTTGTGGCTATTGTCTTGATGATTTGTTTTTGAGCCTGCTTGTTTTTGTTAAGAAATGCCTCTTTGACGATTTGGGTTGGAAATGTGGTTTTTGGTTGACCGATTTTTATGGTTCCACCTAAATCCGCTATAGCTGAAGGGGGTATGTTTTTTTCTAGGTTGATGACAAAGAATTCTCGGGAAAAATACTGTACTTCAAACTTGTTGTTTCTTGCGTTAAAGTATGCGGTTAGCTCCGCTAGTGAGAGTATCCAGTTTTTTCCTGAAATAAACAGGTATGTTGGCATTTGGGAATCAAAAAGTAAACCTGACTATATAAGTTGATAACAGTCAACAGCTTGAATTCGTTATTCTAAGTAAATGACTGGAACGTGGAAAATGCACGGAAGTATCGCCGCATATTTACAAATCGTTTAAATATTGCTGGGCGCAAATCCCTTTTACAAAAGGGATGCTGCATGCAAGCACGTAACTACAGGCACGTAAAAAATAGAGCCTATACGCGAAAGAAATACGCTAGAGGTTTTCCACCACCAAAAATTGTAAAGTTCACTATGGGCGATACAAAAGGTACCTTTGCGATTGAAGGGCAACTGATCGGTCAAGAACGTGCACAGATACGTCACAGTGCCTTAGAAGCAGCACGTGTAGCTACCAACCGTATCCTTATGGATAAACTCATAAATGATTATCTTATGGTTGTTCATCCATACCCACACATTATCCTGCGAGAAAACAAGATGATTTTTGGCGCTCACGCTGACAGACTACAACAGGGAATGAGACGTTCATTCGGAACAGCAATCGGTACCGCAGCAAAAGTAGAAGTGGGACAACCCATAATCACCGTCAAAGTGAAAGCTGGCCAAGAGGCAATAGCTAAAGAGTCTCTCAAACGAGGAAGCGCTAAACTTCCAATACCATGCAAAATAGTCATCTCCAAAATCAAGATTTCTCCAATCATTACCGAAGCGGTTGAACCGGAGACGGAGACGACTTGAGCGTCAAAGAGAAAGAATTGGTTTTATGGTTTGATAATTTAAGAAATACTGATGTTTCCATTGTTGGCGGCAAGAACGCCAGCCTTGGTGAAATGATTCATGCGGCACTACCTGTGCCTTTTGGTTTTGCCGTAACCGCATATTCTTATGAAAGATTTATTGTTGAGAAAAAAATCGCTGAACAAATCTACAAAATTATAACAGACACAGTAACTAACCCAAACGACCCCAGACAGTACGATACTGCATCCAAAAAAATCCGTGAACTTATAGAAAAGACTCTAATGCCTAAAGACATTGAAACCGCCATAAGAAACGCTTACGCCGAATTAAACAAACGTTTTAACTTAAAAGACACTTTTGTCGCGGTACGTTCAAGCGCAACTGCCGAAGACTTGCCTGACGCATCGTTTGCAGGTCAGCAGGAAACTTACCTAAACGTTAGAGGCGCAGACGACCTCATAGAAAAGGTTAGGAAATGCTGGTCTAGCCTCTTCACGCCAAGAGCAATCTTCTATCGAACCGAGAAAGGCTTCCCACACGAAAAAGTTTTCATTAGCGTCGGCGTCCAAAAAATGGTAAACTCCCGCGCTGCAGGAGTCATGTTCACAATTAATCCGGTTACAGGTAACAGAGACGAAATCGTAATCGAAGGCAACTTCGGCTTAGGCGAAACCGTAGTTTCAGGTGTCGTTAACCCTGACGATTTCGTTGTGGACAAGAACTCGATGCTGATAAAAGAACGCCGTATCTCACGCAAAACTATCAAGTATATCCGTGACCCCAAAACAGGAAAAACAGTCCACATAGACATTCCTGAAGCTGAACAAAAAATAGTTTGCATAAGCGACCAAGAAATCGCTAAACTTACTGAACTTGCCAAGCGCATAGAGAAGCATTACGGTAAACCTATGGATATTGAATGGGCAATCGACCAGGATCTATCGTTCCCTGAAAACATGATGCTGGTTCAGGCTCGCCCAGAAACCGTTTTCGGATCAAAAACAGTGGAAGCGACAAAAATGGAAGAAAATAAAGCTCAAGACCTAAAAGTTGTTGTTCGAGGTATCTCTGCCGGAAGAAGGGGTTACGGCGTAGGCAAAGCAAAAATTGTCCTAAACCCTGAAGATGCCCACAAAGAAATGCACAAGGGTGACGTTCTCGTCACAGGCATGACTGACCCTGATTTTGTTCCCTTCATGAAAATGGCAAGCGCAATAGTTACCGATAAAGGTGGAATCACATCCCACGCAGCTATCGTCAGTCGAGAACTAAACATCCCATGTGTCGTTGGCACCGAAAACGCGACACAACTTATGAAGACGGGTCAAGAATACACTGTAGATTCAAGAAACGGAGTAATTTATGACGGCATAATGGCGCAAGCAGTTGCTCCAACCGCAGTAAACAACGGCGGCGCAGTATTGATGGCAGAGGCAGCTCCCGTGACAGCCACCAAGATTTATATGAACCTCGGAACCCCCGAGATGATTGAACAATACAAGAACCTCCCGTTTGAAGGCATCGGGCTCATGCGTACCGAATTCATCTTAGCAAGCGCCATCGGACAGCACCCAATGGCGTTTGTTGATGCAGGCCAAAGCCAGCAATTCGTCGATAAACTCGCCGATGGTATAGCAACAGTTGCAAGGGCAATCCAGCCAAAACCCGTCGTGGTTCGTTTAAGCGACTTTAAAACTAACGAATACCGAGGCTTGAAAGGCGGTGAAAAATACGAAATCATCGAAGAAAACCCCATGTTGGGTTGGAGAGGATGCAGCCGCTACATAAGCAAATGGTACGACAAAGCTTTCCGCCTGGAATGCCAAGCCATTGTAAAATGCCGCAAAGAGTGGGCGCTCAAAAACGTCTACGTTATGCTGCCCATGGTAAGAACCCTCTGGGAGGCTAAAGCAGTCCTTCAAATCATGAAAGAGGAAGGCTTAGAACGCAACAAAGACTTCAAAGTCTGGTTTATGGCAGAAACACCGTCCATCGGAATTATGGCTGATGAATTCAGCAAACTCGTTGACGGTTTCAGCATAGGCTCAAATGACATGACCCAAGGCGTGCTCATGATTGACCGCGACAGTGAACGCTTAGGGCAAATGGGCTACTTTGATGAACGCGACCCAGCAGTCAAGCGCATAATTGCCCACCTAATCAAAGCTGCCCATGAAAACGGCTGTACTGTCAGCATCTGCGGAGAAGGGCCATCTAACCTGCCAGACTTCGCAGAGTTTCTCGTTCGCGTCGGCATTGATAGCATATCCGTAAACAACGACGCCGTTGTCCAGACACGCAAACACGTGGCAAGTGTTGAACAAAAAATTATCCTAGAGCGATTGGCTGAGCAAGCCGCTTTAGCTCGGGGACAACCACTCAAGAAGCCAACGCAAGACTGGGAATGGTCACACTAAGACAAGATAGCTTTAGCCCCAAATCCTGTTTTCCTTTACTTTCTTGTATCTGTTGATTGAGGGTGGCTTATGAAAGGGTTTGATTTTGAAGAGAAAAGAATAAAACAGGAAATCCTTAAACTTGGCGCCAAACGTGTTTTGCTTCAGATGCCTCAGGGATTGAAACCCCAAGCCACCGCCATAGCTAAAACTGTGGAGGCATGCGGTGCCGTCGCGGTTATTTCAGTCGACCCATGTTACGGTGCTTGTGATATATTGGTTAGTGAGGCGGAAGGTTTGGGTGCGGATTTGATTGTTCATTTTGGTCATGCTAAAATGGTCAGACAGACGCGGATTCCAACAGTGTACGTGGAGGCAAGGGCGAATGTTTCAGTCCACACGGCGGTGGTTCACGCAATTCCTCTGTTGAATGACTACACCCGAATTGGTTTAACTACGTCAGTTCAGCACCTGGGAACGTTAAAGCAAGTGGAACAAATCCTTACAGGAGCGGGTAAAATGGTCCTAATTGGAAACGCTGGCCAACTGGAGTATGCGGGGCAAGTCATAGGTTGCAACTACAGCAACGCCAAAATTATAGCTGACCAAGTTGACGCGTTTCTCTTTATCGGCGGCGGAATGTTCCATGCCTTGGGTATCGCTTTAGGTGCTTCAAAGCCAACTATAATAGTGGACCCCTACGATAACAGGGCGTACTCAATCACCGACCAAGCCCGGCGGCTCCTAAAGCAACGATTCGCAAGCATCCAAGAAGCCGCAAACGCCAAAACCTTCGGTGTCCTCGTTGGGTTAAAACCAGGTCAACAACACCTTGACAGTGCGCTTAGGGTTAAAACGCTGGCGGAAAAGAATGGGCGAGAAGCGTTTATTTTGGCAGGCAGAGAGCTCACTCCTGAAACCTTACTAGAGTTTCCAAGTATAGATACCTATGTAAACACGGCTTGCCCACGTATATCGCTTGACACACCTGGGAAATTCCAAAAACCCATCCTGACAGTCAACGAGTTTATGGTGGTTTGTGGCGAGGATTCATGGGAGAACATGCTCAAAAAAGGCTTATTCGAAAATTAGACCTCGAACGTTTCTTATCTACGGTTGAGCCTCAACCTACACCCAAAGCCCATCTGGAACAATATACGACCTCTGAGCAGATCGCCGCCAACATGCTTTACATCGCTGCTTACTCGAACAGCGACATCGTTGATAAGTCGGTGCTGGACCTAGGTTGCGGTACAGGTAGGCTTGCTTTGGGTGCCTGTTATCTTGGAGCAAAAGAAGTTATAGGCGTTGACGTCGACTCGTTGGCCATTAAAACTGCCCATGAAAACTCTCACAATGCTGGTATGATGGATTGTATTCAATGGATTAACACCGATATTGGCTCGGTTGTGGGGTGTTTTGATACTGTTTTGATGAATCCGCCTTTTGGGGTTCAGACCCGAGAAGCTGACCGTGCGTTCTTGACCAAAGCTCTTGATGTTGGCAACGCAGTCTATTCGCTTCATAATCACCCAGAAGTTGACCAACGCTTGATTGGGCAGCTTAAGGGTAGTGGTGGGTTTTTGCAGGTGAAGTCTTCCCCGTTTCTGCAACGGTTCATCGAAAAAAATGGCGGTCTAGTCGTGGGTGTTTATGCTATGCTAATGACGATTCCCCGCATGTTTGATTTTCACAGAAAACTAAAGTATGATTTTGTCGTTGACTTATATATTATCCAAAAGAAATCTTAAGCAACACCTGAAATTGTATTGTTGTTTAATAATCAAAAGGTTTATTGAGCAGAATGGAAACTAAGCATATGCATTTATCAAAATCAAGCTTACTTTAAAGTAAAGGGAACCATCATGAGTCTAAAATCTCCAGAAGAAAAAAGCGGTCATTTAGTGTTGCCTGGCGAACGCTTAGGCGTTATTGAAGAATTTATTCCCGACGCTGGGACTTTTGTTAAAGACGGCGTTATCTATTCAAAGATAATTGGGCGGTCACTCGTAGATTTACAGAACAGAAAAGTTTCGGTTTACCCCGTTGTTAAAGGCGTTGTTGTACCAAAAGTCTCCACCGTAGTAATTGGCCAAATTGGCAACGCTCAATCAGATAACGTCTTGGTTAAAATCTTTAGAATTGGAGACAAAAGACTCTCAGGCAACTTCGGCGGCATCCTTCACGTTTCAGATGTCTCCGACAGATATGTTGACCAAATAAGTGACGTATGCAAACCAGGGGACATCATCAAAGCCAAAGTCATCAGCGAAAAAAACCAAGTCTTCCATCTATCAATGAACGACAAGGGCTTAGGTGTAGTGTATGGTTTCTGTTCGCGATGCGGAACCATGCTCGAACAACAAGGATACGACCTAAAATGCCCAAAAGACGGAAATATTGAAAGAAGAAAAATAGCTCCAGATTACGGCAAAGAACATCTCTAGGAAGGCGAAAAAGCATGAAAATTAAAGTATTAAAGAAATCAGAAAATGAGCTAAAGATTGAAATCGAAGGCTCAAGTCATGGGCTTTGTAATCTTTTAGCTAAGCGACTTCTGGAAGACAAAAAAGTAGAGTTTGCAGGCTATGATGTGCCTCATCCTTTAGCTTCAAGCCCCATCATCTACCTTAGAATGAAAGGTGACAACAAGCCTGAGGAAGCTTTGATTGAGGCTACAGACAGAGTTCGGGAAGCGAATGACGCGTTCGGCAAAGAGTTGACCCGTGTTCTCAAAGCTTAACCCATTACATTTTTTCAATTCTCTTTATTTTATACATCTTTGAATTTGCTTAAAGGGCAGCGTGCTGCTATTTTTTTAATCCCCTACACTTTACTTATATTTAAGTGAAAAAGTTGGCCTGTCCAAAAAAGTTTCGAATAATAAAACCTGAAATCAGAGTGCTGGGCATAGATGACGGAAAATTTATTCCGCGTTCCCAAGGCACGGTTATTGCAGTTGGCGTTGTTTTCCGAGGAGGCTGCTCCATTGATGGAGTCATGCATACAAACATTGTGATTGACGGCTTAGAGGCCACAGAAAAGTTTGCCGCAATGATTAACAGTTCGCCTCACCACAAGCAACTGCGTCTAGTAATGTTAAACGGGATAACGTTTGCCGGTTTTAACATCGTTGATATCAAAAGATTGTATACTTCTACTGGTCTTCCTGTTTTAGCGTTGACTCACGACAAACCAGATATGGACGCGGTTTATGAAGCACTTAAAAACTTGCCAAATTCCGAGGAGCGTTGGAGATTGGTCGTCGAGGCAGGGGAAATATATGAAGTCATCAATAATGGGACTAAGATTTATCTGGAGTTAGCTGGAATTTCTCTTGCTGATGCACAAAAGATCATCCGATTAACTTCTACAAGGAGTTGTTTGCCTGAACCGCTACGGGTTGCTCATCTAATAGCTTCTGGAATTAGCCCTTAACTAAGGCTAACCTAGAAAAAGTTTAAAAGGTACCATGCTAAGGGAATCCCAAAACGTTTGGAGTAACGGACTATGGAATTCTGTCCAAAATGCGGTTCACGACTTGAGCCAAAGAAATCTAAAAGCGGTAAAGAAGCAACCTTAATTCTTGCCTGCCCTAAATGTGGTTATAAGAAGCCGGAAGCAGACAAAAAAGTCGAGCCTAAAGTGGCGCCCAAGGTAATTCAACATACTCCTCAGCAGTTTGTAGCTGTTATCGGCAAAGAGGAGCAGAAGCTGAGTACGTTACCGACGGTTCGTATCGAGTGCCCAAGATGTGGCAACAACACCGCTTATGTTTGGCAAGTGCAAACACGCGGCGCAGATGAATCTTCAACTCAATTTCTACGTTGCACAAAATGCAATTACACCTATAGAGAATACAGCTAAACACTCTATTTTTCTCTCGTTTTTCTCTCGTCTTGCGGGACAGGTTTTAGTGTCGTTAGGCACATTGTTTTTTAAATTGACAATACATGGTTAATTTGTGCGCGGCATGAAAGACCCCATTTTACCCCAGAAAGACCATACGGCTATTTTCCTTAAACTTCTGCCGCTTATCGCATTCACGATTCCTTTGGTGCTTCTATTTATTCTAAACCCATTGGATCCATACCTAAACCTTTCCGCACAGGATTCTTTTCAGTCAATGTGGAAAGGACGAACTTTCCAATTATTCTTCATTTGGCTAGTAGCCCTCGAGTTTATTCTAAGTTGGGAAAACATTAAATTTACAATAACCAAAAAGCAAAAAACAAGATTTGCTGCTTATGGTTTTGTTTTACTGCTTCCAACATTGTTTATTGTTTCAGAGTACTATTTAGGTTTGAATGGTGCCATTGCGACCCTGTCCGCACAAAACAGTGCTGCCTTTTCAGGCTCAATGCCTCTAGCTATTGAATACCTTGTCTTCTCACTTGTTTTTTGCCTGACTGTTTTTCTGTCTTTTGGGAAAAAAGGATTGACGGATTTTGTTTTACCCGCCCTGTTTGTTGGGATAGTCGGTTTCCTCTACACTATCGACAACTTTTTTCCTTATGGGCAGTTTACACCGTTTCAGTTGTTGGTTCCAACGACTGCTTCTTTTGCCGCGGGTTTTTTGAGTTTGATGGGGTACAATGTTATTTCGGGCACCGAGTTTGGAACTGGGATGCCGACTCTTCAGGTTACGGGTTCGTTGGGAACGGCGAAGTTTGCGATCGCATGGCCCTGTGCGGGCATAGAGAGTCTTCTTATCTTCACGGCTGTGGCTTTGCTATTTTTGAAGAGGATGAACATTTCCTGGAAAGCAAAACTAAGTTTCTTTGTCTTCGGCGCAGTAGTAACATACTTCATTAATGTTTTGAGAATCGCAAATCTCTTCATCCTTGGAACCCAATATGGAGTAGAATCAAGTCAAGTGCAGTCATTCCACTTCTACCTTGGACCGCTCTACGCGATGGTATGGATTATCTCATACCCGATGATTATTCTCGCAAGCCTTGGTTTATGGGGAAAAATAAGAAGCAGAAATACTATGAAACCTCAACAAGTACAGCTAAACCCTGCTTAACAAGTATCTGAGCGTTCTGAGGAGGAAGAGACGCAACATCCTCCGCTATAAAAGGACCATACGACTTCATATCTGCACCCATAATTGCGGGAATGCTCTTAAGAAACCGAATTGTAGACCGTTTGGAGACTATGGGAGAGGCATTTTCGGTTTTAACAACAATTCTTGAAGTCTTGTCTGGTTCAGTTATTTGAGTAATTTGTCCCAGCATTAATTCGTCAGCGAATTTGTGGTAGGTTTTGGTGAAGTCGGCAAAGGTTTCAACCATCCGAGTCTCTTCGTTTGTCAGCAACCCAACTGGCGTTTTTTGGTTTTTGGTTATATTTTTGATGAGTTTTCGGTATCTTGTCTCAAGTAGTTCCTTTAGCATCCGTTCAACGTTAGCGGACTCATGTAAAAGCAGGTTCATCTTAACGGATTTTTTGTCAAGAATTTTGTCTTCATCTTTTATATGCTGCAGGTACTCACTGATTTTAACATAGAAGTCAGGCGGTAGGGCTCCAAGTGTGGGGTCGTCGATTTCTCTTTGCCAAGCAGCGTAAAGTTGATTATACATTACTTGGCCACCTCAGCTCTTCTCTTACAGATAAGCATAACAGCTGCAGCAGTCGGCAACTCAACAGTCTGATTCTTATATGGCCCCAATGTTTCCCCACTCAACTTGAACTCTGGCGCATCAAACACCAACACTTTAGCTTTGCCCTTTTTAAAAGCTACCGCTCCCGTGAAGGGGTCAAAGTCCTGCAGGTTTTTGGCTGGGAGCTCAACTTTTTTAAGTCCTGTTTTTCCATGCAAGGTGCCATTCATGCGGATTAGGCGGTGGATGTCGGTGGTGACGACGGTGTCGATCTTTGAAGATTGTTTCTCTCGGATGTGCTCGGCTAGTTTTAACCATGTTTGAACGCTTATGCCGTTGATGCTTTCCCACCTGCCCTCGTTTATGGCTCGCTTAATAATGGCGTTCTTGTTATCCATAAGCGATTTATTCTTTAAGCCAACAGCTCTGAGGTCTTCTTTTGTGGCGTTTAAAAGAAAATCCTGCATTCCCAGCTTCAGGCGTTTATTCCAACCGAAATTGTGCAAACTAAACTTCTTGGTCGCGGAACGTTTTCCACGTTTTTCTCTGGCTTCTTTATCAAATATGTTAATACCCAGTCCTGTGACGTAGTCGACGATTTCTTTGCGTGCCATCGCATCTAGCGACCTTACATTTTCAGTTTCAACGTGCACGTGATATCCTCGGTGCCCAGAAAAATAGACATGCAATTCATCTTGGGAAAACCCAAAATCATTCTCTAGCATATCAAGCAGTTTGGCAGTTTCGTCACGGGCGGATTGAATACACAAATCGCAAGCCCAAATTTTGGTTTCAAACTTTGTTGCTTCACAGCATGGGCAAACTTCTGGGGTGATTCCTCTTCCTTCGAAACTGCATTTTACACATTTAAATTCATCGTGGATTTTGTTACATGTAGTTGGGATGTGGTCTGCGTCTATGTCGAAGACCAGATCGGAACCTATCCAACATTTTTTGTCCATGTCAAAGTCTGGGTTTTCATAGTAGGCGCAACTATGGTAGACGTCGGAGGGCACGGTTTCGGCAAGGGTTACTCTTAGGCTACTCATGCTACTGAACCTTCTGTGCCGAACCATGAAGCGCTCCTTGAACATGAGATAGCCGAATTCCCGTTGCTCAAGCATGGAGACAGCAGGAACTGTTGTTGAGGGATCCTGGTAATACTCCGTGAATTTTTGATAAACGTATTCTCGAGAAGCCTCCATACCCTACCCTCTTCTTAACACAGTAATACTCGATTGTCTTAAATTTAACCTATACCAAAAAAATCGTACTGCTCATCCCACTATAATTTGGGTATTGTTTGGAAGGAACCTAAAAACTGAATGGGATTACCACTGAAGCAGAGCATTAAGATCATAAAGATCAGCCAGAGGATGGTAACCTCGAACTCTTTTTTGCGTTGAGGAATCAACGCATAGACAAAAATATACGGTATATACCAGTATTGGAAGTAAGGCAGTATAAAACTGGGTAAAAGCAGGAAAATCGCTGATAAGGAAAGGAAACTGTTTTTGTTAAGCATGTAAGTTGCATAAATCAATGTGACTGCAAGGGTTATCAAAATACCTGCGGCTTGGTAGTTCCAGGCGAATTTAGAGTGAGGAGCGAAAGCGTTGATGGCATTCATGACTAACTCCGTTCTGGTTTGCATCATGAACGGTGCACTCAAGTAAGCCGTAAACCCACTGATCCCCAGTAGTATTATTCCTAAAAAAACCGCTTTGTTTCGGATGAAGCTTTCAAGATTGTTTTTTTCAAGCATTTTCATTAGACCAACGATAATGATTGGCAAGAGAAAAATGCCCGCCTGGTACTTGAAAAAGATAGAAATTCCAATGAGCAAAATGAAATAGTCGTAGTGTTCACCCAAAAACATAGTTACCGCAAGCAAGGCAAAGAGAAATGCTATTGAATCATACATGCCGCCGGCGGCGTAAAGTACCAGCGACACGTAAATGATGTATAGGCCTGCTATTTTCCAGAATAAATGCGAATTTTTCTTAAGATAAGCGCTAAGGATGAAGTAGAGGCAAATGTGGGCGAAGAATAGGAAAAGGGCTATTTCAAGTTTGTAAACTAGAACGGGGTCTAAACCGTTCTGAAGCAGGATGCCAAATGGCAGAAAAAGTAGGATGCTGCCCAAAGGGTATAGGTGTGGCATTTCTGGCCAAGTTACAAACATGTAGTGTGAGCTGTCTTGGCTTGATAAAGTTCCTAAAGGCTGGCTAAACACTGAAAAGCCATCTTTGAGAAACAGGGTGGAAACATAACTGTCTCTGACGTGGTCGGTATACCAATTATTGAATGTCGCAAGAGGATTGGTGTTTACTGATAAAAGAATAAGCCAAAGAACCAACGATAACAAGAGAAGAGCCAACAGGCGGTTGCGGAAGGTCTTGTTAGGAGATCGTGAAGAAGGCATGTCTTCTAATTTTTCTGTGAGCTTGGGATATGCCCATTTCAATAGGATAATCAGAGCGGAACCTGAGCTTAGTAGAAATATGATCTTTGCTGAAGTGGCAAGCCAGGAGAACGGGTAGAGGACTTGTGGTTTCTCAACTGTTGCTATAAGGTGGACCCAGCTCGCGTTTGATGTGTTAGAGTAGAAAACTACTTCATCATAATTCGGACCTGCAATGAAGGAGTAGGTGATGTTTTGGTCTACTGAGTTTGAGTAGATTGTAGAGTTGGAGTTTACGATGGAAAAGTTTTTCATGAAGGAAGTAGGGCAGTCAATTGTTACTGTGATGTTTTCTCCGCCGTGGAACGCTCCTATGCCCTGTCTATACATTTCGTTTTGGCTTAATCTGAAAGAATAGTCTATAACCGTGTTTTTTTGATTGTTGCCTGTAACGACTGGAAACAGGCTTACGACCGACAGAACTATGCCTAGGGCCAAAAACACCAAAGCGACTAAAAGAAATATTTTAGCCAAGCTATGCCTCTTCGTCAAACTGCCCCCTTCATGGATAACAACTGTAGGTATTATTTTCTGCTATAAAAACAAAAAAGCGTTAACCCGTGGCATTACGAGCGCCAGGCTGTCTTCATAGTATACGAAAGGTAGCTTTTCACTTCGGTCCATGAAAGCTTGGATTTTCCCCGTTTTCTGTTAACAAACAGAATAGGCGTTTCTTTCATGTTAAAATGTCTTAGCGATGCCTGTCTTATGGTCTCAATTTGGATTTCGTAGGTGTGGCTGTGCAGGTTGCTTATTGCTTCTTTAAGGAATTCTGTGGAGTAACAGCGAAATCCGCTTGTGCAATCCTTCAGTTTTAAACCAAGAGATGCTCTGGCGATGAAGTTGGCAGTTTTGCTAATTATTTTTCTCGAAAAGGGCCAACCAGTGATTTTGCCTCCCTTGACATATCTGCTGCCAATAACTATTGCGCAGTTGCATTCAGTCATTCTGGCTAGAAGCCGGGGTATATCTTGTGGATTATGGGAGTAATCGGCATCCATCGTAAAAACGTACCTAGGGGATTTTTCAGCTGACAGAAAGATTTTGAAGCCATCAGTTATAGCTGTGCCCAACCCTGTCTTTTTGGGTCGAACATGAAGCATGACGTTGGGGTATTGGTTCTGCTTTTGCTTTACAATATCGGCGGTTCCGTCGGGGCTGGAATCATCAATTACCAGAATCGACGCATTTATCTTTAAGTTTTCAATGTCGTCGATTAATTTCGCTATGTTTTCGGCCTCTCCATAAGTTGGAAGAATCACGCCGACCTGTGAGCTACTCATGGGGTTACCAATTAATGGATAAGACATAAAAAATTTTGCCATCCTCACAAGAGTCTAATGACCCAATAAATCCTAGCAAGTCACTCCACCTTAGACATCGTCTTTTGTTTTCTTTTATAATACTGCAACGGGTGATAAATCCGGCGGCACAGTTCATCCCGGTTTCTACATACGCTATGTGTTTGCAAAACTGAGCATTGGGGGCATATGTACTTTGTTCCTGACCCGCGTTCACCTGCTATGTGCTCAATTTGGTAGCGGGTTAAACGTTCGTTGTAATCTGAGAAGGTTCTAAACATGTCGTTTAACCCCTCAGGAGTCATCCCAATGTTCACTAGAAACGATGTTAAGGTGAAACGTCCGATGTGGGAGAGATGATGGGCTTGGGCGGCATCTGCATAGAGCGCATTTATACATGGTGGAAAAGCCGCTTGGACAACAACTTTGGGCATTTCCTCGATTTCTTGGCCCATTATTTCCTGCGCCAACTTCAATAACGCTTCAGCGATCAAAGTAATTTCTTTGGGAAGATTTCTTATTTCTGAAACATCAAGCCTTTTCTCTACCCGATCCTTTACTTCCTCCTGAAGCAGACGAACAACCTTATCTTTATTTAGATAAACCATGCCCTTATCCATGATTTGGTTAACAAGCTTCCATTCAGAACCATGCATGTGAGCAGCATTTTTCAAGTAAAAATTAAAACCTACACGAAAATCCTTGCCCACAATTCCCTCACAAATGTCCCAATCAAAGTCTCGGGCAATAGCGGAAATTTTTCCTTTACTTTCACCAAGCAATTGTCCATGTGTTGTTTTTGCAACAGCTAAAGCATATCTTTTTTTTATCCATGAATTCTTAGTCGCTATAACCAAAATTAGTGCTGCCGCAAAAGAGGAAATTTCAGCCCTTCTATCCCTAACTGCTTCTCCAGTATTAACTTCCAAGATTGCTTTTTCTACGCGTTCTTGGGCACGGTTAAAAACTGGCTCTTCTGAAGACAAGGTCCCAATCGTAAATTGAAGTTCTTCTATCTGTTTGGATGCTTGTTTTAAAAAAGGGTATTTGGCAAAATCTTCAGAAGATAATGCCGATTCCATCTGCAATTGGCGTCATTACTCGGTTTCGATTCTTGGCGCCAAGAAGAAAGTTAACTTTCCCTCTTTTGTCTGCTGGAAGTCTATTCTCACGGGCATGTCGGAGGAGAACTCGAGGGTTGCGATGTCTGAGGTTGCTGAAGCTGCTTTTATTATTTCGGAGAGGTAGCTTAAGCTGAATGTTGCCTTAGCTTTCTCTTTAACTTCCAAATCGAGCAGTGCGTCGTTGCCTTTCTGCAAAGTGATGGTTGCACCCATTAAGTCGCCTGAAGCGCTGAGCGTCAGTTTTTCTGGCTCCGCCTCAATCTTAACGTGGTCGCTTACGAGCTGAGCGTCTTCGATTGCTTGGCTTAACCCTTGGGTTGTGGTTTTAGCTTTAACGTTGAAGCTTATTTTTGGAGTGGGAACTTCTTCTTCGGAGGCTTCAAGTGTTGGCATCGTAAAGTTTCTGCTGTACTTGCCAGTTATCGCTACTAGTAATCGTCCTGTTTTGTCGTCAAGGGCAAGTTCAACGGCTTCTTCTTTGCCTGCACGTTTGAGGAGTTTTAGAAGCTCGCTTATGTTGAGACAGATTTTTGTTGGCTCGGTGCAGATGAATTCTTGGAAGATGGATTTTGGCCATTCAAAATCAATCATGGCGACGCGTGATGGGTCCATTGCGCGGAGTTTTAAGCCTTCAAGGTCGATTTTAAAAGTTGCTTCGTCAACTAGAATTGAGATGGCGGTTGCCATGTCTCTTAGGAGTTTTGCGTCAGACACTTTAAGCTTGAACATATAACTCTTCCTCGTTCTAATGCATACAGGTCAGTTATATTAGTTTATCATTACACTCTTTGTTTATAAATTTGCCCTAATAAAACTTGCAAACATGTGCTTAAGCTGAAACAATTTTGCCTTACACTTCAGTTGGGTATCCGACATCGCGGGTAAATTCATAGTTTACGTAACCTTCTTGCTGGATTAAATGTTTACTACGGATCAGCTGCTGCGAATTCTTTCATGTTAACGAAACAACGGAGGCAATTTGGCAATACTTCGTACCCGCAATCGCAGGTCTTCTAGTTGCAATAATCGTCATTGGCTTAGTATTAGCGCTATTGATAATGAAAAAACGAGCATAACTCAACCCCTATTTTCTTTTTTTGTTTATTATCAGTTTTCCAAAAACTCAAGCAACAGACTCGAATGAAAAATATTTTTGTGTTTACGAAAACTCTTTGGGCTCCTTTAATTGTTTAAGCAGCTTTAGTAGTGTTTACTTGAGTCAAACTAAGAAACAAGAAAGCGCTGTCTCTCAAACTGTTGGTTGATGTACTTAAGGAGGATTTGGTAATAACTTCTGTGGAAAAAACTTAGCCAACGCGTTAGAAGCTGCTGGTTTTTGCTTTAAAAGTCATAAAGTATAAGAATGCGTATGTTTCTTTTATGCAAAGCTGGTTGAAATCGTGAACGTTCCCAAAGAAGTAAAGACTTACTGTCCAAAATGTAAAGTTCATCAAATTCACAGTGTAACCCTCTACAAGGCAGGAAAACGTCGAGCATTGGCCAGAGGCGAAAGACACCACGAACGCGAGAAGGAAGGTTACGGCGGACAGAAATATCCTCTGCAACATGAATTCGCTAAAACAACCAAAAAACAAACCTTGCGCCTAAAATGCAAAGTTTGCAATTACATGCGTCACAAAGACGGCATCCGCCTAAGAAAATTAGCCATACAATAAAATTAACGGAGTTTGAAAAAATATGTCTGACTGGAACAAACTTATTCCAAAACCAAGAAGCGTCTTCCTAAGGGTTAAATGCCAAAAATGCGGCAACGAACAACTCATCTTCAGCAACGCCGTCAATAAGATAGTCTGCAATGTATGCGGAGAAACCTTGGCTGAACCTTCGGGTGGAAGAGCAAAGATTAACGGTGACGTCCAAGCAGTTCTCGAGTAAGAGATGAATTCCCAAATGGCTGAGCGTAAGCTAAAGCTGCGACGACTTGGCACTTTTAGAAGGGATAAATGATTGGTTTGGCAACTGCGCAAATGCGTAAACTGCGAAAAATACACTTTGAATAAAACTAGTTGCCCCTACTGTGGTGGAGCTGTGAGAATTCCACATCCGCCCAAATTTTCTCCAGACGACAAATACCTAAAGTACCGAATGGCTATGAAAAGGAGCGCTGAAACCCAATGAAAGAAACCTACATCAAAGAATTTGTTGAAATCCAACCAAACAACCCCGTACTTATCGAAGGGTTACCCGGACTTAGGTCTTGTGGGAAAAATTGCTTTGCGATACCTAATCAAACAGCTAAAACCCAAAAAAATCGCTTATCTTTATTCACCGCACTTTCCATACTTCGTTTTGGTCAACAAGAAAGGAAACGTAAGACTTTTGCGAGGAGCATTCTACTACTATCAAAACCCCAAAGGAAACGACATAATTCTCTTCACAGGCGACAGCCAAAGTCAAACCATAGAAGGACAATATGAAATTGCCGATCGCATGCTAGACTTCAGTGAAAAACACGGCGTTAAAACAATCGCTACCATCGGCGGCTACCGCATGGAATCCAAAGAAAAACCCAAAGTCTTCATAGCCGCCACCAGCCAAGACCTCTTACAGAAGGCAATCCAATCAGGCGCATCATTAAGTACATCAGGGAGTCCAATCGTGGGTACCGCAGGATTAATTCTTGGACTAGCTAAATTCAAGAAAATCGATGCTATTTGCCTGTTGGGTGAAACACGTGGTTATCTGCCTGATCCTTTGGCGGCTAAAAGCGTTTTGGAAGTGCTGAAGTCAACGTTTAACTTTGACTTGGACCTGGCTGGTTTGAACGAAGAGATAGCTAAAGCAGAAACGATGGTGACACGCCTACAGCAAATAGAGGAAAAACGAGCGGTGCAAGCTGAAGAAACCCGAAAGCAAGAAGACAAAAAAACAACCTACATTTCTTAAATAAAATCTTTCCTTATCACTTCGACAGTTTTCGTTGCAGCTGTGCCATCCCCAATTGGAGACACAGAGGCATTTTTTTCTTTTCCTTGAGGGCTTGGTGCATGGCAGCTAAAATATTGCTCTTTTCGGTTCCAACCAACTTGGGGCTCGGATAACAGGTGCCATCTTGATTATTTCAGGTCTGCTTCCTGTAACTACAACAACTGGTTTCAAACCCTGAATCAACGCCTAAGTCTTTTTTAGGCATCCTTCTCGAGGCTCATAAATCGTTCCTTCCCGCAGAAGCTGCCCGATCATGCGTTCAACTTCGCCTCTTGGAATCTTGTGTTTGGTTTCCAACTCGTTAACCAGGGCGTCTTTCTCCACGATACCCGTTACCTTCTCCATATCCATCAGTGTAGACAACACAATCGATAATCTGTCGCGGATGCTCTTTGGTCGACCAGTCATGATTAGGTCAATGTCCACTTTGTAGCTGGACATGTCGATTCCAACTTCCTCCAATGACCGCTTCATAATTGCAATGGCAGCGTCTGCATCTGCCGCCGTAACTTCCTTGCGCAACGCAACTCTTGCTCTAGCTTCTGCAACTCGAACCAAAGATTCCAGTTGACGCGCCGTAATTGCAACGGGTGAACCTTCGGTTTCGCTTGCGGAACGCATCGCTAAGTAAAAGTCGCTGAGGCGGTTTAATGCATCCATGCTAAGTTCTGGTTGGATGCTTTTGGCAAAACTGACATATTTGCGCAGAAGTTCAGCATCGACTTGTGCTTCAACGGGGCTTACTCCTCTTCTATGGATCTCCAGTATGTGCCGGGACATTTTGCTGTCGGATTCTTTGTTTGGTACGTCTCGGAGGACGAAGATTAGGTCGAAACGTGAGAGGATGGTTACTGGTAGGGATATGTTTTCTGCAACGGTTCGGTTGGGTTCATACCTGCCCAACGATGGGTTCGCTGCGGCTAGGACCGCTGTTCTCGCGTTTAATGTGGCGACGATGCCTCCTTTTGCAACTGAAACAGTATGTTGCTCCATGGCTTCGTGTATGGCAACGCGGTCTTCGGGACGCATTTTATCCATTTCGTCGATGCATGCAATGCCCTTGTCTGCAAGCACCAATGCACCTGCTTCAAGACTCATGCTTCCACCCTTCTCTCGAACAACTGCAGCGGTTAAACCTGCTGCTGTCGTGCCTCTGCCTGAAGTGTAGAGACCTCTTGGCGCTATTCTTGCAACATACTGCAATAGCTGTGATTTAGCGGTTCCTGGGTCACCAATGAGCAAAGCGTTCATCTCGCCTCTAACGTTCACGTCTGGTAGGCTTTTTGAAACACCACCAAAGAGCAAGTACATTATTGCTTCTTTGATATGCTCTAAACCAAAGATTGATGGCGCGATGGATGTCATGATTTTGCGATGTACTTCCGGATCTTTGGATAATGCGACCATTTTCGCTTCTTCTTCAGGTGTGGGTGGCGAGGTTTCTGGTTCTTTACCTAAAACTTCTATGGAATTTGCGTCCAGTTGAAGAATGAAAGTGCGAAGCTTTCCCATGCCCATAAGTGAAGGTGCAAAAGCGCGTACTGTACCAACGATGGAAACATGATCTCCTGGCCTAGCTACATCGACTATTTCATCGCCTACAAGCTTCACCGCTAATACGCGCGGAAGCTGTCCGGGAGGTAAATCTTCAGGTTTTTCTTGCAACCTTAGGTCTTGTGAATCGATGAATGTAGATTCTTCTTGGCTGAACTCGAATGGTCCATCCCTACCACAGTCTGGAGCTACACAAACTGATGGCGCTTTCAAAAACTGCCCCGTTTGCTCGACTAGATTCATGGTGCCGCACCGTTTGCATTTGAAAGCTCCTAATTGAACCATCGGCCGCACAGGTGTTGCTCTCACAACGATACCTTCAATCATGACCAGTTTGCTCATTTGTCTTGAGCCAAGCTTCCGGAGCACCTCTTTACCCAGAAGCTTAACGATTCTTACAATGACCTTCTCTATTTTTTCCGCGTACTCCGCATCTTCGATACGAAGCTGTTCGTAAGCTCCTTTGCCTGCGTGTTGCAGATATTCTTCAGGTTTGTTGAGCAAAAGTTCCGAGAGAGCTTGATCGAACCCGTAGAGTTCCTCAAAATCAATTGTTAATGATCCTTTTCCTGTGATGGCTAACTGGGCAATTTTCTGGCGGTACTTTTCTTTCTTGAAGAATTCTTGAAAACGCTGCTGAGGATCTATGGTTTCGAGTTTAGCCATCTTTACTTTTCTCCAGCGTTTTCTAATATCGTGGTTTTCCATTCAGAGATGATTTTGACTAGTTGCTCGTAGACGAGGCGTTCTTCACTCGTGAATTTCTTTAGAACCTGGTCGCTCTGGGCTGGAGCGGCGGATATGGCAACTATTTTTTTTAATCTTGAATTCACGATGTCGCGTGCTAACTGTTTTGCTCGGTCGTATTCTTGGTATTTCTCGGATTGTTTTTGCGATTGATCTCTTAAGTCAGCGATGAACCTGCGTAGTTTAGGGTAGAAGTCTCCTGGCAGCTCTGAGATTTGCCCTGGAATTTGCACACCTTCCTTCCACTGTACCTTAAACAACTTCGTGGCATCAAGGGTTTCATCTTCCCGGAAATGTACAATTCCATTTACGGCGAGTTCTCTAGCTACCCAAAAATAAACTTCGTATTCGTTTCCTTCATCGAATGGACCAACAGTGAGTCCTGCAAGCTTGATTTCTGGGCAGTTGCGGTTCGCTACGATTTTAACCATAGAGTTCTCGTAGCAGAAGTCCAATGTGCATATTTTCGACGCCACTCCCAGTTTCCCTCTCAATCTGTTTGCCTTTAACGGGATTCAACACATATGGCGAAAGGGGTTTTAAGGGTTTGCACTAGAGTTTTTTTACCGCTTAAGATTCAATATAAGGTGTTTTCGCTTGTAGTGGTTTTGTTTCTACTCGCAGAAGTTGATAAAGCCCTTCTTCTCGGCAGTTATCTTACAATAAACCCTATTGTGGTGTGGCTGACCGTCTCGATTTGCCGATTTTTGTCAATATATTTTTTTAACAGTGTCTTTTCTCTCTTTGTGTGGGTGTGGGGCTATAAAATTGCACACTACACTTGAGGCTTTGGAAAGGGGTACCTTTTTAGTTTGGGTTGTTTTCCTCTTTTGGTTTGAGTGTGGGGAGGGTGGATTGTTCCACTCAGTCATCATGGGTTCCATGTTGAGTTGTGTGGATGTGAGTGTGGGAGTATGTTGGCGGTTCTATTCCTGTCTCGATGGACTTTTGTCGTGCAGTTCTGGTTTTTGAGTTTTTTAGAGATTGCTTTGGAATAATGGCCTGGTTGCTGATTTTATACTCTGAAGGATTCAAGCTTTTGATGCATTGCTGAAGAGTTTTAAAGTATGACTTGGGAGGTTTGCTGCAACCTGTACTCGACAATTAAAGAAATAAATCAGGTTATGGCCAAAGTCCCAGTGTTTTAATGGCGTTTGCTACTCTGCCAACTCCCAGCATCAGCGCACCTGTGCGCATATCACTATCTTCTTTTACAACAATCGCTTCTACATCATTGAATGCTTTAGTCATCTTCGCTTCAAGCTTAGTGTTGACTGTTTCCAGCGGCCACTGCTCCCGAGTCAAATTCTGCACCCACTCAAAATAGCTCACGGTAACGCCGCCACTATTGGCAAGAATGTCTGGGATAAGGCAGATTTCTTTTTCGTAGAGGATTATGTCGGCTTCAGGCGTGGTCGGTCCGTTTGCGGCTTCTGCAACCACTTTTGCCTTGATTTTGTCAGCGTTTTTTTGGGTGATTTGGTTTTCTAAGGCTGCAGGAATAAGCACGTCGCATGGCAGTTCGAGGAGTTCTTGGTTAGTTATGTTCTTGCAACCCTTGTAGTTTTGCACTGTTTTGGTTTTTTCTTTGTGTGCCAAAACAGCCTCAGGGTTTAAGCCATCGGGGCAGTAGATCCCACCCGACGAGTCGCTAACAGCTATCACTTTGCATCCAATTTCCCTTGCCGCTGTTGCAGCGTGGTAACCGACGTTGCCAAAGCCCTGGATCACTACGGAGGCATTCTTTAGTTTTAAACAGTTGTTTTTGGATGCTTGCTTAACGCAATGGATGACACCTCGCCCTGTGGCTTCCGTTCTTCCCCATGAACCACCAATCTCGACCGGTTTGCCAGTGGCGCTTTCGGGTATTCTGTAGCCTTTGAGTTGGCTGTAGGTATCCATTATCCATGCCATGGTTTGGGCGTCAGTGTACATGTCGGGCGCTGGGATGTCCATGTGCGGACCAAGGTACTCTGAGATTAAGCTTACATACCGTCTTGTTAAGCGTTCCAGCTCGTGTTTGCTGAGTTTTTTACTGTCCACACAAACCCCGCCTTTTGCCCCGCCGAATGGAATATCCGCGATGGCGCACTTCCAAGTCATTAACATAGCTAACGCAGTAACTTCGTCAAGCGTGATGTTTGGATAGAAGCGGATTCCTCCCTTGAAGGGTCCACGTGCATCCCAATGCTGCACACGAATACCGTTGAAAACACCCACTGAGCCATTGTCCATCCGGATGTCTATGCTTACTGAGATGGAGCGTTTGGGATAACTGAGCATTTTTTGCATTCCATGATCAAGCTCGAGCTTTTTGGATGCAAGTTTAAGTTGGGTTAGGGCAACGCTAAGTGCTGTATGTTCTTCCGCCATAAAGTGACGCCTTGTACATTTTGTAAAGTTGGAATGGCTAGATAAGAATTGCCTTTGCCTGTTTTTGTATGGGTTTGGTTGATGCTTCCGTATACAAAAACGTCTAATTCTCTTTTAACCTACCCTCACTACATTGAGAAACACTGCGATCGATAAACAGCCGTCAAATTGCATCAAACACTAACATTATTGGCTCAAACAGAGCGTAATTAACAATTTAGTTAAAAAAACAACCAAATAAAAAAGAAGGTTTAGTAGTCAAGAATTTTCTTGACTACGTCGTTTTCCACTTCATGTGCCAACGGAATTCCCGTGACTTGCGTAGCTATTGTGCTAAGGCTCATCAGGTCACCTCTGGTAAGCAAACCAAGGTTCCATTTGCGGTTGCCAGCCATCAACTGCTTCAACCCAACCCCGACCCTATCGGTCAAGTACGTATAGACGCCGATGCTTTCCAATGGGATTTCGCCAAAGCGCTTGCCATATTTTGCCCTAAGTTCCGGTGTAGCGATGAAGAATTTGTCTGGTGTCGCACCGAATTTGTCGGTGAAGTTCTTTGGAAGTTTTCCTTGGGCGGCAAGTTGCTTGAAGTAGCTTGCTTTCATGGCCGCAGTGATTGGTGAGCGCCCCATCAAGACTGCTTTAACGAGGGGGCCTTCTCCAAAGTTGCTCATGGCAATAGTTTTGAATATGGATGTTTCTTCGATGAATCCACCTGCCATAACCAAGTCTGGAACGTACTTTCCTTTCTTTTTGAGGATTTGGGCACACTGCATTACCAGCACTTGCAGGAAGAGTGTAGGGATGCTCATTTCATCCATCATGGGTACGGGGCTCATGCCTGTTCCACCGCCTGCTCCGTCAAAGCTCAGAGCGTCGATTTTGGCTTCTGAAGCAAACTTCATAGTGTATGCGACTGCTGAGGGTCGGTATGCGCCTGTTTTGAGGAACACTTTTTTGGCGCCTGATTTACGCAACCACTCGATGTCTTCGAGAAAGCTCTTTTCTTTAGGTATGCCGACTCTGCTGTGTCGTTCAAAAGTGTTGAAGACCCCCTCTTTGAATGCTTGTTGAACCACTGGGTCTTCAGGGTCTGGGATTACGATGTAGCCGCGTTTTTTAAGCAGGATGGCTTTTTCGATGTCTTTGAGGCGTACTTCTCCACCTATGGCTTTTGCTCCTTGTCCCCACTTGCGCTCGATGATGTTGACCTCCAGCTTGGACAACGCGTATGCGTCTATGCCCAGTCGTTGGTCTTCAACGTTTGTTTGCACGATAACATCGCCGTATTTTTTGTCCCAGAACTTACGGAACGAATCCACTCTGCGTTTAAGTTCGGGTGAATGGGTAATTTTGCCGCCTGTTAGGGTGGCTTGTACATCCATCCCGGCTATGTTTTCTCCGACGGTTACTGAAACGCCTGAAAGTGCGGCACCGATTGCTAAACCATCCCAGTTTACCCGCGCCACCTCGGTAGAGCCGAAAGCTCCTGTTAGAATTGGCAGTTTTAATGGCATTCCGCCTACGACTGTTTCGACGTTAGCTTTGGGAAATATGGCCGCCTCTGAAGTTTCAGGTATGCCTTGTGCGTCAAAGAGTCCTGCTTGGATGCTGAAGTGTGACCAGTCTAAGCCGAAGTTTTTGAGAGCTCCTGCGGTGCTAGTTCCGAACTGTGCTGGTTCGGGATAGAGAGCCTCTCTTCCGCGGAAGGCTGAGAGACTAATTTCGCACATGACTGGGCAATCGCGGATGCAGATAGGGCACATACCGCTGATTGTAGAGGTGTCTTTTAGTCGGGTGTTTGTCCCGACGGTTGATTTTCCGTTTAGGTATGAACTGTTTCTGTGTATTCTTTCACTCATTTGTCCAAATCTCCAAGTTCCACTAACGCTAAATTGGATTCCAGTGCGTTTGTTTAGTATTTAACATTATGCTAAAGCATTTATGTGAAAAAAACGTAAATTATACGAAATAAACGAAACAACCGTTCAGCACTAGACGTATGGTAATGCACAAAAAGTCGTCAGTTGCTACTGAACAACTGTTTAGAATTTCTCGAGAAACTCTTCAAAATTCTTCCTATCACGCAGACACTTGGGGCATACACAGCTAAACGGCAAATTCTTAGTCGTGCAAACCTCGTAATACTTGCAGTTAGCGCAAGGAAAGTCTTTACCGCATCGGGTGCAGCTTTGAAGAAAAACCACTTCGCTACCCAAAATGGCGCTGGTGGCTTCCATGATTTTTTCGATGTTGTTGCAGCTCTTTATGGAGAAGGTGCCTTGGTCACGGTTATAATCCAGCCCTAGGTGCATCAGCGAGACAAATTTTTCTTTCTCCAGCCGCGGAAGCTTGAAAGCTTTGCTGTTCAAAACCAAAACCATGCTTAATACCTGCTCATTTTGATTAGGAAATCCACTTCTTCAGCCGTAAACTTAAACCAATCAATAAGGATGTTGGATTTTTGTCTTTGAAGTATCATCTTGATGTAGGGCACAAAGTCGTGTTTGGCAATTTCGTGAGATACATGGCATTGGGCGCCGATTTTTCCACAGATGGCGTCCAGCATGCTTCTTTTTCCTTTGGTCCAAAACAGCGTAATGATGCGAATTGGGGGCGAGATGAACTCGAATTGTTTGTAGGATTGGGGGTTTACTGCGGCTGCCTGCGCTAACTCATTGAAGAAGTATTTTAGGAGGTGCCAGTTTTCTGTGCCTATTCTGCCTCGGTACATGTCTGCTTGGGACACAAAATCGTACGCCTCCGCAAGTTCTCTCGGGTCGGTGTATCGACGTGGCAAGTTGTCGCTGACAGAAAGCAGGAAATCGTCGTAGTCGATGCTTGAATAGCTAAGCAGGCTTGTAACTTCAGCTATTGATTGAGCCGAAAAATACCGTCTTAGGGTTTCGTCCATGCTGATGTCTTTGTTTCTGGAGCTCAACATCACGGTGTCCTGCAAGGTTAAAGAATGGTTTTCTTCGCTTAGACTCTGCAGGTCGTTTATGGCTGAACGCACATCGCCCCGGCTGTTCTGCGCGATTCGCTCCAGCGCTTCAAACTCCGCTTTCACGTGTTCAAGCAGGCATATTTTTTGTAGTAAAGCAATTATCAGAGGAATACGCACTTGCTGAAAACGAACAAGCAAACACAACTTCTTAAGCGGACGAAGTTTGTCGATATCAGGGTCGTTTGCAGCCATAATGACCGGGACAAGCGATTCATCTATAATTTTCATTATTGCGTTTACGCCACCTCGGTCTTCGTTGCCTGCTATGCCATCAACCTCATCAAGGAAGAGCATGTTGCCGCTTTTTTTGGGCACCCCAGAGAAATTATCTAACGCCATGTAAGAGGTAGCCGGTTTGGCAACCGCGTTAACAGCTTTCTCTGAACGCGTATCGCTAGCGTTCATCTCTATTATCGTAAAACCAAATTCTTTTGCGGCGGCATTGGCCAGCGCAGTTTTTCCAACGCCGGGCGGACCGTACAACAAAACAGCTTTTTTAGTATGCCTCTTATTCTTAAGCCATTCAACGAGAAGTGACTTGGCTTCTTCGTTGCCCACTATGTCTTCCATCTTTTTTGGGCGGTATTTTTCAACCCAGAGCAGGTCATTTCGCAGCATACTTTTCCTCTATACCTTTCCCAAACTTCGCAAACTGAGCCAAGAGTGCGCTTAGCTGGATGTCGCTGTTGGCACCTTGTGTTAAGCGGTAGTCATATTCGCCGATGATGCTGGAGAGGTCAGCTTTCTGTTCCGGCGTGAGGTCGGACATTTTGAAGATTTCCCGTTGGACTTGTCGGATGATTTCATTGCCTGAAAAGCCAAAGGAGCCCATTATTTCATACATTGTTTTTCTGGCTTCGGTAAAGTCGCCGTAGAGGGCTTTTCGAATCATTTTTTGGACCTGCATGGGGCTGGCTTCGCCGATGACCATTGACACCGTCTTCTCGTCCACACAGCCTTCCTTGTAGACAGAGGCGGTTTGCAGGGCATTTATTGCATGCCGCAGGTCGCCTTCTGAGTAATCTACGATTCTTTCGGCGGCGGTAGGTTCAAGCGTTACATTCTCTTTTTTGGCTATCCATTGCAAATGGTCTTTCATTGCTTGTTTATCTAATCGGGAGAAGCGGAAGATGGCGCAGCGGCTTTGGATGGGCTCAATGATTTTGCTGGACTGGTTACATATTAGGATGAATCTTGATGTGCGGCTGCTGGTTTCCATGATGCGCCTAAGCGCTGTTTGAGCTGGACCTGTCATCTGGTCGCATTCATCCAGAATGATTAGTGCAAAGGGGATGTCGCCAAAGCCTGAGCGGCTGTAACGAGAGAAATCTTTAATTCGGTCCCGCACAGTGTCGATGCCTCTCTCGTCGGAAGCGTTAAGTTCAAGAGTGAAATTTCTCCAGTTTGCTCCGTAAAGTTCGTGGGCTATGGCTAATGCGATGGTGGTTTTACCTGTACCTGGAATGCCTGCAAGCATAAGGTGAGGCATGGTTTTTGGTTTCTTCATAAATGCTTTCAGGCTCTCAGTGATGTCTTTTAAGCCCACGACGTCGTCGAGAGTTTTAGGGCGGTATTTCTCGACCCACATAAGTGCTTCTTCATTAACGGACATTAGTTAACCTTCCACAATAAATTATACAGTAACTTGCTCTAATTACTATTTTATCTTTCTCTAGAAAAAAGAATTAGCGAAGTTAGCCGATTTTGCTGCCTTCAGCGATGTCTTTTTCTGGCTGCAACACCGAAACATTGCCTGTCGCGTCCTCAGCGGCTAAAATCATGCATTGCGATTCGATACCCGCAATCATTCGCCTCTGCAAGTTAAGCAGAAAAACACATTTTTTGCCCACCAACTCCTCGGGCTTATAGTACTTGAGTAAACCTGCAACTGCCTGACGTTTCTCCGACCCAAAATCCACAATTAGTTTAATCAATTTTTTCGATTCAGGAACTTGGATTGCTTCAACTATTTTTCCTATGCGTAGCTCATTTTTTTCAAAATCAGCGAACGTTATTTCATCAGCCATATACTTCACGCCCAAATGGTAGTTTACGACGTGTTTAGATATTTACTTTACTTTCGAGGACAAGATATCCCTATGAATCTTCTCAAATTAGTTCTTATGATAAGCAGAATGGTGAGTTGCGGGCTTTTAAAAGAAAAATTCTTGGTTCACTTTGGATACTTTCATGCCTTACTCTTGGTTGGTTTACGTTTGATTATGCGTTTTGCGGGTTCAAACCGTTTTAGCTCGTCCTCAAGCGATTTCCTGCGAACTTCTAAAGTTATATCGCCTCGTGTGCTTTCGATGATTCTTCGGGCGATGTCTGATTTATGGCGGAGTCCGGGTACGAGCATGTAGGCTTCATCAAGTGCCAGCAGTTGAATGAAGACTTCATCCATAATTTGGAGGCATCTTTCACCCTTCTCTACTGAACCTACTCGAAGATTATCAAGCGCCAAACGTCTATATTCACCAATAACGTCGGCTAAACCCAGCACATAATCCACAGAGGGCACATTAATTTCGGATGGTGTCACAAACCGCCCTTCCTTAACCAAGACTAAGGAAAATGTTGGCTTCCGAATACTCTTGGAATGCAGCGCTCAACATACCGCCATAGATGATTTCGGGATACTGTTTAGCTTGAGTTTGGAGACTTGCAATTTTTTCTTTTGCAATCTCAACCATTTCTTCCGCCTCATTTAGTCTTTTTTGGTGAACAAGCAAAATAGACTGCTTCGATAGGCTTGTGGCTTTCCGCATGCTCTCATGGGTTTCTTCACGTATCTGGTTTTTCGCCATAAGCTCGATCTTTACTTCATGTATTACTGCTTCTAAAGTGGACAAAACTGCACCTACAAGAAAGACTGTTTTGGTTGTTTATTTCAATTTCTCAAGCTAAATAGCTTATGGCTGTTTAGAGTCTACCCATTTCTCAACCAGTAATTTGCTGTCACCTAATGCGAAGCTTACTTTGACAAAAATCGTGTCGCTGCCTTTGAACGGAAACATGCTATCTTCGGCTAAGTCTTTTGGAAGGTAGACTAAGTATTTGCCGTCTTTTCTTCGGAATAGTCGACCTCTTCCTTCGCTCACCATCAAGTAATCGCTTGGTTGAAGAAGGGCAGAAAATAAGTATTTAAATTTATACCAACTTAGGCGTTTTCATTTTTGGAGTAAATAGGTTCATCAAAGCAGAAACTGGAGAGAGGCTGTTCTATTGTCCAATTTCGTATCGATAGCATATAAACAACTAGTTGTTCCCAACCTGCATTGGCTTATCTAGACGACTCAGAAGAACTACTCGGCTCTCAGGTGCCTCATTGATGATTTTATACCCTGTTTTCTCGGCTAGATGGGCAGCAAAATCCTTGACTTCTCCATGTTGAGGCATGCAATCAAAACCCAAACGCAGATTTGAGAAACCGATGTGCATGTAGGCTTTTGCTTCAATATAGGTGGGATTGGCATTTTCAACAAGTTTGGCATATTGATCAATTAGGTTCATGTTGTGTTCCTTAACCAGAGTCATTCGGACAACGGTTGGGCAGCGGAAACTCTGTAGTAAACCCAGCGTTTCGTTTAGTTTTGTCCAAGCGCCAGGGAAGAGGGGGCGGCAAACTTGTTTGTAGACCTGCTCGTTTGGTGCACATACGGATATGTAAAGTTGGGTTGGTTCGTGGTTTAGCCTGGAGAGTCTGGAAGGCAAAGTGCCGTTTGAAACTAAGAAGGTAGTTAATCCTTTTTGGTGGAAGGTGCGAATAAGTTCGCCCAGCGGCTCATAGAGCGTAGGTTCACCCGTCAAGCTTATCGCCACCTGTTTAGGTTGTTGAGCTTCTTGGAATTTGCGCCAATTTGCCTTTTCGTTACCCTTGTAGCCGCTCAAGATTCTTTCTTGCGCCCTGAAACAACCCTCAATAATCTCTTCGGGCGTGTCTTTAGAGGGGTTTTTCATCTCATCCCATGTAACCTCTAGATCGCCGCTCTGCGCTCTCCAACAAAACAGACATTGATGCGTGCAGGAGTAGAGAGACGGCGTCATCTGAATGCATCTGTGCGATTGGATGCCATAGAACTTTTGTTTATAGCATACTCTCCCGTTAACTATGGATTCATAGAGCCATTTACACCTTTTAACTGCTGAGTGACTGCCAATCAAGTGGTATTTTTGTTTCTTTAGGGCATCTAAAAGAGGTGAGGCAGAGTTGTTTTCCAAGATGTACACCGAGTTTCTGTAATGAATAGGAAAGGCGTCTTTTAAAAATCCCTCTGCCTATGAGCCGTCTGTCTGCGCGGACATGTGGTTTAACTGTTTTTCCGTCCCTTCGACGGGGCGACTGTTTAAAAGGTAAGGTTTAAAATCATCTCTTAGTTAAATCATCAGCATCAAGGATATCGGCTGTCTGTTTAGGAGTGCAGAATTGATTTGAACAGAAAAATTACTACAGTTTCCATCCTATTGCTTATGGCGTTTGCTGTGGTGGCTATGCCCCTTGAAGTTTTTGCCCAGAACACCAACCTGGGTGTATCCATTATCCAGTTATCCCCTAACACGGGAACTGGAACAGTGGGTAGCCACGTGACCCTTCAAGGAACAATCTACCAAGCAAATGGTACATACCAGGTGATACTTGGAAAAGTTGTCGTTGACAGCGGCAAAGCCCAAGGGTACTATGTTAATTCGAACTTTACTATCCCTGAACTTCCCAGCGGCTCATATTCATTAATCCTTAGAGATTTCAGTGTCAATGTTAATGCTTCCCAGTCATTTAGTGTTTCAACAGCATACTTGATAAGTCCCAGTCAGACTTCTATTCCAAGAAGGAGCCAGCGTAAGCTTAACCGTCAGCGTAACGGGCGGTCAAACAGGAATTTCATATGGCGCAAACGTCGCGGTTGTTTTCCCGAGTCCACTTGGCTCAATCTACACAAAAACCGTCAGTCTGGGAACCCCTAACAATAAGGGAACAGCAAGTGTGACGGTAACTTTCCCAGATAGCAGTTTTTCTCCCAGTGGTTCACTTACTGACTATGCTGGAACGTATACGGTTTACTTTAACCAGTCTCAATCTCTTGCCCAAAATACCTTCAGAGTCGGCTTTATCGATAAAAGCACATATCATCGAGGCGAAACTGTGACTGTACGGGCGACAGGTTACCAACCTAACGTGGCTGCAACTCTTACCGTAGCAAGCGTTAGTTCTGGTTCAACTCTTGATACTGCTTCTGTAACTTCTTCAGCAGAGGGTATAATCAGCACAACCTGGGTAGTTTCCTCCAGTGCTGACGTTGGCGACTATACAATAAGGCTGTCAGCACAAACTAATTCTAAAACGTTACAGGATGCAGAAAACTTCACTGTTACGGGTTACGCAATTAATATTCGAACAACCAACCTGGCAGGACAAATTGTCCCCGTCGTATCACTTCAAGCCAAGGATGCAGCAAGCGGCACAGTGCATAATGCGGTAAGTGACTCAAACGGTGTTGCTAACTTAAGACTTGAAAAAGGCACGAGCACAATAACCGCGTTATGGAACGGTGCTAACGTTGGAGAAAGTAACATCACAGTTAGCGGGGATGGGACCTTTACCATAAGTTGCCAGTTAATTAATTTGAAGATTAACGTCAAAAACACAGCAGGTATAGTAATGCCCTTTGTCGACTTAAACATAACCTACCAATATCAAAGTAGTAGCGGAACAAAAACAGGAAACTCCGCCGGTCAAACTGACGCTTCAGGAAGCTACACGTTAACCTCAACTCTGCCGGCAGCAAGCTATACGATTGACGCCTCAGTTTACGGTCAAATCTTCAATGCAGGCAACAATACCGTCAGCAATCTTCCAACTTATGCAACAGCTCAGGTGTATCATTATTGCTCCAAGCGAAACCTTGACCCTAAATGTGGTTGGTTATAACCAAGAGGCAATTTCGAATGCCCGTATAGAATTAGTAGGGTTATCAAATGGCTTGTTCTATTCAGCCACAACCGATACTAACGGTGCGGCTACGATTCAAGCTACATTTGGAATGTATCGCGCCCGAATCTATAAAGACAACATACTTGTCAACGAAACAAACTTGGAGATTTTCAGCACAAGCCACCAACAAATTCACTGCACATTGTTTGGCATCCAACTCACCGTTACTGTCGTTGACTTCTTTGGTACACCTATCTCAAATGTTAACGTGACACTAAATGGACTAGAAAGAATATCTGCCCAGACGCAAAGCAACGGAAAAGCCACTTTCAACGACATCATTGGCGGTAACATGCAAATAATAGCTCAAGCTTCAGGAATACAAGACGCTTATCAAGCGGTGACACTAACCGTTAACCAGCCTGATGCATTACAGATAAAAATCGACAAATACGTTACTATCGGCTCACTATTAATACCAGCTAGCTTGCTAATCTCAATCCTGATTGTATTGGCAGCTGTAATCGCGTTGCTCCTTGTCGAGGTTTACTGGCGAAGAAGAACCAAACATGTATCTGCTAACGCCACCTAATTTTCCTCTTTTTCTAGAAAAAAGTTTATATGGCTTCCAAATCACATAGAGAAAACTAAAGACGGACAATAAACAAAATTTTGAATTGACAATTGAGGTGTATCTGTTGGCTCAATCAAAAGCTTGTTCTCCAACGTGTCAATCCTTTAAATGCACAAAAAATGCAGCGATATTCCGACGGGACTCAGTGTGGTGCAGAGAAGCTGAAGAGAATTGCAACGTAGCAAAATGCACCTACTCTATGTGCTTTAAGCGTCGTTACCTACCCGGAGGCGTCTGTGGCGAAACAGTCAAACGCAAAACTGTTGAGCGTGAAATTGACGATGGCTTCCCTGAGGAATCAGTTAAACTCAAGGGAAAAGCATTGCGCAAACTCGGAGACCAAGACTTCTACTAAAGAATTCTTTAAAAACAAGATGGCTCGTGCAATAACACGAGTTTTTCTTTTTATTTCGATTTAACCCGTTTAACTACTGGCGGCTTAACTTTCTTTAGAATTCTGTACCCGCAAATGATGCATTTGGTTTCTCCGCCCCGTAGCTCTAACTCTTCGGATGGCACTCTTGAGCCGCATCTCATGCATTCATAAACAATTCCAGATTTTTCCATAGGAACGCCTGTTCCTACAAAGAAAAGCATTTTACTTTTAAACATTTCCAATACTTGCTAGCAATGAGGATGGTTAGTTGAGAAAACGACTCCGCGACAAGGTTTCAGATGCTCTATCGAGCGAACAATTGAGCAGAGTCTACAGTTCCTTTGATATTGTAGGCGACATTGCAATCGTTAAGCATAACAATGTCCAAAACCCAGAAGTTGTGGCTAAGCAAATCATGACTATCCATAAAAGGGTAAAAGCAGTTTTCAGCCCGGTCACCCGCATAAAGGGCGATTACAGAGTTAGGGCGTTGAGGCTTTTATCGGGAGAATATAAGACTACGACAGTTCACAAGGAGTGGGGGTGCACTTTTAGGGTTGATGTTGAAAAATGCTATTTTTCGCCCCGTCTCTCTTTTGAGCATAAACGTATAGCTGGGTTTGTGGGTGTGGGTGAGGTAGTTGTCAACATGTTTGCGGGTGTGGGTTGCTTTAGTATTCTCATCGCTAAAAACGCATGTCAAAGCAAGGTTTATTCGATTGACGTTAACCCAACCGCAGTGGAGTACATGAGTGAAAACGTTAAAGCGAATAGTGTTTCCAACCAAGTCTTTCCCTTGCTTGGTGACTCAAAAGAAATAATCCAAACTCAACTACAAGGCGTCGCTGACCGTGTTCTTATGCCTCTGCCCGAGAAAGCCCTCGTGTATTTGCCGTTTGCACTTTCAGCGCTCAAAAGTACGGGTGGTTGGATACATTATTATGATTTTCAACATGTACAAAGGAAAGAGGATCCCGTGGAAAAAACAAAAATTAAAGTAGCTGAAAAACTCGACGAATTAGGATTCAAGTATGTGTTTGCCAATTCACGTGTTATTCGTCCCACGGGTCCAAACTGGTACCAAACCGTCTTAGATATACACGTTACCTGTTTACCGGGCAAGTTTTAATAACATAACGCCCAACTATTCTATTCCGTGGAATACAAGTATGAAACGAAAACTGATGGAAATCCTTGCTTGCCCGATCGACAAATACCATCCCCTTGAACTTTATGTCTTTGAAGAAAAAGATGAGATAGTTGAAGGCTTAATCGTTTGCCCTAAATGTCAAAGATGGTATCCAATTCGTGACGAAATTCCAGAAATGTTGCCTGATGAATTGCGAAAAGAAGCAGATGATTTGCCCTTTCTAAAGAAGTGGAAGGCTAAGGTTTCCCCGAAAATCGTTTCTGAAGGCAAACCTTTCAACCTAAAATAATTTTTTAGTTTTTTATCTGTACTGCTTTGTTTCTTATTGAGGATTCAATAGCTGCTGTTGCGACTGCCAAGGCTCTTACGCCATCTTCACCTGTGACGATGGGCTTTTTCTTCTCCACTATGCAGTCAACGAAGTGTTGTAGCTCTGCTTTTAATGGTTCTTGGAAGGGGTAGCGTGGCTGGACGCTTTGGGTTTGCTGTTCAATCCAAAGGTCCTGTGTAATGTAATCGAGCCGCATGATGGCATCGCTACCTGTAACTGTCAACGTTCGGGTTTTATAGGGTGTTAGCCAATTGGTTTCTATAAACGCGCTTTTCCCGTCAGCGTACGTGAGCATTATGTGGGCGTAATCTTCGAATTTTTTAATGCGCATACTACCCATCTTTGCATAAACCGAAATTGGATCAGCACCCGAAATAAATCGCATAACATCGATATCGTGAATCGCCGTATCCTTGACAACACCAACGTCTCCTATGCGTTCAGGCCATTGTGAAACACGTTTGGCTGTTGCGCAAACCAGTTCACCGATTTTTTTGTCTCCAACTGATTGGCGAATTATCTGTAAACCTGGAATGAACCTCATAAGGAAACCAACAGTCAAATGCAACCCGTTCTCCTGGGCCGTTTTGACTAGTTTCTGTGCTTGTTGTGGTGTGGTTGCCATTGGTTTCTCTACCAGAACATGTTTTCCCGCGTTTAGTGCCTTCATTGCTTCTTGAGCCAGGATTGTTGACCATGTGCAAACATTCACGGCTTGGATCGTCTTGTCCTTAAGCATCTCTGTGCTGTCTGAATATGCTCTTACGCCGTACTGCGCCGCCATAGCTTTAGCTCTTTCAGAATTAACGTCACATACCGCAACCAACTCTGTTGATGGCAGTTCTTTGTAGACTCTTGCATGGTTCTTTCCCCATTGACCCGTTCCAATTACTGCTACTCCAAGCTTAGTCAATTTTTATCAATTCCTCTTCCTAACCCATAGTATTTGAAGCCTTCTGCCTCAATTTTTTTTGGATCATAGATACCCGTTAAATCAATAATAGCTGAGGGTGTTTTCATTAGGGGTTTTAGTTTCTTTAGGATAATATTCTTGAACTGATCTTGCCCTGTCAATATGACTATGCAGTCGGCACCTTCAACTGCCTCATTCAAACTGGGTTTTACCACGCTCCATTCCTGTGATAGCGTTTTTAAATCGGGGTCGTAAAGTGTAGGTTTGGCGCCCTTCTGTTCTAGCATTTTAACAAAGACCCCTGTAGCTGTTGTCGGGTTAGCAGTTCCTAAAATGGCGACTCTTGCCCTCCGCAAAGGTTTGCCACTGTTTCGCAGAGCATCCTGGGTCAAATTAACCGCATGTTTCACCATATCCTCATTAATTTGCCTAGCCAACGATGGAAGTCTAAGCTTGACATTCAAGTTTTCAGCGCAGTCAAGGAGCAAGTAAGCTTCATTTCTGTTTTCTTCTTCTGCAGTTGACGGCAAAAAACTTGGTTCGTTGATACCGAGGCATTTTATTGCTTTAAAGTAGTCAATTTTTGCGTTTTCGCAAAAAATCGCCAGTTCGTTGGCTAATGCTCTATTTGCATCCTGCTTTGCAGCAGCAAAAAGAGCTGCTGTCTCTGCGGATTTTATATCGTCGATTTCTTTTACTTTTTTTGTTATTGTTCTTAAGAGAGTTGATGACACGGTTAAGCTTGTTTGGTCTGTGGCTGCAACCTTTAGCTCTGTATCTACGACTGATGCTTCCGTGGTGAGGATAGGGTTGTATGCCAAACCGAAATCTGTTCCTGCCTTGAGTCCTGAAGTGTTCTCCAATGTTTCTTTCACTGTGTCCTCGGTAAAACCGATGCCCGCGACGCCGGAGTAAATGACTAACGCGCCTTTTTGTAGACCTGCCCCAACTTGCTTGCATGCGCTGACTATTTGGGAGAAATCGGTTTTTTTCTGTTTGTCAACCTTTGCCCCAATGGCAATGAGAACAACATCGCTTTGGGAAACGGCTTTATTACGTTCAGAACTGACGCTTATTTTCCCAGAGGTGATGTAGCTTTTAAGTTTAGCTTCAACTTGAGATGAGGAACTCCCCGTTCTTCCTTTTGAAACCTTCTTTATTACTGTTGGATCCGCATCCGTGCAGATGACTCTATAGCCTGCTTCAGCAAAAGCGTTGCCGTAAAAAATTCCCTTATGTCCGCAACCAATAACACTCACCGTATATTTTGCGCGTTTCTCGTTGGTGTCTACCTCTTCGGGTTTTAAGTTTAGAATAGGGGACATAGGCTTCTCTTCCCAACAAGGATTGGGGTTGCTATATGGTTTGGAGGATTTTCTTAAGCCTTGCGCTGTAGTCATCAACTAGTTGTAATGCTTTTTGCTGATTTTTTGCTTCAGCATACAACCGGAAGACTGGTTCAGTCCCACTTGGACGAATCAGGATGGCGCTAGCGTCGCTAAACCAAATTTTAACTCCATCGATGGTACTGACGTTTTCGCTCTTAACCTGCTCGTAGATTTTCTGTTGTAGAATCGCTTTTTTATTATCTGGGCACTCGATTTTTCCTTTCTCGATAAAGTACTGCGGTTGCTCTGCAACGAGTTGAGCAAGAGACTTTCCGGTATCTGCCATGATGTTTAGCAGAAGCGCTGTTGTCATAGCTCCGTCGCGGACTGCTTGATGGGGGCGATAGAATATTCCGCCATTTTCTTCGCCGCCCAAATCGGCATTCTCTGCTTTCATGGTCTGCGAAACAGTTACACTACCGACTTTGGTCCAGATTAGTTTGCCTTTGTAGGTTTCTACAGTGTCTTTGATTAGGGTGGATGAGCTGACAGGTGTTACAATTTTTGTACCCGGGTTCTTGAGAAGATATTGCTTAATCACTACCGCGAATGTTTTGTCGCCCCAGTAAATCGTGCCATTGGAGTCGGTGAAAATAGACCGATCAGCGTCTCCATCGAAAGCGACACCCATGTCACCCCCAATGGCTTTAACAGTTGCTGATAAGTCGCCGAGGCTTTCGGGGCGGGGTTCAGGAAGCCTTCCTGGGAATGTGCCGTCAATATTTGCGTTTATGGTTGTGACTTTGCAGCCGATTTCCCTTAAAAGTATGGGTAGAGCTATTCCTCCGACGCTATTCGCGGCGTCGACTACTACATGGAAATGTTTGGCTGCTATTTTTTCGGTGTCAACGTGTTTTTTTATGGCGTCTTTGTATTCATCGTTGATTCCTTGCAGCTTACGTTTCGCACCCAATTTATCCCACGGAGCATAAACGATTTCGTTGTCAAAGTAAATGTCCTCTATCTCTGTTTCTTGTTCATGTGATGTTTCAATACCGTCGCTCCAAATCACTTTAATGCCGTTGTATTCTGGCGGGTTATGAGATGCCGAGATTATTACGCCTCCGTCCATCTTGTGATTCTTAGTTGCAAACTGAATAGCTGGAGTCGATGCCATACCCGCGAAATACACGTTGCAGCCTGCCGCATTTATCCCGGAGATTACAGCTCTCGCGAACATAGGACCGCTGGTTCGGGCATCATAACCCAGAAGCACATTTTTGTTTTTTCCAAAAAAAGTTCCTATGCATGCTCCAACTTTGATGGCCATTTCGGGAGTTAATTCTACATTAACGAGTCCTCGAATTCCGTTAGTTCCAAAAAGTTTTCTTGTGCTCATGTCAAAGTCAACTCAGTACCTATTTAACAAAACAGTCTAGGTTTTAAAACGTTTCAGTGACTTCTTTTGCAGGACACACCACTTGGTCATTATGCATGTGAACGCTGTCTTTGACTTTAGCAAGGTCGCCTACAACGCAGCCTTTGGGAAGTTTTACACCTTTGCCTATTTTTGCTGCTTCACCTACGATGGCTCCGTTGAGGATGGCTCCGTCGGCTATGTGGGCTTCCGCAAAGATAACTGAATTGGAGATTTGTACGTTTGCACCGACTTTGACGTTTTTACCTATGATTGCATATGGACCAATTATTGATTTCTCTCCCACTATTACTCCGGTGTCTATTGCAACGGGGCTCTTAACGAATGGTCCATGGCTCACTTGCTTAGTGTCTTTTGCTAATGAATCAAGGACTATTTTGTTTGCCTCTAAGTATTCCTGGGGTTTGCCAATATCTATCCATAGGCCATCGATGCAGTGACCGCTTAACTTACCCTCCTCTGCCAGCTTGGGAAACACTTCTCGCTCGATAGAAACTGCTCTTCCCTCAGGAATGTATGCGAAGACTTCGGGGCTAAGAATGTATACCCCCGCGTTTATGAGGTTGCTTGGTGCATGGCCTCTGGCTGGTTTCTCAACGAACCGTCTGATGCTGCTGCCTTGGAGTTCAGCTACACCAAAACTACATGGATCCTCAACTTTGCAGAGTGCAATCGTGGCTAACGCCCCAGTTTTCTTGTGTACCTCAAGGAGTTCTCGGTAGTTTATGTCAGCGTATATGTCCCCGTTCAACATGATAAATGGCCCTTCATGTCCTATCAGTTTCTCCGCTTTCTTCAGCGGGCCTCCTGTTCCCAGTGGCGTCTTGGGTGGATCTACAGAGAATCGAACTCGAAGACCACATTTTGACGGTTTATGTTGCTGAATATAAAACTTCGTTATCGCGTTGACTGCGAGGATGGCTTCGTCCACGCCGCTGTCAGCTAAGTGTTCAAAAGTCCACTGCAGAAGAGGCTTGTTTACTAGGGGGAAAAGAGTCTTTGGTCTAGAACAACTCAGCGGTCGGAGCCTTGTTGCAAAGCCACCTGCTAGAATCAATGCTTTCAGAGAGGTCACCTGGATATGCAGTAACTTATTGCCTCTTTTTTATATATAAACAATTATGGACTTGAATTATGGGTAAAGTATGAGCTTAATGGTGTTTCTAGGAATCTATTCCCACTCAATTGTCGCTGGTGGCTTATGGGTGATATCGTAAACTACGCGTGTAACCTGTGGAATCTCATTTGTTATCCTGGTGGACATCTTTTCTAGGACAGAATAAGGTAGCTTAGCAAAGCTTGCGGTCATAGCTTCTCGACTTTCCATTGCCCGCACCGCAACAACATAACCATACGCGCGTGCATCGCCTTTAACGCCAGTAGCTTTCGTATTGGTCACAACCGCAAAGTATTGCCAAAGACTCTCTGAAAGACCATTCTTTTCAATCTCTTCCCGAACAATCTTATCCGCTCTCTTGGCAATGGCGACTTTTTCGTCAGTTAAAGGTCCAATTATCCGTACTGCTAACCCGGGTCCTGGGAATGGTTGGCGATTAACGATTTCTTGGGGCAAATCCAGCATTCTTGCGACTTTACGGACTTCATCTTTGTAGAGGTCACGGAGAGGTTCGAGGATTTTCTTAAATTTTATTTTTTCAGGTAGCCCTGCTACGTTATGATGGCTTTTGATCTTGTCAGAGTTTTTGCGGAATCCTGACTCGATTCTGTCTGGGTAGATGGTGCCTTGAATTAGGTATTCGGCTCCTGATTCATTGGCGATTTCCTCAAAAACCCTGATGAATTCTTCACCCATGATTTTGCGTTTAGTTTCAGGTTCTGTGACGCCTCTTAGTTTAGCCATGAAACGTTCTTGAGTGTTGGCGACGATGAAGCGGATTGGGAATTTTTGGAAGGCTTCTCGAATTTGCTCTGTTTCACCTTCCCGCATAAATCCATGATCAACGTAGACTGCGATTAACTTTTCACCGAGCGCCTTGGCTGCCAAAGCTGTTGCGACACTGGAGTCTATGCCTCCGCTTAGCCCGATTATAGCTCTGGCACCGTTCGTTTCTGTTTGTAGTTCTTTAACCATTTTTCCGATGAGGTCTTCCATCTGCCAGTTGGCTTGGCACTTGCAAACTTGGAAGATAAAATTCTGCAACATGCGCATGCCTTTTTCGGTGTGTATGACTTCAGGATGCCATTGGAGCCCGTAGATGGGCTTGGTTTTATGGCGGAAAGCTGCGACAGGGCAGTTTTCAGTGTGTGCCAAGGCTTCGAACTCAGGTGGGGGAGCAAAGACTGTGTCGCCGTGGCTCATCCAAACCTGTTCTTTTTCACTTAACCCTTCCAGTACTCCGACAGGTTTGTCGATGGCTACCTGAGCGATGCCGTATTCCTTACATGTAGCAGGTTCAACTTTGCTGCCGGTTAGTTGAGCCAAAAGCTGATGGCCATAACATAAACCGAGGATTGGTAGGTCTACCTCTAAGATGCGTGGGTGTAGTTTAGGCGCGTTTGGTTCATATACGCTTGAGGGTCCGCCTGAAAATATTAGTCCTTTAACGTTAAATTTTTCGTTCAGAGCCGCTATTTCTTCGGGGGAAACGTCGTGGGGTACGATTTCCGAGTAAACGCCGTTTTCTCTGATTCTTCTGCCGATGAGGTGGCAGTATTGTCCGCCGAAGTCCAAGACGAGGATGGTGTCGTATTTTGCCTGCATTTTTGTGGCTCAGGAACTATTGGGGTTTCGCGTCTAATTTAAGATTGCTATCTTTTTTCGTCAAAAAGCAATTTTCGGCTTTTTCTTACGATGTTATTTAATTATCTGTCTTATCATGGATACTAAACTTTTATTAGCTTAATCAACTGATTATCAGAAAGATGTCCCGAAAAAGCCAGTTTGATTGGAAAAACGTACAGGATAGATAATTATGGAATTAAATGAAACTGATGCAAAAATCCTTAAAGGTCTCTTAGAAGACGCCAGATTCTCCAGCAGACAAATCGCAAAAAACGTCGGCGTCTCCGTTGGCACAGTCTTATCAAGGATAAAAAAGATGGAAGAAGAAGGACTAATCAAAGGATACTCAGTTATCTTAAACCATGAAAAACTAGGTTACCAACTAACTGTTGTTACCGAAATCACCGTTTCTAAAGGCAGACTTGTTGACACTGAAAATGAAATAGCTAAAATCCCAAACGTTTGCGGAGTCTATGATGTCACAGGCTTAACCGACGCCATAATCATCGCCAAATTCAAGAGTCGAGAAGACCTTGGAGCATTCACCAAAAAACTGCTCTCCCTCCCATACATAGAACGTACAAACACCCACGTCGTCCTAACCACGGTGAAAGAAAACTTCCGTCTACTCTAAAGCAAAAGCCAGAAAAATTAAGGCTTAGCTTTTTCTGAGTGATGATTTTCCATCTTATATTTTTGTTCCGGTTGGGCTATGGTAATTTTTGTTCCTGACGCCACAGGGCCAGTTATCCAGACGTTTCCACCAATGACCACATTATCCCCGATCACAGTCTCCGCCCCGAGTAGGGTTGCACCGGAGTAGATGACGACATTGTTGCCGACTGTTGGGTGGCGTTTGCGTCCTTTGATGATGTTGCCTTTCTCGTCTTTTGGAAAACTAAGTGCACCCAAGGTTACACCTTGGTAGAGTTTGACATTGTCCCCGATTTCTGCGGTTTCGCCTATGACGACACCTGTACCGTGATCGATGAAGAAGTTTTTACCGATCTTTGCGCCTGGATGAATGTCGATGCCAGTTAGGGAGTGCATGTGCTCACTCATAATCCGTGGAATCAGCGGGACACCGCTTAAGTATAGTTCATGTGCTATTCTGTAGGTGGCGATTGCCAGTACGCAGGGGTAGCTCAGAATTACTTCTTCAGTGCTGACGGCTGCTGGGTCGCCGCTGTAAGCTGCTTGGATGTCGCCGCTTAGCATTGAGCGTATTTCTGGTAATCTCTCTAGAAACTCCTTAACTACGACGTGCGCCCGTTTTAGGCATACGTCTTGTGGGCATTCGCTGATCTTTCGGCAGATGTACTTGAGGCTTTTCTCAACCTCGTTGGTGAGCCGAGTGTAAACCGAAGTTAATTTTGTGCCCAGATGGTATTTGACGTTGGCTTTGGTGATTTCTGATTCACCCAAATAGCCTGGGAAAAGAATCGTGAACAGGTCTTCTAAGACTTCAGTGACGACTTTTTTGGATGGTAAATCTCTTCCTTCAAGGTGGTCCATGCCGCCAAACTGTTCGTAGCTGCCCATTATATTGTCTACAAGTTTAGGTAATCCCTTTTCGACCCAATCCTGCTCTACCTTGTCGTTGTTACGCATAAGAGTTTCAAGCATGCGGTCTGGATTCCAGCAATCAAGCTCCCTGTTCTTTTCTTTGCATTCTTGGCAATCTTTCGGTAGAGGTTGGTTTGGGTTTGTAGGCATGTATCTTCCCTTTTTACTCAATATGTGGAAAGGGGGAATATAAGAAAAGCGTCTTTTGGACGCAGTTTATATGTTAGGCTGTTGGCTCTTGGAACAAAACCGTGCTTAGGTAACGTTCGCCTGTGTCTGGAAGGATGACGACTATTAGTTTGCCCTTGTTCTCTTTTCTTTTAGCGATTTCTATAGCGGCGTATGCGGCTGCTCCGGACGATATACCAACAAGTAAGCCTTCCTTCTGGGCAAGTTGTCTTGCGGTTTGCAACGCCTGGTCGTCGGTGACTTTGAAAATTTCGTCCACCAACTCCATCTTTAACACGTCGGGTTTGAAGCCTGCGCCTATGCCTTGGATTTTATGGGGTCCTTTCTGTCCGCCGCTTAGCACTGGGGATCCTGCTGGTTCGACTGCAACGGTTTTAAACTCGGGTTTTTGCGGCTTAATGAACTGCGCGATGCCTGTTATGGTTCCGCCTGTGCCCACACCCGCGACAAGAATGTCTACTTTGCCGTCGGTGTCTTCCCAGATTTCTGGTCCGGTGGTTTCTTTGTGAACTTTGGGGTTGGCGAGGTTTTTGAATTGTTGGGGCATGAAGCTGTTTGGGGTGGCTGCGATGAGTTCTTCAGCTTTTTTGATTGCTCCGCCCATGCCGTCGGGTCCTGGTGTTAGTACTAGCTGTGCTCCGTAGGCTTTGAGGAGGTTGCGGCGTTCTAAGCTCATGGTTTCAGGCATGGTTAGGATGAGTTTGTAACCTTTAACGGCTGCTACCATGGCCAAGCCGATGCCTGTGTTGCCCGAGGTAGGCTCTATCAAGGTGCCGCCGGGTTTGAGGCCTATTTTTTCTGCTTCTTCAATCATACTCTTGCAGATGCGATCTTTGACGCTGCCACCTGGGTTTCTGGCTTCCATTTTGGCGACTACGGTAGCGTTGGCGCCTTTTGTCAATTTGTTTATTTGAATGAGGGGTGTTTTTCCGATTGTTTCAAGGACGTTTTTGTTAATTTTCATTTTAACACCTTATTATTATAACAGTGTTATGGTCAGCTCTATTATAACTTTTGGCACGACTCACTAGCACTTGTAAATCACTATAACGCATTAAACCTAAAACACTTACGCCCGACACAAAAGTAAAGCCTTTAAATGAGCCCTGTTCCTATATTTCCGCAACACAGCGCGGAGGTCGCCCAGCATGGCCAAAGGCGTAGGACTGAGGCTCCTATCCCGCAGGGGTTCGTGGGTTCAAATCCCACCCTCCGCACCACCTACTCACAAAATTTTTTAAACAGCACAAAAGTAAAATAATTGTTTTTCACACTTGACAATCGGCGACTCGTATGCCCTTATCTGTTAGGTATCATTTTACTCAATCTTTTGCTGTCTCCGCTCAAGAAGCCTTCGACTGGTGCACAGACTTCGACTCACAAGACAACCTATTGATGGGAGATAAGACGGCTGAACGGCAAATTATTCGTCTTGCCGCTGGTACTGTTATTCTCAAAGATACCTTCCATGGGGCTGCAGGGATAATAGAGAAGCAGAAAATCGTACACATCTACCCTGACCAATGCAAATGGACATCAACACATTTGACAGGTCCAAACAAGCACTCCCAATTTCTCTATCAGATTACGCCACAAGGTAAGGATACTTCAGTTTTGACTTTTATCGCCCTTCACTTAGAGTATGATGAAAAGACAGATGCTAAATTACTTGCCGAGCGGTTATGCAAAGAAGATGCTTATGCTTGGAAGCTTTTAACGGCTGCAATGGTTGAAGACAAGAAAAATATTGGCACACTGTAAAAACAGCCTCGACAGGATTAAAGACCAGACCACTAGCGAAAGGTGTATCCTTCTTTGGGCACTAACAGAAATAATTCTTAAACTGGCTCGTCCTTCAGCCCTTTGAGCCTACATACAAAAAGAGCTAGATTATCCGAATTATGGAGTAAAGCAATGTTGGTCCTTGGATTTTTCCATGGATTTGATTTTTTCTATAAGTAACGGTTAAAAGCTAATGATGCACAGTGATAATTTATCACCAAGAAAGGTTTGGTAACGATGTCTGCTCAAACTCAACAGAGAAAATTCATTTCGGTTGACCCAGGCAAATGCATTGGATGCGGAATCTGCGAGTACGCTTGCACTGTAGAAAAAGGTGAAAACACTTGGAATCCAATCCGCTCCAGAATCAGAGTAGTTCGCATGGCACCAGTACTCAACTTTGCATTATCTTGCAGAGGATGCAAAGATGCAAAATGTGTAAAAGCATGTCCGGAACGGGCGCTCTCCCAAGCAGAAGATACAGGTCTACTATTAGTTGATGAAAATAAATGCAAAGGTTGCGATTGGTGTGTTCAAGCTTGTGATCACGGGGGAATAACTATACACGCCGACACAGGAAAGGCAATCGCATGTGATCTTTGTAAAGGTGAACCACAATGCCTTGCGTCTTGCCCCGAAGAGGCATTGGCGATAGTGAGTTCAGATGAGGAAGCAGAAAAACGTTTTAACGACGCACTAGCGGTTTTGTCACAACAAATTGAGAAAATAACTGTCAGCATTAAAAATAAGGATTGGAAACCATTTCTGGCTATTGCAGAAAAACGTTCAGGCGTAATAACAGAAAAACTCGAAGCTTTGAACAAGAAAGTAAAAGCAAAGAAATAGTAGCAATACTTTTCTCATACTTTCATGTTTTCTTCAAAACCCCTCAAAAAACTATCGATGTCCAACCCAATCTTTTCACCCACGTAACCACCTTCCAATACAAAAAATGCGGGTTTTTTAAGTTGGGCAACTCTTTTTCCAATCTCAAAATAATCCTTGTCAAGTAAGCCTAAGGTTGCTAAATCGCCCTGATGGGTATCGAAACCAGCGGAAACGGCAACTGCCTCAAACTTGGCTAAATCAACCATGCTTAACGCGGTGTCAAGCGTTTCTAGGTACTGTTTTCCACCCAAGTTACTTGGTAAAGTAAAGTTTATGCAGTTACCTTCAGTGAAGTTGCCTGTTCCAGGGTAATTAGGCGATTGATGAAGCGACACGTAAGAGACTTTTTCGTTTCCTTGAAAGATTTCTTGTGTACCGTTGCCGTGGTGTCCATCGATATCTAAGATTAATGTTCTTTTTCCTGATTCCTTTACCGCTACTGCGATGTTGTTTAGGTAGCAGAAACCACGAGTTGAAGATCCTAACGCTGCACCAGATTTTCCTGCATGGTGTCCTGGTGGGCGCATCAGGGAAAAACCGTTTATTTTGCTGGCTAATAGCGCTCCGCCTACTGAGAGTCTCGCAAACTCGTAGATGTTTTGGTACGCAGGGGTATCGGAATCCTCCGCTAACCCTTTCTTTACGTTAAAAACATAATCTGGGTCATGTACAGAAAAGATTTCTTCATCGTTTGCTGGTTTTGGCTCGACAAACACGTAACCCTTCGCTTTCAAAATGTCATGTGCAATTTTTACTCGTTGTGGGCCTTCAATGTGCCAGGTGCCGTAGCCTAAACATTTTTCTGAATAGACTATCTTTGTCTTCATCGCTAACTGCATCCAGTACACACATAAATACGGTTACACATTAAAAACATAACCCAGCCAAAGTAATCCTAGAAATGGATAATTGGAGAGAAAAAAACAGTGGTTTCACAGAATCCATTCGACCAATTCCGTCATGAATGTCAAGCTGCGTTAGCAAAAGCCCTAAACAAGGCACTGCGAGCAGAAAAGCCAACAATTACATTAAACAAGACACCTAACATTGAATATGGCCAGTTAGCCTCTTCACTTTGTTTTGAGTTGGCAAAAAAAACTAAACAGAAACCTCTCGCTTTAGCCCAACAACTTGTTGACGCCATAGACAAGTCGAGCTTTAACCTAATAGAGAAGGTTGCACCTGCAGGTGCAGGTTATATAAACTTCCACGTTGACTTTACCAAGTTTTCCAAGCTAACCCTAGAAGCGGTTAAGAATTTGGGTTCTGACTATGGTTTTGTCAAGGTTGATGAACCTAAAAAAATTATTGTTGAACACACCAGCGTTAACCCGCTACATCCCATACATATTGGTCAAGCCAGAAACCCTATGCTTGGGGATGCTTTAGCCCGGATTCTCCAGTGTCGAGGGCACACGGTTTCGCGTCACTACTACATCGACGATGTAGGTAGGCAATCCTCGGTTGTCGCATATGGTTACGCTAAACTAGGTAAACCGAAACCCACTGAGAAATCTGACCTTTTCGTGGGAAAAATCTACACTGTCACTAGTTGCCTTGTGGAGATCAATCGCCAAAAGAGAGCCCGCGAACTTGCAATCTCGGTCCAGTCAGCCGATGACTTGGCAAAAGCAAACAAGGAAATCGACGAATGGATGTCCATCGCAGTAGAGCTCAAAGAGAAGTATCCTGTGCTTTTTGAAGCTTTAACGGCGAAGATAGGCGAAGATGAGAACCCTGAAGAAGAAATCAACCGGTTAAACCGCGCTTACGAAGACGGCGAACCCAACGCAAAGCAACTCGTCCGCGAAGTCAGCGATCTGTGCCTTGAAGGTTTTAGAGAAACCATGAAGCGTGTTGGCGTGACCTATGATTCTTGGGATTGGGAAAGCGACTTTGTTTGGAGTACTCAGGTCAGCGAGGTTTTGGCGAAGCTTAAGGATTCACCGTTTGTCCACAATGAAAAGGGTGTTTTAGCGTTTGAGGCTGAGAAAGTCGTGGAAGCACTTGGCTTAAAATCAAAGTTGGGATTAAGCCAGAACAATGAGGTTCCACCGTTGACGCTTGGTCGAGCTGACGGCACAACCCTCTATACCACACGCGACATCGCTTACACATTATGGAAGTTCAAGTATGCGCAGAAAGTCATCAACGTGATCGGTATGGAGCAGTCGTTGGCGCAGTTGCAGCTCAAGATTGCTCTCTATGCAATGGGTTATGAAGAAAATGCGACAAATCTGGTTCATTTTGCCTATAACTTAGTTACTTTGCCAGGCTATAAGATGAGTAGCAGAAGAGGACACTACATCACTTTTGACGAGGTTTTAACTGAAGCGGTTCAACGTGCATACGAAGAGGTTTCGAAGCGTTCTCCACTTCTCTGCGAAGAGGAGAAACGCAAAATCGCCGATTTTGTTGGTTTGGGCGCTGTTCGGTATGCACTCGTTGATGTGGATTCCTCCAAACCCGTGATGTTCACTTGGGAACGCGTGCTTAACTTCGAAACCAACAGTGCGCCATACGTTCAGTACACTCACGCCAGAGCTTGTAGCATCCTGCGTAAAGCGGCACGTGAACCAGAAAACCCTGACTTTGGACTACTTACCGAAAAACTCGAGCGGGAACTCATCTTGAGCCTTGCAGGTTTCCCTGAAATGTTCATCGAAGCCACAGAATACCTAAAACCCAACATGATAGCCGACTACACAAATGTGCTCGCTGACAAATTCAACACCTTCTACAACGCTTACCCCGTGATAAAGGCTGATTCGCAAGAGCTCAGTGATGCACGCATAGCCTTGACGCAAGCTATAAAAACCGTGATGCATAACGCATTGAACTTGATTGGTGTGGTTGCCCCCGAAAAAATGTAGACCTGACTCTCTTACATTCCCCTTTAACGTAAACAAAATTCTAAATATTGACGGTGTTTAGGTTAATTAGAGCCATAAAACAATACGTTCGTGGTATGTTTGCCGTAACATTCAAGAACAACCGTGTTTCCCTTTGATATAATTTTTCCACAAAGAAGAAGAAAACAGGAGCTTGGATGATGGGGGCAAAAGCTACACACTGCTGGATAATATGCAAAAAAGTATTTAGCGTAACCCTAGTCTTCAACGCGCTTGTATCAATAGGCTGCGCAGCAGGAATCCTGTCAGGCTATTATTGGCGCTATCAGAATTGGCAGCCATTTGCACCCTACCTTGCAAGCGCTAGCCTCTTTTGGGTACTAATCGCCACTGCAGTCATCAACATATTTCCTAGCGCTGGACTTGGACGCTCCCTGCACACCGGCAGACTATTCTTTCACCACTACTTCTACGGCTTTCTGGTTTTAATTTTTTCATCAATCTATATCGTATTTTTTACACCTGTGTCTTTGCTAAACATCTTTTTTGTGAACAACACTAGTATCCAAGTTAATGTTGGGAGAGTTTTCCTGCTAGGTGGCTTAGCTTTGGTTTTAGATGACCTGCCCGATGTGCATGGGAAAATTGAATCTTCCTTAAACTGGCTAAAAACAAAAGCAGGTCAGGGTGGAAAAGTCATCTCTGCAGTTCATATAATAACTGGGGCATTTACGTTCTATATTTTTGTCGCAATGACTTTGGCTATGATAGAAAACGCATCTTATGTCACGGTGGCTAATTTGGTTGTACTTGTTTCCGCCTTCATTACGGGCTTTACCTCGTTTATTTTTATTAAAAGAAGTGTTTGGCTAAAAATCAAGGTCTAAAAACCAACCAGCACAACACTTGTTAGACTTTCCAGCAACAACAAATTTCATATACAAGCCCAATAATCTAAAAGCGAGGCGTGCATCCTGATGAGTAATGATTCATATTTCAGTAAGAAGCTTGAACCAATCAAAGTTACCAAACAAAAACCAATCTCACAACTTCTAAAAGAAATGGGCAAGACCGCCTATCAAGGGCGCAAACTGGGCGAAGCAGTTGATGTTTGGGAGAACATGATCAATTCAAAAGACACCGTTATCGCTATGGGCTTTGCAGGTTCAATGAGTACTGCGGGGCAATGGACAATAATTAATTGGCTTATGGAAAATCGTTTCATTGACGTTTTGGTTTCTACTGGCGCAAACGTCAGCGAAGACATCGTGGACGCCATGGGACTCGGCTACTATCAGGGTAGCCACATGGTCGATGACTCTCAACTGCTCCATGACGACGTCAACCGGTACTACGACGTCTATGGCAAAGAAACCGATTACCGTAAAATGGAAGATGTCGTCACAGATTACGTTATGACTTGTAAAGAAGACTTCATGTACACTTCAGCAGAATTCCTATATGGATTGGGCAAGTACCTTGGCAAGAAAAAAATCCCTGCCATATCTGCAGTTGCTGCAGCCAACGGCGTCCCAATCTTTAGCCCAGCCATGGTTGATAGTGCATACGGCGAAACCTTCCTCCTCGCAAAGAACAAAGGTCACAACGTCCACATCGACAGCGTAAAAGAATTTGACCAATTTGTAAGCATAGGAACCAAAACTAAGGAAGTCGGCGTCGTCTACATCGGTGGCGGCGTTCCCAAAGATCTAACGCAGCTCATCGCCATATCTGTTTCACCCATGACCGAAGACCAGGGCGTTAAGGGCAGAAAAGGCGGTTTGCGCAAGAGCCTACAAGAATACTACTACCCCCACAAATACGCCATTCAAATCACCACAGATTCACCCCAATGGGGCGGTTTAAGTGGTTGCACTTTGGAAGAAGCGATTAGCTGGGGTAAAATCAATAGCCAAACTGGTTCACGCGCGGTCTGCTACTGTGATGCGACAATTGCGTTGCCACTCATTTGCCACGCGTTGGCTGAGCGTGTTCCAGAAAAACGGAAAGGTCCAGACATGAGCTGGATCTTCAAAGATGTGCCAAAGGCATAAAAAAAGAATTATTTTTTATTTTTTCTTCTTTTTGCTTAATCTATCAATTAATGCGCTTGTCATTACAGGCATAACCATTGTGGCGTCGCCTTCAATCATTATGCGTCTGGCTTTTTCGTTGATTTTTCCCCAGGAGACCGCTTCGCGTGGTCTGGCGCCGCTAAGGCTTCCGTCCCACTCATCTGCGGTGCTGATGTAGACGACGTAGTCTAAGCCATCTTTGAATTGGTTCCACCAAATCACATGATGCTTGCTGATACCTCCTCCAACGATAAGGGCCCCCGTTTGCTTGGCATCAAAAACTATGTTGTTTAAGTCATCTTCGTCCTTTAGCAGGTTAACTCTGAAATCTTTGTGGTCTTGGCTAAAGAACCAAAGTTGGTAGCCTACTGAACCATCGGTTATGCCTGGAACGAAAACGGGGATGTTGTTTTTGGCTGCCCAATAAAGAATTGAGCTCTCGTTGCAACAGCGTAGGCCGATTTCTCTGCATAATTCAGTGGTTGAGAGTTCTTTTTTGCCCTCTTTGTACAGTTCCTCAAGCATGCCTATTATTTTCTTCTCAATAATGATGCCATAACTGTCGTTTGGCACCAGTACGTTGCCGAGGCGGTTTACGCCTTCCTGATGTAGCTTGGAATCGTTCATTATGAAGCTGCCTTTGTAATAGTCTTTCCAGCAGCGAGCAACATCATGGTCAAGTGTGCCGCAAGTTGTGATAACGAGGTCGACAAGTTTGCGTTTTACAAGTTCTCGTATTACTCCCCGTGTGCCTGTTGCAACGATGTCAGCGGTGAACGAGAGGAATTTGACGCAGCCTTTAGCGTTTATCATCTCTTCCATTATGCTAACGCCGGTGGCAAGCTTGCCCGCAGTAAAACCCCATGCGTCGTCCATTTGTTTGACAAGCTCGTCAACGGACATTTTTTCGGTAAACTGGTAATCTTTAACTGGAATTTTATGTGAAACCTTAGGCATAACCAACAACTCCTGTTCACTGGGATAAAATGTGTGTTAAAATAAATACGTGTCGAAATCTAAGGGCTATTCTGACAGGTAGCTGATGATTCTTTGGTAAATGTCGCCGTCGGATGAGTCTTCGTAACCCGCGTAGATGCTTGGGTTATCGTTAACTTCCACGACCACGTATTGACCGTCAACTTCTTTTATGTCCACGCCATACAGGCCTTTGCCAACTACGCTGCAGGCTTTCAAAGCAACTTCTCTAAGGCGCGCTGGCATCTCTTGTTTATGCAGGCTCACTGTTCTTCCCCAAATCACCGTTGGTTTACCCCGCAGCTTGGCGCCGTGCTTCCATTTGCCCTTAGGAATCATGTATTTGCAGACATACAACACATCGTTGTTTAGGACACCGACTCTCCAATCAAACGCTGTTGGCGTAAACTTTTGGATGGCCAAAACATCAGATTTCTTAAAGAACCGTTTCGCAACGTCACGGAAGCTTGTTTCGCAAGCAGCTTTCTCAACGTAACGGGAGAAGCTAGTGTATGGAGCCTTTATGACAACTGGTTTTCCAAGATCTTCAAAGATATCGTTGATTTTTTTGTGGTGCAGCTCATCCTTATTTAGGAACACCGTAGGGATGTGTGGAACATTGTATTTTTCAAAGAGTGCGTATTGGTGGATTTTGTTGCCGCATACCGTGATGGATTCTGGGTCGTCGATGACTTTCATTCCTAGCTCCCATGCGGTTTTGGAAACCACATACGCCGTGTTTAGAGGGTCTGTTGTTGCCCTAATGAAGACGGAATCGTATTTTGGCACATCAGAAATGTTTTCACGGAATAGGAAACTGAATTGGTTGCCTGATTCCTCGGCGGCTAACTTGAAATTGGCGAGCGCCCCTTCCTCACGAGGATCAGTAAAATTATATTTTTCAACAAAACAAGCGATCTTAGACACCGAAGGGTACACCCTGCTCAGAAATGAGCAAAACCTCTTTGGATATTGTTTGCAAGTCCTCTCTGGAGAGCTCCTCTTTCTCTACGGGTTGCAGTCCACACAAATAAGCTTTATCTACATTTTTTTGTATGTGAAGTTTGCAAACTGGGATTTTGAAAGTATCATACACCTTTTTTGCGATTGCTTCTATCCCTGGCTCAGCGCTGGCAACCTTGCCGAAAAAGCTTTTAACAGTTAACAATTCACCTTTGAGTGGTTGAGCGCAAACAGCGAATTTATAATTCATGCCCAAGCTTTTCATAGCGCGATATAACGCGCTTTTATTCTGGGCAATTTTAAAGCCATCATAAATGAATGGGTTAACCGCGAATAAGATTACTGGAAGGCCAAGCTCTGTTATGATTTTTTTGACTGAATCGGTGACGAGGCTGGGTAAGGTTGGAACTCCCGCTTTTGCTGCACGGAGCAGAAGCAGCGGGGTTCGGCTTGAATCAATGATATTTTCGCACGATGGAATAACACGGTTGCCTAAAACCTCCGCATGCATAGAAACATAATAGCCTGCTTTCATGTAGCGATATTCATTGCTGATGTTGAGTGTTGGTTCTTTGATCTTGGATTCTAAAAACAACGCGGGCTTCATTACTTGAAGATTAGCTGTTAGGTCGATGTTTGAGACGACCAACACGTTCATGAGACACCAGGTAATTGAGAGGCGTTATTCGTGCAGTTATATTTAAAATTAACTATGCACTAAACACACATCGCAAGTCAGAGATAAACAGAAAAGAGGCAAAAGTAACGTACAAACCACTCGAAGTCCTTGGACCAGAACATGAATTCTCACTGGTAGACAAAAACCTGAATATTCTACCAGTCGCTGATAAAATCATCAAAGAATACTGCGGACGAATAGTCAACTTCATTGAATTGCCCAATTTCACTTTTGGAAAAGAAATGCAACTGCACGTGATGGAGATAAAGACTAATCAACCATTCAAGTCGCCTGGTGAATTTGAGGAAACTATACATGCTGCGGTCATTTCTCTCAGCGGAATTGTTGAAAAGTATGGCGCCAGCCTTCTTGGTACAGGAATGCACCCCCTGATGGGCCTCAAAGATACCGCCGTGTGGCCTCACTACCACAGAAAAATCTACCATGAGTACAGCAAAATCTTCAACCTAAACCAACATGGTTGGCTAAACATACAAAGCTTCCACCTGAACTTGCCCTATCAAAAGGAAGCCGACGCCATCCAGATCCACAACCAACTCGCCAACCTATGTGCTTATCTGCCTGCTATATCCGCTTCCTCACCAATATTCGAAGGCAAAAACGGTCCCGACCGAGACAACCGCCTGCAATTTTACAAGGTAAACCAGAAAGAAGTGTCCTCAGTAACGGGAAATGTTATTCCAGAATATACATCATCACTTAGCGCGTACAAACGAGATGTGATCGAACAGTACTCCATGGATTTAGCGAAGGCGGGTGCAGACAAAACGTTGCTACATCGGGAATGGGTTAACTCCCGAGGCGTGATCTTCAGGTTTGACCGCCATGCCCTCGAGGTCAGGGTGATGGATGAGCAGGAGTGTATAAAGTCGGATGTGGCGCTGGCATGTTTCGTGCGGGCTGCCCTGCGAGGCTTAATCGCATCTAACGCTAAGCTTTTACCCCATGACGTTTTAGTAAAAGACTTCAATTCAGTAATTGCAGATGGTTTAGACGCTAAAGTCTCAAATCCGAACGGGAAAACTGCACGGCAAGTATGCCAAAACTACCTTAACTTAGCCAAGGAGAACGCTATTGAGGACGAGAAAAAGTATTTGTGGCTCATCAAACGTCGAATTGACGAAGGTTGCCTCTCGGAGCTCATACGTGCAAGGATCTTGCGGCGCGCGGAAAAAACCGATTTCCATCAGGCAATAATCGATGTCTATTCAACGCTTATTAAGTGCCTTCAGGATAATCAACCCTACTTCTAGGTGCCCTAATGCCCGAAGACAACAACGGAACAACCTACTCATTTGACGTATGTAGCCAATGCAAAAGCATCTGTTGTCAAGACGCCAAACCACCATTGAGCGAAAAACGGATAAAAATCCTCCAGGAATACCTAATAAAACAAAAAATAAGCATCACCGAACCATTTGCTAAAAACGATTACTCTTACCCAGCTGTCGATGAAGATATTTACTGCAGATTATTCAGCAGGCAAACGGGTAAATGTATGGTTCATCCTGTGAAGCCTGAAACTTGTGTAAGTGGACCCATTACTTTCGATATTAACTTTAGAACAAAAAAGGTTGAATGGTTCTTGAAGACCTCTACACTCTGCGCTTACGCAGGAGACCTCTACAAAAACAAGGCTGGTTTTAAAGAGCATTTTGAAGTGGCTAAAGAACAAATTACCGCTCTAATTAAACAGTTAAGTGCCGACGAGTTGAGGGCAATTGTCAAAATCGATGAGCCCCAAACCTTCAAGGTAGGCGAAGATGATTTGCCCACTGAAGTGGTTAAAAAACTCGGCTTATAGAAAACCTGCATCCCTTAATTTGAGTGCGACACCTATATTGCCTTTGAACTGAACTCTTCCTGTGAAGAAGGCTTTTTCAGCACTCAACCTTCCGTTAACCATATCTAAGAAGTCATTCTCGTTCATCTTTAAAGTAACCGTTGGCGACGGATGGGTTCCTTCAGTCACCTGAAGCTTTAGATCTTTTATGGTCACTATCCAGTTGCCTCCCTCTGGTCCAGTTACATTTATCTGTGCTACGACATCGATGCCTGAAGCTTTTTCGGGTTTAAACCGCGCGGGCAGCGCTTTTTCGAAGAACTCTAAAGGGGTATTTGTCTCCATCATTTCAACCCATTGATTTTCAGCTATTTTACGCATTTAGGTTATTGAAGCTTTGGTAAATTACCTAAAGAGGTCTTTTTCTTTGGCTCTGGTAAGAGGTGTCATAGCTGCATTTTCATCGATTTGATATTTGTATCCCCGTATTATAGCGGCTGGAATACCCTCGTTTGCTTGTCCAATCACAAGTTCCGCTGCAGAAGCAAGCTCATCGGCGATGGCGGTCTGCTTAATTCTAAGAACATAACCGAACAAATCCTTTTCACCCCGCCTATCCCTTATAGGTTTAAACCCAGCCACGCCAACAGCCACATTAATCTCGCCCAACCTAAAAGGTCTGCCATGGGTATCAGAAACGATAACTGCCACATTTACTCCAGTTAGACGCTTAATTTCTTTACGGATGTTTTCTGCTGACTCGTTTGGGTTTTTTGGCAGGGGAACGACGTTTCTATTGCCTGAAACGTTTGAGCGATCGATTCCAGCATTGGCGCAAATTATGCCGCTGACGGTTTCAGTTATGATGCTGTTTTGACCTACACGAACGATGTCTTTGGTTTCTTGAAGAATAACTTCGACTAACGCTGGATCTTTGTTGGTTTTCTGTGCAATTTCCTTTGCCTTCTCCGATGGCTTGACTAGGTCAAGGTTGATTACGTTTCCTTCAGCCTTCGACACCACTACATGGGTAACGACGATTACGTCGTTTGCTTGGATGGGGTTGCCCTGATTTTTGGCGGCTTCAACGATTAGCTTACCTAGGTTGTCTGCTTTTTTTATTAATGGTAAATTTTCGACAGCGAATACTTGAACAGGATTCACGCTATTTGCCTCATCTATGGTTGCTAATTAATCGATAGAACTTAAATTTATCTAGCAAAATGCTGTAAAACAAAAAAATGAAAAATGTTGTTGGAAAACATAGAAAGAGACCGTTAAGGTCTCGATGGATATTTTAGCTTCTGAATTTCTGCAGTTTCTGTAGCATCAGTTTGTCGCCTTCGGCGTCACCTGCGCATGTTGCGATGATGCCATCGACTAATCCGACAAGTTTTGATGCTTTTTCTTCAACTGTTTCCATGGTTGCAGCGGTTGGCCACCCGATCATTTTGACGGTTTCAACGTTTTTGGATGTTCCAACTAGGAAGTATGCGAACAGAGGTTTGTTGAGTTTCTTGCATTCGGCTGATACTGCTTTGAGGGCCTCGAATGAGTCGTCGGTTAGCCTCATGAAGTATACGAAGTCCCATGGTTCACGTACACGTTGAAGTGTCTCTTCAATTGAGCGTCTTGCGGTTAGTAAGCAACCGAGTTTTAGGTTTTTGGTTTTGACTGAGTTGCGTATAAAGTCTCTTGCTTCCTCGGATGAGGGCAGCATCGTTATGGGTTGGCCAAACTTTGGGTTGTCTCCCATTGTGACTGCTAAGCCGTCTAATCCGACGATGTCTGATGCTAGAGCTAAGCCTCCTACTTCAACTGGACCTTTATATTTCAAAATGAAGATTGGGCAGACATATTTTTCTGGGTACTTGTATTTGAGTAAGCAGCTAACTACTACGCCGCTTGGAGCTGGGAAACCTGCTGCGCCGTCAGTTACGTTCCATCCATCGACTAAATCTTTGAGTTCATCTGCAAGCTTTAAGAATTTTCGTGTTGGCACAAATTCATTTAGTATTTTCATGGAGAGTTCATCTCAGGTTAAAGAGGTGAGGGGTTTGGGTTAAAAAGGCTTTTGCATACTCAAAATTTGGCACTATAGTCTGATGTTTTTTCCCATTGGCAACATAATAAAATCAAGTTTTAATTATGGTTGTTTGGCGCAGAGGTTTTTTTGGCGCGTTCCCTTTTAAACTTCGATAATCTGGAGACTTCTTGCATATTCGCCACCTCTTTGGTTAGATCGAGGTTTTCTATGAGCTTTTTACCCACGTCCGATCTAACGATTACAGTGGAGTAACCCTGCTTGCTGCCCACAGAACCCACTGAAACATCGGCGAACTTAGCTGTAAAATCATCACAAAAACCGCAAGCCTTCTCGGCTGCGCCTTCGAGGTCTTTTACCTTGCAGCCATACTCTTTCCCATCAACTTGCACTAAAAACTTGCCCGCGCGCACTTGGGTTTTGTCAGCCTTATCCAAATCAACGCCTAGTCTGCACCTTAACTTCTTCTTTTAGCTTAGTTTGGTTGAAGGCTTCAAAGCAGAACAATCCAAGGACAGTAATCTGGCAGTCTTTATTGAGAGCCTGCTGAATCTTTCGAACCGCCTTAGCCTCACAGGGAGTGCAGACGATAGCTATCCGTTTTTTGCCCTGACCTATCAGCTCCCGAAGTTTTTTCGTGACATTGACTTTGAGGTACTTGGTTCCTTTCGCAGCCAAAACATCACTATCATTCATGGCGACTACGGCTTCTGCGCTGTAGCCTTCCAAACGTCGAACAACTATGGCAGCATCAAACAGACCTTCCCTAAAACCCTTAACTAAAAGCGCCGAAACAACTCCACCATCTTGCCCCACTATGCTTACTTTTTGCAGAAAACAAGTCACAATAAACGCCAAGGTCCTCATTTTTTGTGCCCTTCAAAAACTCCTCTTCGATCTTAGCTTCATCTTCAGCCTTTAAGGTTTGGCGCTTTTCCGTTTGATTCTCTGCCATTCTGAAACTTCAACCGATTTCTGATTGATTTAGCAAGGTTTTCAGGCAAATAAAGTTTTAAACCTTAAAGCGGTGATTAAAAGATAAGTGGCTGGCTGGCATTTGGTAAATAAACACGAAATCAAATACATCGAAGGCGACGAAGCGTTACTTGACCAAATTAAGCCCCTTTGGGAAGCATTAAACAGGTATCATTTGGGTCTATCGTTGAATTTTAAGCAGTATTATCTTGACATGACTTTTCCGAAAAGAAAAGCAGACTTGTTAAAAAAAGCAGCACTTGGAAAAATGAGAATCAGTATAGCCATTGATGAGGTAAGTGGGCAAAATGTGGGCTATTGCATAAGCGGTATAAACAACGAAAGGATGGGCGAAATCAAATCAATCTTCGTCTCCGAGACTTATAGGCGTAAAGGCATCGGCGATGTTTTAATGCAGAAAGCGTTAGATTGGTTGGAGAAGCAAGGGGCGCTAGAAAAAATTGTTGAGGTGGCAGCTGGCAACGAAAAAGCATGGGCTTTCTATGCTCATTACGGTTTTTTACCCAGAAAAACCATGCTTAAACAAGTAAAAAAGCCTAAGACGCCAAATTCAACATGCTAATGTTATCAAATATCGTTCATAGGACCTTGAGCCCTTTAGAGACGGGCATTTTTATTGTTTTTACAATGTTTCTCTATTAGGTTTCAAATATGGTGGCGCCTGCTTGTCTTGGGATGTTGTATTGCAGTTTTTTTTGAGAAACGTAAATTAATTTGGCAAACGCTAATTTTGTTAGTTTGTGATTTGTATGAAGGTTGCTGTTTCTGGTAAAGGCGGCGTTGGCAAGACTTTGATTGCTGGTGGTTTAGCGAGCGGTTTTGTTGAGCGCGGCTTAAAAACTATTGCAATTGACGCTGATTCTTCTCCAAATCTCGGTTTAACGTTGGGATTGTCGGCTGAGGAAACCCGCAAAATAGTTCCCATTACAGAAAATAAGCCGTTGGTGGAGTCTAAAACCAGCACTGGTTTCAATAGCGTTTACAATTTAAATTTCACGGTTGACGACATAGTTAGAGACTATTCTATATCCACTCCGTTGGGTGTGAACCTGATTGTTATGGGTACCGTGCAAGCTATGGAAGCGGGTTGCATGTGTGCACCAAACGCCGTTATCCGCGCCCTACTAAGACACCTTGTTGTCGACCGCAATGAAGCGGTTGTTATGGATTTAGAAGCAGGCGTAGAACACATCGGAAGAGGCACCGCAAGACAAGTCGACGCATTACTAATTGTTGCCGACTCCAATCTAAAATCGCTGGAAATTGCAAAACACATCCACGACCTGGCATCTGCAGCAGGAATGAAAAAGCTCTACCTCATCGGAAACAGAGTAATGAACGACGCCCAAAAAGAAGCAATCCAAACGTTCGCAGACAAAAACGGGCTTAACCTGCTTGCTTTAGTGCCCTTCGACCAAAAAGTAATCGAAGCAGACATGCTCGGTATAACTCCGCTTAAAAACAAGGAAATCGCCGCAGTTAAAACCATAGACCATATATGCGAGCTTTTGTTGAAGACAACATAACATCCTTCAGCACAATTTAGTAGAAGAAGAAAGAATTTGGGGTTCCACAAAAACCGATTTTTTCTTCTTTCAATTTATCGGAATTGTAAAAAGGCGTTTTTTTGTTATAACGATAAATAACGATTTAACAGTGGTCTTGACCGCAACTACAGTTGTGACTTGACGCGTTTCCACCGATGTATTTTTGGGGGTTTGCTTCGAAGGATTTTTTGCATCCTGGAGCGCAGAAATAGTAGTATTTGCCTTGGTAGATTGTTTTGTATTTTGCAGTTTTCTCATCAACATCCATGTTGCATACCAAATCTTTAGCCATACTTTTTTCACCTCCCCAATATCTGCTTAATTTTGTGTGACTATATTTTTGGTTTAAATCTTCTAAGAAGTGAAGCGTTGGTAACTACAGTTACTGAGCTGCTTGCCATAGCTGCTGCAGCGTACACTGGATTAAATAGGACGTGTAGATGGGGTAGAATACTCCTGCCGCCAAGGGAATAAGGACTATATTGTAGAAGAATGCCCAGAATAGGTTCTGCCGAATTTTTTTCATTGTAGCACGGCTCAACTGAATAGCTACCACCACATCCCTCAAATCATTCTTAATTAAAACGATGTCTCCCGTTTCAATAGCTACATCTGTTCCGCTGCCGACAGCAATTCCAATGTTTGCTTGCGCCAAAGCAGGAGCATCGTTTATTCCGTCTCCCACCATAGCAACAACTTTGCCTTCGGATTGCAGTCGCTTTATCTCTGTGGCTTTTTCGCTTGGAAGAACCTCTGCAAAGACGCGGTTAACGCCTACCTGCGCCGCGATGGCTTTGGCTGTTCTCTGGTTGTCGCCCGTAATCATTATGACTTCCAATCCCATCTGTTGAAGAGTCTTCACTGCGTCGGCGGAGTGCTCCTTTAAGGTGTCAGCCACCGCTATCAAACCCGCAAGCTGGTTGTCAACGGCGAGGAGCATGGCGGTTTTGCCTTCTTCCTCAAACGCTGACATTTTCCCCTCAAGCGTGCTGATGTCCAAGTTGTTTGCCTCCATCAGTTTTCGGTTGCCCAACAATATTTTGGCGCCCCTATGTTCCACCTCTACTCCGTATCCGGGGATAGCGTTGAACAATTCCGGTTCATCAACTTGGATTCCCTTTTCCTTTGCTCTTTTAACTATAGCTGCTCCTAGCGGATGCTCGGAGTTTTTCTCTGCGATGGCGGCGAACTGCAGAAGTTGGGTTTCACCGAACGGTTCAGATGGGGCGATGTCGGTTACTTCGGGTTCGCCCTTCGTTAGTGTTCCTGTTTTATCAAAAACAACTGCTTGAAGCTTGTATACCGCTTCCAATGCTTCGCCGCTTTTTATCAGGATGCCGTTTTCTGCTCCTTTTCCGACACCCACCATTATCGCTGTCGGAGTAGCTAGTCCGAGAGCGCATGGGCAAGCCACGATTAACACGGCGATGAAAACTGTGAGTGAGAAGATGTAGGAGGCTCCGAAAATAAAGTACCATGCCAACGCTGAAAGTGTCGCCGTAATTATGATGGTTGGAACAAAATATCCCGAAGCGATGTCGGCTATTCTTTGAATAGGTGCTTTCGAAGTTAACGCATCTTCAACCATGCTTATGATTTGGGCAAGAACTGTGTCTTTGCCGACTTTGGTGGCTTTGAACTTGAGCATACCCGTCTTGTTCATGGTGGCTCCTACGACTTGGTCGCCGCTTCTCTTCTCGACTGGGATGCTTTCGCCCGTGATGACTTTCTCGTCCACTGCCGAGTAGCCTTCGGTAACAGTGCCGTCGACGGGGATTTTTTCTCCAGGTCTAACCACGACAATGTCGCCTACTTGTACGTCTTCAACTGGAATTTCCTGTTCCTCACCGTTGCGGATGACTCGGGCTGTTTTAGCTTGGAGACCCATGATTTTTCGGATGGCTTCCGAGGTTCTGCCCTTGGCTACGGCATCTAAGAGTTTCCCCAGCAAAATGAAGCTCATAATCATGGTGGCGGTATCGAAGAATACTCCTGCACCTGGGAAAACGTCTGGGGCAAAGGTGACGACGGTGCTGTAGATCCATGCGGTGGATGTGCCCATGGCAATTAAGGTGTCCATGTTAGCGGTCTTGTTTCGTAGCCCCTTGTAGGTGCCAACGTAGAAGGTCCAGCCCACGATGAACTGAACTGGCGTTGCAAGCAGGAACATGATAATGTTGTTTTGTTCCATGGGTAGAGGTGAGAGCCACATTAAAACAAGGATTGGAATAGTCAGAGCAACGCTTGTGGCTAAGAGGATTTTTAGGTGTCGGATATGGCGTTTGCGTTCTTCACCCGCTGTGTCCTCGTGGGTTTTTTGTTGTTGTTCGATTACTTGGTATCCGCTGTCCTGGATGGTTTTTTTAATGCTTGGCAAACTGATTTGCTGAGGGTTGTATTCGACTGAGACGCTTTCAGCGGCAAAGTTGACAACTGCGTTGTAGACTCCTTCGCGGTTGCCCAGAGCTTTCTCGATGGTTTTAGCACAGTTAACGCATGACATGCCGCCAATTTGGAGGACGATTTTTTCGTGGATTACATGATATCCTGAGTCGGTAATGACGGTTTCGATGATTTTTTGGGTGATGATGTCGGGGTTATAGTCTATTAGTGCTTGTTCAGCGGCGAGGTTTACGGTAGCTTGGGTTACACCGTTTAGTTTGGCGAGTTCCTTTTCGATGGTGTGCGCGCAGTTTATACAGCTCATGCCGCCGATGTTGAGGGTGATTTTTTTGTTTTTTTCTTGGCTCATATTGCTTGCCTTCCGCTTGAGTTTGAATATGTGATATCCATTAAAGAAATGATTTTCAGTTTTGAAGCATCTTGAAGTTCTATAGGGTTTGTTGCCAAAGATCAATCCAGCTATAGGGTTCCTCGATAATGTATAGTCGTAGGGCAACCAACGCATTTTTTGGTTTCATATCTTGCACAAGTGGAGCAATCAACGTTACATGGTGCTTTATCCTTGCCTTTATGCGTCAAGTATTCTCTTATTTGAAGGAATTGTGAAAACTCGTTATCGCTGATTGGGTAGAATTCTGATCTGCGTATGCCAGGACTACTTCTTATTGAGCACTTTTCTACTGAAATACTGTCAAGAGTGTCTTGGTTTTCCGCAATAACTAGCGCGATAAGGTTGTAGCCGCCGAGAGTTTTGAAGATATGAACTACTCGCGGGCAATCCTTGAAGCGCTTCATGATGTTTTGCATTGCCTCTGCATCTTTCATCTCTAACAATATCATTGCTGGAATGAGCCCGAAAGCTGTAGGGTTCATTAAAGCTTGATTTCTTATGGCCCCTTGGTCTACCAGTTTATTTAGTCTTTTCTTGACGCCTACATTAGTGAATCCTGTAATTTGTGCGAGTTCTTCAAGCGTAGTTCTTGCGTCGACTTGTAGTTGGCTGATTATTTTTCTGTCAATGTCATCCATAAATTCAAACTTCTTGTTTACTTTCTAAACATAACCTATTAATATTGTTTATCTATTAAACTGTATTATCATCAAAAAAAGGTTATCAAAATGACGAAAAGAATAATGATGCCAGTTGAAGACGAAAAAGGACTAGAAGCTAAAGTAGCACACCACTTTGGAATGGCACCCTACTTCGCTATTGTAGAACTTGACGAGAACCAAAAAACCCCAAAAGTCAAAATTGAACCCAACAGAAGCGAACACATGGGCGGCGCCCCAGGGCACTCACATGAAAGCTTCTTGGCATTGAAACCAAACGTTGTAGTAGCTTATGCAATGGGGCCAGGAGCATTGAGCACTTTCCAAAATGCCGGAATTACAGTTTTAAAAGCAACTGAAGATACCGTGAAAGGCAATGTTGAATCCTTCAAAGAAGGCAAACTCAAAGAACTTGTAGGCGGATGCGAACACGCCCATCACCACGAACACGAACATTAAATTTAACTAAAATATTAAGAATTAATAGGTGAAAAAATTGCCAAAAATAAAAGCAAAAGCAACATGGGTTGAAAACGTACATTCAAAGGTTGATAATCAAAGAAACCACAGCGTAGAATGTGACCTCTCCACTGCTGCAGGCGGAACAGATTGCGGTCCAACAGCGCTTGAGCTTAGCTTGATGGCGTTAGCTGACTGCGGCGTGACAATCTTTGCTGACGTTTGCAAGAAAAGCAACATTAAACTCAAGATGGTTGAAGTTACTGCTGAAGCTGACAAATCGCCGGATTCACCGATTATAAGTGGTGTTACCATGAAGGTCAATGCTTCCTCCGATGCAAGGAAAGAACTACTAGAGGCTGCTTGGAGAAGAACCGAAGCAAATTGCCCTGTGCTGTTTATCTTTAAAGAACCAACGCCAGTCAAGGTCGAATTTGAAGGAAAAACGGAATAAAAGTTCTAATTCTTCCTTTTTATTTTAGAAGATTACAGTCAAAACAACTTAAAATTCTTGTTTGGATAATTATCTTTTGGTGGTCATATTGGTTAATGCTCAGAACAGTTGCAATGCAGAAGCGGCTCAGAAAATTCTCGCGCCAGTTCCTTATGCTCAAGGCTTCCACTTCTTTATGCCAGACGGCCATTACACCGGTGAAACAGCGATGTCCCTTTGCTCATTTTTAAGAGATTTGAGAAGCGTTGATGTACAATCAATTAAATTCCACCTTGACCGCGGTGACTTCCAGAAGTGGCTAAGAAATACAGTTGGCGATCAGGAACTCGCTGGAATAATTGACAAATTAGATAAAAAAATTCCTGAAGAAAAGCTCGGAGAAAATCTGGCGGATACAGTTCAAAAAAGAATTTCAGAATTGCAGTTAACGCGTTAAATAATAATGATTGAACTGCTTAGATAAATGAGGTGAGCCTTTTTTTAAGAGTTAAAAGTTCAAGCGCTTTTTGTTTCCCATTTTGTAAAGTAAATTTTACCATCTTCTCTAAACGCTCGGAGTAGTTCGCAATGCCTAAAGAAAGCAAACTCTTGCTCTAACTGCTCTGGTTTGACGTTTAGGATGTTGACCAGGTCTTCTTTGGTGATTTTACCGTATTTCTCTATAGTGTCATAGATTTTTTGCTGTAACTCAGTCAGGCCTGAATTGCCTGATTGACCTGATTGTTTTCGCACAGACAAGGCTGATGCCACAGCCATTGGGTCACATGGTCTTGGTGGGTTAGTTTCGTACATGTAGCAGTCTTCACATAAGACTTTGCCGTGGAGATCATATGTTTCTCCTTCTTTTAGAAGTGATTTGCAGCGTTCACATTCCATTTGCTCTCACCGTATTGTTAATTCTTTATTTCCTACCTTGACTTTGTCTTTACGCTTGTTTTAAGTGTTTTTGGAGGTCTAATTCAAAGCTGTCTACGAGTGCTTTAAGACTTTCAGTGATTTCTTTTACTCGCTCAAGTGCGTGCTTCTTAATTGTTGCTGGGTCAAGCATAGCGTAAGTGTGATAGTATCCTCCACCTTTGAGGGATTTTGTCTGCCTGCTTACCAAATTTATGCTTACGAGCTTTGATAGGCAGCGGTGAACTGAACTTCGATCTTTTTGAACAATTTTTGCGATTTGATCAAGCGTTGAGTTTTCATTTTTTGCCAGCGCAAGGAGGACGTCTAGGTCTGAGGGTTTTAGGTTGTATAGGCATGTAAGTAAGTCGGTGCAGGAGGCGCCTTTTCTTGTCAGTAGGTTTATGCTTTCCATAAGAAGTGATTATCTAATCTCCCATATAAATGGTATTGTTTGGTATTGACAATACCATAAGATATATTTGGAACCGAGCTGCAATGTTACAGCATAGGAAGTGCAGTAATGCAGAAAAAAATTGAATGCCCACGAGGCATACCTGAAGAAATGTGTGACCATGCACCACATTGTAATGTGTGGAAACTAAGAGAATCCGAAAAAAACCAAGAATAAATCAATCGCATATTAGGTGTTAATAGCATGAATGAAGAAAATGAATTAGAGCAAATAAGACTTAAGAAAATCAAAGCTATGCTGGATACTACCGTAAAAGGACAAAATACATCCAGCAAACAGCCAATAATCTTGAATGATAACAACTTTTCAACCACTATCGCAAATAATGAGCTAATAGTTGTAGACTTTTGGGCTCCATGGTGTGGTCCTTGCCGCATGGTTGGACCGGTAATCGAGGAACTCGCTGCTCAATATTCAGGAAAAGTAACGTTTGGAAAAATGAATGTGGATGAGAATCAAACGGTGCCGAGCAGTTTTGGAATAATGAGCATTCCAACTATAATCATCTTCAACCATGGCAAAGAAGTTGAGAGATCAGTTGGCGCTTACCCCAAAGCACACATCGAAGCAATGATAAAACGATATCTGGCAAGCAATCACAAGGAATAGGCGGACATGACAGAACCAAAAAATGGTCGCCCAATTTTCTTCCCAGAAAACCTAGTTCTCTTCGGTAACCTAGCGCTTTTTCTATGGATTGTTCTTGATTCAGTTGCTTTCATGCTATATAATTTCACGACAGGTATTGTGTTTTTTATCCTAACACTTATCTTGATTTATGGCGTACTTCACCTTCTGGGTTGCCTTCGTCCATGCTACAATTGCATAAAATGCACTCATGGCATGGGGCGCTTAGCAGCCTTGTACTTTGGCAGACGCATCTTTAAAGACTACAAATACAACTACAAACTACCCACAGCAATATTCTTCACACTATACATCGGAGGATTCCCCGCAGCATTCGCACTCTACTCAACCATCGTAGATTTCACGGCCATCAAAGCAGCAGTGTTTGTGGCTCTCTTAGTATTCACGACCTATAGTGCTTTAACATGGCGACCAAGAAAACCAAAAAACCCAAAAGAGGTAGTATAGCTCGGGGGAGTTTAACGTAATTAAGCTTTTATTGCTTGTTAGCTTACTAGGAATTTCGGCGTTTGCTGTAGTCAGTCGGGTCGTAAATCGCAATAAGGCGTTGTGGAAACCTTCCAAGTGAGGGCTATGCATAAAGCCTTCATTGAACCAAACAGATGCTTACGATGTAATGAGTGTCAGGCAGCAAAGGCATGCCACCTCAAAGCTATTTTTCGCATTGATAGCAACGACCCAAATTTTGTAGATCCGACGTTTTGTCGCGGATGCGGCGATTGCTTAACAAAATGCCGCGCAAAAGCAATTAAATTAAAAAATAGTTGACTTTAGCACAGATGCCCACTTAGATATTTTTTTCTTCAACTGATGGGCTTAAGTCTGCTAACTAATCAATCTCTTCTTTATTTGGTCATTTAATAAAATTCCGAAAACAAAGAACCAAAAACCATAAGATTAGACTTCTTGCTACCCTAGACAATATATGCGAGCTTTTGATTAAGAAAACAGCATAGCACTTGAGGTTTATTGTATGAAAACTCTGGTTACTGTTGGTCGTGGTGGAACAGGAAAATCTAGCTTTACTGCTTTGATGGCTAAATGTTTCATAGAAGCAGGCGTCTCTCCGTTGCTTTTGGTTGATGCTGACCCAGACCAGAACCTAGCTGAAATGCTTGGTGTGGACCTTAAAGAAGCAGGCAAATCAACCATAGCTGACCTCATCGTTAGCACCTTCATCGAGCAAGGCGGCACTACAGTCGGTATTCCACCAACCCAACGCATCGAAAGCCGCATCTGGGAAAACGGGCTCTACGAAAGCAAAAACTTTGATTTCCTTGCTGTAGGCACAAAATGGGTTGAAGGATGCTACTGCATGCCTAACTCTGCCCTCAAAGGCGCCTTGGAATCGTTAACTAAAAACTACAAGTTTGTACTTGTTGACTCCCCAGCAGGGCTTGAAAACCTCAACAGACGCATCACTTCAGAAGTCAACGACATCTTTGATATCCTTGATCATTCCAAAAAATCCCAAGATCATGTCAGAAGAGCTTACAAAATAGCTAAAGAAGTTGACATGAAATTTGAAAACTTTTACATAGTTGGTGGTTACCGTTTTCCAGCGGAACTGGGCAAGCAGGCGGAAGCTGACTTAAAATTCAAATATCTGGGAAAAATCCTCGCAGACGACCAATTAGACGAGTACGTTCTCGATGGAAAATCGCTACTTGATCTGCCAAATGACAACAAAGGCTACCTTTCAGTGAAAGAAATCCTCAATAAATTGGGATATTTATAATCACAAAAATATTTACACAATTCTCTGTAAACCTTCCATATCTATGACTGTACCGTGACTTTTGCTTAGAAATTCTGGAAAGGTTTAAAAGGTCTGTAATTCAGCATAGTCATAAACCTTTACAGAGGTTTCAGATTTGACTGCTAAAAACGTCCATATAAAAATAGACGAAATGAAGACCGGTAGCGGTCTTATTAAAAATCTTGAATTATCCATCGGCAAGGTTATCAACGACAACTATACCGAGCCCATGGGACCAACCCCAATGCCCTCCATGACTGCGCTTCGGGATTGGGACATGAAGCTTCTCACCAAGTACAAGCCCTTCTACATGCCCGATTGCGATCTTTGCTGTCTTTGCACTTTTGGCAAATGCGATCTGACAGCTGGAAAACGCGGCGCATGCGGCTTAGACATCGCAACTCAATCTTCTCGTATTGTGATGTTAGCTTGTGCGATTGGAGCAGCTTGCCATACAGCACACTCACGTCACCTTCTTCACTCCTTAATTGAAAAGTACGGTCGAAGGTACCCCTTAGACGTCGGAGGATTAAACATTAAAGTTGAAGCTCCAGTCAGCCGCCTCGTAACTGGTATAAAGCCTGAAACACTCGGCGACTTAGAAGATATTTTAACTTATACCGAAGAGCAAATCACCCAAGTTCTTGCAGTAGGACACACAGGTCAAGAAGGTAACAACTTAGACTTCGAATCAAAAGCAATGCACGTCGGCATGATTGACCATGTAGGCATGGAAGTCGGCGATATCGCACAAATATCCGCATTAGGCTTCCCAAAAGCTGACCCAGAAGCGCCACTTCGTAAAACTCGGCATCGCAAGTGTTGACCGAACCAAACCAGTTGTTATGTGCATCGGCCACAACGTTATGCCATCAGTCGGAATAATTGACTATGCAAAAGAAAACAAAGTTGACGATAAAATCGAAGTTGTCGGCTTATGCTGCACAGCACACGACATGACACGATACTACAACCGCGCAAGAATCGTTGGTCCAATCAGCTGGGAACTTAGATTTATACGTGCAGGCTTAGCAGACGTAGTCGTACTCGACGAACAATGTATCCGAACGGATATCTACGACGAAGCAGGCAAAGTTAACGCCCCAGTGATCGCAGCGTCAGAAAAGAACTGCATGGGCTTCAAGAACCGCACAAACGACCCAGCAGACGAAATCGTTGCTGACCTCGTTAGCGGCAAAGTCAAAGGCGTACTGATTCTTGACCCAGAAAAAGTCGGCGAAGTCGCAGTCCGTGTAGCACAACAAGTCGCTCCAATCCGCAAACGAAAGAACGTTCTCCCAAGCTTAGAGGAACTTACACAAATCGCAAAGACCTGCACACAATGCAAGAGTTGCCAACGCAACTGCCCACAAGACTACGCAATTCCAGCAGCCATGAAAGCAGCAGCACAAGGCGACATATCTCTACTAACTGACCTATACGAGACATGTATCGGATGCGGAAGATGCGAAGAAGCATGCCCACAAAAAATCATGATCCACAGCCTCATCATTAAAGCAGGCGAAAAAGCTATGGAATGCGAAGACAACCTGTGCCGCTCTGGCAGAGGCGCAGTCTCAGACGTCGAAATCCGCAACGTCGGCAGCCCAATCGTCCTCGGAGAAATCCCGGGTATCGTTGCAGTCGTCGGCTGCAGCAACTATCCAAAAGGCGGAAAAGACGTCTACGACATATGCAGAGAATTCGCAAGCAGACGATACATCGTCGTACTGTCAGGATGCTCAGCCATGTCCGCAGGAAGCTACCGCAACAGCGAAGGCAAAACACTCTACGAAGAATTCCCAGGCGGATTCGAAGCAGGAGGAGTCATGAACGTCGGTTCATGCGTCGCAAACAGTCACATCGCGGGTGCAGCAATCAAAGTAGCAAACATCTTCGCCAAACGCTCACTAAGAGGCAACTACGAAGAAATCGCAGATTACATCCACAACCGTCTCGGTGCAGTCGGCTTAGCTTGGGGTGCATACTCACAGAAAGCCGCATCAATCGGCGCAGGATTCTGGCGCTTAGGTGTACCAGTCCTCGTCGGTCCACACGGCGTCAAATACAGACGTATGCTCCTTGGCAGAAAAGAAGACCCCAAGAACTGGGAAGTCCTCGACGCACGCACAGGCAACACAGTAAACGTTGGACCAGCACCAGAACACCTCTTCAACATAGCAGAAACCAAAGAGGAATGTATGGTTGCAATCGCAAAACTCTGCATCAGACCCAACGACACATGGAAAGGACGCAGCATAAAACTAAGCCACTACGTCGACCTAAGCAAACGATACCTCGGAGTCATGCCAAACGACCTACACCTATTCGTGAGAACAATGGCTGATGTCCCATCAACAATGAAAGACGAGTTTGTCAAGATACTTGAAGAAAACAACTGGCAAGAAACAGTAATTCCGGACCCAACGCTTCTTCCAAGAATGGTCCGAAAAATGAAGGAGTAAACGGAGGAAAAAACTATGTCCTGTGAACCATGGCAATGTGCAGAAATAGCCTCAACAAAAAAAGCAAACCCAATACAAAAACCCGAGATAGCAGTAGCAATGATCAAACGGGCTCAACGTCCCCTTCTCATTGTAGGAAGCAACGCCACTGAAAGGTACATGGAAGGCAAACAATTAATCGAGTACCTAATCGACTTCGCTAACGCCTCCAAAGTACCAGTAGTCGCAACAGCCCACATGGTTGGCGAATTCATAAAACGCGGATACCAACCAGCAGCATTTATGAATGCAATGGAAATCGGGCAAAGAGTGGTTGACCCAGAATGGATGGGTCTCGACGGCAAAGGACACCCAGACCTAGTTATGCTGGTCGGATTACCCTACTATGTTGAATCATTGATGCTCTCAGGCATGAAACACTTTGCACCAGACCAAAAAACCATGACCCTCGACAACCTCTTCCACGTCCATGCAAGCTGGTCTTTCCCAAACGCAACCCTAGAAGAGTGGGCTGCAAACCTCAAAGTAATGACCTCAAAATTTAATGGAGGAAATTAAAAAATGTCAATGTTTAAAGATATACCTGTTGAAGTTGGCGTAATCTACGAAGGAGAACGTATCCGAAGAAACGACATGCAAGTAGAACTCGGCGGACCCACAGTCAAACAAAAATTTGAACTCGCAAAAGTAAAACCCATGAATGAAGTCGAAGATGGAAAAGTCACCATCATCGGCCCAGACCTAAAAGACATGAAAGAAGGCGGCGCATTCCCATTCGGTATCCTTGTTGAAGCAGCAGGCGCAAAACTCGACCAAGGTCTTGAAGGAGTCATCGAAAGACGCATTCACGGCTACCTGAACTACATCGAAGGCTTCATGCACCTAAACCAGCGTTATGACATCTGGATACGCATTGGCAAGAAATCATTCCAAAAAGGCTTAACCAGTTTTGACTCCATTGGCAAAGTTCTCTACAGACTATTCAAGAGCGAACTACCAATAATCGAGAAAGTGCAAATTACCTTTGTAACCGACCCAGCAAAACTTGAGGAAATGACCCCTGATGCAATGCAAGCTTACGAATCACGCGACGCAAAAGCAAGAGGTCTAAAAGACTCAGAAGTCGACACATTCTATGGATGTGCACTCTGCCAGTCATTCGCACCAAGCCACGTCTGTGTCATCACACCACAAAGATACAGCAACTGCGGTGCAATCAGCTGGTTTGACGGCAAAGCTTCAGCAAGCATCGATCCTAAAGGTCCAGTATTCGCAATTCCAAGAGGCGAAATCATCAACGCAGAGAAAGGTGAATTCTCAGGCGTTAACGAAGCCGCCAAGAAACGCACCATGGGCGAAGTTAACCAAGTCTGGCTCTACACAGCATTCGATCACCCACACACTTCATGCGGATGCTTCGAAGCAGTAACCTTCTACATCCCAGAAGTCGATGGATTCGGTGTAGTCAACAGAAACTTCAAGGGCGCAACCGTAAACGGTCTACCATTCAGCACAATTGCTGACTCCGCAGCAGGCGGACGCCAAATCGACGGATTCCACGGAATGTCCATAGAATACATGCGAAGCTCTAAATTCTTCGCTGCAGACGGCGGATGGAACAGAGTCGTTTGGGTACCTAAAGAAGTTAAAGAAAAAGTCAAAGACTTCATTCCAAAAGACGTCGTTGACAAAGTCGCCACAGAAGAAAACGCCAAAAACATCGACGAACTCAAAGCATTCCTCAAAGAAAAGAATCACCCAGTCGTCGCTAAATGGGAAACAGAAGCCCCAGCAGCAGAAACCGCCGCAATCACAGTTAACGAAGAAGCAGCAGGCACCATGATGCCAGTCGCAACAATGAGCTCAATGCCAATTATGGCCGGCGGATTCAAAATCATACTCAAAGACGCAAAAATCTACGCTAACAAAGTAATCATAACAACCGTTAAAGACAGCAAAGACAACAAAGACAAACGGTGATCGTTACGACTCACCACGACACAGACAAAAAGAAAGACGCTGAAGGACTACAACTAAGCGAAGAATTACTAGCAGCTCTCGCAAAATTCCAGACAATCGAGCTGGAAGACTTCCAAATTGACGCCAAAGAACTAGAAATCATCTTCGAAGCAGGCGCCACAGGTCAAATAATGCCAAAGCTAAAGCTTCCAACGGCAGTTGCAGGCGGAAAACCCACAAGCATGTTCCAAATTCCTTTCCTACCACCTATCGAAACTTACCCAAACAAAATCAGCGAAGTAAAGCTTGGGGCAACAAAGAGCGAAGGCGGCACACGCGGAAGATCGCTCACCATCGGCGGAGAAGTTTCTCCCGCTTTCTACACTTTTGAGCGACCAATGCCACACAAACCAGTTATCACCTTAGACGTTTTCGACATGGAAGTTCCCCTAAGCAAAGCAGTCAAGATGCACGTTAAAGACGTGGTCGGTGACCCAGCAGCTTGGGCAAAACTTGCAGTAGAAAAATTCGGTGCAGACATGGTTACTATGCACTTAATCAGTGTTGACCCACTACTCAAAGACGCATCACCCAAAGACGCATGCAAAACCATCGAGAAAGTCCTGCAAGCCGTGGATGTACCACTAGTCATCGGCGGATGCGGAGACCCAGTTAAAGACACAGCAGTCTTCGAAGAAGTATGTGCACAATTTCCAGGCGAACGCTTCCTAATCAGCTCCGTCACACGCGACATGGACGTCGAGAAATGCGCCAAATTCATCAAGAAAGCAGGCCACGCAATCCTCTCATTCACACCAATGGACCTCAACTTGGCACGTGAACTAAACAGACGCCTCTACGACTATGTTGGCAGAGAAGACATCATCATGGACTTAACCACCGCAGCACTCGGCTACGGTTTAGACTATGCATTCACAAACATGGAACGCGCACGCATGGGCGGCTTAATGGGCGACGTCGAACTGGCACACCCAATGTCCTCAGGCACAACTAACGCTTGGGCAGCAAGAGAAGCATGGCTAAAAATGTCAGCTGAATGGGAACCACGCGAACTCAGAGGTCCACTTTGGGAAGTAACAACAGCCATAACCCTGTTGCTTGCAGGCGTAGACCTATTCATGATGATGCACCCAGCAGCAGTAAAAACACTAAAAGACGTCACAAACTACCTAACAAGCGCTAAAAAAGCAGACCCATCAAAATACGCAAACTGGGTCACGGTAAAAGCTTAAGGAGACATGACTGATATGGCAGAAAAGAAAAAAGGCGGATTAAAAGAACTAAGCCCCATAACCATTTACAAGATCCTTGCCAAAAACTAACTGCAAAGAATGCGGCGTCGACAACTGCATGGCATTCGCCACAAAAATTGTCAACCGCGAAATCGAACTCGACAGCTGCAAACCACTCCTCAAACCAGAAAACGCAAAATCATACGCTATTCTTAAAGATCTTCTAAAACCAGCAGTTAAAGAAATCATCGTAGGCGTTGGCGACAAAGCTAAGAAAATCGGCGGCAAACTAGTCATGTACCGCCACGAATTCACATACAAGAACCCAACAGCCATCGCAATCGACGTAACCGACGAAATGTCCGATGCCGAAATCGTCTCACGCGTACAGAAAACAGATAACTTTACCTTCGAATACATCGGCAACACCCTAAAACTTGACATGATAGCAGTCCGATGCACATCTCAAGATGCAGACAAATTCAAAGCAGTAGTCAAAAAAGTTTCAGAAACTACAAAATTACCGATGATTCTTTGTACCATAAACCCAGCGATTGCTGAAGCAGGCTTAATGGCAGCACCAAAAGCACGCCCACTTCTATACGCGGCAACCTCAAGCAACTGGAAAGACATGGCAGAATTAGCCTTAATGTACAACTGCCCAATAGTTGCATCCGCACCAAACGACCTAAACACATTAGTTTCACTCGCAAAAACCCTGATGGCTTACGGCGTAACCGACATAGTGCTTGATCCAGGCACTTTCATCAATGAAGGCTTACCAGACACAATAAACAACTTTACCATGCTTCGCAGAGCAGCAACTAAAGGCGGCGAAGAACTTGCAGGCTTACCCTTACTCGGCGTACCGATGGTCGCTTGGGTAAACAAAGGCGAAATGGCAGACGACCTAGTCAAATGGCGCGAAGCATACGTCGCATCAATGCTCGTAGTCCGATATGCAGACGTACTAATCATGCACGGCAACGACGGATGGGCACTACTACCAATGACAGTGCTACGCCAGAACATCTACACTGACCCACGCAAACCAGTCGCAGTCGCACCAGGACTCAAAGTCTACGGCACACCAGACGAGAATTCACCAGTGTTCTTCACATCAAACTTCGCTCTAACCTTCTACACCGTTGCTTCAGACATCGAAAGCAGCAAACTCAACGCCTACTTAATCGTCGTCGAAACAGAAGGCTCAGCAATCGACAGTGGAGTCGCAGGACGCAAACTTACAGCCGAACGAGTCGCAGACGCAATCAAAGCTAGTGGCATTGAACAGAAAGTCAAACATCGCAAAATCATCATCCCGGGCAAAGCCTCACGCATCAGCGGCGAAATCGAAGAACTCAGCGGCTGGAAAGTCCAAGTTGGACCACGCGACAGCAGTGAGATACCAAAGTATCTCATAGAGAAATGGCAACCATAAACCATCCACTCTTCTTTCTCTTATTTTATTAAATTTTGCTCAATTTACTCAAGGGTAATTCTTTTATAATTCGCTAAATTACTAGAAACTAGTGATTTTTAATGGATCATACAATTGTACATTTCGAAATTCCAGCCAATGATATCGAAAAAATCAAGAAATTCTATATGGATTTGTTTGGTTGGACGATGAATAAGTATCCTGGACCAACCGTCTACTATCTTGTAGGAACTGTGCCCGTAAACGAAGAAACAATGTTGCCCATTCGACCGGGCGTTAACGGTGGACTGTATGACAAGAAGGATTCCTCTATGCCTGAAATGGCTAAACCCACAAACTACATTTCCGTAGAATCGGTGGAGGAGTATAGCAAGAAGGTTGTGGATTTGGGTGGAAAAATCGTGGTGCCAAAGATGGAGATTCCTGGTTTGGGCTGGTGGGCGCTGGCGCTTGACCCTGAAGGCAACCACTTCGGCATGCTGGAATACCTAAAATAATAATTCTAGTCAGTTATTCTATCTTTTACCGTGGAAACTGCTAGCACAAAGAACAGCAAAGCGATTCCACCGATGACTGCAAACTCTGGTGCAAGGTTGCTTATTCCGTAGCCTTTTAGCATTATGCCTTCGAACACTCTGTTGCCATAGTACATCGGGATAAACTTGGCGATGGTCTGGACCCAATCTGGGAAAGTACTGACGGGAATTAGCATTCCACTTAGTGCCATGCTGGGCAGGGCAATCAGAGGTGCCATCTGTACCGCCTGAAGCTCATTTTTAGCAAAGTTTGACAGGAAAACAGCTAGGAAAACATGTGCCAGAGCATACAGAACCGCGCCAAAAAATAGCAGAAATATGCTTCCTCGGACAACTACTCCAAATACGCCTATTCCAATTCCCAGGATTACCGAAACCATAATGATGCCTAACAGGAGAAGTGCGATGGAGTATCCGAGTAACCTCTCGATTGCCGAAAGGGGAGTAGCATATAGCCTTGAGAGTACCCCTGATGTGCTCTCCCTTGATACAATTATAAGGGAAATTAAGAGAACAAGAAAAGTAAGTACAAAGGCAATCACTGATGGGATGCTTACGTCAAGACCGGAATACTCAACGTTACCGAATGCAAACTGCTTGTCAAGGGTAACGCCGCCGCTGCCAAAAGAACTCTGCAAAGCGGTTTGCAATGCTCCGAGTATGCTTGCTTCGTTGGCTGGTTTTGTGCCGTCAAGGTAGATTGGGACTGTAGCGTTTAAGCTTGTGCTGTTTACACTCAGCATTTGCTTTACGCCAAGTGGCAGAGATACATTGCCTAAGTGTTGTAGGCTTTGGCTGGTTTGGTAAAGGAACAGCGATTGAGAAAAGTTTGATGGGATAGAGATTGCTGCGTAGTAAGTTCCATTATCCACGCCTCTTATTCCTTCGTCAAAGTTTCCTAGCGTTACCTTCACTCGATCATCCTGCTAAAGCGAGGATACAATGGACGTCGCCGAAATGAAAACTGGTTGAAGAGGCAACACCGATGCTGAAGCCGCTGTCTTGGTTATCCACTAAAATTGGCACATGCTTAACTTGCCCACCCAAAGCAAACCCGAAGATAAGCATGATCACCGCAGGCATAGCAATCATCATTCCAATCGTTCGTCTATCCCGCGATATCTGCTTTAGGACACGCCAGCTGACAGCACCAACCCTTTGGAACGAAAATCTTTTTTGCTTACTCATCCACGGTTTCCCCCGAGCTTAGTTTGATGAAGACCTCTTCGATTGAAGAAGTATCGTGTCTGCGTTTAATTTCTACAGGCGTACCCTCCTCTATGAGTTTGCCCGCCCGCATCAACCCAATCCTGTCTGCTCGTTCCGCTTCATCCATTACATGCGAAGTTATGACAATCGTTAAGCCCGCTTTGGTGAGGGAACGGAAATAATCCCAGAAGAAAGCCCGTAAAACAGGGTCAATACCCACTGTTGCTTCGTCGAAAAAGACGATTTTGGGCTCATGAATCAGTGCGCAGGCTATGCTTACTCTCCGTTTCATCCCTCCAGAAAGATTGAATACGGTGGTTTTTCTGCGTTCGTCGAGTTTAAGAATTGGAAGAAGCTCATTGAGCCTTTTTTCGAATTCTTTTTGTTTCATCTCGTAGAGTCTTGCAAAGAACCATATGTTTTGCTCCACTGTCAAGTCGCTGTAGAGGGCATATTCTTGTGGCGCGACTCCGATTTGTCCTGTTACGATTCGCCGTTTCTGTGGGATTTCAAAACCTAGAACCTTTATCGCGCCTGAGGTGGGAAAAAGGCTTCCTGTTAGCATGTTGATGGTTGTACTCTTGCCTGAGCCGTTAGCGCCGATTAGGGCGTAGATTTCGCCTTTTCCTATTTTTAGGTTAAGCATGTCGACGGCTCTGATTTGTCCTTCTTTGTAAATTTTCACGAGGTTGGACGCTTCAATGACTGGTTCGTCCATGCTTGAGGTCAATCTATAACAACCTGTCTTTAATTGATATGAAACGTGAGTATTTTTAATACTACCGCCTGGCTACTTGGTTGCTTTAAATGTTATTATGTTAAAAACACCATAAAATTTATCTAAATTTGTACTAAAGGCGTATAAACCCCCTCTTTCAATACATGAGCATTTACTGCTAGAAGGGACTGAAAAATAGGCTGCGGTATCTTTGGAGCAATAAATTACGATAAACAACCCGTTTTCCCATTCATTTACTGGGGACTACGTGCTCAAAACCACCGAGGACACCAATCACACGGTTTCCTTACAAGCAACAACAACCAATTCTATACCTACAAAGCTCTTGATTTGGTCCCAAGACTAAAAACAAATGTCATAAACGAATGGTACGAACGACTACCTGGATCCATAGGCATTGGCAACGTAAGGTATACAACCTCAGGCAAATGCGACGATGTTTCCATAATAGACGGTACCCAACCAGTCGTCGCTTCTTCAGACGGGATAAAAATTGCCCTCTCGTTCAACGGTAACATCGTTAATACGTTGCCGCTAAAAAAAGAGATGGATCTAAACTTTTCTGATTTTCTCTACAACTGCGACTCTGATATCGTCTGCCACAAAATGCTCCTAGGGCTAAAGCAGGGCAAAACCTTGGAAGCAGCTGCCCGAATTGTTATGGAAAGTTTGGACGGAGCATTCTCTGTAACAGGCATAACTGGCGATGGCCAATTCTTTGCCTTCAAAGACTCGCATGGCATAAAGCCCTTGTGCGCTGGACATGACCCTGAAGGTAAAACTTTCGCTTTTTCGTCTGAAACCGTAAGCTTAGACATGAATAGTTTTGTAAGAGATTTTGAATTAAAACCCGGTGAACTCGTAACTGTCTCAGAAAAGGGATTCAAACGTACCCAAATCATAGAGAATCCACGTGAAGCCTATTGTTGTTTCGAATATGCTTATTTTGCGAGGCCAGATTCTCGCTTTGATGGTAAATACGTCTATGAAATTCGAGAAGACTTCGGAAGAAACCTTGTTAAAGAATTCCCAGAAATTGTAAAAGACAGTGACATTATTGTGTCGGTGCCTGAAACCGGCGACGACTCAGCTATGGGCGTTCATGAAGCGTCGGGTCTAAGGTGGGAACGTGCCTCAAGGCGCCACCGTTACGTGACTGAACGAGCCTTTATACTTCTCAACAATGAACGCTACTCAACCATCGACAAAAAAATCAACATACTCGGCAGCAAAGTAGCCGGTAAACGTGTCATAATAACTGAGGACAGCGTTGTCCGAGGCGACACCACTAAAGTCATCATAGAGAAACTCCGCAAGGCAGGCGCCAAAAAAGTCTACCTCTTCGTGACTTTCCCACGCATCATCGGACCCTGCTTCTATGGTATCGACATGTCCACCTATGGGCAACTTATCGGATCCCGAAATAATCCTGAAGAAATTGCCAAAATCATAGGCGCCGACGCCGTATGCTATCAGTCGCTGGAAGGCTTAATCGGTGCCACAGGACAAACCGAAAACCAACTCTGCTTAGCCTGCGTGACCGGAAAGTACCCGACGCCGTGCGCGCAGAAAATGTCTGATGTCATGAAAAAACGTTTTCTCGAAGGATATGAAGAGAAAAACAGGATTTATGAATCAGAAGAAGTCCAGCCGTAATCGCTATAAAGCGTTCCTCCACTGATTAGTCAGTTAACGGTGTATCTCGGATGGAGAAGATAGGTGTCTTACTTGGTTTCTTACGGCGCACGAGAAGTCGCCATGGCAGACGCACTTTTAAGAAGCACAAACTATCAAGTAGAACTTTTCGTCGCTGACAAACAACGTAACCCCTTCAATGCAAAACACGCCACCAAACACAAAGTCATCCCAAACCTTGACATCAATGAAGTCTGCAAGTTTGCCCAAGAAAACAAGGAAAACTTGGATTTCGTTATGGTTGGCTCCGAGAAACCAATAATCGAAGGTATACGTGACTTAGTCGAGAAACAAACCGGTATACCAGTTATCTGCCCCAAAAAAGACTACGCCATCGAAGGAAGCAAAATTGCCCAACGCGTACTCTTTGAGGAGATTGCACCTGAGGCTAACCCTCGTTTTCGGATTTTCAACCCAGCTGATTACAAGGGCAAGGATGTTAGGCAAGCTGTTTATGAGTGGCTAGACGAGCTCGACAACCAAGCTGTGGTCAAACCTGACAAACCAGCTTTAGGCAAAGGTGTGGGCGTCTGGGGCGATCACTTCGCAAACCGCGAAGAACTTTTCGAGCATTTCATGTCCAACTTCCAATATGACTCAGTAATTATAGAGGAAAAAATCGACGGGGAAGAATCTAGCTGCATGGGTTTCTGCGACGGCAAACACTTCATTACTTTGCCCGACACCCGTGACTACAAACGCGCCTTCGACGATGATAAAGGTCCAAACACAGGCGGCATGGGCTCATACAAAGACGTCACCGATTACCTGCCGTTCCTCACTGCCGCTGAACGAGAACAAGAGATCACGTTAGCTGACCGCGTCTTCAAGGGCTGGAAAACAAAAATCTCTGACGATTCAGCACTCCGCGGCGTTCCGCTGTACCTTGCCTTCATGCACACGGGCAAAGGCATAAAAATCCTTGAAATCAATAGCCGCCCAGGCGATCCTGAAATCATGAACTTGCTCCCAATTATAAAAGACGACTTCGTCGACGTTTGCCTCAAAATGGTAGATGGTGACTTGAAGGGCATTGCTCTGGAGAAGTCGGCTACAGTGTTGACATACAAGGTTCCAGCGGACTACGGAGGCTACGCTGAAGCACACCCCGACAAAGTGGACAAGATCGCAGTCAACACACCAGTTGACCTCACCAAAGCAGAGGCACTTGCCAAAAAGTACGGCGACAAAATCCGCATCTACCCCGGCTCCATGGAATTGCGCGACGGCAAAAATTATGCGCTCAAATCTCGAGCCATCGGCATCCTAGGCATCGGCGATAGCATCGAGGAAGCACGCCAAATCAGCCAAGAAGGTGCAAAAGCCATTACTGGCGGCGCACTGTGGAACCGCACCGATGTCGCATCAAAACAACATATAGCAAAAAGCGTTACCCATATGGACAAATTGAGGCACAAGCCTTGAAACGTGTCTTTGTGTCCGACTGCGAAGGCCCTATATCAAAAAACGACAACGCCTTCGAGATAGCAGAGAACTTCATCCCAAACGGAGACAAGTTTTTCACCAACATAAGCCTCTACGATGACGTACTTGCAGATGCTCTAAAGAAACCTGGATATTATGCAGGCAGCACTTTGAAGTTGATTTTACCCTTCTTCAAAGCCTACGGCGTAACCGATAGTCAGATGGAAGATTTCTCCACCAAAAATATAATTCTAATCGCCAACAGCAAAAGCACTCTAAACCACATACGAAAAATATCCGACGCCTTCATCGTAAGCACCAGCTACGAGCACTACATCAAAGCTCTATGCAAAGCAGTCGATTTTCCATACAAAAACACTTATTGCACCAAAGTAAGCCTCGATAAATGTCCCATAACCCCGCAAGAGAAAGAGCGCCTAAGGGAAATAGCACAAGAAATCGCACAAATGCCCCTAATCGTTATCCCTCCAAACACAAAAACTGTTGAGGCTTTTTCGATCCGCGACCAAGCTCTTATCAAGCGGCTCGATGAGATTTTCTGGAGCTTAATCCCCAAGATGTTTGTCGGCAAGTTTCTCACCGACGTAGTTACTGTTGGTGGAGAACAAAAAGCTGAAGCAATCCGTGACGTCGCAAACCGCTTAGGCGTGGCATTGGAGGATGTTATGTATGTGGGTGACAGCATAACAGACGTAGAAGCGTTCAAACTAGTCCGCGATAGCGGCGGATTAACTGTTTCATTCAACGGGAACAGCTATGCGGTGAAGAATGCTGAGGTGGCTGTGCGGTCAGAAAGTAACCTTGTAACTGCTGTACTCGTTGATTTATTCTGCAAGTTAGGCAAGAAGCAAACGGTTAAAACGCTCCAGTTATGGAGCCTTGATGCTCTCAAGAAAAACATGGTTGAAGAGGCTCTTCTCAAACCCCTATCTACCTTAAACCCTGATGCCTTTCCCAAAGTTCAAATAGTCTCAGCCAAAAATATGGAATCACTCATAAAAGAGAGCAGTGCATTTAGGAAGAAGGTTCGTGGAGTAGCCATCGGGAGACTTGGATAAAATGGTTAAAGCTATAATCGAAGATACCTATGCAGAAGCGTTCACGGGGATTTATTGTCGGATAATCGTGACTGCGGACGATGAGCAGACCCTGCGTAAGGCAGCTGAAGACTCCACAGCGACGCCGTCCGTCGTGATAGGCAGAACTGAAGGCGGCGTAGAAAAATACCTGACCCCAAAAGAAACCCCCGATAAACGCGTGGGCGCTATCCTGCAGTTCTGGGGAGAAATCAACCCCAAAAAAACATTCGCGGAATCGCTAAAGAAATTCGAAACCGAGCTCTCTTACCGCATCCGCCAAGACATTCTCGTCAAACCCTTCACCGCAGTCTTCGACGCTTTGCCCAGGGCTGAGGGCAAACTGGACATGATGGAGACCGTAGGGCATTGCGGTGACGGATATGAATGGGTCGAAAAACGGTTTGGCAGAGAAGTCATCGTTGTTCCACTAATGGTTCCAGACTTTGTAATTGAACGTTATCTTGGTTATTCGAAGGGTGTTATGGGCGGCAACTTTTGGATAATGTGCACATCAAAAGCTGCACTCAATGAAGCAGGCGCCAAAGCCTTAAAGGCAATCCACAAAGTGTATGGCGTCGTAACAACCTTTGACATCTGCTCAGCAGGCTCAAAACCCGAAACCCATTTTCCGAAAATAGGGCCAACAACCAATCACCTCTATTGTCCATCGCTCAAATCGCGCTTAGGTAAGGAATCGAAGGTTCCAGCAGGCGTAGGATACATAGGCGAAATCGTTTATGACGGCATTTCCTTAGACGCGGTCAAAGAAGCTACAAAGACAGGAATCAAAGCCGTTTTAGACGTAGATGGCGTTGTGAGGGTTTCCGCGGGCAACTACGGCGGCAAACTAGGTGAACACAAAATCCAATTAAAAGAGTTGTTTTTATGACAAAATTTGACGTAATAGGATTCGGAGCACTCAACATTGACATGCTCTTCAAAGTAGACAAACTTGCATCCGCAGAAGAAGAAAGCTTCATCGAAGATTACAAGGAAGCCTGCGGAGGCTCAGCTGCCAACACGATTGTTGGGTTAGCGCGGCTCGGCTGCAAAGTCGGCTTCATCGGTAAAGTCGCTAACGACCGTGAGGGCAAAATGCAACTCGACTACTTCAAAGCCGAAGGGGTTGACACCAGCGGCATAGTTGAGGCAACCAAGGGCAGAAGCGGTTCAGTGATGGGGTTCGTAGATAGAAAAGGCGCAAGAGCCCTCTACATTAACTCAGGCGTCAACGACTTTGTGGAGCCTAGGGAAATCAAGTGGGAATATGTTTCTCAAACAAAATTGCTACACTTATCCTCTTTTGTTGGCGAAAAATCTTTTCGCGCCCAAAAAAAACTTTTAAGTGCGCTGCCTGATGGCGTTGAAATTAGTTTTGACCCTGGCTCTTTGTATGCACAGAAAGGGTTTGCTGTTATAGAGCCGATGATTCGTAATTCCCACGTTTTTATACCTAATTCACTTGAGCTTGAACAGTTAACGGGCGAAGAGGATTACCGCAAGGGCGCCGACTATATGATTAGTATGGGCGTAAAAATTGTGGCGGTGAAGCTTGGCAGCAAAGGTTGCTATGTCACTGACGGCGAAGAAAAGCTTAGTGTGGCGCCCTTCAAAGTAAAAGTCGTTGACACCACAGGAGCCGGCGACGCTTTCGATGCAGGTTTTCTCTATGGTTTACTTCACGAAAAAAGTCTCTATGAATGTGGCCAACTGGGCAATTTCGTGGCTTCCCGAAGCGTTATGACGATGGGTGCCCGCGCTGGCTTACCCAAAGCCAAGGATTTAGATTTGATTTGACGGAAAATCACTTGCCACTTAACTATCATTCTATTGTTTCTATATAATTAGCTAAAATGGCTAGATCCATTTTGTTTTGGTTTCCTTAATTTGTTTGATATGCTTGTCGTCTGTTATTATGTAGTCAGAGCCCATAAGAATGGCTGTTGCAGCAATTATCGCGTCGGCTGTTGGCAAATCACCATATTTGCATCGGAGTTTAGCAGCCTCAATTGCAATGGGAACGCTAAAATCCACAAATTCAAGGTCTAGTTTGAGCAGGGAGTTAACCCTTAATTCAGCAACTTCTCTACCGAGGTTCTCAAGTTGAAACTTATAAAATTCATGTATCACTATTGAGGGTACAATGCCGAGATTTGCTTTTGTTTGAAGAGTTTGCAGGATTACTTTGGACCATTTTTTGAATTGTTCATCTTGTGTGGTCAAGCTATTGATAAAGAACCGTGTATCCATTACAGCTTTCATTAGTATCTATCTTCAGATCGCATTTTATCCAGCATTTCTATAGCTTTCTTCGAATCTATCTTTCCAGCATCTATCCCTATTAGGTCTTCAAATCTCGGTACAACTTTGAGGACTATGCTTGATCCCGAGTCTTGAACAGTAATTTTCATGCCTTCTTTTATTCCATATTTACGTCTCAGAGCAGCAGGAACAGTAATTTGGCCTTTACGTGTAACGAGCACTTCTTCCATTGTTGAACTTCAACCTTTATGTTGTACAATTAATAAATGTACAACTTAACTATTGCGGCTGGAGTTGTACATTTTGACTCGAACAAGACAGATCAGTCCCATGTGCTCACTAATGATTAACCACATGCCTTCGTTCATTCCCGCGTTTTTGCCGAACCTTTTAGGCAGAACAATCCGTCCGAACTTGTCGACTCCGAAAGACATTATATAACCAATTTAAACAAGCAATTAGCAAATATTTTTTTCTATTATGGATTTTTGCCCATAAAATTAAGATGCTTCTTTAGCATTTTTTGTTCAATTTGTCGATTATGCTTTGGAAAATGAGTTTTCCGTCGCCATACTGTAGCATTTGTGTTTGGCGTGTCCAGTCGGGTTGTTGCCACCAGTACATAGCCCTCTCAGGATGAGGCATTAAGCCGAAGATGTTGCCTTCTTTGTTGCATATACCAGCGATGTCATAGAATGAACCGTTTGGGCTTGTTGGGTATTTGCAGTCGGCAACTTTGCCGTCTTTGTCACAATAGCGGAAAACAAGCATGTCCTCATCAATGAGCTTCTTTAGTATGTTCTGTTCTTTTTCTTTGGGAAACAGCAGTCTGCCTTCACCATGGGCAATCGGCATCCGCAACACTTTTCCAACTGGAATCTTACTTGTGAAAGAGCATTTTCCCTTGTTTTCTTGTTTGAGATAAATCCATTCGCACTTGAAGCCAGCAGGTTCATTCGTCGTTAATGTAGCTTCGGGGTAGGCGCTCATGCCTTGGAAGCCTGGAAGCAAACCGTATTCAACGAGGATTTGGAAGCCGTTGCATATGCCCAAGATTGGTCTGCCTTCATCAATGAAAGTTTCCATCTCTTTAGCGAGGTTAGCGGAGAGGTGCCTCGCAAAAATCACGCCTGAACGTACATAATCGCCAAACGAAAAGCCCCCGGGAAAAACCAGCACCGAATAATCCAGCAGGTTACGGCGCTTGATTAACTCGTTAACATGGACAGATTCAGCTTGAACGCCCAACTCTTGGAAGGCACGCTGGGTTTCAGCATCGCAGTTGGTGCCGCCGACACGCATTACACAGACTTTGATTTCTTCAGGGTTCATTATGGTTCAACCTCTGGGTTTAGTGTTTTCTTCCAGCTATGCATTAGCGTTTCAAGAGAAGTGTCAACGACAACTTTTCCATTCAAGCCATGGATAAGCAATTTTTGTTCTTTGGTTACTTTGCCGATTTGGGCGCAGTTTTTGCCCTTCATTAAGTCCTCAAAATCCTCTCTGTCCGCTTCTGCGACTTCGATTAGGAATCGGCTGTTGGATTCAGAGAACAACACGAAGTCGTTTCGGGATAGTTCTTTGCCTGGTACTTTGCATAAATCTATTTCTAAGCCATATCCCCCTGCAAACGCCATTTCCGCCGCTGCAACTGCTAAGCCACCTTCCGAGAGGTCATGGCACGATTTAACTAATCCTTCGTCGATGGCTTTTGTTACAACTTTGAAGGTACGTTTGGCTTTTGCACCCCTAACTTTAGGTACGCTTGCGCCAAGGTAGCCTTTGAGTTTGTAGTATTCGGAGCCGCCGAGTTCGTTAAAGGTTTCACCGATGAGAAAAAGCAGGTTGCCTGATGCTTTAAGATCCATGGATATGGTGGATTGGATGTTTGGGATTATGCCTACTGCAGTGATTAGAAGTGTCGGTGTTACTGGTCCCAGCGGCGATTCGTTGTAGAGGCTGTCCTTGCCTGAAATGAACGGCGCTTTGAACGCAACAGCGAAGTCGTAGCAAGCTTCGCATGCTCGAATTAATGAGCCGAGGCGTTCTGGTTTCTCTGGGTTACCCCATACAAAGTTGTCAAGTAGAGAAATTCTTCTTCCCCCAACTGCGATATTGTTTCGAATTGCCTCATCTATTGCTGACGCCGCCATCCAGTAAGCGTCGATTTTGCCATAATTTGGGTTCATGCCACAGGAAATAGTCAATCCCTTAATCGAATCATCTATGGGTTTTAGGACTGCTGCATCGTTGGGTCCAGAGTGTTCCCCCTGCAACGGTTTTAACAGTGTATTGCCTTTGACTTCGTGGTCGTAGGTTCGTATGATGCTTTCCTTGCTGGCGATGTTGGGTACCGCGAGCAATTGTAGCAGGGTTTCAGTAAGGTTTGTTGGCTCCGCAAACTCGGGTTCGACATTTTTTGGGGTTTCGATAGTTGCGGTTTTGCTGCTTTCGCAGGGGTTAAACATGAAATCCATGTCAATGTCAGAGACGATTTCGCTGTTGTAGGTGAGCAGCAGTCGTCTTTCTGGAATCAACTTGCCAATCGCTGTGGCTACAACATCTTCTTTCTGGAAAATCGCCATTACCCGCTCAAGATTTTCTGGCGGTATTGTCATGAGCATGCGTTCTTGTGATTCGGATATGTAGATTTCCCATGGGGATAAACCCTGATACTTCAAGGGCACTTTTGCTAAGTCTACGGATACGCCGCAGTTGAAGCGTTCGGCAGTTTCGCCGACTGCTGAGGATAAGCCTCCACCGCCGATGTCTGTCACTGCTGAGCCCAGTTGCAAGTCTCGGATTTCGACCACTGCTCGTTTGACTTTTTCTTCCTCTATGGGGTCAGCGATTTGCACGGCGGGTCGTGAGATTTCTTCTGATTTCTCAGTGAGTTCGGCGGATGCGAAGGTGACACCGTGGATGCCATCACGCCCCGTTTTGCCGCCTGACAAAACGACGATGTCGCCAACTTTGCCGCTTTTAACGTATTTGTTAAGTGGCAGTAACCCGATGCAGCCGCAGTATACGATGACGTTACCTGTGTAGCTTTCGTCGAAGTATATGGCTCCGTTAACGGTTGGGATGCCCATGTTGTTTCCGTAGGCACTGATACCCGCGGTTACTCCCATGTACACATATTTGGGATGCTTAACGCCGGCGGGTAATTTGTTATAATCGTAATCCAGTGGTCCAAAACCAAGTACGTCGGTGCACGCGATGGGATCAGCCCACACTCCGAGGATGTCTCGGATGACGCCGCCGACTCCTGTTGCCGCACCGCCAAACGGCTCCACCGCGGACGGATGATTGTGAGTTTCCACTTTGGCAGCTATGCCAAAACCTTTATCGAATTTGACTATTCCTGCGTTATCTTCAAACACGCTAACGCACCAGGGCGCCTTGATTTGTTTGGTGGCTTTGGCAATGTAGGTCTTGAACAGACTGTTGATTTCTTTGCCGTCAAGTTGGATTTTGCCCTTAAACGTTTTGTGGCAGCAATGTTCACTCCACGTTTGACTTATTGTTTGCAACTCTACGTCGGTGGGGTTGCGTTTTTCTTTCTTAAAATAAGCTTGAATAACCTTCAGCTCTTCTGGGCTGAATCCTAAGGCAAGCTCGCTGTTGATATCGGTTAGCTGCTGATTTGTGGCTTTTGCTATGGGAAATTCTAGGACTTGACTGTTTTTGCGTTGGGTGTAGAGGTCTTTGTTCATTTGGTTTCAGCGACGCTTATGGTGTAGTTGTCTTTGGTTGGGTTAGCGAGGAGGCGTTTGCTCATTTCTTCAGATTTTGCCTTGGCTTCTTTGGGCGAGGATGCTTCAAGGGTTACGGTGTAGACTTTGCTGACATCCACTGCCTCTACTTTGTAGCCAAGTTCGATTAGTAGTCGCGCGGTTGTTTCGCCTTCCGGGTTGCTGTGTCCGGGTTTGAGGCTGACTTCAATTTTGGCAGCGTATTTCATAAGCCTTTAAATTATGCCTTAGGATTTAAACGCTTTCGTAAAGAAAAAAGCAATACTTTACGTTAAAACTAAATGGTTTTTCTGGTGCTCTATTTCCACTACTCTTTCTTTGTTGGTGACGACGCCTATTCTTTCGGCGTTGAAGTTGTTCCGCTCAAGCGTGTTAATGGCTTTGTCAACATCGTTTTTGTCTACGATTATACCAAAACCCCAGCCCATGTTAAACGTCTTAAACATCTCCTCGTCAGTTATGGTGTAGCCGAGTTCAGCAGCGGTTTTCTGGATTAAACCAAAAACTGGTTGTGGCTTGAAATTGTCGAAGTGGAAACCGATGCCTTTGGAGTAGTTGGCCAAGTTGTTGAATTTCGTGTAGGCGTCACCTGTTATGTGCACTGCCGCTTTGACTTTCACTTCGCGGGCGAGTTTGAGCAGTGGTTTAACGTAGATTTTTGTGGGCTCCAAAACTTCAAGTGCGACTTCCCGCTCTAAACCCTCAGGAATGTCGGTCGCGTCGTATTTGCCTCCCCACTGTTTAAAGAGGATTTTCCGCACCATTGTGATGCCGTTGCTGTGTACGCCGCTGCTGGGTAAACCAATGATTGGGTCGCCGGCTTTGATGCCTTCGCCCGTTATGATGTCTTGGCGTTCCACCTTACCAATTGAGGAAACAACAATGTCAAAGCCTGAGTTGGGGGTGATGCCTCTGATGATTTCTGCCACGTCGCCTGTCTCACCGTTTGTAACTGGGCAATCAGATTCATTTGCGCCCTGAATGATGCCTTTGAGCCAAGCATTTACAAGTTCAGGTTTACTGGCGGTTGCATGTATGTTGTCCGCAATTGCTAGAGGTTTAGCTCCAGATCGGATAACATCATTAACTACCATTGCCACTGCATCTACACCGATAGTGTCATATTTTCTTGCGAGTTCGGCAACTAACACTTTTGTTCCGACGCCTTCAATTTCGAGATCGAGAAAAGCGTTTTCGCCAATTGGGAATATGTTACTGTAAGGTAAATGCATAATGCCGCCAAAACCGATGTGCTTGTACGTTTCTTTGAGAGCAACTAGGGCTTTCTTTGATTCATGGCGTTGTTGTCGGTTGACGCCTGCATCTGTATAGGTGAAGTTTTTGGGCATAGACACGTTTCCCCTTGCACGCTAAATGAGTAAGCTACTATCTCATAACGATTTTGTTTCCAAAAGTTGCTCGTTGTAGGTTTGCTTGAATAATGTTTTCTTGTTGTTTAGTTTGCTGACGTGTTTGGGCTTAAGCTAATACTGCTCCGTTAAGCGGTGACTAAACTGCCTTTGCATTTACGATAGACCAGTAAACCAGCTACTGCAACTATTATGCTGAGCAGCAAAGGAATTGCCAATGATGGAAACTCTGGAACTGTGGGCGAAGGCGACGATGTAGCCGACGGAGAAACTGGTTGTTGAGCGGTAATTGCGCCAATAGCATAGATGTAATAATCGTTTGAGCCTATGTAGACAACGCCATTAGCAACAGTGGTAAACGATTCGACGTCAGCGCCGGTCTTGTAGCTCCATATATTTTCGCCGGTTTTAGCGTCCAGAGCATAAACATAATCGTCTTTAGAGCCAACGTAAACCACACCGCTTGCGACGGCTGCATAGGAGTCTATAGCGTCTCCCGTCTTGAAGCTCCACAGCTTCTGGCCTGTTTCGGCGTTTAAAGCATAAACATTGTGGTCGTCTGAGCCAAAATAGACAACCCCATCCGCAACCGCAGGCGACGACGTTACATAACCGTTTGTTGTGAAATTCCAAATTTTAGCGCCATTATCGGCATCTAAAGCGTATAGGTTGTGGTCGTTTGAGCCAAAATAAACTACGCCGCCAACCACTGCAGGGGAAGAATACATAGAATCCCTTGGTTTGAAACTCCAGATTTTATTCCCTGTCGAGGCGTCTAAAGCGTAAACGTAATCCCAAGAAGTAACGTAGATCACGCCATTAACTACGGCGGGAGACGACCACACGAAATTGCCGGTCTGGAAGCTCCAGATTTTGCCACCATTTTCCGCATTCAGCGCGTAGACGTAATGGTCGTTTGAGCCGATATACACCACGCCGTCAACGACGTTAGGTGAAGAATACACTTGGTTTCCTGTTGTGTAATTCCATATTTGGGTGCCAGTTTTGGCGTTTAAGGCGTAAACGTTGTTGTCAAGGGACCCCACATAGACGACGTCGTTAACGACCGCGGCAATAGATTTGATTGAATTACCCGCTACGAAGCTCCAGATTTTATGGCCTGTTGCAGCATCCAAGGCATAAAATGTGCGATCCTGCGAGCCGACATAGGCAATACCATTTACGACTGAGGGGGAAGAATACTCTACTGAATTGCCGGTTCTGAATTTCCACAGTGTTTGATTGGTCAATGGTCCCATTGAAGTAGAGTAACCGGTGTGGGCTGAGTCATGATGGAACATGGACCACGAGTCTACGGCGTTTTGTTGAGCTTCAATCCTGGGTGTGAACGCTAACAACATGGGTAAGAAAAAGAGTGCTAATATAATTGTGAGCTTTTTGTTGTTAATCCTCTCAACCCTCCTTTTCCACTGGTTGGATAATCCAACCAAAATATATGTATTCTTATAATTCGAGTCTTTCTATTGAATAAAAATTTTATGCACACACAAGAGAACTATAGATATTTCCAGCCCATTATAGGCGGTTCTCCACCCATCTGCCAAATAAGGGCAATTAACTCACCTCGATGATGAACTTCCTCTTCGAAAAGATGAATCAGAACATCTTCAGCAGTAACCTCAACAATCTCTTTCAAATCATTCGTCCGTACATATTTTTTTGCCAGGTCATCAGACGACAAAGATTCAAAATAAGTTCTCAATCGCTTCTCCACATCCCCCATGTACTCGTAAATCTCGCCTATTCTACTGTATTCATCATACCGCATTTCCACGCTGAGTTGCTCATCCAACAAAACATCAAGCCAGTAATCAATAACGTTGAGTGTATGAAGGAATATATTTCGGAGAGACTGAAAGCTTGCTTCCCGATTCATAACTAGTTCTTCCCACGGCATTCTGGCAAGGTATTCAAGATATCTATGGCGTATTTCCTCGTTGTATTCCAAGAGTTTTCTAATGTCAACCATCCGAATTATCGCCTATCCATGGTTAAAGGAGTATTTTCGGTTGTTTAATCTTTTTGTCTCGGGTAAATTTCGGTTTGTTTGAGACTGACAGTGACTGACAGACATTATTCACGGGGGCGTGCGTGAGAGAGTACGTTCGTAGTCTCAGTAGTATGGGTTCAATAGAGCGAAAGATCACAATTTTCTCCAACCAACTAACGACTCCCACCTTAAACAACAGAATTAAGAAAGAACCTATTTTAAATAATTGTATCAGCTACAATATTTATCAAATTAGAGTTAAATCATTAATGCGGTTTTAATGGGGTTTTGCAACTTTTTCCGCATCTTAATATCTATTCTACGCTTTCCAGAAAACTTGAAACCTTATCTAAACCCTGCTATGGTAAGCTTTTTGTGTAGAGCGGTTGATTAGACTTGAGCAGATTGTCGCTTCCCAAATATCACATCTACGTAGAATACGCCGAGCCAGAAAAGTCTGGAGTCCGCTTCAACGTTTCCCAAGAGGAACTTAACCGAACCTTCGCTACACCTTTCGCTGCAGGGCAACCTTTCTGGTTCATGGGCAGACTCCTCAATCCTGTCAAAGTCACCAAAGCCGTCCTTTTCTGGTCGTATGAAACAGCTGATAAACTTAAGCTGCCTAATCAAGAAAACCTTGTAGCTGCCAAAGACAAAAAATACCTTATTGAAAGCATCATCAAAGGCAAAGTCAAAGGCGTTTACGTCTGTACAGAAAAATTTTTGCCCGCAACAGAAAAAACCGCTTCTTCCAGCAAGTCGACCATCTCAGCCTCGGGAAATTTAGGTCGCAGAATTATTGTTGTTTCTGGCACAGATGACGAGATGAAACGAGCTATCACTGGGGCTTTAACTAGACTTTCGCTTACACCTGTTGTTATGTGTGAAGAGCCAATCCAAGGCAAAAAAATTGTAGAGAACTTCAGCCGAGATTATGCCGATGTCGGTTTTGCTGTGGTTTTGTTGTCGCCGGACGATTTTGTGTATGCTAAAAATGAAGTTACTACAAAACGCAAGTTAAAACCTCAGCAAGATGTGGTTTTTGAACTTGGTTTCCTGTTGGGAAAACTTGGCAAGGCTAACGTACTTGTCTTCTTCAGAGAATCTGCAGACTTCGAAATCCCAACCGATTTTGAAGGTATAAAATTCACCGCGTTCGATGACCGAGATAGCTGGAAGCTTGCACTCATACGTGAACTAACAAACTGCGGATACAACGTCGACCCTGACAGAATCCTAAAATAGACTATTCAACGTTCGGTAAGGTTTGACAGTAAACTTGACTTTTCGGGTTCAAATCTCGGCGACCGTACCATATTAGCACACATAGTGAAAAACGATTAAACCAAAACTCTCACACAAAATAACTCTGCTACCGCACTAATCGATTTTTTGTCTTGACGCTTTCTAAATACTATGGATTGACTGTGGACAGATATAGGATCTTAGAATGAGCTCTTGGGTTTGATAGTAAAGTTTCTATATCAAATGAACTATCCCTATGCATTAGGCTATCACGCGTAGCCGCTAAAAGTTGCGGTTGTAGTCTAGTTCGGTAGGACTGCAGCTTCCCAAGCTGTCGACTCGGGTTCAAATCCCGGCAACCGCACTCACAATTATCGTAATCGACGTTGAATTCGCTTCAAAGTAGTAACGTTTTTCTCTGCCAAATTCAAAATAGAGGGTATGTCTGCTGATAAAAAGAAGATGACTCTTGAGTGGAAAGGCAACTTTCGTTTTGAAGCAAAAAACCCAAACGGGCTCACAGTCAATTTTGACGCGCCCAAAAAATATGGGGGCGAAGAAACAGCGCCTTCACCTATGGAAACTCTTCTAGCTTGCCTAGCTGGGTGCACAAGTTTTGATGTTGTTAACATTCTAAAAAAGAAGCGACAGAACATTTCAGGGTACTGGGTTGAAGTTGAAGGGGAAAGACGTGATGAACCGCCCGAAGTTTACACTAAAATCCAAATAAAATATAAAATCAAAGGAAAAAACATCAGTAAAGAAGCAGTCGAGCGAGCAATTCAATTATCAAACGAAAAATACTGCTCAGTTGGAGCTATGCTCAAGAAAACAGCGGAATTAACAACCTCATATGAAATAATCCAAGAATAAGCCAGATTAACACTAATCCTTTATGTCTGCAAAGTATCCCTCTATCAACTCCTAAAAATCCAGAGCCTCAGCAAACCCTTCAAGGCTAAAACTTTTTGCTCAAAGTTGTTTCTGTAGAATCAATTATCGATAATTAGTATTTATCGAATTGCATAGATGAATGGATTGGGACGATTTGATCCTAACCAAGTAGAGACCTCACCAATATTTCCTTTTTTTAATTTATTAAGAGAATATGGAAAGACTGTTGATTGGGATGCGACGCGCTTGCTAGAAGGTTGACATATGTTCGCCTGAATGGGGTAAAATGTTGTGTTTGGTCAACACTGGAGTATCCATCTCTCTAATACCATGAACTGCCGAAATCTCTTTTTCCAAAGCCATAAAATGTTCCAGACTTCTCACCATTGTAGACACAGTTAAATCATAAGCGCCCATTGTGGCTATAATGCCTACAATATCTGATTGTTTGCTAATGTTTTTTGAAATACTGCCTATCTCTCTCTCTGAGTTGATCGAAAGCCTAAAGTAAGCACCGTTGGGATAGCCGATTTTTGTCGGATTTATTTGAATTAATGGTTTGACTATGTTTCCTTTAATAAGAGAATTGTACCTCCTGATTATAGTGCTTGTTGGAATTTCAAGTTCTTTGCTAATGTTATTAAATGATGTTCGACTATCTGTTTTTAGTTTTTTAATTATGCTCCAATCGACGCTGTCTATTTTGGGGGTTTCTGCGTTTTCAGCATATTTTTTGGTTTCTTCACTTGGATTAATCCCTAGAATTTCGTTTAGGACTGATAAATTTTCAGGGATTCTTCTATAGCTCGTCCAAATTTCGCCTCGTAGGCGCAAAACTGATTGGATATTTTTGATGAGTCGTTTCACTTCTTCAATCTGTTCTGTTTTCATAAAATCTGAAACTGCCCAAAGACGTGAGTGACTTCCCCATTGGTAAGCACCGTACAAACCGGGTATTTTCCTCATTTGTTCTATTACACTAACTTGTTCTTGTGGAGATATGTCTACAAAAAAACTTGCTGCACCTTCGTAACCAAGCCTTTTGTAATCTATTTGAATTGTGGATCCAACTATTACCCCTGTTTTCTTTAGATTGCTGTAGTGTTGCCAAATAAGATCTTTAGATACTTGCGCTTCTTCTGCGATACTTGTAAATTCTTTCCGTCCATTTGTCAATAAGTCTCGCAAAATTTTAGCATCTATTTTATCAATCCTACGATCATGTAGCAATATTTGGTTAACCAAGCTCAAACACGCTTCAGTATTTTATAAAATGAACTATGTGGGTGCAAATAAATAAGTTGAATCAAGGAAAAATGAACTAAAATCGCAAATTTCACTTAATTCTTAAAATTAATAGCCGTTGTTAGCCTTGCTTTATTAAATTTTATATACCAAAACAAAACAGACAATGATTCACTGAACAAAAGGAAAGAACTAAAATGAAAAAAATTAATACAACAGCTATTTTAATTTCAATATTGCTTTTCACCATAGTAGGTTCATCAGTGCTTATGCCGAGCGCTAACGCTCACACGCCACCATGGACTATTTCAACATATGCATACATCGAGGTTTCGCCAAACCCAGTAGGCGTTGGCCAGACTGCCTACGTCAACTTTTGGCTTGACAAAGTGCCGCCCACATCAATCGGTCATTATGGCATGATGTGGCATAATTTCAAATTGAATGTTACCGGTCCTGATGGAGTAACTAAAGACTTGGGATCGTTCACCTCAGATTCTCCTGGAGGGGCATGGACAACTTTTGTACCTGACAAAGTAGGCAATTACACCTTCGGCTTTAATTTCCCCGGTCAAGTAACACAGCTAGAGAATCCGTATCCCTACAACTTGCCATATCTAACCGCAATTACCTATGACTACATTAACGACACGTTTACAGGAAGCAGCGCAATAACAACGGTAACTGTGCAGCAGAACCCTATAATAACGGCTTATGGACAGGCTCCGCTTCCAACTGAATACTGGAGTCGACCCATAAGCTCGATGAATAGGGACTGGTCAGTTATCGGTGGAAACTGGCTTGGAATCGGATCAGTAATCTTTGGTAACGGAGGAGAATACGGTAATAACGGAAACTTCAATCCATACACGACAGCACCAGGCAGTGCTCACGTATTGTGGACAAAACCTGAAGCATTCGGCGGTCAGATTGGAGGAGAATTTGGGCCAGACGAAACAAGCCTATACTCAACGGGAACGGCATACGAAACCAAATTCGGGCCAGTGATAATAAACGGCGTGCTCTACTACACACAATATCCTGGATCTAACATCAACATAGGCCCCTTGACAGCTGTAGACCTACGTACTGGAAATACGCTTTGGACTGTGAATGCTTCCAACCCATTAGCCTGCGGTATGATCTACAAATTCAACACAGGAAACCAATACGGCGCTCACGCCTATCTATTTACAAGCCCTGCACCATACGGCCAAGGATTCATCTACGGCACCACTCCGAATTTATGGTCAATGTACGACGCTATGACAGGACAATGGATACTTGATATTGCTAACGCCACTGCAGGCACGCTTGTAGAAGGTCAAAACGGCGAACTGCTATCATACTCTCTTGGATACGATGGTAGGTTGACCTTATGGAACGCAAGTAAATGTATCGCAACAGCTGCCACAAATCTGATTTATGCAGAATACAGCCAAGCAGAAATTTGGAGACCTCCTCAAGGAGCAACTATTGACTGGAACGGTGGAATCGAATGGAGTATTCCAGTTGCCAATAATATACAAGGTGCACCCATCGGAGCAGGCGGCTTAACCCTTGCGCACGTCAGTGACAACGTTGTATTATGCACGGCCTCTTTCGGTCTCGGCAACGGCGGAGTCCCTGGAGGGGCTCAAACGGGCTGGAGAGTTGACGCAGGCTACAGTGCTAAAGACGGAAGTCTGCTTTGGGGTCCAGTAAATCGAACGCTTACACCATGGACAAACGTTCCCTTGGGACCAGCAGGAGAAGGAGTTTACACTGAATACACTTGCCAGTCGATGACTTGGAGTGGATACGACCTCAAAACAGGACAGAAGCTATGGGGTCCAACCCAACCTTACAGCAATGTTTGGGGATACTACGACAACGAAGCTAAAGGAGTCATTGGTTATGGCAACCTTTACGCATGGAGCATAAACGGCGAAGTGCACGCATACAATCTCAGAACTGGTGCTATTAACTGGAGTTGGTCTACAGGGGACGCGGGAATAGATACTCCGTACGGCATTTGGCCTCTTGGTACTTGGCAGATGCAGCATATCCTTGCGGATGGTAAGCTTTACGTAAGCGCAGGTCACGACTACACGCCGCCAGTCTTCAAAGGCGCCAAATTGTATTGCATAAACGCAACCACCGGCGAAAAAGTTTGGGATTCTTTGAACTTTAACATCATCAGCTCGCCTGCTATTGCAGATGGAATAATGGTTTGGCTAAACGGATACGACAACCAGATTTACGGTTATGGCAAAGGCCCAAGCGCTATGACAGTTGAGGCTCAACAATTCGGTTCAGCTATAGTGCTTAGAGGGTCTGTCATTGACAAGTCTGCAGGTACACAACAAGCAGCTCCAGCAGCAAACTTTCCGAATGGTCTCCCTTGCGTCTCTGATGCAAGCATGGACAGATTTATGGAAGCAGTTTACCAACAACAACCAATGCCGACCAACACAACAGGTGTTCCAGTAAGCATAAGTGTACTTGACTCGAATGGCAACTTCAGAGAAATTGGTAGAACAACAAGCGATGGAAGCGGCATGTATACCCTAACATGGATACCTGATATTCCTGGAAACTACACTGTGGTCGCTAACTTTGCAGGTTCAGGGTCATACTACTCATCGAATGCAGAAACATCCTTCTATGTAAGCCAGGCAGCAACCACAACCGTGACTCCAACTCCGGCACCACCACAATCGGCAGCTGATCTATATTTCATTCCAGCAGTCGTGGCAATAATCGTAGTTATCATAATAGGATTTGCAGTACTGGCGCTATTGACAGTAAGAAAACGACCATAACTCAATCACTAAACACATTCCCTTTTCTTTTTTTATTTATAAGATCAAGAAGCTCCCAATTTAGAAGAGATAGAAAAGGCAAGATATGTTAGTCACTGCAAGACCATGCCCTCTAAAGGGGCGTGTCCATTCTTAATCGTTTGATTATGTCTGTTCCGATTTGAGTAGCCATTTCCACAATGGAATAAACCTAACCGTTTTGTCGCCAATTGATGTTGTTTCTTCGAAGTCCCATGTGATGACGCGCAAGTTTTCGCATTTCAATTCAGATGATGAAATTTCTAACGCATCGAACTCTCGAACTTCTTAACTCATTTTTAGTCAAGATGTATGTTACCTGTACGGGTTGCTTGAATGCTTCAGCTGTTTTTCAACTAAGTCGAATTATTTGGTATTTCCGCCATCCTAATTTAGGGTTCAAATCCCGCCCGGTCCACTATAAAAAGCTTCAGCTCTTCTTTATTCGGCGCACTCTTATTTTCGTCTCTGAGACAATAATGACGTTTCCCAGAATGGCATCGCTGTGAGAGGCGAGGATGAAAGAAACAATTTTCACTTTGTTTTCGATGCTCTCGTTACTTAACCTCAGCAGAATCATACCAGGCAGTTTGTTGAAGCCGACAAGTCTGCCAAAGTATTTGTCGTTTGTTACAATTACACGATTTTCCTCAATTGCTTTTCTTACAATTTCCTCGTCTGAGGCGCCCTTCATGCATTCGATAACGGAAACTGAGTCAAATCCCAGTTGAGTCAGTTTTTTAGAAACCCAAATACCAGTACATTCATCAACCAAGAACTTCACAGAATCAAGCTCACGTGACTGTTATAGGGTAGACCTCTTCTTCACCTGCGACTTTGGCGGCATAAAGCAAAACTGCGGCGACATCATCTTTTGACAGGTGCGGATAATCCTTTAGAATTTCTTTTGTTGTTAGGCCTTGAGCGAGCATCTTTAACACTTGCTCAACGGTGATTCGTGTACCCTTTACAATGGGCTTTCCACCCATAATTTTTGGGTTTACGACGATGCGTTCCAAGAGCTCTTCTTCAACATTCATGTTACCTAACCTTCAATTATTCTATGGTACTTCCAACTAATAAAATGTAGACAAACAACTCTAAAGAATGCTGTGTAAGACGAGGATTAATCGCGAATAGGAGAAAAGCGCTCAGAAAGTTATCGCCGCGTTCGCAACGCGGAGGTCGGAAGTTTTGGCTATTCATTACACTCTTACTCGCATGGATTCAGGCTAAAAGGATAAGACTTTAACAGGAGATAGCGGGATAAAAAACGAACAGTTCTTGCGGAATCTCGGCCATTTTATGTTATCTTGGAATTACTGCTAGAAACGGTTCAGGTGATAGTTCTACTGTTGCGTATACTGCTAGGGCTATGCTCCAGAAGACGTCGTCGTGTGTGCCGTTGGGGTGTGAGTAGCCTATAGTGCCGTCTTTGCGTAGGTCGTAGCGTTCAACGTTTAGTTCAGTACATATGTCTCCTCGGTACGGTCGCTCCCAGTTGAGAAGCGGATAGAAAAACTTGCTATTCGACATCCTCTGCTTTAACAGACTTGCCATTTCGCTTTTGCGTGGGACGCTAAAGTTTACGCCTTCTACATTGTCTATGCCAGAGTTTTCCATGTCGGCAATTATGCTTGGTCCTTCACGGGTATAGTCGACGCGGATTTTTTCGAAACTGCCAAAGCGATCTTGAACCTGCTTGATAAAACCCAACACATGCGCATACCTGGTCGGTTGGTTAAAAATCTTCAAAAATCGCAAATAAAGTGTGTCGTTAAGGCTTTCCACTAAGCTAAAAACGCAGTAGTCGCGGGTCTGCGCAAGATCTAAGCCTCCGAAAAATTTGCCTTCATAATTGTTTTCTGGGTCAAATGGTTGAAGGTCTACCCCGCAATTCTTTGAGGTGCCAATGCATGAAACGATCAAGCTCTGGGGTAACCAGACGTCTTCGTCTTCTGCCCACTCAGCCTCCATCTCCC
>CAVZPM010000010.1:0-23471 GCA_963777155.1 Candidatus Bathyarchaeota archaeon
CCGTGTTCTCTAAACGTACCCGAAGACGCGTCTGCCCAAGAACTGAATCCTGCACTTCTGAAGCTAGACCCGAGACCCCAGCCAAACCCCGCAGACTATTTACTTGTGCCTCAGACATGTTCTTGACTATGATGTCAGCGACTTCACCCTTCTTCGTCATAGCCTTGAGGGCATCGGGAGTGTCTAAAGCGATAATTTTGCCTTTGTTCATTATGCCTACGTGGTCACACATTTGGGAAACCTCCTCGATGTAATGGGTGGTGTAGAGGATGGTTTTGCCATGTTTCTTGCTGAGATCGTTTTTTATAAAGTCCCTGATATTTCTTGACGAAGTGATATCCAATCCTGTAGTTGGCTCATCCAACAAAAGAATAGGTGGGTCAGCCAGCAAAGCCCTCGCTAAGGCAAGTTTTCTTTTCATGCCGCCTGAATATTTCTGAAAAATCTCAAATGCCTTCTCTTGCATTCCTACGAGCTCCAAAACCTCCATGATTCTTCGTTGTCTGCCACTTCGGGGAACATTGTTTATGGCCGCGAAGAATTCCAAGTTGCTGTAGCCACTTAACCTCCAAAAGAAGCCGCGTTCACCAACGCTGAAAATAGTGCCGATTGACCGTTTTACTCGCATCTGCTCCTTGACAACATCAAAGCCGTTTACAGTGGCGGTTCCATAGTCAGGGGGCAACAGGGTGCATAGTATTTTAACGAGAGTGGTCTTGCCTGCCCCATTGAGTCCAAGGAGTCCAAAGAGTTCGCCTTTTTTTATGTTGAGGTTGAGGTTGTCGACGGCGTTTATTGAGAAGGTTTTACGGTGCAAAAGGTTGCTGTTGAGGGGTTTGGTTTTGTATGTTTTTGTCAAATTCATTGTTTGGATGGCGTAATCGTTCTGCAACCGTTAACCCCTTTTACCCAAAATTTCTATGAAATCTCAAAGAAAATTTTTGGTCAATTCTGTTAGAGTTTAATGCAACAATTAAGTATTTCTGCCTTAGAGCAAAATACCCCTTTCCGACATTTCACTGGCAGCAAAAAGCCAATGGAGCTACTTTTCATAGATTCTTAACACTGATATTTGGTTTTAGATTCGTTTAGTCAGCATTTAATTAGGACTTTTGAATCACAATCTTGTATGTTTCGCTTCGTAGCTTTCTTGAGGGGAATTAATGTTGGCGGTCACATAGTTGTTAAAGAAAAACTACAAGACACCTTCAGCTCTCTAGGTTTTCAAAACGTTTTCACCTACAAGCAAAGTGGAAACGTTGTTTTTGAGACTGATTCTACAGACTCTCAAGACGTGAAGTCAAAAATTGAGGAAAAACTCGCTATCACTTTAGGGTACAAGGTCCCAGTGTTTTTGCGGACATTTTCTCAGCTCAAAAGTATAATCAACCTCGACTCGTTTAAAAACCAAAACATAGAAGGCACAAGTTTTCTGGTAACTTTTCTACCATACCCCCTATTCACTTTTCCGTTGCAGCTCCCCCTAACAATTCCCAAGTCTACAGCACAGGTAATTTCAGTCGTTGGCGACGAGGTTTTCAGTGTAACACATGGTGGTGGAGAAGGTGCGCTGCCTAACCCTTTTTTAGAATCAAAACTGAAAGTGAAAACGACCACTCGAAACCTAAATATTATTAAGGAAATTATCAAAAAATACTCTTAAAGTCGGATTTTAAGATTGACAGGTTCTTATACCTCTACTAAAGCATTTGTTGCATCGGTGTTAGGGTTTGCTTGGCTTACTTGAACCTTTAGAAGTGAAGGGTTACACTCTTCGTAACCGTATTGTATTGCCGCCTATGCAGACGGGCAGAGCTAGTTTTGAAGGAGAAGTTACCAAGAGGCTAATAAATTTCTATGTCCGACGCTCAGCCCATACTGGGTTGCCTATTGTCGAGCACGCCTATGTTTTACCCACTGGCAAAATAGGACCCAAACAACTAGCAATCGACGACGACTCATTAATAGACGGTTTTAAGGAACTCGCAGACGCGTTGCATACGGTTGGGGCTCCAGCGATCGTGCAGATTTCTCATGCAGGAGCTGTAACCAACAAAAGAGCTATCGGGGTTGAGCCTGCTGGTCCTTCACCAAGAGAAAAAAGCCGAATGTTAGATGTACCGGAAATCTTTGCTATAGCGGATGCGTTTGCTTCGGCTGCTGAGCGGGCAGTTAAGGCTGGGTTTGACGGAGTCGAGTTGCATGGGGCACATGGGTACTTGCTAAACCAATTCTATTCTCCATTGTTCAATAGACGCGAAGATGAGTTTGGCGGATCCCTTGAAAAGCGGATACGTTTCCCTCTCTTGGTTGCAGAAAAGATACATAGGGTCCTTGATGGCCAGCTTTTTTTATACAGGTTGGGCTCAGACGATTTAGCACCATATGGAACACATATTGAAGATTCTATTGTGTTTGCTCGCAAGCTTGAAGCGATTGGAGTAGACATACTCGATGTGTCTGGGGGTATGTGTGGAAGCGAACCAAAACAATTACGGCAAATGAAAGGGTATTTTGTTCCACAGGCTGAGGCTATTAAGAAATCCATTAGAATCCCTGTTATCGGGGTGGGTGGAATCACCACCCCAGAATTCGCTGATGAGTTAGTGAGTAAGGGACGAATAGATTTTGCAGCTGTAGGTAGGGCGTTTTGGAGTGATGCAGACTGGGCAAAAAAAGCCATAGAAATTCTGGAAAAAAACAAAAAAGCTCTTATGTTATAGAACACTATTACTGAAAAAGAGGATGATGCGCTTTTAGCCCTAAAAAAAGAGCCCCAAGAAACGCCAAAAACAAAGGCAGAGGAATAGCTTACCCCATGGAAATCGGTGAAGAATTCGAAGTTGACGTAATTGATATGAGCCCCAACGGAGAAGGTGTCGCCAAAATCAAAGGGTTCCCGGTTTTCATTAAGAACGCAAAAGCCAACGAGCACTTAAAAATAAGGATAACAAATTTAATCAGCGGTTGTGCAGACGCAGAAGCCGTCCGTTAGAAAAAGGCTAACTGCTAAGCTTAAACTGATTTACCCCAAATATTTAGGGAATTGTTATTCATATTTCAATTCTTAATATTTCTTATTTTTTTCCTTATTGAGTTTAATGTGCTTATAAATCCAAAGGAAAAATAGAGAAAATTATTTGGTCGAAAAATGGGCATTTACCCTTTTAAGGAAGCTGCAAACCCTTGCAAAACATCTCTGATTGATTGAATCAGTGGATGTTTAATCGTTGTATCCCTAAGCGACTCTAGACGGTCCACTCTGAAGTAAATAGGCGGATGCGAATCTAATCCAACCCATTCTTGTAGGCGGAAGTTGGGTGTTCGCTCAAATAGTAGCCTGTGAAAACCGATTTTCTCAAGTGCTTTCGCCATAACTTTGGGTTGCCCCATCATCATAGCTGACGTCAGGTCTGCGCGTGCTTCAAAAAATTTTGCAATGAAGAATATGAGGGTCATGACTGCGAAGAAGTAGACAAAGAACAGAAAAGACGAAAATATGACTGGGAACAAAGAGAGCAGCACATAGAACCTGAATAAGAACTCTGCGCTTAATAGCCCGAACAGAATTAGTGGGTCTCTGCCTTTTAGGTGACCAAATTCGTGACCCAAAACGCTTACGACTTCAGGCTCTTCCAACTGGACAAGTAATCCAGTTGTTATCAAAACTATGCCTCTACTTGGACTGGGACCGGAAGCAGCGGCATTAGGAACCATCGTGTTTGAAATCACGATTTTAGGTACTTTATATCCGAAGCGGTCGGCGACTTTCTTTACCATTTCGTAGACATTGATTTTCTTAGCGGATAAGTTACCTAGTCTACAGGATACATTGTATTTAGCGAAAATTTTTTCTGCTTCTTGGCAATCGATAGCGCCGTGTTTAGCTATTATTTCTTCGTAGACTTCCTTCTTTAAAGTGGCTAGCTTTTCGGGCGGAATCTGTTTGTAGTCGTCAAGGGTGCCTAAAGAACCAATTGGGGGTTGATATTCCAAGAAGTGAATGATGGGGTTATCTTTGGTGATTGTCCAGTCGCTTGAACGAGCAATTATCTTGTTGGAGAAAAAAACGAATACGAACTGCGAAGCAATCAAAAGTATTGGAACAGTCCAAAAGTAGGATGGATAGAACGTTTGAACAATAAGGAACAGCACAAGACCCAGTCCTATGAATACAAAGGTTAGCAGCACTTGGGTTTCCAGGAAAAGTCGGTTGAAGCTTTTTTCGTGAAGCGTGACTTTTTCTGGTACGATTTCTTCGCCTTCCCGCCATGCAAAATACCAAGTTAGTTTGCGGGCCTTTTCCTCAAACAACTCTGTAGCAATCAATACATCCTGTCTTGCTTCTTTGACGGTTGCATCTGAAACATCGGTTTCTAGCGGTGTTATTAATGCGTTTACTCTGTCTGTGCCTTCTACTTCAACTTTTATTATTTGTCTCCCCTGTGCATCAAGGACAGAATATGAGATCCTATTGCCCGTCGTAGTTGTTTCTCTAGATAAGTTTGCAAATCGCTGTTTTTGTGGAACAAGGTACTGTGTGTAGATGAATTCAAATAGCTTCTCGAAGTAGATTGATGGAACTTCAGTTTCTATCGAGTAAGAAATGGGTGCAGAAACCATATGTCCAAAACCAGTTGTAATATAATCCAAATTGTTTTTTCTAAGTTATAACTTTATTGTTAACAGGCTTACTTTAGGATTTACCAAGGGGGATAGCGTTTATTAATCTCGGAAAACACTGTTAGGATTGCCCAATTCCAAGGGATAAAGCTTTGTTGACTGCAAATCAACTGTTAGTTTGGTTTGTTGCCAATGTTATAAATACGAAATGGGATGTTAGAAGTGGCGGCGCCTAAAAAAACCATACTTGTTGTTGACGATGATAAATCGATCCTTCGCACCTTCACACGGATTCTCCAAAAGAGCGGTTACGAGATTGAAACAGCAGAAACAGGCAAAGAAGCAACAGAAAAAGCAGAAAAAAACCACTATGACCTTGCACTGGTAGACATCAGGCTTCCAGACATGGATGGAACGGATCTGCTCGCAAAACTCAAAAAGCAGCTTCAGCACACTGTTAAGATAATGATTACTGGTTTTCCATCACTCGAAACTGGCGTTAAAGCCCTCGATGAAGGCGCTGATGCTTATTTGGTTAAGCCTGTGAAGCCTCAGGAACTGCTTGTTCTGTTGGAAGAGAAACTTAAGAACCGCGAAGAGGCTACTGAATTAAGCCATTAATGGCTACCTATTTCAGACTGAGATATTGTCTCCTGTTTACTAAATGCTATTTGTAAAGGGTTATTACCGTAGGGTATTTGCAATATTCCCATCCAAGCATCAGGCTCGAATTTACAATGACGCTTCCTACTCCAGATAAATCGCTGGTTGATACGGCATAGCCATCACTGCGCGATTCTTAGGATCAAAGCGTTCCTTGTCGTCCTCACTATTAACGGATACATCTGCATTGAAACGTTGCCCTAAGAAACTAACTGCGTTAACCAAAATTGTGTGCTCATCGACCATTTTGATTTTTTGCATGTTAGCTTTTCTTTCACCTGAAACCTTCGTTAGTGCCTTCATGATTCTTGGAACCATGCCCGCGATGTCCTTCATATGGGGTTTTAGGTCTTTGTCGGCCGCGAATTCCTTCATTAACTCGTTGATTTTTGCATCGCCAGCAACCGTTTTGTCTAGGATTTTTAGGTAGATCTGCCATTTCCAGGGTGAAGCAGTGTAGAAGCATATGCGTTTTGGTGTAATCTTTGTTGCTTTTACAATGTTCGTTGTGTCGTTCATTATATCAGTGATTAGAGTCTCTTGTTCTTCAGCGGCTACATCAATCTTGCTAGAATCAAAGATAGGCCACTTGGCTATACTGATAAATCCTTGCTCGCCAGTTTGACTCCAAAGCTCCTCGCAAAGGAACGGTGCGAAAGGCGTAAGCATCTTTAGCCAAGTCTTCAACGTTTCACCTAACACTTTGGCTTGGGTGTTACCTTTTCGCTGGATGTACCAGCGCAGATCGTTCCAAATCTCAAATAGGGCAACCTGCAGGGCAGTTCGGGTTTTAAGCTCTTCTATGTTTGCGGTGACTTCTTTTATTCGGCTCTGAAGCTTGCTTTGAAGCCAACGCTCAAGCGTAGTGTTTTCGTCGTTTTTAGTAGAGGCAAATATTCCGCTTACAAAACCCATTAAGGCTTCAAATTTGTTTTTCAGGTCGCTTATATTTTCGGCTCGCCAATCAGGGTCATCCATGCCCTCAGCACCCAAGAGCAAACCGCAACGTGTTGCGTCAGCGCCATACTTTTCAACGGCTCCCTTCATAGTTATGAAGTTGCCTTTGCTTTTGTGCATCCCTTGCCCCTCAATCATGAGCATACCGTTAACACCTATGGCTCTGGGCCAATGCTCAGGCGGAAAGAGGGCCGCATGGTGGAAAATACAGAAAGAAAGGTGATTAGGTACGAGCTCCTTTGCAGAGTTTCGTAGATCAAAGGGATACCAATAAAGGAATTCACTTCGCATCGCATTGAGTAAGTCTGCGCCTAATCTAGTTGTGATTCCAAGCTTGTCGGCATCACCTTTTCCGTAAAAAATATAATCGAAAACTTCAGGAGTCAACATTTCTGCTTTTACATTGTTTTGTCTTATGTGCTTGTTTACAGTGTAAAATGCCATGTAAACAGTGGAGTCGCTTAATGTTTCAATTATCCAGCCTTTGCCCCAGGGTAGCGGGGTTCCAAAACCGGTGGTTCTGGCACAAGCCCATTCTCTAAGCCAATCTATAACTGTGTAAAAGTTTTGTTTTGCTGATTCTGGAAGAATCATCGTTTGAGCTATAACTTGTTTGGCTTTCTCTTTCCACTGCTTGTCAGAGTAGTTTAGGAACCATTGGTCAGAAAGGATTTTTACAATGCATTGCGTCATGCATCGACAAATCACGGGTTCAGCTAAATCGTACATAGAGTCAGCAGCCCCAAGTTTGCGGAAATCAGCAATTAAGATGTCTTTAGCCTCGCGGATAGTTTTTCCTGCGTATGGTCCACAGTTTGCCTTTAGGATGCCGTTGTGGAATTCTTTTTTGTAAAGTTCTTTGGTGGCTTGGTCTGCTTTGGGGTCGTTTTGGTCTTTTATGCCCATTTTCTCGACGATTTCAACGGCTGGGTACTCACCGAAACCTTCCACCTTTATGATTGAGATTGGCTTGATTTGCGTGACAACAACTGAGTCCACACCAAATTGTGCGAGAACTTCCGGTTTCTGCTGTAAGTCTCTTAAGGCTAAATAATCGTAGGGTGCATGGGCAGGAACACTGTAAACGACCCCCGTAGCGGTTTTGGGGTCAACAAACCAACCCGGCAAAATGGGAAACTTGAGCTTTGTTATGGGGTTCTCGAAATATTTGCCTATGAGTTCTTTACCTAAGAAGCTACGTTTGACTTCTATTTTTCTTTCCTGTTCTTTTAACTTCTCTGCAGCTTCTTGACTAATTATCCAGTTTTCACCGTTAACTGCAGCTTCCACGTAGGTGGCTTCGGGGTTTATCCACATGTTAGTTATGCCGTAGACAGTTTCAGGGCGGAAAGTTGCTGCTGGCAAGAATGTTTTTTCATCAAGCTTGTATTTTATTAGGGTGTATTCTTCGGCGGTAACGCCTTCACCACTTTGGCGGTCATGGTCCCCTGTGGGGCTTTTGTCTTTGGGACACCAAACCACTGGGTGTGTTCCGCGGGTAACGTAGCCTTTTTCTTTAAGGTTTTTGTATTGCCACTCAATGAATTTCTGGTAAGTAGGCATTATAGTAGTAAATTCGCGTCGCCAATCTACAGAGAACCCGATACTCTTTACAGCTAAGCGACCTTCATTGGTGTAGTATTGAGCCATGTAGAAGGGATCAACGAATTTTTTTAACTCTTCTTCTGGGACACCGTCTACTTCTCGGAGAACCTTGATGTAGTCTTCATCACCTCGAGCTACACGTTGACTTGCACCAAGCAACGGTTGACCTGTCCAATGCCAACCCCAAGGCCAAAGTACATTGTAACCTTGCATGCGTTTAAAACGTGCGTAAACGTCAACACGAGCAGCAGTAAATGTGTGCCCAACATGCAAGGGACCATTCATGTAAGGGTAGGGAAAAGTAACCATCTTTTTCTTGCGATTAGGGTCTGGGTCTGCTTCGAATAGGTGAGCGGTTTCCCATTTCTGTTGCCATTTCTGCTCGATTTGCTTGGTCTGGCTCATGAGCCTTGAAATTAAAAGATTAGCTATTAAGAGTTTTGCTTGGCAGAAAGTAAGTGCCAAATTAGGGTAAGTGAACTTTTTGCTAATGCATGACGCGGTTAAATTTCTGCATATATACAAAATGTTATATTAACCTAAAGAATAATGAACGCGTATGCCAGTCCAAAGCAATGCTGAAAAAGCATTAGCCTTATTTTATCAAAAAAGTATTCAAGCTCATGCTCTTGCAAAACAGGAAATTATTAATCAAAAAATTGGTTTAGAAAAGCAGGATGAAGCAATTGAACAATATCTATCGATATGGAATGATAGTATCAGGCAAGGAATAGTGTCGATTGCTTTTGAGGCGGTAGGGGGAAAGTTAGAAGATGTGATTCCCTTACAGGTTGCTTTGTCTTTTATTGATGCAACTATGGACATTCATGACGACATAATTGATGGTTCAATGAAAAAGAAAGGAACCAAAACAGTCTATGGCAAGTTAGGAATATCATCTACTTTACTAATAGGAGACATATTCCTGGTCAAGGGGTTTCATCTACTTCATCGAGTTATCGAAAATATTTCTAAAGAGCAACAATCACAAATAATGGATACTGCAAACAACTTTCTATCGGAAGTTGTGAAAGCTCATATCGCAGAAACCGATCTACAGTTAAAAAAGTGGAAAGTGAAACCTCAAACATACTTGGGCATTTTGACTCAGAAAGCCGCAGAAATTGAAGGAAGAATGAAAATTGCTGGAATCTATGGAAGGGCAACAGAAAAACAAATTCAAGCATTAAGCAAATGCGGAAGAACCCTGGGAACTTTGTTGGCAGTTAGAGCAGAATATACCGATTTGTTTGAACCCATCGAACTTTCAAATAGGGTTAAGAACGAATGTTTGCCTCTTCACGTCCTCTACGGTCTCCAAAAGAGAGGGTATAAGGAAAAGATATTTACACTGTTATCAAAATCGAATCTAACAAATAAGGACTGTACGGAACTTCTGCGAATCCTTGAGAAAACAGGTACACTTACTTCCTTGAATAATCAATTGAGGATTATGCAGAAAGAAGCCGCAAGTGCACTATGTATTCTGCCAAACAATAAAGAAAAGGAGCATTTGAAGCTAATCCTCACATCACTATTAGAGGATATGTGAGAATCACTTACCAGGTAAAAACGACTGGTTTCTGCACCTTTTTATTTGAAGACTTACTCATCCTTTCTCACTTCTCCTGTATCTCGCTAATTGTATATGTGTACAACAAGTCCTTTTAAGCTTTGTGTTCAACAGACATACAGTTAACTTGCCTGCAGGTTATTCTTCATATTGCACAATAACTCACCGTAGAAATCGGCATCCAACGACAAAGAAAAAATAAAGGTTTTTACCAGGTAAAAACGACTGGTTTCTGCACCTTTTTATTTGAAGACTTACTCATCCTTTCTCACTTCTCCTGTATCTCGCTAATTGTATATGTGTACAACAAGTCCTTTTAAGCTTTGTGTTGAACAGATATACAGTTGATTTTTGCTATATGAACCCTTAATACTTATTAAGAAAACACAAAGTTAGTATTAACCTGGCAGCAATCAAACATAGAAGAGCTCTACTATGTGGAAAGCTAAATTACAAGCCGTACCTTCCCTTTTCATAGTAGCAAACAGCATCTCTTGGTTCTTACTAACTCTTTTCCTCATAATAGACATTCTATACAGTAGTAATCAATTACCATTTGACCAAGTATTAGCAATATCCGCTTGCTATTTTGGGGGACTAATTCTTTCCTCCATAATTGGCGGTACTCTATTGGCAAAAATATTGTTAAAAAAAAATGCCTTATTAGTTTGGAATATTGCGGGTGTTTTTTCATGCTTGCTTTTCTATTTCTTCTATTCCCCAACTAATTTAGTTACAACAAGTGCATTATCATTATTACTTAGCTGCTCGATCGGCTTGGGGATTCCAACTTGTCTTTCACTTTTCGCCACACAATCAAAAACTGAAAAAAGAGGACGTCTTGGGGCAGTTGTTTTCTTCACAATACAGATTCTAGCAGCATTGATTCTATTACCTCTCGGTGGGGAAGCAATACCGTTTCAGTTTCTAGTCCTGGCTGTGTGGAGGCTGTTATGTATCGGAGGTTTCTTATTTTATAAACCTGAAGAAAAAAGACCTGAAGAGCAAAAAACTTCACTCTTATCCATTATTAGAGAAAGAAGATTCATTCTTCTATTTTTACCCTGGTTCTTGTTTGCTTTAATAAATTATATAGAAAACCCCGTTCTGGAACTTGGAATGAGCAAAATAGGACCTGACTTATACAATAATTATGTAGTGATAACTAACGTGATATCAAGCATAGCTGCCATACCAGCTGGAATACTCTGCGATCTTAAAGGGCGAAAAATAACGGGAATTGCAGGGTTTGTTTTCTTAGGGTTGGGGTACGCATTTCTCAGCGTCTTCTCAGGTGCAGGAATACTTGCGTACATTTTCTTTATGGTATTTGATGGTATTGCTTGGGGGATCTTATATGTGAACTTTATTTTCGTGATTTGGGGTGATCTCTCAGAAGGAAGAAGCAGAGAAAAATATTATGTTCTTGGCGGATTGCCTTTTCTACTTTCAGGTCTAATACAAGTGTTGGTTCAACCATTTGCCCAGTACATAAACATAGGTCTTTCATTCTCATTTGCAAGTTTCTTCTTATTTATCGCCATTTTACCATTGGTTTTTGCTCCGGAGTCTTTGTCTGACAAAATAATGAAAGAACGAGAACTAAACAGCTACATACAAAAAGCCCTCAACGCAGTTAACAAAACAAAACCAGATGAGAAGAAACAAACTGAGGAAAAAGAAGACAAGAATTCAGAGCAATCCAAGGGTGAAGAAGACGAAAATAGTCAAGAGACTGAACAAGATAGGAAAGCGCGTGAATTAGCAGAAAAATACTATTAAGCCAGACATTGGTTGATTAAACTTCATGTTCTTCCATGTAATCCTAACCAGTGACTGCAACCTGCAATGTAAATATTGTTTTGGCGAGAGCCTTGACGATTTTGACGAAGAATTCGGCGACGACATAGAAGTGGATTACGATTTACCGCGTAAATTGAACTATGATGTGACCTTGCTGGATAACTTCTGCCGCCAAGACCCTGATTGTGTTTTGACCTTCTATGGCGGCGAACCTCTACTGCAGATGGATAAGCTAAGGCAAATCATGGATAAAGTATCTCCTAAGTACTACATGATGCAAACAAACGGTTTGCTCCTCGATAAACTGGAGTCCAAATATGTCAACCGTTTCCACACAATCCTTGTTTCGATTGATGGACAAGAAACCTTAACTGATTCTTATCGTGGCGCAGGAACTTACCGAAAAGTCATCGACAACCTAAAATTGATAAAGAAAAATGGGTTTGCTGGAGAATTAATTGCTCGCATGACTATAATGGAGCAAACCGACATAGAAAAACAAGTTAACTATCTCCTGGATAACCCGGACTTTTCGTTTACCTCGATTCATTGGCAACTTAACGCAGGTTTCTGGGGCAATGATTACCAAAGACGTAACTTTGAAGAATGGACCAAAACAAGCTATATTCCTGGTGTGGAACGTCTGGTGCATTTCTGGGTTGACCAAATACAAAACAAAGGAACAGTGCTTAAACTCTACCCAATATTAGGCATAGCCAACTCACTTTTACACCAAGAAAAAGATTGTTTGATGCGTTGTGGAGGTGGCTGGATAAACTATGCTATCCAAACTGACGGATACATTATTCCTTGCCCAACCATGTGGGGAATGAAAAAATACTATTTGGGGCATATCAAAGATTCAAACCCGCTTAAATTAAACAGACTTTTTGTTAGCGAAAAACCCTGCAGTCACTGCTCAATCCTTGGTGTCTGTGGTGGTAGATGTCTCTACACTAACATAACGAAACGTTGGACTGATGAAGCCTACAGTAAAGTTTGCTTTACGGTCTCACAACTAATCAAAGCTGTAGAAAGCGAAATTCCACGCATCCAGATGATAATTAAGAGCGGAAAAGTCAGGCTGGACGATTTTGACTACCTAAAATATAACGGTGCTGAAATTATCCCATAATCTTAGATTTTTGATGCTTTTGAGAAAATTTTTAGAACTATCTGGATCTTTTGTTTTAAGGTATTTTACTTGGAGAGATCATTCGGACTATTGCTAAGAAGTTAATTACTCTTAAGAGAATTATAACTAAATTGAGCGAGTTATCATTTATTTTCAGCATTAAAGATCTCTTTGTTTTCGCTTTCTGTTATTGATTTGTTGGTTCTTTGCCAGCGAAGTTGAATCTGCACTCTTTTGATGCAGCCCTGCTTTTCTAAGGAAATTATGCTACGGTGAACGGAAGCATATTCTTTTGATTTGTACTTTATGATTTTGCCAAAGATCATCTCCGCAATTTCCTTAGTTGTCATGTCAGGTTTTATCTCTAACATATCTAGAATTCTTTTTTGGTTCTTAGACAGACCGCCCAAATCCCGCATCACATCTTAAATCGTTTGAGTTATTGCCAATATTAACTTGTTGGGTTGTTTTATATTTGAAGTTCTGGCTGTCATAACATATCAAAACGTGAAATATATGACAAGTACAAAAATGCTAGAGTTTCTTGTAGATAACGTCTTTTTCTCGTGCTTGCTGCATGATTTTTAATCCTACGCTTTGTCCATTTTCGGCTCTTTGGAGTTCTTCGTGATCAATCTACCAGCATACCTACAGAATTTCACCTCAGCAGTTTTTCTTCTAACATCCGAAGTTGAATCGTCGCCTGTTTGTTCCAAAGCTTTCTTTTTTTCCTCTCCAACATCGAAGGCTCCTTTCTCGCCATTATCTGAAAAAGATTTTACCTCCAAAATGCCATAAAATACTCATTAAAAAAATAAAATGGAAAAGTCACCATATTAACCTGAGTGACTTCATCTGCAACAGAAAAATATGAAATTAGAAATTCAACTGCGATTTCTCACTAAACTTCTTATTTCTACTATCAATAATATGTCGAATATTTCAAGAGGCAAGAGCTGGATTAGTTTTTTGTTTTTTTGATGGGCAATGATATGGTAAATCTTGTTCCTTTGTTAGGTGAACTTTCGACGGCAATTTTGCCTTCATGTGCTTCTATCATGCGTTTACAAATTGCTAATCCAAAACCCATCCCTTGCGCTTTTGTAGTAAAGAGAGGCGTAAAGATTTTTCCGATGACATCTTCAGACATTCCGATGCCATTGTCAGCAAATAAAAAATCAACCATTTCACTATTTTCACTGCTACTTATCTCAAGGGTTCCACCATTAGGCATTGCATCAAAAGCATTCTTAATGAGGTTTGTAAACACTCGTTCAATTTTGTTGGCGTCCACCCAAATAACCGATTCACTGGGAATCTTTTGGATTATTTTGACATTACTGGGTATCTTTATTGAGAGCAACACATAGTTTATCAGAGATTTGGGCGAATACTCTTCGAGGTCTAAATGGATTTCACGGCTAAAATCGAGCAAGTCAGCAACGATGCTATTTGCGTGGTCAACTGCCCTTTCGATGGTGGTGAGCATTTCATAACTGGTTTCGTCAATATTTGACCCTTGTTTTTTTCTAACAAAATAAGTGGCGTTCTTAATTGCAGCAAGCGGATTGCGAAGGTCATGACCAACCATACCCGCCATCTCGCCTACAGTAGCTAACCGCTCGGACTGGATAAGACGTGATTGAGCCTCGACTAAGTCTTTGGTTCTTTCTACAACCAGCACTGATAATTGATCTGCATGTCGTTGTATTTCATCCTGCAAAGCTTTGCGCTGAATAGTTTCGCGGTAGGTACTTTTACGATAGGAATGCATCCGCCAAGCGCTAAAGGCAGCGATCAAATTCGCTACGAGCATGCTGAAAATAAGTGTATAGACAACTGATGCAGTCGCATTGTTTGATGGGTTAAGAATAATTATTGATTCACCAATTGAGGCTAAGGAAGCCAAAAAAACTTGGTACTTAAATTTGAATGGAACAACCAGATAAAGAACGAACACGGACACGATTGTTATTACGCAACTGATGACAAAGTTCGAGGGGCGGGTAGCGTTAATGATTCCTCCACCGATAGTAATTGCAATCACTGACCAGAATATGATTTTATCATATGATCTGTAGTTTTTTACTCTTCCAATATAAATGAACTCTAAAACGATTACAAGTAAGAGCCCGAGTCGAATAGAAACTAGTCCATAAAAAATGTTTGATAGCCCAAAAAAAATGTAATCGTTAAAGACAAAGCCAACCAGGGGAATTACAAACAGCAAAATTGCTACTCTTGACTGAAGAATATCAGCTTTGAGGTATGACTCACGATAGCCTCTTTCTTGGTCTTCCTTTTCTACCCCTGAAATTGGGTTATCCAACATCTTAGCGCTCTCTCGCACAAGAATCTGCTAAGAGGTATTTGTGATTTGCTCCAATTCAAAGGAGTAAATTCAATTGATAGAGCGTAGTTCTTTGCTTCACTATAGAGTTTGTCCGGCAAGGATCATACGACAACTTTCTGTATCATTAACACATCTGAAAACGGTAATGGTTGGGCGGTCACTGAAAAGTCGGTGAGTGAAGCTTTGCCTTCATTGAAGAAGGTGCCATTGGGTATTGGTCCCGATTACAAGTTTGACCAGCATTATAATACCGCAACAGCATAATCCCATCGAGTAATAAAATTTTTGATTTTCGATGTCTTCTAAACAGTAACGATGAAGCGGCTATGGCTACAAATGGTATTACAATGATGCCAATAATAGTTTTAGTAAGCGTATTAAGCTCTATTGGCGCCGAGTACGTTATAGAAGAATGCACAATGACTTTAACAGTGTTGGGAGAATCGGTTAAGAAAATTTCGCTTTTCCAAAGAGCTACGTTGACGATGTGCTACCCAGTGCTAAGGATGCGTCGGTTTTTTTTTCTAAATACGTCAAAGTTAATGTCTGAAATTACGAGCGTGACTTAGCTGACCTGTTTCTCATAGAGTACGTTTCTGTCAACTTGATGATTTGGTAGCTTCTGCTTTGGGCGTTGTTTCTCATTGCCAAAATGTGTTAATTATCTCTTCCTCGGTTTTGGGGTAGATAGGTTTTTTATTCTCGGTTGGGAAGCATGTATCCACGTGGGGCCGTCGTCTAGCATGGTTCAGGATACATGCCTGGGGCGTATGCGATCCTGGGTTCAAATCCCAGCGGCCTCACCACTTCACTCACGCACATAAAGAGACAAAACCACTTCAGCATTTTTGCGTGCAAAGACCGTCTGCTCTGTTCTGGTTGTAGAACGTGCCTGTTCTATAACCAGAGCTAAATGCATCTTTGCCCTAAAGCAAAGCAGGGACATGAAGATGAATCTGCATTGGAAGCAAATCTTGGTCGCCGTGCTCGCGATTTTGGCAGGTTTAGCGTTGGCTACTCCACTTCTAATCTCGCATGTTGTGCCTGTTGTTATAACTGTTCAGGGACCGAAAGCCGATTTAAGCCTCGACCCCGTCTACGCCAGCTTCACTGTACAGCCCGCCAATGCGGATATGGCGCTTCCAGACTGGTATGACAGAAACCGTGACGGCGTCCCCTCGCAGATTTCATACAACGTTGTTTTGAATGTAACAAACAACTCAAACGAAACTGCCCTGGTGGATTTGCTATACATCAGTGCAGGTCCTACTTATGTGCCTGGTCCAGTAACGTGGACACCCCCCAAATCAACAATCGAGCGAACTGTCGAAGGCGTGTATCTTGACGGTAAATGGGTTAACACCACCTGGATACCCTCTAATCAGTCAATAGTTGGAGGCTACTGGCGCCAAGGTGTGGACGTCCAAAGCGTCTACATGAAGGGAAACCTGACCCAAACATACATGCGCATCGATGGCCAATGGGTTGACGTTACAGGACGCGTTACAGTGCCGGGACAGGAACAATCAATCCCCGACGATCGAATTACTATGCTTGGCCCCTTTATGACAGAAAGCCTCAGCTTTACCCCAGGAAATTCTAGTATTTCACAGACTGATAGTTATGCAAGTGTTCAAGTAAACAGTGGGAAAGATGGATTCAACAATTTCTGGGCTCCAAACCAATCGCGCCTGATAATGCTAAACGGCACCGTATTCGCAACCGCTCGCAACATCGCAGACTTGAAATTAACCCCAACCTACCTGCACCTCCAAGTCTCAGCAATGCTACAGCAAAGCTACGCTAACACTGACCCCACTCGTTTTATCGATACCTCTTCCCTGCGCAACCAACTCTGCCAAATCCAGCTCACTCCAAACAACAACCGCTATGAATACAATATAGCGTTAACAGCCAACCAGACATTTCAGCCCGACCAGTTCGGAGTAGAAGCGTTCATAGAAAACCGGAGTTAAACAGGCTTGACAAACCCAGACATCGAACTCCTCGAAGGAAAAACACTCAACGTCTACGCCTACCTAGTCAAAGAAGACAAACCAATCGGACCCCGAGAAGTAATGCGGGGCGCAAACCTATCTAGCCCCAGCGTCGCCCACTGGCACCTCCAAAAACTCGAATCCGCAGGTTTACTGGAGAAAAACGCTTATGGCGAGTATATGGTTAAGCAGAAAGTCAACGTTTCTGGGCACCTTTGGATCGGCAAAACCCTCGTTCCCCGCCTGATTTGCTATGCCCTGTTTTTTTTGGCTATTGTGGCAACTGAAGTGGCAATCATCTTAACCCAATATGTTTTCCAGAGTAAAGCGCCCGGCATCGACTTAACCTATTTAGCAATCACGAATGCGGTGGCGACAGCGATTTTTTTGGCTGAAGGGTTGCAGCTTAGAAGAAAAACCCGCTCAGAAACAGCCAAACCAGCAAAGCACAACGCCTAACACTACTAAGTGTTATTGCTTCGACTTTAGTTAGCCGCTTTGTCACCAGCAGACAGAAATAAACTGATTGTTCTCAAAGGGACCAGCGGAATCTTTTTAGTATGAAAAAGGTATAAGACAGAACCGCAATGGTCCCCGATGAGATGTAAAAGAAATAGAATTGTTTGCATGCTCCCACACTCACATCCACACTGCCCAACATAGCGTCAATGATATCTGTGTGGATCAACCGCTCTTCCCACACTCAAACCGCAAGAGAAAAGCAATGCAAACCAAAAAAGCAACCAATTCCAAAGCCTCAAGTGTGGTGTGCAATTTATTAGCCCCACACCCACACAAAGAGAACAAAAGGAATCTTGCGATTTTTTTCAAGAAGCAAACAGGTAAATTTGGATAAAGGCGAACCAAAATGGGCTTAAGAATCTGTTCAATTTGTAACTAAAAAAGAATTGCTGTAAGATAGGGAAAAGTATTTCTGGTCACATGCGCTACTCGGTTGATTTGTCTTTCGAAATCCTTATCCGTTTGCCAAAGTTCTATTTTACTTGAAAATAATTCTGGAGATCTAGCACTTATGAGTTATTCTGTTGAGTTAATTGGTCCTGAAGAGAAAGATAAGCTCTTTGAAGTCTATGGATCTCAATTACTTTACACGAGCAAGGTTGAAATCTACGGCTGTTGCATCAAAATAAGATAAGCTCTTTGAAGTCTATGGAGCTCAATTACTTTACACGAGCAAGGTTGAAATCTACGGTTGTTGCATCAAAATCTTAACTGACTCTGAGGTAACCAAGAACAAATGGGAAGACAACTTTTACAGTGCCGATGAAAACACACGTTCGCATGGGCGCATTATCGTTTTGTCTATCCCGGGTGCTCCTTTTAGTGTTAAGTATGATCCCTATACAAAGACGGCTTTTCTTTTTAACGTAGATTATTACGGTTGGGTAAAGAGCATTGCTTTGGCGGTTGCTGGTGACGTTTTGGAAGATGAGCACCATATTTATTCCGTACACGGAGCAATGATAGAAGTCGAACGTTTAGGTGTTTCAATTATTGCACCGTCAGGCACTGGCAAAACAACTCATTCTTGGGGTCTGCTACGCAATCCAACAGCACGCCTAGTCAGCGACGACTGGTATTTCGTGCGACTTAGTAGCCGTGAACCATTAGCGTTTGGCTCGGAAAAGAATACTTACATTCAAGCGGACATCGGCAAGATCTGGAACGAATATGAACGTTTAGTTGATAAAGCACAGTTTGACCAGCGTGGCAGGGCAATTGTTAACGTTAGGTGGATTGTTGGCAACGGCGGCGTAATTCCGATGGCAACGATGCATAAAATAATCCTGCTAAAACGTGACCCTGCAGACAAGAATATTGCTAGAAAATTGGACTCACAAGAAGCAATTCAATACTTACTAGCTCAAAACTTCTGCAACCCACATCAACTGGTAAAGGACCAAAGAAAAATCGCGCTCAGAACAGACTTCTTCAAGAGGCTCTTTGAACAAACAGACGTTTACCTTGTAAACACAACTTCAACTCCACAAGTGAGCCAAAATGAAATCCGGTCGGTTCTTTCCCTAAAAAAATAGGGCGCTAATGCAAAAAATAATAAACTACCAAGTAAGCTCTACCATTAGCGAGGCAAACACTTTGAAACTTATCTATGTCGCAATAGATGGCATGGGAGATTTGCCGATTAAATCTTTAGGCAATAAAACTCCTCTTGAAGCAGCCGAAACTCCCAACATGGATGCGCTTGCTAAAGCGGGGAAAACTGGTTTAATGTACACGGTCAAGAAGGGTGTGGCGCCTGAAAGTGATGTTGCGGTTATTTCACTCCTTGGCTATGATCCATTCAAGTATAGTACGGGCAGAGGCGTAATCGAAGCTGCTGGTGTGGGTTTGAAGATGAAGGACGGGGATTTAGCGCTGAGATGCAACTTTGCTACGTTAGGTGAAGGCAAAACAATTCTTGACCGCCGAGTTGCCCGAACCTTAAGTACCGAAGAAGCGACCGAGCTAACTAAGGCAGTAAACAAGGAAGTCAAATTAACCTCTTACCCTGCTACCTTTGAGTTCTGCAACACTTTGGGGCACAGGGCTGTTTTGCTTATCAAGAGCAAAGCTAAGCCTCTTTCAAGCGACATAACCAACAGCGACCCAGCCTACATAGTAGTCAACGGCATTGGTGTAGCCAAACTCGATGTGGAGATGGTACTCAAAACTTGTGAGCCAACCAATAAAACGGAAGCTGCTAAAGTCTCTGCCGGATTGGTCAACGAATTCATCGAAAAATCGCATAGGCTTTGGGAAAACCACCCCATAAATGTGAAGCGTGCTGCTGAGGGTAAACTGAAAGCAAACGTTGTCTTGACCCGTGATGCTGGGCACTTGCTTCCAAGGTTCTTCAACATTAATGAACGGTACCACGTCAACTTTGCTTGTTTAGCGGATATGCATGCGGAACGTGGCATAGCTCAACTGGCTGGTATGGAGTCGTCTTTGCTTCCGCCTCCATCGGGTAACCTGCAGAAAGACTGTGAAGTCAGGGTAAAAGCGCTTCTTGAAGCCCTGCCAAAACATGATTGTTTCTATATCCACCTCAAAGGACCCGACGAACCGGGACACGACGGCAACTGCACACTAAAAACCCAGATTATTTCTGCCATAGACAAATACTTCTTTGGACCACTGTCTAAAACAGATTTCACTCAAAGACAACCTTATCTGCATAACCACCGATCATGCAACACCATGCGCTCTGAAAGTACACAGCGATACACCCGTTCCAATACTTATCTCAGGCGACCATGTAGACAAAGGAAAAGCTGTAAAGTTCTGTGAGAAAGAATGCGCAAAAGGTAGTCTTGGCACCATTGAGCGTGGTTGTGAACTCATGCCTAAATTGATGGAAATGATCAAAAAGTAAGCTTTTCTTTCTTTTCCATTTTGTATTGGTGGATTTATACTGAGCCATTCATGTTTGAGGGTTTAAATAAGTAGCTTCAACTAAACATGATAGAAGTGATAGCTTGATGATTCAGCCACTGAGGATTTATAGTGATGGTGGAGCAAGAGGTAACCCTGGATCTGCCGCCATAGCCTTTGTAGCGTTAAACGAGCAAGGCGAAATCGTGAAGTCAAATTCACGTTTCATAGGCATTAGAACCAATAATCAAGCAGAATATGAAGCGCTCTTGATGGCTTTGCAGTTTGCTATCGAGGTTGGCATCGAAGAGGTGGTTTGTCACCTTGACAGTGAACTTGTTGTAAAACAGCTAAATGGCCAGTATTCTGTTAAAGACCATGAATTGCAGCAACTTTGGAGGAAAGTGATACAATTGAAAGGCTGCTTTAAAAAAATCAGTTTCGTTAACGTTCCCAGAGAACATCCCCAAATCCAAGTTGCAGACGAGTTAGTTAATGAAACCTTAGACCAAGAAACTCGACATCCCAAAACCAACGAACTAATGACACACCAACCATTACTTATTGAGAAGAGTGAGGCAAAGACTTTGTTTGTTCACACGAGCATTCGTACAAGCAATATGGAGCGTTCCATAGATTTCTACTCCAGATTTCTGGGTTTGAGACTTCAAAGTCGCCGAGAAATCAAGCAAACCAACGCTGAAATCGCTTTCCTACAGGACCCAGAAAACAAAGGTTGCACGCTGGAGTTAACACTCTACCATAAACAGAAGAGGTTTGCTCAACCAGATTATGAAGAACGGTTATTTGACCATCTTGGGTTCGAAGTTGCGGACATCAATAAAACACTCGAAGCCATGCGCAAGGAAAACATAACCGTCACCGACGAACCATTCAAGCTAAACGAAAAAACAACAATAGCCTTCATCGAGGACCCAGACGGAACCCTTATCGAACTAATCGAACGTAGATGACTTTTTCTTAGAATCTGTGCCCTGCCATTAAGACACAAAAAATATTAAAAGACACTTCCATGTAGCGACAATTATTCTCCAGTTTGCCCTGATCGTTCCGCCGATTCGAGGCTTACTACGTCTAGGCGGAGCTTCATACACCAACTCTCCAACCTTAAACCCTTTCTTCTTGGCAACAACTAGCAACTCTCCACCGAATGTTTCGCCACCTTTCAAAAAGACGTTAACTATTGTTTCTTTTTTGTAGGCTCTAAAATTAGAGTAAAAATCTGAAACCCCACATTTCTTGCCTAGTGTTCTGGCGGCCCAACGCTCGGAAAAGCGGGGCACATGTGTCCTAGAAGCAACGACAACATCGTAGATATCAAGTTTCTCAATCAGAGCGGGGATAAGTTCAGGACTATTTTCCAAGTCAGAATCAATTGTCACTATGATAGGGTACTTGGCTATTTTTGCTCCATACAGTAAACCTTTGGTTTGTCCCTCCCGAACCTTTCCAACCGCCACATCCGCTACGCATTTAGCGACTTCAAGAGTGCCATCTGACGAGCTGTCGTCGACAACGATTGCTTCATGGGGAACGGTTTGGAGGGTTGAGTGGATTCTGCGGATTAGTTCTTCAATGTTTTCTTTCTCGTTCCAGGTTGTGGTAACTACTGATATGCCCTGAGCTACCTTAGTTATGCCCATGAGTTACCCATGGTTGCTTGAAGTTATAAGCTGTTTTGTCATTCCCACCAGCTATCTCTTTCAGAGAAAATCATAATCTCGAACGTTAACGAAAAAAAGTAAATTATTCTTCAATTGTGTGTAAGCAGTCTGGAAAGCTTGAACAATTTAGAACTCTGATAGCCAACCACATACCCAGAAATCGAATAGTCAGCCCCATGATCCTTGATTCGGATAAAGAAAATTTATCTTCTGAAATAAATGTAGTAGGAAAAACAGATGAAACTAGACAGACAAGTGCAGCCGATGAATATAATGTCGCCTAATGCAGTGAATAAACCAAAAAAAGCAATAAGTAAAATCACTATGTAAATTATTGCGACGGCATGTTCTGGTTTTTGCACTGCAAGATTTTGTTTTTCAATCATATTGGTTCCTTTCCTTATTGAGAGCTAAGATTCAAGAAATTGAATATAAGGGATGTTTCGTAATACGACATATTATTTCTATTAAATGTTCTTTTTCAACTTGTCAATATTTGACTCTGCTGTTTTTTTGGTTAGCTATAATATATTCGTATTTTTTCAAACGATTTTTACATGGATGACCTTTCAACCACAGAAATTTCATTTCCATTTTTTAATAAAATAATCAGGCGAAAGATAACACGAATAAGAAACAGACGATAACTTGACAGAACCCAACATCGCAATATTAAAATAATGGGAGGACTGATGTGTTAACGAATTCACAAAAATTAGGATAAACTAATAGAGGATATGAAAAATGAGCAAAAGTGACAAACCACACCTAAACATCATCATCATGGGGCATGTTGACAATGGAAAATCAACAACCACCGGACACTTACTTTACCTAGCAGGTGTAATTGACCAACGAACAATCGACGCTTACAAAGAAGAAGCCGAAAAAATGGGCAAAGCAACATTCCACTTCGCCTGGGTTTTAGACAACTTGAAGGAAGAACGAGAACGAGGTGTCACAATTGACCTTCGATTCCTGCAATTCCCAACCAAGAAATACAACATGACTGTCATCGACGCACCAGGCCACAGAGACTTCATCAAAAACATGATTACCGGCGCAAGCCAAGCCGACGCAGCAGTCCTTTTCAGCTCAGCCAAAAAAGGCGAGTTCGAAGCAGGAATTGGAGCAGGCGGTCAAACTCGTGAACACGCATTCTTAGCATTCACCTTAGGTATACGCCAACTAATCGTTGCCATTAACAAGATGGATGACGCCTCCGTTAACTGGAGTAAAGAAAGATACGATGAAATGAAGAACGAAATTTCAAGAATGCTCAAAATGGTCGGCTACAAGATCGAGAAAGTTAACTTCATACCAGTTTCAGGTTGGACAGGCGACAACTTGATCAAGAAGAGCGAAAAGATGCCGTGGTACACTGGTCCAACCCTGATGGAAGCATTCGACCTTACTCGAGATTCCGGCAAAACCAACCAACAAGCCACTACGCATTCCCATCCAAGACGTCTACAGCATCACGGGTATCGGTACAGTCCCAGTTGGTAGAGTCGAAACAGGTATTCTAAAACCTGGAGCAAACCTAGTCTTCATGCCATCCAACAAGACAGCTGAAGTTAAATCCATCGAAATGCACCACACACAAATCCCAATGGCTGAGCCAGGCGACAACATCGGAATGAACATCAGAGGCATCGCAAAGACTGACATCCACCGCGGA
>CAVZPM010000011.1:0-89790 GCA_963777155.1 Candidatus Bathyarchaeota archaeon
CTTTCTGGTCGCTAAGTTTGAGTTTTCTTCCTAAAATGCAATTTCCCAAAACTGCTTAAAGATGAAAAAATGCTGACGGAAATCTTAAATTTATTCTTCTTGTTTTCAGCTTTAATAATCAGTGCTTACCTAATTCGTCATTACATTTTCACCTTAACTGTTTTAAGAAATGTAAAAAACAAGTCTATTAACGCTGCCACTTGTAGGACCGTGTATGAACCCTCGGTTTCTATTTTAATCCCTGCCCATAACGAGGACAAAGTAATTGGCAGATTACTGCAGAAAATGACTGAACTATCCTATCCCAAAGATAAACTGGAAATCATTTTGATAGATGATGCATCAACAGATAGTACAGGACAAATCGCTGAAGATTACTCAAACCAGCACAACTTCATAAAAGTGCTTCATCGAGACAAGCAAACGGGCGGCAAAGGTAAGGCTTCTGCTCTAAACGCAGCTCTAAAGCAGGCAACAGGTGAGATTGTGCTTTGTTTTGACGCGGATTATCTCCCGCACTCTGATATCGTAGTTAAAATAGTGGAAAAATTTGCTGATCCAAAGGTTGGGGCAGTTCAAGGACGACCGGTCGTCCTAAATGAACCCCGCAATATTGTAACCCGATTAATAACCCTAGAACGGATTGGCGGGTACAGAGTTGATCAGGAGGCTCGTGACATTTTAGGTCTTGTACCCCAATTTGGCGGTACAGTTGGCGGCTTTAGGCGAAGTATTGTGAGTGGTTTTGGCGGTTTTGATGAATCCATGTTGACCGAAGATACCGATCTTACTTTTCAGATTTACTTGGCTGGCTACAAAATCCGTTACGCAGGTGACGCAGAATGCTACGAGGAGGCGGTTGACACTTGGAAGGCTTATTGGCGGCAAAGGCACAGATGGGCTAAGGGACATATGCAGGTTTGTTTTAAGCATGAATACCAAGTTTTGACAAGTAAAAAATTGACGTGGAAAGTGAAAATCGATGGTTTGCTGCTTCTACACATTTACTTTATGCCAATCATTACTTTTCTCTCTTTTCTAGCAGGTGGATTCCTTATTCTTTTTGGTTCACCAGTTGCAGGAGCTCTATGGTTTGTTGTACTCGTTTCTTTCTATAGTTTTGTAGGCAACTACGCACCTTTTTTTGAGATAGGGATAGGCGCATATTTGGATGGTAGAAAGCGCGTTCAATGGTTGGCGCCTTTGATGATTTTCTCTTTTTGTATAACGTGTTCATTTGTACAAAGGCTTTTTTCGATTTGATAGTTGGTAAATTGTTGGGTAGGTCTCACATTGATTGGGAGAAGACTGAACATTTAGGGAATGGAAATTGTTATATTGAGAACTAAACAATAAGGCATTTCTGATGCTATGATTCCCTTTATTCCATTACTCGTCGCTTTTCCATTGACTGCCATTGTTGTTATTTTGATGTTTTTACCAGCCCTTATCGAAGTAAAGAGGCCTCAAGATGCAGGACCAAGATTAATAGCTAGCTCCTTTACACAATTGCGTTTGCACACCATAAGAACAGTCTTGTCAGATATTGAAGAAGAATTGAACTTCGATAGTCAATTAGCCAGCAAAATCGCGATTTTTCTTGCTTTTGTTCCAAACCTGGAGGCTTAAGCTATTTGAATATCAACTTTGCGTTCTTCCATTGGTCTCTCGCAAGTGTTAGGTGACCTTTTGGGCTTCCGTGAAGTGAATAGAACATATAGCAGAGATAGTTGCATTGAGTGCATTCATTGTATATCTGTCGCAGTTGCTTAAATTCTGTACTTTTCCATTTTTTGGGCAATTCAAAGATTGAGCCTGCGAAGTTGTGGTTGTGGCAACCTGCAACTCTTCCCAAGTGGTCAACCACCAAGAATTGGTTGAGTGCTTGACATTTCCAAGTTCTGTTGCTGTCTTCCTCATACAGACTTCGCAGTGCTATAAGCAGTTTATCGGTCATGAGAATTTTCCTATTTTTCTTCTTCATTTCAATAAGCTGGTTGCAGAGGTTAACCATTGCTTGCTTGTCAGTTATCACTAAATCGTCGTTTTCTTTACCTATTTTGAACAATTGTTTGTTGTCTATTGAAGTATCATAAGAATAGAGACAATACCAAACTGGGATTCCTTTTCCTGTAAAGTGATTTGTTATATCAACGATTTCATGGAGATTCTTTTGGGAAATCGTCGGTGTAACACTGACTTTTATTCCTTCTTTGTGAAGAGTTTCTACGGCTTGCGTACCACTTTTCCAAGCACCAGGTATATTTTTTAGATAATCATGTTTTTTTTCGTCGAGGCTGTCGATGGAAATTGCTACAAAATCAGCTTTTCGCAAAACATCTATTTTTTGTGCAGCCAAACTTCCATTGTCATAAACCGTTGTAACAAATAATTTTGTTGCGTAATCGATAATTTCGCCAATGTCCTCTCGAAGCAGTGGATCTCCACCAGAAATTACGAGCTCAACAATGCCGAGTTCCTTTAAAATATCTAAACCTTTCTTTATTTCGTCGGCTGAGAGTTCTATTTGGTCTTGTTCTTTCCAAACGTTGCAGCCGCGACATTGATAGTTACATTTTCTAGTGACTAGCCACTGCGCATGATGCGGTTTGCCAGAAGTAAGTGAACGTGCTGTTATTGATGCTGCTTTCCTGAAACCCGACGTCAAATAAATGTCACTAGCCGATTAATTGTTATTACCTATCTCAAGTTGGAACTATAAAAACCAATATTGTAAACGTGCATTATCGTTCTTGATTATTTCAAACGGAAAACATGGAGTACTTTCTCTATTTATCTTTGTTTAACGAGCTAATGCAATCCAAAGGTGGTCTGAAATGGGTTTTGGCAGCATTTCTATCGAATCATCTTTGTGTATAAGCATGCGCTTGTTTGGGTTCAAATTAAATTCCCCAATTACATCAGCGTAAATATGTTCTCTGCAGAGATTATCAACTATTTTGTTTGCCGCCTGAGGATCAGCAGCAATGAGTAAAGCACCCGAACTTATCAGTTGAAGCGGGTCTATTTCGTAGAATCTGCAGATTTTAGTGGTTTCCGGTTCAACGATGATTTTTTCTTCTATGACGCGGACACCTAAACCTGCTGCATCAGCCATCTCGTGGATACCGTTTAGGATTCCACCTTCAGTTGGGTCATGCATAGCGTGAACTCCTCCTGATCTATAAGCGATTAAGGAATCTCTTACGATGCTTATTTGGTTGTAGAAGCCCTTGGCGGTCTCCAGCAGGGTTGAGCTAAAGGTTTTTGAGAGTTGGGTTTCGCGGTCTGTGGCCAATATTGCAGTGCCCTCGATTCCTGCGCTCTTAGTTAAGATTAGTTTGTCACCCGCTTTGGCGCCTGCGGCAGTTACGTATTGACCTTTTTCGGTTATGCCCATTGTGCAACCCACAACGATAGGGTTTGATAAACCAGGAGTGGATTCGCAGTGGCCGCCCACTATAGCTATGCCCAACTCTTTTGCAGCGTTGTGCATTTGGTTGCTTATGGTTTCGATGATTTTACTATCAGCGCCCTCTGGAAGCATTATGCATGAGAAGAAAAACGCCGGTTCTACGCCAAAAGTTGCTACATCGTTGGCATTGATGTTTATAGCTTCCCATCCTATTCGTTCTACCGCGCCGGTAATGGGATCCATGGAAACTATGGCGTTTTTGTTTCCTATATTCAAAACTGCTCCGTCCACTCCTGCAGCTGGACCTAACATGACTTCGCTGCGGACGACACCCAAGTTTTTGAAAACTACATTTTTTAAGATATCGATTGGAATTTTTCCAGGCGGAAGCTTCATGTTTATTCCTCTATTTAATCTAGCTTTTAAGTTGTGGGATAACACGGAAAACCGCGTGCATTACTGGTACCGCAACTATTAAGCCGATAAGCATCTGTACAATATTAAAGGGAACTTCTGCTAAAGCAACCGCGAATGGATAGCCTATAACGAATTGTTCATAAAGAAAATATCCTGCAACCATTTCTAAACCCCCTATAATGACTGAGATAGTGGCGCACAGAGTAAGGTTTGAGATTCGCTTTCTAAGATTCACGTTCAAAAAGCCAACGATTAATCCTTCTCCACCTTTGATGAACAGGGTGCCTGGAGCAAACAATCCAAAACCTAGGAAGACATCCGATAGTGCTGAGCCTATTCCCCCAGATAATGCGCCCACCAGCGGACCAAAAATCAGGGCTGTAACGTAAATGGTTGTTTCTCCGATGTTGAAGTAACCCGACGTAGCGGGGATTGGTATGGGCGGAATCTGCGAAGTGACAACAAACACGAGTGCGGCGAAAACTGTTGCTACAGTAATCTTGAAAACTGCGGATTGGTTATACCCATGTTGTTTTGCTGCTGGTTTCTGTTTTTGCTCATTCATTGACTTCACAGCTTCAAGTTTCAGAGACAAATATTTTAAATCGCACTATTAAAACATCCGTGCTAAATCTATGCCAAAAAGATTTTGTCTTAAAATAAGGAAGCTACAAGTTTCCGCCAAACCAAAGAAGTAATACGTTGCAGAAGGGGAAAATCTAAATGTGACCTCTTCGCAGAATAATACAGAACTAAAAGAGTTGCAAAAAATGAGCACAGTTAGAGAAGACCCAATTAAGATGCATAAGGATGCTAACGCATTAATGGAAAACGGCAAATACGCTGAGGCACAAGACCTCTTCGTCAAGGTAGCTGAACTCTACTATAAAGGTCAAAACTATTTTGGCGCAGCAGAAATGAACTATAAAGCAGGCGAATGCAGTTTTTCACTAAAAGATTACAAGAAAGCCGCAGAGCTCTTCACAAAATCCGCTGATATTGCCTTAAGCAAAGGATTTGACCGTTATGGCGTTAGTGGACTTGAGCAGGCGCGGGAAAGCCAAAAAGTGTTGGGCAACACTAAAGAAGCTGACGAGTTAACTAAGAAAATTAATGACCTAAACAAGAAGCAGGAAGAGCCTGAAGGGGAATCATCCTTTTCAGTATTCTCTTAAGCTTGTCCATTTGCCTTAAAGCCTTTCTTTCTTTGATTGCTAGATTTTTCGCACCAACATTGGCTAAACGCTTAGTTACGGCTAATTAAATAGGCAGCTGGTACGCTATCTGTATAGAAATAATTTTAGGATCAACCATGCCTGCGCTCTTCAAATCACTCTCTGAACTGCTAGAAAAAGTCGAAGCGACCAAAAAGCGCCTCGAAATCATAGAGCAAACCGCAAACTACCTGAAAACGCTGGATGCAGATGAGATAGAGCCTGCCGTAAACATGATGGTTGGACTAGCCTTCCCACTGTACAGCCAAAAAAACCTAGAAGTAAGCTGGTCAACTCTCATTCGCATATTTGAACGCACGAGCACATTTAACTGGGACCTATTCCGCCAAGCTATGGCAAGCACAGGTGACATCGGCTCAGCCACAAAAATCATTCTTGAAAATTCCAAACCTAAAAAACAAACCCAACTAACCCAAACATGCCTAACACTTACCGAAGTTAGACGTGCATTTGGTGCCATCGCTCAGGCGCAAGGTTCAGGATCAAGAACCAAAAAAGAACGTCTAATCACTACACTGATGAGCCAAGCTACACCAGTTGAAGCCAAGTACCTTGTCAAGATTTTTACAGGAGAAATGCGTACGGGTTTGAATGAAGGCTTAATGGAGCAAGCCGTTGCACTTGCCTTCGATGTTCCTCTCCCAACGGTTCAGCACGCCGGAATGGTTTTAGGTGACATCGGCGAAGTTGCAGAGACCCTGAAATCCCAAGGTCCCAAAGCCATAGAAAAAGCAGGTTTCATCGTATTTCGCCCTGTAAAGCTCATGCTTGCGCAAAACGCTCAGTCAATTGTCGAAGCGCTGGAGATGCAAGGCGGCAAATCCGCTTTTGAATACAAGTACGATGGGGCAAGAGTGCAAATTCACAAACAGAACAACGTGGTTCAGGTCTTCAGTCGAAGATTAACCGATGTAACTGCGAGTTTGCCAGAGGTGGTTGCAGCCATAAAACAGAACATACCTGCCCAATCCGCCATTGTGGAAGGAGAAGTGATTTCGTTGGATAGCTCGGGCTACCCAATTGCATTCCAGCATTTAATACGAAGGTTCAAACGAGTTCGAGACGTTGGCGGAATGATGCATAAGATTCCCTTAACCCTATACCTCTTCGATATACTCTACTTGAACGGCGAGAGCCTAATTGCCAAACCCTACATCGAACGAAGGAAAATCTTATCTCAAAACATAGGCGACATTCTCCTGACCAGCCAAATGGTCACCAACCAGCAGTCACAAGCTCAGGACTTCCTCAAAGAAGCCATAGACGCGGGGCACGAAGGATTGATGGCTAAGAAAACAGACAGCCAATATACGCCTGGGCGTAGAGGCAAACGGTGGCTTAAAATAAAAACAATCCTTGAACCTTTAGACCTTGTCATAACAGCCGCAGAATATGGTTACGGCAGGCGAAAAGGTTGGCTTTCTGATTATTATCTTGCCGCAAGAAACTCTGCCACAGGCGAATTCTTGAACATTGGAAAGACCTTCAAGGGGCTAACTGACATTGAAATCATAGAGTTGACTAGGCGTCTAAAGGAATCTGCCCTTGACCAAGATGGTCACCGAGTAATAGTCATGCCGAAAATCGTAGTTGAAGTTGCCTACAACGAAATCCAGCAAAGCCCCAAGTACATGAGTCAGATGGCGTTACGTTTTGCGAGAATCACCCGTATAAGAGACGACAAAACACCGGAGGAAGCCGACACAATTGGTCGGGTTAGGGAAATATATGAAAGGCAGTTCCGCAATAAAGGCAAATACAGCACACGTTAACAAGGAGAACAGTCAAATGGATTTGGCAGAAAAACGGTCATTTGCCAGGGAATTCTACAGTCGTCAGACCATACTCAAAGAGTTGGGCCAGAAGGGGCAGCAGAAGCTTGCGGAATCTAAAGTCGCCGTCATCGGCGTAGGCGGATTAGGTACAGTATCTTCACTTTACCTGGCTTTGACAGGTGTTGGTTACATCCGTTTAATAGACCAAGACACCATCGAACCACATAACCTCCACCGCCAAATCCTCTACAACCCAGACGACCTGCACTACCCCAAAACCGAGGTTGCAGCAAAACGGCTGGAAAAACAAAACCCTCTGGTAAAGGTTGAAGCGATCCCCGAAAACGTGAATGCAGGTAACGTTGAGCGGCTTCTGAAGGGTGTTGACTGCGTTGTAGATGGGTTAGACAACATGGTCACCCGTTACCTTGTTAATCGCGCCTGCGTAAAACTGGGCACCCCCTATGTTTTTGGAGCAGCCATCGGCATAGAAGGCAACTTATCCATTTTTACCCCACCCGAAACAGGTTGCCTTGAATGTTTAATGCCTAATCTCTCCGACTCAGACCTGCTAACCTGCAACACCCGCGGTGTCCTAGGAGCCACAACTGGAATAATCGGCTCCCTACAAGCGATGGAAACAATAAAACTCCTAACAGGCGTAGGCTCTACCCTAAAAAATAAGCTGATGGTTTGTGACTTCAGTGACATGGACTTCACCACAATTGACATCTCAAAAAACACCCGTTGCCCCGTATGCCACGGCGAAGTAGCGTCGATTGCGGGCGGCGAGCGGTTGGTTTGGCTCTGCGGCAAAGAAACCGCCAACATCAACCCCGAAACCCCTCTTAAACTCAACCTCGACGATATCTACCCAAAGGTAAGCAGGCAGTTTCAAATGCGTTTGAAATCACGGTTAGCCCTAATGTTCAATTATAAAAGCTATGAGATCAGCCTTTTCAACGGCGGACGCATGCTCATCAAAGGAGTAATGGACGAAAAAACTGCTTTAGATGTTTACCGGGAAATCCTAAAGAAATTGTTCTAAAAGAGCTTGAATCCAAGCACGCTTATCTCTACCCACAAAATTGTTGCGGCAATTGCAACCTGCGCAACTGACAGTGTGGCGCCGACTTTGAGGTATTCTTTTAGACTGATGTCTACGCCTCTACGCCGCATGATTTCCAGCCACATCAAAATAGCCAGCGACCCCAACGGGAAAAAGTGTGGACCCAAATTGTTGCCGATGATGTTGCTGAACACCAGGTTGGTTAAGGTTGGTCCAGTTACCGCTGCTTGATGAATGCTTAGCATACCCAGGATAGTCATGGGCCAATTGTTCATGAAACTTGCTCCAACAGTCACAACCATGCTTGGCGCAAAAACTCCCAGTGCAGATGGGAGCTTGCTGGATGCCGTGAGGGCTGATGCAAGTAAGCTTGTGACGCCTGCCACTTCCAATCCCTCAACAACTATGAAAATACTGAGCATAAAAAGGACAATGTCCCAATTGATATCCCTTGCCAACCCAAAGAGACCTTTCTTCTCGCCATTGACAGAGCCATTGCGTTTTAACGCAAACCAATAAACCGCTATCAAAAACACCGTGCCGCTACAAATCACCAATGAAACTGGGAATCTGTTCAGGGAAGTCAATACGTAACCAACATCAATTGCCACAAGCGTTATCAAACTTATTTTTAGCAGAATGGGTGAAATCACGGGTTTTCCTATGGTTAGGGAATCTGCTGCTCTGATGTCGTAGGTTGTGGGAATGCTCTTTCGGAAGAACAGCCAAATCATTAGCAAACTGCTCACAAGAACCACCACTGCCACGGGACCCATGAAAATCAAGTGGTCGATGAAGGTGTACTTGAAGTAATCTGCGCTTAGGATGTTAATGGGGTTGCTTGTTATTAGGGGCATAGCGGCGGTGTCAGCGATTAGTCCTGCAGTGAAGAGGAAAGCAAGTTTTCCCTTTTTGTCGACACCCAGGCAAGTTACTATCTCCAGCACAATCGGGGTGAGAATCAAAACCGCGCTGTCGTTAGCAAAAAGTATGCTCACAGCCGCGGTTAGGAGGGCAATGTAGAAGTAAAGCCTCAGCCCGCTTCCGCCAGCCGCCCTCACCACTCGTAGTGCAGCCCACCTAAAGAAACCCATCGCGTCCAAAGTCACAGACAACGCGATGATCCCAAGAAACGCTAACGCAGCATCCCAAATGTCTAAAAACGACTGCGCAGCCTGCCCCAAACTCACCGTCCCCAACAAAAGTGATGCCACCGCGCCGATGCCAGCTGCATAACCGAGCCGTAAACCCCGCGGACGCTTAATCATCAAGAAAAGCGTTACAACAAAGATCGCCAACGCAGCAACGACTAAGTAGTCCAAGAGGGTGCCTCGTATCTTTTAGCATGTGTCGGTTTCAGGTATAAAGATTAGCTTGGAAAAAAAGCAAGTAATTAAGGCGTACTCAAACCGAAATTTAGGGTACAAAGAACGTTTGAGGAGTGATTGTATGCAGGTACCAGTTTCACTTTCACTCTACCCTCCAATGTTATGGAATGTTGCTTGGTTGATAGGTTAAATAGGCTATTCGTGCGTAATGCGTTTTTGTGGAAAGATATGCAACAGACTCTACTGCAACAGAACCTAATAATGAAATCTTCAACGGCACAAACAGTACTAACAAGGTTTGCTTTTAATATTCGAGACATCGATGGACTTTTTCCCGGTTTCAAAGCAGGGGACTTCGCTGTACTATATGGTCCCCAATCAGTTACTTCTTTGATGTCTAAACTCTGCGCTCGTGCTCAATTACCTGTGAAACTTGGCGGACTAGAAAGCAACGTTGTTTTCATTGATTGCGCAAACAGCTCTTCATTTTCAGACATCGGACACGCAGCAAAGATTGAACAATTAGACGCAGAAGCAGCACTTGAACGAGTCCACAACATACGAGTGTACACAGCATACCGACTAACTTCTTTGATAATGGAAAGACTACAGGAAGCCGTAGAAACACATGATGCTAGACTTGTAGTAATCTCCGACATAGCAGGTCCATTCCTACATGACAATGTTGATGACCAAGAAGCAAGAACATTCTACAGTCAAATCACAAGTTACCTCGCCAACTTTGCGAAAAAACATCGTCTAATAATAATCGCAACTTATCTCTCACATGAAACTAGTAGAAGAAACAGTATTCTGCAAGAAATAACTACTTCAAAAGCAAGTACAGTTCTACGCTTCACTAAAACACCTTACACCAAAGAAGTAGAGTTAGAAAAGCATCCATCCTACATGTTAGGCGTCGTTGATTTGACCTCAGAAAATCAAGCCTTAACTGATTTTATTGGTGCGGCTAGTGACAGCAAGGATTATTTTTTGATGTAATGAAGATTTAGAAACTAAAGAAGAAGAAAAAGAGTTTTACTCTTTCTTTTGTTTGGGACGTAGAGAACGCACGGTTTCGCCTGCACGCCACATTTCACTGTTGCCCATTTCTTTGAGTTCGTCAGCGAGTTTCTGGCGGTAATCGGGTGCTTTGCTCTTTTCTAGAACAATGCGTGTTTCTTCACCTGCTGCGACAAGTTCGTAGAGTGAGTCAAACACTGGTTGAGTTGCTTCGCGGAAACGGCTTCTCCAACGTAATGCTCCGATACGTGCCGTTTCGCTACAGTTGCAGTACATCCAGTCCATACCGTTTTCATCGACAAGGCGGATTAAGCTTTGTGTGAGTTCTTCGACACTTTCATTAAATGCTTCGCTCGGGCTGTGTCCATGTTCACGCAAGGTTTTGTATTGTGCCTCCAGAATACCTTCGAGCGCACCCATCAATGTTCCTCGTTCGCCTGTTAGATCACTGTAAGTTTCCTTCTCAAATGTGGTTGGAAAGAGGTATCCTCCACCGATGGCGATTCCAAGAGCTTTAGCGCGTTCTTCGGCTTTACCTGTTGCGTCTTGGAAGACTGCGAAACTGCAGTTAATTCCGCTTCCATCAACAAAGTTTCTCCGAACAGATGTTCCTGAGCCCTTTGGTGCAACAAGAATTACGTCAATGTCTTTGGGTGGGATAACGCCTGTTTGTTCTTTGTAGACTATGCTAAAGCCATGGCTAAAGTAGAGTGCATCGCCAGCTTTCAGGGTTGCTTTGACTTTCGACCATACTGCTTTTTGTGCGGCATCGGTCAGAAGGAACAGTTTGATGGTGCCTTTTTTGGCGGCTTCTTCCATTGGGAAGAGGTTTTTGCCTGGAACCCAGCCATCTGCGACTGCTTTGTCCCATTCTTTCTTGAAAACACCTTCTTTTTCTTGTCCAACAATTACTTTTATTCCTTGGTCACGCATGTTAAGCGATTGAGCTTGACCTTGTATACCATAGCCGAGTGAGACTACAACCTCATCCTTTAGGATTTTTTGGGCCTTTGCCAACGTGAATTCTTCTCTAGTAATGACGTCCTCTTTGACGCCTCCGAAATCGATTTTCACCATTTTTTATGTTACCTCAGCTTCTCCATTTAGCGGACGGCATAATTAAGAATTATGTTATAAAAATTGGGGATAATTATTTCAACTAGCCACTAAGAGAGTCGTATAAAGAAAGCGCTAAGTGCACTAAGCGTCATCGAAGATAAACAATTCATCGATAGTAGTCTGCAGAACCTTTGCTATTTCGTGTGCCAGTTTTAGAGAAGGATTATAGTTCCCTTTTTCTATGAAGAGTATGGTTTCTCTTCGCACGCCTACCTTTTTTGCCAAATCATCTTGCGTGAAGTTGTATCTTGCCCTTAGCTCTTTGATTCTTGTTCGCATCGCCTTCAAGGTTCCCCTTTTATGCCAAAATGCCATCGGAGCACAAGAAACGACACGCTTGACACTAAAAGCGCTACTATCATCGGGTAACCCGCTTCGATTTCTGGCATACCAAAGAACTCTCTTCCGACGATGTTAACCAATAAATATGCTACAATGAAATATTGACCCATGAACATCGCATAGTATGCAGCTTTCCAATTTAGCCTCTGTGTCCGTTCATCATCCAATGGAAATCCGGACTTTTTGTCTTTGAGTTTTTTCCAAAGAACTAAGATGCCAATTAAAATCATCAACGCAAGTATTCCGATGCTTACACTTGACCAAGTGAAATCTGCCATCACGCCACCTCCCGTTTTATGACTTGCACCTTTAGCTTTCTTCTTGTTTTGATAGCGCTTACAATCGATAGCAGCACACCAGCACCGATTAATGAGTAGCCAATCAGCCAATCTTCGGCAAATACGATTCCAAGAATTACGAACGTAAAGGCAAGAGGTGTGAGTTCTTTGTTTCTCATTTGGTCTAAACCTCCATTATTTATTAGTTTTAACACACTTTATGTTAGTTATATATAACATTTAGAGTTAAAAACATTGTGGTGTTTTCAATCCAACCCCATTTGATTCCAAGAATAATAAAGGAAATAAAATCCAAATGAATAGTTGCGTCACCATATGTTTGTGCTCGCAACAAGTATGCTATTCCACCTGGAATATATGAGGTTAATAATTATCCCTAAATTCTCGTCGCTAATTAAGAATTATGTTAAGAATTACCCTGATAATTATGCTGAGAATATCAAAAAATATTCTAGGGATATTCCTTACCGTGTCTAACTGAAACACTCTTGAAGCATCTGTGGCTTTTGATTTTAAGTTGTCTTTCCCATTTCTCTGAAGCGAACCAGGGTGCTCTTGTCTTTGTCTAAGAACATTTTTCCGCTCTCAACCCTTAGATATGCAGCAAGTGTTCCCAAAGTAGCCATCCCATGAACCACCTTTGTGTTTGGTAGTGCACTCTTGATTCCTCCAAAACCAGCCATGCAGCTTAAAGCGATTGCGGCATCTGAACCTTCGTAAGCTTTAGCTATGCGGCTTCGGGCTTTCTGATCTAACTGGCAGTAGGGCGGTTGGGGAAGGTTGAAGTACTTTACGTTTGCAGTTTTTCCTTTACTCTCCAACAATTCCTTTAGGCGATTAGCCTCTTGACCCATCGGGTACGGTTCAAAACGGAAACCAAAAAGCGATACTCTCCCGATTTCGGCCACGTTCTTGGCGTATCCGATGCTTTGATTGGCACAGTATGGGCACTCAAATATAGTGATGTTTTTTGCGTCTCCAACTTCTCGAAGAATGTATGCATCGCTTGCAATTTCAGAATAACTTCCCAAAATAAATCACCACTTTCTCTTATAGTCAAAGTTGTATTTAGCATTATTCTAAGTTGAATTTACAGTTAAAAATGATGCAGTGTTTGACTTTAGGCGACTTTATTATGTTATTTGCAGCCGTTACTGGATTCTGACCATGCCTACCCTATATTGAAATCTGAATTACGTTAACTCTACATCTGATTATTCATAGAATCATACGTGTATAGCTTGAATCCTGTAAACCCCCCTTAACCAAGCCTGTTTATTCCAGAACCATCCAGCGTCGTCATCAATTTTTTTTAAAATTTAATCTATAGGTTGAATATTTTTTCATTGCCTAAACAAGCGTGCGCTTTCGGGGCCTTTCCGTTTTTTCGCTTTCTCTTCAGAGAAGCTTCTGCTTTGAAAATGAAAGCAAGTAATTGTAACCTTAGTTTAGTCCGTTTATGTTTGTGTCTTTAAGGTTAAATTCTATATAGTAGGTTTGATTTTCAAAAATTGTCGCATAAACAATTCTAACGGGCCACAGAAGAACTTTATCTATGTAATATGTAGCGTTAATTGCTTCGTTGGTGTAATCGTAGGCTATGCATTCTCGTGTTCCTATGCTTCTAACGGTTATTTTCGTGTTATAGGTTCCTGCAAGTGTTTCACCTTTAGGCTGAAAGTTAATGTTTGTTTTGTTGACCCATAAAGTGGTTTGGTCGGTTAATGTTGGCGCAAAAGATGTTGCAATTGATGAGTTAGTTTGGATTTGCACGTGGGTGGCGTTTAAGTCAGTGACTTGTATTGTTTCGTTTATGCTACCTGGTATAGAAAGTGAGTCTATTTGGCCTTCGTATGTTGCATATGCCCCTTTAAACATCCAAGACTCAGCCATGCTTTGCTGGGTATTATCTCATAGGTTGGTATCCAATAATCAAAACTAAAGTTGAAATGGCTAAAACGATTGTGAACCCAACAATTATCCAACTTTTTCCCATACTTAGCTAAGGAATGAATTGCGTTAAAAGGGTTATCATGTTTAACAATTTTTCCCTATCCTTTAAGTGTGTATCCAGAAGCCTCAGCAAACCCAATTTTCTTTACAGTTTACACGTTCCAGATTTATAATTATCAGGCATTTTTCTGACCTTATTAAGAATTATCCCTAAAAACACAGCTAACTAGTCATCTACAAAAAGCGTAAACCACTTAAACCGTTCTTGTCTAATACCGAATTGTGGCATTAAACAAATTCACCCCTGAGCTCATCGCCCCTTGCGGAATGAACTGCGGGTTATGCAAATCCTACTTAGCTTATTCAAGGGGAGTACCCACCGAAAAAGGCAAAGTATCACATTGCACTGGCTGCCGAATTAGAGACAAAAACTGTGCTTTCATCAAGCGGAACTGTCCAAAGAAAGTCGGAAAACAACTCATGTCCTGCTCCGAATGCGATGAAATGCCTTGCAGACGACTGGAACATTTGGATCAACACTATCGAGAACATTATTGCTTCAGCATGGTCAATAACCTCAAAGAAATTAAAGAAAAAGGCATGGAAAAATTTCTCAAGGATCAAGAGGCGAAGTTTCGATGCCCAAGCTGCGGTGATGTTGTCTCTGTACACGATGGCAAATGCTATGCTTGCGGCTACAACTCACCGAATATTGGCAGACGCCCGGGAACTTTTTGGAAACCAGTCAAAAAAGGTGAGTAACGGCAACAGAAAGTTGTGAGTGCCAGCACTTAAATCTAAATTACGCGCCCATTAGATTGAGATAAATCGCCTTTGCCGCATACAACCTATTTTCTGCTTGCTCATAAATCACCGACTTCGGGTTCTCTATGGCTTCTGCGCTGATTTCGTAGCCCCGGTGAATAGGCATATCATGCATAATGAAGGCGTTGCTTCCTAGTAGCAATTGGGAATTGATTTGGAAGGGCATCATTAACTTTATGCGCTTCTCTTTTTCTGATGTAAACTTGGGGTCGGTGAAAAACTCCATGTCAATCCACGTGTCGGTGTAAACGAAATCTGCATCCGCAACCGCCTTCTTTACATCCAATGTTGATTGCCAAAGCCCAGTTTTTTTCGCCTCAGAGAGTAAATCTTCATCTTTTGAGGCTTCGTTGATGATGGGTGTGACAGTGATGAGTTTGACACCTGTCTTGGTGCACCCTTCAATCAGCGAGTTGGTTACGTTGTTGTGTACACCGATGTAGACGAGTTTGGCGCCTTTAAGTTTGCCATGTTTTTCCTTGATAGTGATTAGGTCTGCCTAGTGCTTGGCTTGGATGGTACTTTTCGTCGCAGCCGTTAATAATGGGAACACAGGAAGCTTTCGCCATCTTCAGCAGATCCGAATTGCAAAGTAGCCGCGCCATGATGCAATCGACATTTCGCGACAGGTACTGTATCTCATCTGTTATGTCTGCTAGAGCAAAGTTGGTTGTTCGCCAATCAATGTACAGAGCGTGGCCGCCAAGCTGGGTCATTGCAACTTCAAACGAGACCCGCGTGCGGGTGGAAGTCTTCTGGAAAATCAACGCTGCCGACTTACCCTCGAAGGTCTTGAGGTATTTCTTGGGATTGCTCTTAACTTCAATGCCCAAATCGACGAGTGCGCCAAGTTCTTGACCTGACAACTCTTTGAAATTGATCAGATGCATCTTTTCCGTACCTTCCACAGACGCAGAATCAAGCGTGCAATTATAAGCTTTATGCAAAAACCTTTTCCACTAAACTATACAACCACAATAAGGGGAACATCAATGATTCTGCTAGTAGCTTCAAACAAGGATATAGCAAGCCTGAACATAAAAGACCAAATCCTAAACAACTACGACTTTCTCAAAACCGGAGTTTTCCAGGAAAACCCCACTTATACCGCTGATGTAAATGGCAAAAAAGTGACTTTGGCAACTTTAAACGAAGAATCAGTCAAGGCTCAATATCTCCCAAAGGATTTTCCAACCGCAAAACTGATTGTGTTCATCTCAAGGCATAGCAGCCAAAGCGGCAAACCAACCTTGTCTGTTCATACACCCGGAAACTTTGGCGATGCAGAACTTGGCGGATTGCCCAAAACCCTCTCGGTTTCACCTGCCCAAGCTATGCAAATTGCCCTAAAAGCGCTCATGCACTACAAAGAAACGTTAAACCTCAATTATGAAGTATCCTTCGAATGCACCCACCATGGTCCAAGCATAAATGTCCCAACAATGTTCGTTGAGTTAGGAAGCTGCGCCGAGCAATGGAGCGATTTGAAGGCTGCAGAAGCTGTTGCCCACTCTGCCATGACTGTTATTGCCAACTTTACAGCACCAACCAACTACAGCGGTTTTGGGAATTGGCGGAACCCACTACAATCAGAGGTTCACGCTTATGACTTTAGTCGGTGAAGTCGTTTTCGGTCACATGATTCCCAAATATGCTGTCCACCTTATCGACTCCGAAATGTTAAGGCAGTGTGTTGAGCGAACTTTGGAGAAAGTGCCGCTGGCGGTTCTGGATTGGAAAGGCATCAAAAGTGAAGATAAACCAAACCTGCTATCTGCTTTGGAAACAGCTGGGTTGCCCTACAAGAAAGTATGATATCTCAAGTTAAAGGAACGTTTAAAAGTCTTGTTACAGTAGTTTTTTAAACTAAAAAGTTAGAGTAACGTTTATTATATAATAGTGAAATCTTGAGTGTGCGGTAAAATATGGGCATAAAATCTTGGCTACAACAGGCAGCAAGAACCTTAAAGCTAGCTGTAAAACCGGGGCGTGAAGAGCTTTGGCTCTCCATAAAAATCAGCCTCTTAGGTATAGGTGCAGTAGGCTTAATCGGGTTCGTAATTAAACTGTTATCTTATGCAGTGGGCGGCGCAACATCAGGCACATCAGTAACGCCAACACCAATTCCTTAGAAGGACACTTACCATGGACAAGAAAGAAGAGCTAAATCAAGTAAAAATTTTCGTTGTAAAAACAACGACTGGTCAAGAACGCAACGTAGCGCGTCTAATCGCATCAAAAGTTGAGATGGCTCATATTCCAATAAAATCTCTTCTTGTTCCAGATACACTCAAAGGGTACGTGTTTATTGAAGCTGATGGACCACACCTGGTGGAAGAAGCAATCACAGGTGTTAGACATGTTCGCTCCAGAATTCCAGGGTTCGTAAGCTTTAGCCGAAATTGAACGGTATATAGTGCGTAAACCAGTCATGGAAGACCTCAACGAAGATGACGTTGTCGAAATCACTGGTGGCCCATTCAAAGGTATGCGCGCTAAGATAACAAGACTTGACAAGTCAAAAGGCGAAGTTACCCTCGAGCTCTTAGAGGCAACATTCACTTTGCCCATCACAGTACATTCAGACTATGTAAAACTAGTAGAAAAAGCAAAAGCATAAAGTGAAACAAAATGGCAGACAAAAAAGTTGTAGAATTGATCGTTAACGGCGGACAAGCCAACGCAGGTCCACCATTAGGGCCAGCTCTTGGTCCTTTAGGCGTTAACATAGTGGCTATTGTCAACAAAATCAACGAAATTACAAAAGAATATGCTGGAATGAAGGTTCCAGTGAAAATCAGCGTTGACACTGAAGAGAAAACCTTTGAAGTTACCGTTGGTACACCCACTGCATCCGCACTCATTGTTGCTGAACTTAAAGTTGAGAAGGGTTCAGGAACACCCAACTCAGTAAAAATCGGCAACCTATCTATGGAGCAGATAGTGAAGATAGCAAAAATTAAAGGTCCACAGTTGCTAGCCCCAACCGTTAAGAAGGCAACAAAAGAGTTACTTGGCACCTGCGTGAGTTTAGGCGTAACAGTGGAAGGCAAAGATCCCCGAGAAGTCCAGAAAGACATCGATGCTGGCAACTACGAACAACTATTCGGTACCGAACAATGATAAGCGAATATTTTTATAATGGGTTTCCAATCCCTCATTGGCACGAGGCTTAAAAATGCCCCTAGACAACAAGACTATAACTGAAGCAATTAAACAGGCAAAGGCGAAGTCTGGTCAGAAGAAATTCAACCAGACCGTAGATTTGATTCTCGACATCGTCGAGATCGACATGAAGGCGCCAGAAGGCAAAATCCAGGAGATTGTAGAGCTTCCCCATGTAACGGGTAAACCCAACAAGATCTGTGTAGTTGCTTCAAGCGGAGATTTTATCACAAAAGCAAAGAATACAACGGCTGACAAAGTACTGGAACGCGCAGACTTAGACGCCCTAAGCGGCAAAAAGAAGGAATTGCGTAAACTCGCAAGCACCTACGACGTTTTTATCTGCGAAGTGCCCTTAATGCCGCTTGTAGGTAGGACTCTTGGTCCAGTTTTAGGTCCCAGAGGTAAGATGCCTATTCCTGTTCCACCAAACGCTGACCTTACAGCCTTAATTAACAAGCATCGCAAGACCGTGGTTGTGAGGATGCGTAGTCAACCAATCATACAAGTTTCCGTCGGCTCAGAACAGATGAAGGATGAAGAACTAGTCGAAAACACAATGACGGTTCTCCGTGTGCTCGATGGAAAACTGAAGCGCGGATTGAAAAACGTAAAGTACGCGTTCATCAAGACCTCCATGGGTGAACCAGTCAAAATTAAAGCTTAAAGAGAAGAAAGATTATGCCGTCCCAACAAGTATTAGAAGCAAAATCAAACGAAGTCGATGCGATAAAGGACATACTTAAAGAGTACAAGTCAGTTGGCATTGCCAGCCTCAAAAAGGTTCGTGCTTCTCAATTGCAAGAACTGAAGAAAAGTATGGCTGGAAAAGTCTACCTCCGCGTCCTAAAAAACACGCTTATTAAAATCGCCATAGACGAAATGAACCAGGAAGACCTTAAAAAAATCGAGGAATACTTGGAAGGATCAAACGTTTTCTTGTTTACTGACCTTAACCCCTTCAAACTGGCACTTCTGTTGGAACACGGTAAAGTTAAAACAACTGCCAAAGCAAACGACATAGCCGCAATGGATGTGGTTATTCCAGCGAGCAACACTGGTCAACCTCCAGGACCAGTCATCAGCCAACTAAACGCTGTTGGTTTACCAACCCGCATTGAATCCGGTAGCGTCTGGATCAGCAAAGACACCCTTGTCGTCCGCAAGGGCGAGGTAATAAACGACCGTTTAGCTGGTGTTCTCTCAAAACTCGGCATAAAAGCCGTAGAACTCGGCATCTCTATGCGTGCAGTCTTCGACAACGGCTTAATAATTACCGGCGACCAACTCAAAGTTGATGTTGCTGCAACCCGCAAGAGCGTTGAATCAAGCAACCAAGAAGCCTTCGCGTTAGCACTTGAAATCAACTACATAACCCAAGATACCATTAAGCCACTGCTACAGCGTGCTCACCAGAAAGCCGTCTCACTATCTGTCGGTGCAGCTATCCCAACAAAAGAAACCATCGCAGACATAATTCGCAAGGCAAACTCGGAAATGACAAGCTTAAGCGGCGCCGTAGACAAGGTTAAGCCCAAAGCTTAAGCCCATATTTTCAATTTTTCTTATTCTAAAACTGCGCTTTGTGTTTTGCTCCTTAGTATTCCATTAGCGTTAGGACTCAGCTTTGCTCAGACAAAACTGGTTAAACTTGAAAAACCTTAGGCAAGATTCTTATTTTATTTCTATTTGAGCATAAGAGGAAAAAAGTGCCATAACAACCTTTAGTTGTTGTTGTCTCGTGTAGCCCACATTATTTTATATTTTGAGCAAGCGATAGTGTGTTAACAGAAAGGAGAAAGAGCCCCAGTAGTTAGGCAGATCTGGCAGCAGGTATGGACAAGGTTTTGCATTTTTTCCTTGTATTATGTCTGCTCACGGCTAGGTCTGCCTAGCTTCCGCTTTTAACGGTTTGTTCTCAAAAATATTGGCTTTTCAAAGAAAATGATTTGGTATTTTATAGGCGTTTTGTCATTACGTATGCGTCTTCGCCGTCGGAATAGTAGCCGTTGACTGTTCGGGTTATTTCAAAGCCCAGCTTCTTGTAGAGTGAAATGCCTGTTTCATTTGTTACGCGCACTTCAAGGAAGCATTGTTTGCCCTTGTAGTATTCAATGCCTTCTAGTGCTTTTTTAATTAATGCTGAAGCTATGCCTTTACGTCTGCTCTGTGGCATTACAGCGATGGAAACCACATGTCCTTTTCGTATTAATCCGCCTAGCCCAAAATTAGATAATCCGACTTCGATTCGGCACATGATGTAGCCTGCAACTTTTCCGTTTTCTTCTGCTACAATGAAGGCTTCTGGGAACCTTTGGTGCAAGTCCACGAAGAAGAAGTCTGTGTAGTTTTCTGGTAAGCATACCCGGTTGATTTGCATGACGTTTTGTAGGTCGTCGGGGACGAATTTGCGTATCGTAAAGGTTTGCTGCATCTTTTCGCCTTATCCTAAACCAGATTTCACCGTTTAGACTTAAAGGTTGCGCTTTAAGAATCAACCAATATTTTAACTCAAATGTCTAAGCTTTGGTTTCCTCTGGCGCCTTAAACACTGGCAAGGTGTGGTTACCCTGTGGCATCGCCCAAACACGTGACGCTGAACCAGCAATCTTTAAGGCTTCGTTCAGCGCATCGTTGACGGCGCGGGCGGTTTTGAGTTTGAAGATGCTTGTTGCGTAATAATCGGGCATGGAGGAGACCAGTATGATTTGGTGGTTTTGCAGCGCTTTTAATAGGTAGTAGGCTTTGTGTCCGCCCATAACAAAGTTGCGTTTAACTTCACGTTCGACGTTTTTAAGGTCTCCAAGACGGGTCATCCAGTCGTAGAACACTTGATTTCCGTGTCCCTCGGGGCATTCAGCGACCAAAATAATGACTCCCCCTCGTTTAACAGCTTCCAACGCGTTGTCTATGCCTTTGTAGGCTTGGTAGAGGTTCATGTCGTCTGGGTATCCGCCTGCGCTGACAACAATAATATCTGCTCGTCGGTCAATATTGACACGGAACATTTCATCAACCAGCTTAACGCCTTCTAAGAATGCTGCCTCCAAATCGCCGGCGAAGGCTTTTACGATTTCACCTTTCTTGTTTTCGACTACGTTAACTATGAAATCGACTTTGGCTAAGCGTGCTGCTTCAGTCATATCTATATGCACGGGATTATCTTCGAGGTTGCCTGTCCTAGCATTAGCATTCAACAATAGGGAATGGTTGTTTTGGATGGTTTCGCCACCGCAAATGGCTGGCAGGACACTTTTTCTGCCACCGCCATAACCTGCATAATAATGAAGATTTATGTCTCCAAGCAGCACTTTTACGTCTGCTTCTGCGAAGGTACGATTAACGTAGATTTTGTTACCGTGCGTTTTGGTGGTACCTACGTAAACCAAATCTTGGCCAGTGCAGCAATGGCTTAGACTTCTCACACGTTTGAGAGCTTCTTCACCGATTAATTCTGTTGCTTCTTCAGGTTTAACCGCCCGATGGGTTCCGCAGCCAAAAATAACTGAAACATTTTCATCTTTTACACCTGCTGCGTTGAGCTCAGCCAGCACTGGTACAAGCATCCTTTCACTGGGTGCTTTACGGGTGGCATCATCCACTACTATAGCGACTTTGCTCTCGGGTTTAGCAATTTCACATAGTTGTTTGGAGCCAATGGGTTCCTTGAGCGCCCGTTCAACTTCTGCTTTGGGGTCGGCGGCTCCTCGTTGGTCTTTAGGTTCGATTGTACCAAGTAAGTTTCGGGCTGGAATTCGGACGCATACGTCGGTTTTTCCGTAGGGAAGCCAAACATCAACCATGATAGGTCACGTACTGAGTTATCATCTCGACGTAAGAAACTATTAAGCCTTATCAAGATAGCGATATTTTCGAAGAAAAGAAATACAGAGAAAACTGTGTAAGGGGTTATTTTTTCTTGCGAGCATTAATGCGCCAAGCTTTTTTGAATGCATAACTTCTTTAAAACGCTCCTAGCATAGTTATTTGTGAGGAATCAAGACAATGTCAATCAAGAAAACTCCCGAGAAGAATAGCGTACTTTTTGTTTGGCTCAACAACTACGCGGGAATACTCTTGAAAACTCCGTCAAAAACACTTGTTATCGATCCAGTTGACGTTAAAGCCAAAAACCTCCAAAATATCGATGCTATCCTCATTACCCATGAACACTACGATCACCTTGATCCACACTTAATCACAGAGATTCAGAAAGCCACGGGTTGTATTGTAATCGCTGATGTTGCATCTGCTAAAAAACTCCAACTTGCCATACCCAAAGAAAAACTTCAAGCAATCAAACCCGGAATGGAAACAAAAGTCGGCGAAGTATCAGTCAAAGCGGAAAAAAGCAACCACCCAGCACAAGCCCCAGTAACCTACATTATAACCAGCGAAGACCAAGTCAAAATCTACCACACCTCAGACAGTTTACCCTTCCCCGAACTGGCCAAGATGGGGCAAAAAGAGAATTTTGACGTTGTATTCTGTACAGTCGGAATTGCTCCGAGTTCTACGCCGCAAACAGGTTTTGAGATTGCACGTCTAACCAAACCACAAATAGCAGTCCCGTATCACACTGCAACCGCTACAGGCCAAAAGGAATTTGCGGAGCTGATTAAGATGGAGCTCCATAGAACGGCATGTTTGATCCCTGAACAAAACAAGATTTATCAGATTTCAAAGAGGAAGTGAAAAATGTGAAAACCCAACCTGCAAACATTCCCCAGAAAGAACGAATGGCAAATATACTGTTCAAGATTGATGCCTTAAAATTCGGAGTCTTCAAGCTTAGTAGCGGAAAAGCAAGTCCCTACTACGTGGATCTGAGAGTGATTCCCAGCTTCCCCGATCCTTTCCATGAAATCTGCGAAGCATACGCCCAATACATATCCCGCGAAATCGGAATCAAAAGCTTTGACCGCATAGCAGCCATACCTCTGGCAGGAATCCCGTTTGCATCCCAAATCGCCTATAACCTCAAAAAACCCTTCCTTTACGTGCGCAAAGGCATCCACTTGCACGGTAGAGAGCGAAGAGTAGAAGGAATCCTATCTTCAGGAGACAAAGTCTTGTTAATCGACGACTTACTCACAACAGGCTTAACGTTAAAGAAAGCAGCTGGCGCTGTAAGAGCTGAAGGTGGAGTTGTTACAGAAGCGGTTGTTTTTTTGGATCGCGAAGAAGGCGGAAAACAGCTGCTTGAGAAGAACGGAATGCGACTTCATGCGTTATTAAAAATGAGTGAAGTAGCCAATACGCTTTATGAAATGGGCGCAATTGATGAGGAAAGCCTAAAGACCATTCTAAAACAGGTAAAAAAGCCGCGTTAAAGGTTTAATCGTAGAAGATCAGAGTGGTTTGTTCGAGTAGCGTATGCAATTTATCCACCGCATCAAAGACATCCTGCTCTTTTTTGGCGCCTGTACAGACCAGTTTTCCGCTGGCAAAAAGCAGGATTACAACTTTCGGCTCCACCATACGGTAAATCAAGCCAGGAAACTGCTCAGGTTCATACATGGCGTGCTCTAGGGTGTAAGCCGCTTTTTCTAGATCAATCATGCCTCCAAGCCCGCCTGAAGCAACTATGTTTTGGATTTTCATTTCAGGTTTGCTGATGATTATTATGCCGCCTTTCTTAAGTTCCTTGACAACTTTCATAACTGCCCGACGGGCTTCTTTCTCTGATTTTGCACCTGTGCAAACCATCTTTCCGGAACTGAAAATTAGTGTGGCAGTCTTTGGGCGTTTTAGGCGAAAAACCAAGCCGGGAAACTGTTCAGGTCGGTATTCTACTCCTGGGTAGCCTTTCACGACTGCGTTTAAGTCGACTTTTTGGTTAAGTGTTGCAGAAGCGACAACGTTCTCGACGCTTATTGTTGCTTTAACCTTTGGCAAACAGTTTCTCCCTCTTAAATTCGCCTTTCTTGAATGTTCATTTATCAAATGCTTTCTTTATAAAGACATCTATACCGCAGTAGTCTTTGCGGTCTGTTGTTCAGATCTAATTCTTTTCTCTTTAACTATCGGCAGCACAAATTCGATGACCACAAGCAAAACTATGAGCGCAACAACCAGCGGCAAAGCCCAATCATTGCCTTTCATGAAGAGTGTTATCCAACCAAACCATGGAATTCGCAAAATAACCTTGCCTTCGACGAGGTCTTGGGGAACGCCTCTTGAATCAGGAATGTTATCATAGTAGTTTGAAACTGCAGGATATTTTATGGGTGAGTTGCCATCGCCTTTAGTTTTGAAGTATAGGGTGCCATTAATTTCTTGTTTTTCAACTATGCGGTGAACTATGGGTGTGACCCCGTTGGGGTTTTTGTAGACTATGATGTCGCTGTTTGGGTAGTTGGCGTTTAGATCAGCTGGATTTACAGCTTGAATAATTATGATGTCACCTTTGTGTAAGGTTTGGGCAAACGGATGATTCAATGAGAGCCAACCATCACATGCGCTGTCATAGGGAACGCACATGCTACCGCTCTCAACTACTCTGACTGGAACAGGTGTCCCCAGAGCCAGCACCATACCAACATAGAAACCTACTAAAATTGCGATAATCAGACCGATTGCGAGAGCAGTTTTGAAATATTCGTTCTTCCACAGCTTCCTTAAGTCAATCACTTTTTGCATCGGACCTGAATATCCCGTTGATTAACAAATGCTTGGTTTTAAAACTACCGCTTTCTGCAAAAAAAGAAAAAGTAGAGAGAGTGCGAATATGCACTCTTTTTGGGTTAGGTTGCAGTTTATATTTTTTGTTTACTTAGTACTTCGCGGAATACGTTGCCGCATTTTGTTGGGCATTCGTAGAGTCCGATTTCTAGTTGCATGCGTTTTCCAGCTTTATCTGGACGCCCTGCCATTTTCCATGTCTTTTTTGGCTTTGCTACTTCGGTTCCGCATTTTGGACATTTAGCCATTTATTTTCCTCCGTATAGTCGCTTCCATGCTTTAGATTGATGGAATAAAAGACTTTCCGTAGCTTTCCCATAGATATTTTTCCTTTCAACATTCCGATTAGACATTTTCTTGTCAAGCACATGGAGGAAGGATAAAAGAAGCATCAAAAATCAACAGTTGAATACGTAGATATTCGCTTAGAACAATACCAATAAAACACCCCATAACCAAAAAAACGTTAAGACCCCTTCATAACCATGACTTTCCGCCCCAACTTCTTTTATACCCCAAACTAAGCATATCTTTCGAAGAGTAGAGGTTCAATTTTGCAATCCACTTCTGAAAATGCCTTTGAAATGCTCGTGAAGCCAGTGCGAAGGCTCGTTGAGCAGAAGGGATTCCAAAGGCCAACTGAACCTCAACAGAAAACAATACCTCTAATCCTTGAAGGCAAAAATGTCCTTTTACTATCACCAACCGCCACAGGCAAGACAGAAGCTGCATTCCTTCCCATCCTAAGCATGCTTCTGCAGTTGCCAAAAACCCCTGGCATAAAAGTGCTTTATATAACACCTCTTCGGGCGCTCAACCGTGACTTGCTTGAACGGCTCCAATGGTGGTGTAACAACCTAGATATCAAGTTGGCTGTGCGGCACGGCGATACCGAGACCAAAGAGCGTACTCGCCAATCTCGATGCCCCCCAGATATCCTCATAACTACCCCCGAAACCCTCCAAGCCATACTTACCGGGTGGTTGTTGCGTCAGAGCTTGCAAAGTCTTCGCTGGATAGTCATCGACGAAGTGCATGAGCTTGCGGACAGTAAACGCGGAAGCCAACTCTCCCTTGCGTTGGAACGCATTAGAGATTTAATCGGTAAGGACTTTCAGATGGTTGGGTTGTCAGCAACCGTAGGTAGCCCAGATAAAGTTGCCCAGTTCCTGGTCGGCGACAAAAGACCCGTTGAAATTATCAGAACCCCAGTTGCCAAGCTGGTGAAGCTTCAGGTAATCTACCCTAAGCCAACCGAAGAAGATGCCCATTTTGCCTCCAAAATCTATACCCACCCTGAAGTGGGTGCTAGACTGCGCATAATCCGCGACTACATGACCAAACACAAATCGGTGCTTCTTTTTACAAACACTCGGTCGGTTTCGGAGGTTTTGGCTTCCCGCTTCAAAGTTTGGGATGTAGATTTCCCAATTTCAATTCATCATGGTTCTCTTGCTAAACCTTCACGCATAGCTGCTGAAACTGGTCTCAAAAAAGGAGCACTCAAAGGGCTAATCGCCACCAGTAGCCTTGAACTCGGCATCGATGTTGGACACATAGACTTAGTAATTCAGTATATGAGTCCAAGACAGGTTTCACGGTTGATTCAGCGGGTTGGCAGGGCAGGGCACACCTACGGGAAGCTGTCTGAAGGCGTAATTATCGGTATGGATTCCGATGACACTCTTGAAGCGTTGGTTATTGCGCGACGGGCTTTGGGCGAAGAGCTAGAACCTCTTTCTATTCCCGACAAGCCCTACGATGTCTTGGCGCATCAAATCGCTGGGCTACTACTTAAAAATCGCCGCTTTGCCTTCAACGAGATTTTGCAGATCGCCAAAAACGCAGCGCCATTCGAAAACCTAACGATAGCTGACGTGGAAAAAATTCTCAAATATATGCACAATCGTTTCCCCCGTTTAGCCTGGGCATCTTTTGAAGACCAAGTTGTTTTGCGTCCGCAACGGACCAAAGCGTTGTTTGAATACTACTTTGATAACCTCTCTATGATTCCAGAGGAAAAGCAGTTTCTAGTTATAGATGAATCAACGGATACGTCTATCGGAGTTTTAGATGAAGCCTTCATGGCAGAGTATGGTAAACCTGGGACCAAATTCATTATCCGAGGCAGCCCATGGCAAATCATCCATGTAACCGAAGAAAAAGTCTACGTTCGACCTGTCGATGATCCTACAGGCTCAATTCCCAGCTGGATTGGCGAGGAAATTCCTGTTCCATACGAGATAGCGCAGGAACTGGCCGAAATAAGAGGTTTCGTGGAGGAGAAGACCCAAAGCGGTGCTTCAGGCGAACAAATCAGCGCAATGCTTGCTGAACGTTACCCCGCCGACAAAGAGACGATTCTGCATGCTCTTGAAGAAACCTTGGAGCAAGTGCATAGCGGATATCCTGTTCCCACTCCCAAGCGCATTGTCGTTGAGGATTGGACTGAATTCGTCATTGTCCACTCGAATTTTGGTTCCCTCATAAATCGAGCGTTCGCCCAGTTTTTGGGGCAAATATTATCCGACAAACTTGGACGCGGCATAGTGGTTCAGCATGACCCCTACCGTATCTTTGTACAAACCATGGGAGCCATGACAGCAGAGCGACTCGTCGAAGTACTAAAAGAAATACAGGGTATGAATGAACAAGCAATCAAGAACACGCTAACGTTGTCAACCGTAAAAACTGGATTGTTTAAGCGCCGCGTCATTCAGGTTGCAAGACGTTTTGGTGCATTAAAGAAGTGGGCTGATTTTGGTAGCGTAAGCATCCAAAAGCTGATAACGAGTTTTGAAGGAACCCCAATTTATGAGGAAGGGCTCAAAGAAGTTTTCTCCAAAGACCTCGACGGAGATGGATTAGTAATGGTGCTTGGACGACTACGCGATAGTTTGGTGCGGTTGCAGGTGGTCGAGACAGGCGGTAACGCGACTCCTGTTGCTCGGGTAGGCATTGAACGAGTCAGCATGAAGACTGATCTTATTCCACCCGAACAGATGCGCGCTGTGCTGGTTGAATCAGCTAAGGCACGGCTGCTAAACGAGACAGGCAACTTTGTCTGTACCGCTTGCTGGGATTACATGGAGTCAATACGTATCAAAGACCTTCCCGACAAACCCAAGTGCCCAAGATGTGGATCTTTTGCGATTGGAATGCTGAAGATTGAAGAGGAGAAGGCTTTACCGCTGATTGAAAAACGTGGTGTAAAGTTGGCGAAGAATGAGGAGAAGATGCAGATGCACGCTCGGCAATCGGCTGAGTTGATTGAAAAATATGGCAAAGCAGCTGCAGTCGCGTTGAGTGGACGAAGAGTTTCCGCGGCAGATGTTAGAGCTGTCTTGGAGAAGGAGCCTAAGCTTTCAGACAAGCTCTACGAATTAGTTTTGGAAGCTGAAAGAAAGGTACTGAACAAGCGGTTCTGAGAACACTATTACTTTTTTATTACACTCAATTTTTGGCAAATTGAGTTTTCTAGTTATGAGTTCATATTAGCTTGTATTTGCCTTTGAGATTTTGTTTCACTTAAAAAACGTACCTTCAGTCTCTTTTCAAATATCGTAGCTACCTCAAGTACGGATAGTGCTGCGACGGCGATTATAGGAACTAAATCGTATGAATATATCTGTGAGACGATGTCGCTATTAACTTCGATTCGCAAAAAGTCTAGTCCTATGTTGTAGTAAAAGAAAAAGGGCAAGTTTAACGCCGCAAGAAATGCAACTATACCCACACCGAACTTTAGCAGTTTTTGCCTGTTGTACCATAGAAGCAGAGGAAGCGCAAGAAGAGCAACACGTGGATCAAATGCGCCTATTGCAAATAGCAACGCGGAAAGCCATGGTTTTTTAGAGAACCCAAAATACAAAGCGCCTACGATAAGAGAAGTCTGAATTATATGGGCGTTTGCTTGAGCATAGCCCCAATAGTAACCTGGTTGGAAAGCAACTAAGATGACGAAGGCTACTACAGCGGCTCCTACAAGCTTTTTGTCTTTAACAATTTTGTAGACAAAAAATGCTAGGGCAAAGATAGAAATAAATTGTAGTATGTCAAAAACGTTAAGCGCATTTTGGTAACTTAAACTCAAAAAAGGTGCAAAAAAAACCAGGAAGGAAGGCGTGTACTTGAAGGTTTGGACGTTTGGGGGAATGTAGTAATCGCCTGGTTGATTGCCGCCTATGTAGATTGTGGTCGGATTGTTGAATAATCTCCACTCTCCGATGTAGTAAGCAGAAAAATCTCGTGCATAAATTGATGACATCGGCTTAAATGTTTCTGGATAGGCAAGACTAAAAGTGTAAGCGTTTAGCGCCAATGCTATGGTTATGACTGAAATGAGGATTAACTTGTTGGTTTTCGACTGCAATTTCCGTTTTACCCAACATTTGGGTGGAAGAGATTTCATTATTTTACCAAAAGTATTGTAACAAGTTATTAGCTTTTCGTGAACTCAATAATAAGATATTTCCTTATAATTTTGGAAGTGTTGAGCATCCAAAATCATTTCGTCTTCTCATCCCATCACCTTGGGATAACTGCTAGAAATGGTTCGGGGCTCATTTCTACGGTTGCGTACACTGCTAGGGCTATGCTCCAGAAGACGTCGTCATGTGTTCCGTTTGGATGTGAGTAGCCTATGGCGCCATCCTTCCGCAGGTCATAGCGTTCGACGTTTAGCTCTGTACAGATGTCGCCTCGGTAGGGTCGTTCCCAGTTTAGCAGTGGATAGTAGAATTTGCCGTTGGTCATGCGCTGCTTTAGTAGGCTTGCCATCTCGCTTTTTCGTGGCACGCTAAAGTTTACGCCTTCAGCGTTGTCGATTCCAGCGGTTGTCATGTCGGCAATTATGCTTGGTCCTTCACGAGTGAAATCTACACGAATTTTTTGGAATCCGCCCCAACGATCTTGAAGCGCCTTGAGATAACCAAGGACTTGAGCGTACATCGTTGGCTGCTTGAAAATCTCGATGTGCCTCAAAAAAAGGCTGTCGTTCAGCCGCTCAATAACTGAAAGCACGCAGTAATCCCTTGTTTGAGCCAGGTCTAATCCCGCAAAGAAATCGCCTTCATAGGTGTCTTCAGGATTGTACTCTTGAAGGTCGACGCCGCAATTCTTCTTGGTGCCAATACAGCTAACAATTAGGCTTTGAGATAGCCAAACGTCTTCATCCTCAGCCCACTCAGCCTCCATCTCCCGACACCAACGTTGTGGATCATTCCCGAACTGACGCTTAATCTTCTCAACCATCGCAGGATTCAAAGGACCATCAGGTGCCATGGCATCGCTCCATCGCACATGAGACCGCGCAAAATCATCAAAATCTTTATGGTTAAACATTCTCCAAAACAAACTATCGGTATTAAAAGGCGTGGAAGTAGCAATCAGTTTGCCGTTGGTCGTTCCAAGCGTAAATAGAACCGAATCATACAAATCCTCGTCATTTGGAATAAAATTTGCTTCTTCGATCCAGATTACTTTGAAGGTTGGTCCCCTTATTGTATCGGGGTTGTTTGGAAAAGCCTCAATCACGCTACCATTGGGTAGAGTTATCCTGGTTTTTTGTATTTGCAATCCTGGTTGCTGAGGAAGCTTTCTAGCGAAACCTCCCATTCGCCTGATGTTTAGTTTTGTTTGGCGAAAACTGGGTCCAACAATCGCAATATAGCTGTCAGAATGATCCCACGCATATTTCAGAAGCAAAGCTGAAACACAAAAACTCTTGCCCGTTTGACGAGACCAGCGGACTGCAGTAAACTGATTCTTATCAAATAAATCTGCCAATTCGAGTTGATACTTAAAGGGAGTAAAACCGAAAATCTCTTCAAAGAACCGTTTAGCATCTCCCCTTAGGGCGTAAGCTTCAGCGCCCTTTTCTATTTCAATTGCGCATTCATTCTCGAAGAGCCGTGCCCGCTCGGAAAAGAGCCTATTAGGACTTAGGGTTCTGCGATTTTTTGATGACTTCAGCATATTTTCTGTTCGACTCCAAAAGTTGAGCTTCTAAACCGCGATAATCAACGTAGTCTGAGAAAAGCTCCTTGTAGATTTTAACGCCAGAAATGATACTTCTTAACCGTAAAACTTCGTTTTGCTCTAAACCAGGAGTCTCTAATGCAGTTAAAGCCGCACTTAACGTCTTTAAAGCTGTTTCTACGCTTGGAAGCTCTGCAGGTAAGGACAGCTTTAAGTTAAAAGAAGAAGAAGCACCCTGCACGCGACCTTCTTCTTCTTTTAAACCTAAATCAAGCATCTTCTGGTAAATAGCATTCTTAGAATACTTACCCTCAAAACTGAAAACTAGAGAGTCGAGACTAACGCCCATCTCTACCCAATCCTTAAGCTTCTTTTCATCTTCAATGTCCCATGGTTTGCCTTTAGTCATGTTTTTTGCCCCACAAACAACCCAACGACCCTCCGCTCAGTCTAGTAATTGAAGCGAAAATCTCGGCATTCCACATATGCAATAAAATAGTCATGGGTACTCTTCGAATCTTTGAAGGATTATCAGATATCATCTTAAGAATACTATAGGGCAAAACAATCGAAAGACGCTCTAATGCACGCTTGTAGCTTTTGAATTTAGTTTTTGCACCATCTTGGTTATACGTTTCATTCGTTGGCATGAAAATCAATGGCTGAGTGGGGTAGAAAACTGATATAGCTTATTAGCCCATTTGGGTCAATAACGCTTAAATGGCAATTCAGGCAAAATTTTTACAGCTGTTTTTTGTTGTAACTATTTTGAACATTTCTACTGCGTGACCAAAAAGAGGTTGAATAGGTGAACTCGAGCAAATTCTTGGATTTAACAGCAACTTTTTAAGTTTAAAGCCGCTTATTTTTGCTATCTGCTTGTTATACTTATAGGAGAACAAAAAGTGGAAATAAGCCGAAAAAACCTGCGCAACGAAGTTTTGGAACGCGTCAAATACGTCAAAACATGTGTGATGGCACGAGAACTTTGTTTGCTGGTCCGCACAAACAGAGCAGTTTTAGAACCAAAAGACGTTCAAGAAATCTGCCAGCATATCTCAGGTCTATGCAAAGAAGAAGGATGCAGTGAACCTAGCGAACTATGCACAAAAGCCGCTCACGCTCTCAGCAAAGCGGAAGAAGAGAAATACCTAGAGTTGTGTTCGCAGAGTTGCGCTAAATGTGGCGAAGCAAAACGACCGCACCCCAAAAAAGACGCTTACGTGGCATAGCAACATGTACGTCTATCTTTTAGAGAAATAAAGATGTTTATCGCTCCTTTTGTTCCAAGCCCAACACCTGTCGTAGAATACATGCTTAAACTGGCAGATCTAAAAGCAGGCGAAGTCCTCTTTGACATGGGTTCAGGCGACGGCAGAACCGTGATTATGGCTGCAAAGACTTTTGGCGCTCGAGGCGTAGGCATCGAGATGCGTGAAGATTTAGCCAAAAAAGCAATGTGTTCAATTCATGAGCAACATCTCGATGACCGCATAACAATCATGAACGATGACATGTTCAACGTAAACCTGTCCGCAGCAGACGTGGTCTACTTGTATCTGACAACGAGTGCAAATGAGAAAGTTAAACCCAAACTCGAAAGCGACCTCAAGAAAGGTGCACGCGTGGTTTCCCATGACTATGAGATTATTGGTTGGCGTCCAACTAAAGTTGAGAACTTCTGCGAAAACCCCCAGCTCGGCTACCCCTCCCACACGATTTACCTCTACAGAAAACCCTAATCCTTCAACGTGTTTTTGACCTGGAAAAGCTCTAATAAAACCAGCCCCCTGAGACTGTTTTTAAGTTTTTCTTTGCCTCATCAACGAAAACTGTTTCTTTAGTGGGAATAAATTTAATTCGCTCTTTATCTTTTTTGAGGTGATTTAAGATGCAGTTTGTTCCATGGCAGAACGTTGCGGATTGGCGTTGCAAAGCTTGCGGTTACTGTTGCAAACTCTATAGCGTCGTGCTGGGTTTTCCTGAGTGGTTAAACATCTCTAAAACATTCGGCACAGAAACCACAGTTTCAGGCTTAAACCGCTTCTACATCAAACGCACAAGCGACGGCTCCTGCGGATTTCTCTGCAACAAAACAAATTCCTACTACTGCGGGTTGCAAGGCATGAAACCGGAAGCCTGTAAAATCTGGCCTTTCAAAGTTCTCGCTGAACCAAAGTACGGCGAACCCAACCAAGCAGCATACGATTACCATGGAGTGCGACTATATGTTTACGCAGACACCATGTGCAGTGGCTTGCGATATGGCGCGCCAACTTGGGATTTTCGCTACACTACAATAAAAGAATTCACAGAACTCGCACTGGGCTTGAGGCAAATACAGTACAAGACCACTCGGGCAATCGGCGTTGGTCAGAACCAGTGGGGTAGACAGCTGTTCCAATAGCTTACAGTTTGGGGAAGGCTTAAAACCTAACCGTGCATCTCTAAAATGGCAAAGAGGAATTACTTTGAAGGTTATCTCTGGTCCAGCATCTAAAGAGCTCGCTGAAGCAGTTTCGGCGCAAACTGGTTACCCAAACGTTCCTGTTGTCGCCAAGATTTTCCCAGATGGAGAGTCATATGTCCGCTTAGATGGGAATGTGCAGGGTGAAGAGGTCGCTATTATACAGACTACTTGTCCTCCGGCGCAGGATGGGCGGCTTTTCCAGTTGGCATTCATGGCTGACTCAGCTAAGCGTGCAGGCGCAAAAAAAGTCACCGCCGTCGTACCTTATTTGGCGTATGCTAGGCAGGACAAAATGTTCCTATCAGGCGAGGGCATAAGCGTTGAAACCATCGGGCGCATGCTCAAAGCCGCTGGAATAGACGAGTTTCTAACGGTAAACATCCACTCAGAGACAACACTTGGGCAGTTTCCGTTTCCAGCCAAGACACTAAGCGCCATCCCCCTTATTGCAAACTACTTCGTTAAAAAAGGCTACAAAGGTGCATACGCCCTATCACCCGACAAAGGTGCCATGTACATCGCACAGCAAGCCCAAACCGTTTTAGGCGGCGACGCTGGGCACCTTAGCAAAAACCGCGACCGCTACACAGGCCAAACCGTTCAAACCGCTGAAGGCTTAAACGTCAAAGACCAAACCGTCGTAATCCTCGACGACATCATTAGCACAGGCGGCACCATTGTTGGAGCAGCAAAAATCCTTCGTGAAAACGGCGCCAAACATGTCTTCTGCGGATGCGTCCACGGATTGCTCATCGGAGACGCTGAGAAGCGGATACTTGATGCGGGTGTAGAAGAGATTGTTGGAACAGATAGTGTCCCTGGAAACATTAGTAAAGTTTCTCTTGCGCCTCTTATTAGTCAAGCTTTGAAAGGCGCTGTTTAGTGCCTAAACTCTTCTTTTTACTCTCAGGCGAGAACGAGTCGCTGCCAGCCGCAGAAATTAAGGCAATTTTAGAAACAGAAGGCTACACCTACGAGAATGTAGAAGAGTTTGATCAGGTTCTGCGGTTAGAAGCCGAACTCGAATGTGTTAGAGTTGTTCCAGTCCGTTCCGCTTTCACGCGAGTCTGTGCACAGGAGCTCTTCGTATCCAACGCAAACATGAGCGACATCGCCAAAATCGCCGCCGGGACAGACTTCAAAAGTATACTGAAACCTGGCGAAAGCTTTGTAGTCCGCATAAACCGAATCAAAAACTATGCCGACCAAGCCATAAACACCATGACTCTTGAGGTTGAACTGGGCAAACAAATCCTCAGAGCTACAGAGGGCACAAGAGTAAACCTGAAAAACCCTGATAAAACTTTTATTGGCATAATAACTAATGAAAAACTTGTTTTAGGATTAAAACTAACCGATATAACCTCCAAAACCTTCTCGGAGCGGCGTCCACGCAAAAAACCCTTCTTCCACCCCTCAGCCATGCCATCTAAAATGGCACGATGCATGGTTAATTTGGCACATGCCAAGGCTGAGTCGATTCTGCTGGACCCTTTTTGCGGCACAGGGACGTCCCTTATCGAAGCCACCTACATCGGCTGCCGAGCAGTCGGCATAGATGCGCAAAAACGAATGATTTTAGGCACCAAAAAAAACCTACAATTCTTCAACATCGCCGCAGAAGGTCTGGTACATGCAGATTCTCGCAAAATCCCGTTATTAAAAGTTGACGTCATCGTAACTGATCCACCATATGGGCGTTCCTCGAGTACACTCAAATCCACTACCAAACAGCTAGTCCAACAAGTCTTAACTACTTCATATGAGCTTCTGGGTTTGGGACAACGGATTTGTATAGCTTTGCCTATAATGGTGAACGGAGAAGGTAAAATTTTGCAAATGTCTACTGAAGTAAGCGAACTCGTTGAAAATCTTGGCTTTCGCACAATTGAATCTCACAAGGTTTTTGTTCACCGATCTTTAACTAGGGAAATCATGGTTTACGAAAAGGAATAGCCATTTCTCCTCTATTTCTATTCGATCACTGGTTCAACCAATACCAGCTTGCCTTTTTCAGTTTGCAGTGTTTGGAGAATTTTTTCGGGGATTTGGATAATTCCTTTGGCGTTAGATTTTGTGTCGTTTATTGCTCTAAACTTGCAAATGGTCTTTTTGCCATCCGAGGCTTCGATGTTTACCCTTGTGATTTGTTTGCCCTTATAGAGATCGTTCCATCTTGTTATTACTTCACCGTCGATCCGCACGGTATCAGTTGGTACAAGTAAACCCATGATTTTTTGAACCAAGAACTGATTTTTGGGCGGCTGTGAATGATTAGGTTCAGAACTTAAAGATACAGGTAGGTCAGTTTTGGATTCAGGATCAGCTATTTTCCCAGTAGGCACAACTTTTTCCTTGGTCCCTTTACGTTGAGGCGTCGGTTTGTTCATTTGCTCTCGTATTATCATGCCATCTCGCATCTCAAACACTTTACTAGTCATACTAGCAATTGATGGGTCATGAGTAACTATAATGACTGTTGCGCCCTCATGGTTGGATAGATCTCGGAGTGCGTTTACAACTTCTTTGCCTGTTTTAGAATCTAAGTCGCCTGTAGGCTCATCTGCCAAGACAATGGAGGGCTTGTTTGCGAGTGCTCTGACAATTGCTACACGTTGTTGCTCTCCACCGCTCAGTTCATCAGGCCTATGATGAATACGATCTGCTAACCCAACCATTTTCAGTAACTCTTTTGCTCTATTTTCCCGTTCTTTTGATGTTACACCCGCAATTAACATGGGTAATTCGACGTTTTCAATGGCTGATAAGACAGGAATTAAATTATAAAATTGAAATATGAATCCGATAGTTCTTCGCCGGAGCTCCGTTAAGTCTCTTTCTTTCAGCAGGGTTAGGTCTATTCCGTCAACATAGATTTTGCCTTGGGTGGGTTTATCCAAAACACCGATTAAATTGAGAAGGGTTGTTTTGCCTGAACCAGAAGGACCCGTAAAAGCGACAAACTCGCCCTTCTGGAGCTCCAAGTTGACTCCTCTTAAAGCTTGAACTTGGTTTTCTCCAAGTTTGTATGTTTTTTGGACTTCAACGACTTTGACAGACATTTTTTTGTCCTCAAAACTGTTAAATATGTATTGGTCAACGAGTAATCGTAAGGTTGTTTTGATTAAAAAAGGTTAGGGGAACCGAAAAATTGAAGGCAGAAAAGTCCTTATGTTCGAAAACGAATTTTTGTGGAGTAGTAATTCATAAAATATATTAGAAAACTACCATGGAAACTAGTGCTGGCAAAGAATAGGTGAGTAGATGAAAAAGACAAATCAGGAAATTGATTACGTTGAAGCCATTCTTGCAATGAGAACAATGCTGTCACTAAACCATGCTCATGTTCATAAATCAGACATGAGAGACTTTGTTTGTATCGAGGCTATTAATAATAATTGCATAGAACAATCTATCAAAAAGCAAAATTGATTGTACTACTAAAGTAACTGTAAAAACAGTATAATAACGACTTATTACTTCTGTATTTCATGTTCTGGAATTTCCGACTATGTAAATGAGACCGCAAGTCCTAAGGGCTTTGTTGCTTAGTTAAGTTACCATTGTTTGTGGTTCATTTCCTTTGTTTTTTGATGACTAATACCACGGTGCTTGTAATGGTCGCTACTGCTACTATGGCTGCTATGGCGTAGATTGTTTCTGGAGGTGTAATGTTTGTTGTTGCGTTTGTAGTTTCAGGCTTCGTCATTGGAGTTGACGTAGGTGCAAGTTTCGGGGTCGGGGTCAAAGTTAGTGGGGACGTTGGAGTTTTTGTTGGGGTGGGAAGCGGTGTTGGTTCAGCAATTGGAGTAGGTACTGCTGTCGGAGTTGGTGTTGGAGTGGGTGTTGGGGCTTGAGTTGGGGTAGGCGTAGGTGTAGGTGGTTGCGTAGACGTCTGAGTCGGGGTAGGAAATGGAGTTGGTGAAGGCGATTGGAAAAACGAGGACAGAAAAGATAGGACCGCAGATAATGTTTCTTGATGTTGCTGGTCAACAGTTATATTCGCTGTTTCGCTGCCTACTATTGGGATAAGAGGATCGACTATTCCTTCAACATTAACCATGTTTTGGTCTAAATATTGAATATGGTTTCCGCCTTGAAGAATCGTCAAATTCTTGTTTGGAGCTTGAAGTTCAGTATTGTAGTATTGGATTGCTGAACTGTACATCGTTTTTTCTTCGCTTCCTAAAATTATTTGTATTGGAACAGAAAATGTGGTTGGTTTTGGAAGCGGATACCCTGAAAGGTCAAATGGTGGAGACCATGCTGAAACCGCTCTAATTCTGTTGTCTGCGGTCGCCGTTACTAAAGCTGATAAGGCACCCAAACTATGTCCCATAGCTATTATTTTGTCGAAGTCTGCTTTTCCAGCAAGTTGCGATTGCATTTCCAGTGCACTGATGCAATTGAAAGCGGCAATGTAAACAGAAACTCGCTGTGAAATGTTACCTATTAAGTCTGCAAACATTCCGTCTGGAATTTCAAGCATAACAAGAATGTAACCTGCATCAGTGAAGGGCCGATACGTCCAACTATACCACGTGTTTGATGAAGCAAAACCGTGAAGAAACAGGATAACTGGAGCTTTAACCATACTTGATTTGTAATAGACAGTTGCGTGTCCTGTAAGATAAGTAAAGTTGAATGATTGGTAAGTACCCTGTGAATATACTGGTTTCACATAGACAAAAGACAGAGATGCAATCAAGATAATGAGTAACAAAGCAAGAAGTTTTTCACCTGTCCAGAAAGTGGAAGACGTGTTTTTCACTTCTCTGAAACTTAAGTCAATTTACTATTGGCGTCATTCTTATATAAAGTTAAATTTGACAATTGTTATCGCATTCTAGATTCCGACTATACTTATGTTTTAAGGTTTATGCCAAATCATAAATCGACAAGGAGAATAAGAAACGAGGAATTGCGGGTCAAGTCACTAAATACAATTGGTTTGTCGAAGTTTGTATGTTTTTTGGACTTCAACGACTTTGACAGACATTTTTTTGTCCTCAAAACTGTTAAATATGTATTGGTCAACGAGTAATCATAAGGCTGTTTTGATTATAGAAGGTTATAGGGGAACAGAAAAAGTGAAGGCGTCGAAAGCTGGAACTGTTGAATTATTGTTTATTTTTATTTTTGGAATTTTCCATTTTGCCTTGCCGTTTATTTTGACCCCAAATCCCAATGCAAAAATTAATTTGTTTGTAACGTTGAATATTTCGGACTTTGTGTTTCCTGGATGCTTTACTTTAGCAATCGTAAGTATCATTTTTTATGTAACACATAACCGTTATTTTGCAGTACTACTTGCATTCCTATACAGCGGAGGAATTTTTTTTCACTTGTTGTATTTTTTAGGTATTGTTGAATCGGTAATTATTGTTCCAAACAATATAATTTTGGCTATCGGCATTCCAGTTGATGCATTTGCGGTTGTGGCTACATATGATTATTACCGTCGGGTTCGCTCAATTCCCATGCTATTGCCTAATTGATTCAACAATGTTTTGCTTTGAAGCTTTGTTCGCAGGATAAACTGCGCCAATCACTGCAGTTAAGAGGGCAAGGAACAGTGTAATTGTGATGGCGTCAACGGGTATTATGAAGGCCATTGGGAAACCAGCGACTCGCATGTAGCTAACTGTAACTCTGTGGAACATTAACCCCACAGTAATTCCCATCGCGAAACCTACCACGCCGAGGAATGTTGCTTCACCGATTATTGAGGTTATCACTTGGGCTTTGCTCATACCTTGGGATCTGAATATTCCGATTTCTCGGCGGCGCTCTGCTACATTCATTATCATTATTGCGGCTACACCTATCCCTGCATTTAAAACAGCAAAGGCAACAACGGCGTAAAGTATGTAAAATATTTGGTCAATAGAACTCTTTACGCGTTGAACCGCATCATTGTATGTGGTTATGCTTAGCTTGTATTCTTTTCCATAGGAGTCTTGTATGTTATTTTTGGTTTGTTCGATGTTTGCGTTCTGGTCAATTTTTACGAAGAAGATATTTGCTGTGTCGTTGTAATCAGTAAAAGAAGTGGGAAACGTTTCGTTAAGATTACTATAAGAAATATAGGATGCTTCTGAAAGCATAAAGTTCCCGAAGGACATTATGTCCAGCCAAGCTCCCTGTGCAATGCCAACAACAGTGAAATTTTTCCAAGCAAGAACTGGCACAGTGTAATTGTAATGTACCACAACTTGTTGAGGCCCATAGGGGGTGGAGATTTCTACAACTTGGTCTGCTACGCGGTTTTCGTAATCTAGGTATCGGATTTTCACTTCATTGCCGACTGAGGCGTTGAGTGAATTAGCTAGCGGGGAAGTCAAAATTATTGTGTTAGGGTCGTTTAGTTTATCGAAAACATTTGATGGTGTGTCATCGCTAAAAGTCATTAACATAACTTTGGGATAAGAATACGTGTCAATCGCAAGTACAGTTGAGGAAGAATTTATTGGTGTAGAAGATGCGTTATTTTGTATTATGGTTTGGTCAGGAACTACAAGAAGCGGCGTAGTGGCGTTTACTGTTGAGAGATTTGTGATATTATCGGCAAAAGATTTTTGGTATCCTGCCATCGGAGATAACCGTCAAATCTGAGCTTGAAAAAGAACGAATTACATTTTCAACGCCGGCTACTGTGCCGACTTGTGCTCCGCTCATGACTACAACTAAGCTCAATGACATACCGATGAGTGCGAAACAAATGGTGCTTCTAAGGAGGTTACGTTCTACGTTTCGCGAAATAATTTTTCTAGTTTTGCCGAATCCGAATAGGCTGCGTTCTATTACTGGACCGCCGCTCCTCAGTAAGCCAGCTACAAGCAGGGTTACTCCAAGCATGGCTATTGGAGCAAGTGCTGATACCACGTATAGACCAATACCGTATTGGGAGAATATGTCAAACCATACAAAGATGAATGCGCCAAAAATTGTGAGAGGTAATCCAATTAGAACAAGTTTTATTGCTGTTCTTTGTTTACCTGGTTTTCTCATCGATGGACGTAGAGCATTGATTATATCTGTTCTACATGCTGATAATGATGGAAAAAGTCCGCCTATCATTACTGTCAGTAAACCTGCTGCAGCGCCTAGGATAAGATGCTGTCCAGTTGTTGACGGCAAAACAAATTTGAATTCGATTCCTGGTGAGAAGGGTTGGAAGATTTTGGAGGTTAAATAGCGGAAAATGTCTGTTACAAATAATCCTAGAACAAGCCCTATGGCTACGCCAATTAGTCCTAAGATGAGGCTTTCTGAGAAGAATATCCAGAAAATCTGTCTTGTTGAGGCGCCTTGCGAACGTAATATGCCGATTTCGTGGGTGCGCTCACCAATGTTCATGTACATAGTGTTTAGAACGATGACTATGGCGACACAAAGCGCCATTACTGACATTATTTGTAGGCCACTTTGTAAACCCACAGTTGCTCTGCTTACGATCGCCAGAACGCTTTCTTTTACTGGGTTAACTATATAGTCGCTGCCTAATTTGTTGTTGAGGTCATTAACGATATTGGTTGTTTGTTTTGAATTCAGAAGTTTAATGCTAACAGAGTTGATTTTCTCTGTAGCGTTTAGCATCGTCTGAGCTTTTGTTAAGTCAACATAAACTCGGTATCCAGTATACCCTTGACCAAATACTCCTCCGTATTGATTTTCAAATTGACTGGAATGGTATAGGCCTACGACTTTAAGAGTGTAGTTTTCTGATTGAAATGTTGGGAAAGAGCCGGTTTCAACAGTAATTTCAAATTCTTGCCCCATAGTGTAGTTTAGTCTGTCATCAACTACTGCCTCTGAACTGTTGATTGGCAGATGCAATTGACCAGTGATGTTTGTTGCTAAAGAATCAGAATAGTCAAAGTCAGAGGTGGTGTTAACCCCTATTAGCGTAGTGCTAACCCAATCTTGAGGTTCAGAAGCGTTGGCTCGGCCATTTAGTCTTCCATAGTAATCTCCAATACCTGCTGTTTGGTTTATTGTGGTTAAAATTGTTTGGTTGAAGGGCAAATTTAAGCCTGATCTGACGCTTATGTCAACGTTTCCTATGGCTTGATTGACGGTGGAGCCGAATTGGTCATAGACGCTGTCAAAAGCTATGTTGACGCCTACTATTAACGTAACACCCAGGATTACGGCAATAATTGTTAAGGAGTTACGGAGTTTACGCTTGGGAATGTTCCTTAAAGCTATTGTAGTAAAGGACAAAGGGGTTTCCTCCTTTCCCTGTTATAATGTGGATCAGTTTTCAGTTATTGAAAGTGGTATTTTGTTATATTTAAGAGTTAAATACTAAGATTTATATAGTAAATTTGGGGAGCGAGGAAGCTAATTGCTTCCTTAGTGATGCTTTGGCTTTGAAAGGGGTAGTTTGTAGAAGATGTTTACGAACCTTAAAATCGGAACGTATGATTTTCTTGGAAAACGTGAATACTTCAAAAACAGACAATTGAAGAAACAGTGGACTTCAATGGCTCTCATCGGGGAGGATGGCGATGCTATTGAAACTGTAACTCGATGTCCCACGTGGTTTTCTTCTCTTATTTCGGGAGCAACAACTTATTTTCTTAGAGGTCAAGGTGTTGCTGGATTGGTTGATTTAGCTTATCCTATGGCGAATCCACTATTTGGTGATTTATTTGTTAGCCAATTTAAAATTGGCAAGGTCGATGCGACATTGGTGCCTAGTTTTGTGCCCCTTGCGGTTACAGAGGTAAAACCTCTCGAAAAGAGTGTCGTGGTGTCCTACAAGGGAATAGGTGGAGGACCTGATTTGATTAAATTAATGTCAAGTGGCGCTTTAAGTTGTACTGAACGACCTTCAAATCCAAATGGCAGAGCGTTTGATACTGAATATAGACTTTACAGGAAGGTTGTTATTGGTGTAGATGATACCGATTCAGCGGCTAAGGGTGCAACTTTTAACACAGCAGTGCAATTGGCTTCGATTCTAGATAGGGCATCTAGTGATTATCATTTTCTGAGGTTAACGTTGTCATTTAATTGGCCTGCTAATCCTGTAAAGACTACCAATAATGCCTCTTCAGGGTTGGTTTTTGCTGTTACTCCAGGAAAAGAAGAGGAGTTAATTCGAGATTTTGAAGGGTTAATTAGAAAACATTCGATTTCCAAGGAAACTGGAATGGTTGTTAATAAAAATGTTCGTGCACCTGAGGTTCTTAAGAATTATTCGAGGAAGGTTAAGAGAGAGCAAGTTAGTGTTTCTGAAGCGTTCAAAGCAGCAGAGCAAGCTGGTGTTAGAGCCATACCAATAACTGGTGAGCGGGGTTTAATTGGAGCGTTATCAGTGGTAGGTTTAGTTGATGATACTGAAGAGGCTATTACCCCAGTCACGAAGGATGTACCAGTTGGATAGGTGTGTCAAATGAGGTTTCCAAGAGGCAAATGGATAACCGCTGCCATAATCTACTTGTCTTGGCAAGTGGTTTTTTCTATAGCCGTTTCCCCTCTTGGTTTTGGGATTTTGTCAGCAAAACAGATGGGTTTTACTCTTGATACAGTGTGGCTTGGGCTTCTGGTTGCCGCTGTAGTGTTAGCTTTAACAACATTGCTTGCTCGAACAAGTTTGGCTTACGGTTTATACACTAAAGGTCTAAGGTACATTAAAACAAAAGAGGATTTTGAAAAATTCTGGAGTACTTCTCTTAGAGGATGTGACGATGGTGTAATAGCTGAAACACATTGGAGCGGTGCAGTATTGCCGCTTTTAATGGTGGGTTTCTCAGTTATAGGTATCCCTTTTCCGTTTAATGCGATTCCAGCTATTTTTACTAGGTGGGGGATTCATGTAGGGGCGCATATGGCTTTTCCAAAGGAAAAGTCTGGTGAGCGAATGTTTGGTGGCATGAACTTTATCGCTAAAGGTCTTGCCTATGAGGATACTGTGGCCTCAATTAGTTTTCTGTTATCAGGGAACATTATTGCACCAGTATTACTCCATCATTTAGGCGCTTACATTTCGACTTTTGCTGGGAACAAAGAGCGGATTGCAAAACACATAGGTTTATGATCCTAAGAAGAGATGGTTAAAATGAAAACGAAACCAATAATGCTTCTGTTAATTCTTTCTATAAGTTGCTTTTTCTTAGTACAGCAACCGAATACTAAGGCTCAGTCTAGCTCCAACATTGTAGACGTTCCATTGACTTTTCACAGTCATTCTTTGCTTCTTAGAGATCCAAATGGTTCCTTTTGTGTTTACGATGGAGCTGATGGTGCCGCACCTACCTCGGCGACTCCGACACAAACAAATTTAGTGGCACAAATTTCGGGTCAACAGTCTGGTTTCAGTTACTGGTCTGCCAGTATCCTCTGGACAATTAAGCTGCAAAGCGATTTACATGTTGTAGGTACTGTTAACGTCAAAGCTTACATTAGTAGCACCTTTCAACTAAGCGGATTATTCAGCGGCGGAGGATACGGAATGGGGTTGGTTGATATTGACGAGAACAACAATGAAATCAAACAATTCATAACGCAAGGTCCAATATCAATCGGTAGTAACCCCTTTACTGCCTCACCTGCGGAGTACAGCCTAAATACTAATGTTGATTATATTTTTAAGAAGGATCACTCGATAGGTTTTGCCGTTGGCTTAGGCGCAACGGTTCAAGGGTTCACTGCGACAGTATTTTTTGACTCCTTAGACAGAAACTCAGGGGCTACATTACCTGTTGAAGACAAATCGCAAAGCAACAGTTTCACCGCTATCACGAACGGCACCTCACAAAACATTGTAGTTGTAAGTGACTCAGCTATCTCGAACTACGAATTCAATTCCGCTTCAAATAGCATTCGGTTTAAAGCTCAAGGAATCAACTTCACCACAGGATACTGCTACGCTAGTGCTTCCAAAAACACTCATGCAAACACCATTCACAGTAACCTCAGGTTCCCACACAATAACAGCAACTTTAACTGAAAACTCAACCTACTACCAACTCTACTTCACTCATGCACGTGATTCCAACCCCATTCAAATAACTGGGAGATCCATTTCTACTCAACCAACAACTCAACCCACAACATCAACGATGCCATCATTGTCGACGACTCCAGTGACGACCTCTCCAGGTGAAACATCAGCAACTTCACCAGATGCGAGCTCACAACAAGGATCAATTCCAGAATACCAACTTCTAGCTCATCCCCGTGATTATAATTGCAGCTGCCGCAGTATTTGCAGTAATACTAAAGAAAAAGCTCAAAAAATGAAACGCAGCCTATTTTTTACTTTTTCTAAAGGAAAGGCAAGAGATTTGTACAGCACTTCCCATAACGGTGAACGGAATAGCAAAAGTAAACCGCATGTCTGAAGACGTGGCAGAGTTTGTTAAGGGTTTAGGATATAAGACGATTGAGTCACACATGGTGTATATTCATCGGTCTTTAACACGTGAAATAATGGTTTACGAAAAAACTTAGCTTCCTGAAGTTAATTGCCCTGGTGGCAGGTACAAGGGAGTTGAAAACTGCGATGCTATCTCTTTAATTTGAACGGTTAAAAGCCTTACGATTATACTCTGCGCTGAGGTGGGGCACCAAATTATTTCAGATAGATATCCAGATTTGTTTCTCCTACTGTAAGCTCAGGAAATGTCGCGATCAGCTGTTTTGCTAATTCAGCTATTATCATTTTAACTCCCTCTGTTTTCTCAACTTCAATCTTTGGATAAAGCCTAACGACAACTCCATCGTTTCTTCCAGATATCATTGTAAGGAAAACGGTCTTCTTGCCAGCATCAATAGCTAACGAATCTATAAGTATCACGTTTTTTTCTCGCTCAAGATAAACATCCGTTGTCTTTAGAATGCTGTTTTCATTTCTCATCATCAACGGTTTTAATTCTTTGAAAATGTCCTCGATTGCAGCTTCACCATTTAAAACAACATGAGGCAAAACAACTCCTCCATTTTTAAAATGATAAGGGGAAGCAAATATTAGATTTTCCAATCTTAAAAACAAATAACCAAACAAACAACACAAGACGTGGCTAGATAAGAAGGCTTAAGAAACAGGCACACCTCTCCTTTTTCAATCATCAACTCGAGAGCATATCGAGGGCGTTAGATGAGGGAATTCTCGAAACCTGTTGTAGTAGTTTCAAAATGTATTACTTTTGAACCTGTTAGATGGAATGGCCAAATAATAGCTAGCGAATTCGTGGAAAAACTTAAGCCCTATGTAAATTTTATCCCTGTTTGTCCAGAAGTTGAAATAGGACTTGGCGTGCCCCGCGACCCTGTCAGAATAGTATTAGTAAACGGAGAAAAAAAACTCCTGCAACCAGCAACAGGTTTCGACTTCACAGACAAAATGACAAAGTTCTCGGAGTCTTTCTTGGATTCCTTGGATGCAGTTGACGGTTTCATACTCAAGAGTGTCTCTCCGAGCAGTGGTTTTAAAAATGTAAAAGTTTATCCAAGCATCGAAAGAGTCTCGTCAATAGAGAAAGCCCCTGGCTTCTTTGGGGGAGCAGTTCTTCAGAAATTTCCAAATTTGGCAATTGAAGATGAGCGCCGCCTGCTTAATCCAAGGATAAGAGAACATTTTCTTACGAAACTTTTCACTTTAGCTAGTTTTAGAGAAGTAAAAAAATCTGGGAAAATCAGAGATCTGGTCAAATTTCAATCCGATAACAAATACTTGTTTACGGCTTACAATCAAACAGAGCTAAGAATCTTGGGAAAGTTGGTGGCAAACCAGGAACACAAAGCTTTTGATGAAACAATGATGAGTTATGAGACTCACTTGTATTCTGCTTTGGCGCGTACTCCCAGTGCTGGCGCGAACATAAATGTCATGTTAAAGATAATGGGTTATTTCTCACATCAACTTTCAAAGGATGAGAAATCCTTCTTCCTTAATTCTGTCGATAATTACAGGGCAGGAAGGTTGCCCTTGAGTGCATGCTTGAACGTTTTGAAGGCTTGGATAGTTAGGTTCAAACAAGAATACTTATCGAGTCAGACTGTGCTTGAACCTTATCCTGAACAGCTTGCAGAACTGGAAACTGTTTTCTCAGAGGTTGATGGAAAGAACTATTGGAAATAGAAAACATGAATGAATAGGCAACTTAATCAAAGTTATTTTTCAAAAAATTGTGCACTCGCTCGTCTTTTATTGCCAAGTTAATTGCTTTGATGGCGCTTTTTTCTTTATCTTTGATCTCCAACATTATATCGAAGTCGAAGGGTTCAGTTTCTTTCAATAACAGGTCAAAATCTTCTATATCAATTGTCTCGGAATGTTGTCTTGGCAATCCATTAGGTTCTTGAGAGCTGTAGTCAACCATTGGAATTCCATCTCTTTTTTCATTCCATGTCTTTGTAGTAAGCTTGAAAGATTCCTCAGTTGTCTGGTTCCCTGAATTGTTGAGTTTGTGATGAAAGACATCAAAAAGAATTGGAATTTGGATTTGTGCATTTATTTTTAGGCAGTCGTTCAAATCGTACAAGTTTATCGTCGTTCTCGATTACTAAGCGGCGAATTATTGAATCATCAAGCACACCGAATCTTGTTACAAATCTCTCCATGCTTTTCTCTTTGTCTCCGTAAGCTCCGCCGACGTGGATTTGAATCTTTGCCGATGTATCTAGTTTCATCAAGTCAAGTATTTGGGCGTGATATTTGAGTTCATTTTTGCTTCTTTCGAAAATATCCTCTTTAATTGAGTTAATTAGGGTGAACTGGTCTGGATGCATTGAGATTCGCATTCTATTTTTGGTAATGAACTCGCCGATTTCTTCAAACTCTTCTTGGAAATGCTCTTGCCAGTTGAACTTATTTATTGGATGAGACGCAAAAGGGACTAAGTCTGAGGAAATTCTAAAAAAGAATAGCCTATGCTCAAGATTGAACTGCAAGATTCTTCTCAAGCAGTCTAGGTTATTTTTCACTGTCTGCTTAAGTCGGGTTTCAGAGTAAGATTTTAGCCGAAAAGTGCTGTTTGCGGTGCAGTCAATAGTTCTATTGATACAAGGATAACCTATTCTCATTACTCATCCTTCTTCCTTAAACTTAATTGATCATCTGTCTTAAAGCTCTCCATTTTCGTAGTCAACGCAGAATAATCTTGCCTGGATGATGAGTACTCTAAAAAAGGAGAAGGGATAATTTAGTAATTGCTGGTGTTAGAAATGACGAAGGTAGAGATGCCGAAAATGAAAGAAAACGAGATCGAAGAACTAATTAGAGAACAATTCCTTTGTCGAATAGCTTTCAAAGGTGACTTGCAGCCTTACATCGCTCCTTTTCAATACGCTTATGTTAATGGTATTCTTTACTTTCATTTCACTGATTATGGGAAGAAGATGAGTTTTTTCAAGCAAGAAACTCCAGTTTGCGTGGAAATTGAACGATATACTCCAAATCTTAGCGAATATGGGTTCGTGGTGCTTACTGGAAAACTAAGATTGGTGGAGAATCGAGAAGAAAGGAAACTGGCTATTGAAAAGATGGCTGAAGTGGGCAAACAGAAAATTTCAAAAAACTTTCTGTTGGCTCATGGCTTTTCCATGGGTTCCGATTGGAGCGATTTTACTGTAGACAAACCGATTTTGATAATAAAGCTTGATGAAGTGACTGAAAAGATAGGGCTCAAGTCACCTTAGCTTACCACTAAAACTATTGTAAGCCAGAGCTCGCAAACTAAAATTTGTGCATTATCATATTTCAAAAGAGCGCAAAAGTATTTGAGAATCAAGTTTTGACTTATTGATGAATGTTCTTGCAGGAGCTATGACCATGAACGAAATGAAAGGGAAAATATGCATTATAACTGGGAGTAATTCTGGAATAGGGAAAGAAACTGCAATAAGTTTGGCAGAGATGAGTGCATCCGTTGTCATGGTCGTGCGTGATCAAGAACGAGGTGAGAAAGCTCGAAGAGAAATAGTCAAACAAACCGGAAACAATTCAATCGATTTAATGATCTGTGACTTATCTTCTATGGATTCAATCAGGCGCTTCGCAAAGGAATTCAAAAGGAAATACGACAGACTCGATGTGCTAGTTAACAATGCTGGAGCGATATTCAATAAGCGAGAGGTTACTTCAGAGGGCTTTGAACGAACCCTTGCCGTTAATTATTTAGGGCCGTTCCTGCTCACGCATGAGCTGCTGGATTTGCTGAAATCAAGTGCTCCTTCCAGAATAATCAATGTAAGTTCTGGACTTGCCAAAAATGGCAAGGTAGATCTTGAAGATCTCCAGAGTGAAAAGAACTATGCGGGAACGAAAGCTTATGCACGCGTGCGGGCACCAGTTTACGCTAACACTAAACTGATGCTAATGATGTTCACTTATGAACTAGCTAGGCGGCTGAAAGGATCAGGGGTAACAGCAAACGTGCTCATGCCTGGTTTTGTAGCAACAAATCTTGGGAAAAACAGTGGCAGACTAAGTTCGTCTCTTATGTTCAAAATGGTCCGTCCAATGCAGGTAAGTGCCAAGAAGGGAGCGGAAACGTCTGTTTACTTAGCCTCCTCAGACGACGTAAGGGATGTAACCGGAAAATGCTTGGTTAAGAAAAAGGAAGTAATGACTTGCCCTGCATCATACGATGAAGGACTGCAAAAACACTTGTGGAAAAAGACGGAGAGCATGCTCGGATTAGCTCCGGAATAGAAAAGGGGAGCGTTAGGACTAAACATAAGAAATATTAGTTTAATTTGAAAGCAGTAGATATGGAGAAAACAGAAATGACCAAAGGGAAATTAGAGAAAACAATTGTCGATCCCTACTTACCCAGCAAGATTGTTCCTCCTGAGTATATTCGGGATGTTTTGCATGAAGCAAATAACGATTTTCCATCAATTGAGTTTGAATATGAACTACCCCACAAATGGAAAGACGAAGAGTACAAGAATCGATACGAGGAATTGGAGCGCCAAATGATGGAAGTTTTAAACTGGCGGTCTCGTTGGTTCGGAAAGCTGGATGCAAACAAATAGGCGAAACGCAGCTTTATTTTTAAACTCGACTAATATGCTTAAAGAAATCAGTTCACGTTGAGTGTTTGCCGTGGGATGTAGCCTATTTTTTTCAAGGACATGTCGATGAATTCGATCTTCTCAGGCTCAACTCTTACTAGTTCTACCCCTGTCTCTGGGAATGTCTTAAGGCCAAGTTCCCTAGCAGTTTTTTCCCATTGATATGCTGCCAAGCCTTCTTTAAATTCGATCGAGTTCTCTCTGAAAATTATCTTTGCTTTTCCTGTGATTTGTGCTCCTTTGGCGCTGTCCCAACCTTTGTATGGGAAGAAAATGCCGATGCTGACGTTGGGGTTCTTCTTCATATTTTCCAGTTTTGTGCCTGGTTCACCCACGAAGTAAATAGTGATTCCTTTGGAGCGATACTCAATCGGTGTAGCCCTAGGACGCCCATCGCCACATGTCGCAAGCACACACATATTCTGTGCCTTAAGAAACTCAATAATGCGCTCCTCCAAAACTTTGGTTGGCATGGATTTCTTAACGAATGTTTGACCTCTTGATTCAGAACTCATAACACTACACCCTACATTTTCTTATTTAGCAATTTTTTCTATTTAGGGATAGCGATTCCGAATGGACTCGCAGGATTATTCGCACTGCTAACCTATCTACAAAAAGTAAACAGACTCTAAATCAAAGGTATTGCGTCGTCTGTCACAAAAAGAAGCCTTTTAGCCTTAGAAAGCAGCTTAATGAATAGGAGAAGGTGTAATTGCGTAGACGCTACAAAATACTGATAATTGTTCTGCTTGTTGCCTTAGTGATTTTCACAGGGTTCATTGTGTGGGCTGAAACCCCCCCATCGCCAATGAAGCAAGCCATCAACGCATTACAATCCGATTCAAACGTCACAGTGATAAGTGGTCAATGGTTGACTTTTAAACCCACAACCACCAATTACACTACAGGCTTGATTATTTATCCCGGTGGAAGGGTAGATTACCGTTCATATGCACCGCTTGCTCATGCAATAGCTAATGAAGGATACTTGACAATTATTGTGCCTATGCCTCTTAATTTAGCGGTCTTTGGGGCTAATGCAGCAAACGACGTAATCGCATCTCACCCAGAGATTACCTCTTGGGCCATAGGCGGTCACTCTTTAGGTGGAACCATGGCTGCACAGTATACCTATCAGAACCCATCGAAAGTACAAGGACTTGTACTCTGGGCGGCATATCCTGCATCGGGAAATAACCTATCAAAATACGATCTGCTAGTAACTACTGTTCACGGTAGTAACGATGGATTGGTCAGTACTTCCCAAATACAGACTTCTCTGGAGATGCTTCCCCCAACAACAGTTTATGTTGAAATAGCGGGAGGAAACCATGCGCAATTCGGATATTATGGCGATCAATCAGGAGACAATCAGGCGATAATAACAAGAGAAGCTCAACAAAGCCAAACGTTAAACGTGACAGTAGAATTATTGCAGAAAATCAAGTAACTTCAAGGGCAGGAATTCATCTAAACATGCCTTGTTGACACGCTTGATTTTGAAGGCTAAAGTTCTACTTCTATGGCTACTTCGTTTCTGCGCACAAACCAAGGGGTAAAAGGTCCATTGTATCGCATCGTAAACACTTGACCAACAGTTTTAATTCCTGCTTTTGTGAGCTCTTCAAGCATTTCTTTAGATTTCTTTTTGAATATTGAATTTGACCAACGACCTGAAAACTTTAGCGCAGCAACGACTCTTTCAGGTATTTCCACAATTTTAACACGTTCATCAAGTGGCTCAGGCGTGGTTTCAAGCGTTAACCCTTCAGGCATCACAAAACCTATTGAATCAGATTCAGACAAAACCGGTGCCGTCATGGCTATTTGCTCCGAAACAACAGGCGCTGTCATCGCAATTTTAGACTTTTGCCTGTTATTGCCCGTGATGAAACTAAAGAGAAGGTTAAAGCCACCATCGCCGTAACCATCAACCCTAGCGATCACCAAACTTGGATAACGTCTAATCTCAACAATGTTGATTTCTCTTAGAACTTCATATTTTGCCTGCTCAACCATAATCCCATACTAGAAACCATCTAAATATATTGATTTTCTTGAGCGTTCTAGCTTGGACAAAAATAAGAGACCTGAATTAAACAGAGACGTAGCTGATTTTAAATTTCCGCCAGAAGCTTCCTCAGCTTCAGAAGCGACCGTTAGGCTAATTAATCTAAAACACCGAAAGAGAAACAGGAGAAAGGAGGAATAATTATAAATTACAAAGAAAGACAGGAAATAATTGCCAAATCGCCCATATCTCTTGGGTATCTGAAAAAGTTCAACTTAGGCGCAGGAACACTGCAACTGATAAATGGTATTGTAATTCTGGCATTGACTTTTCTTTTAACTTGGCCTAAAGGAACAGACATCTACACCTTCTACCTCACATTCGCCCATGTTAGTCCAACAAACCCCGCAATTTTCGCAGCACCAAACCCACAAGTCCTCTTCACCGTAACTCATCTGGGGCTGTTACTTGCAGCTTTCCCGCTTATCTCAGCACTTGCACATTTCACTGATTGCTTTTCCAAAGAACAAAGCATACAACGAAAACCTCAAAAAAGGCATGAACCCCTACCGATGGTACGAATATGCTTTCTCAAGTTCGATAATGATCTGGATAATTGCCACCTTCGTGGGAATCTGGGACTTCTGGTCACTCGCAATGATATTTGTGCTCAACGCCATGATGATAATGTTTGGCTACCTCATGGAACTGGTAAATCAGAAAACGGAGAAAACAAACTGGTCATCGTTCCTTCTGGGTTGCATATCTGGCGGTTTTCCCTGGGTTGTTCTGTTTGCTTACTTCGGAGGAGCTGTAGCCTCAAGTGCAGGCAGTGTTCCAAACTTCGTTTATGTGATATTCGTTGTATATCTGGCGCTTTTCATGAGTTTCGCGGTCAATCAAGTTCTGCAGTACAAGGCTGTTGGAAAATGGAGAGATTATCTTTATGGCGAAAGAACCTACATTGTCCTTAGTTTCGTAGCGAAAACATTTCTGGTTTGGTTAGTGTTTATTGGTTTATTCAGACCATTCTAACCTCCCCACTTTCTTTTTAATAAATAGAAGCATAATTCAACTAACCTATGGGGAAAAACTGGTTATTCTACCAAGTATTACGCTCTATTGCCATTTGCCGTTTGCTAGTTTAAACCGAATCTGAACTACACGTCAGTCCTCACACCCAATCCTGCACATCTTTGAGAGAAGACTGTCATGTGTATCTTTTGGTGCAATGAAGAATTAGTGGGGCAACTTATTTGTATCGCTTCCCCCAAAACATTAAACATAACCCGTCTTGGCGCCGAATTGGGCTTTAGACATGTTGAATCCCACTTTGCCTATGTCCATCGGAGCTTGACGCGAGAGATTGCAGTGTTTGAAAAGGTGACAGAATGAGCATACGTGTAGTGTTTTTGGGAACCAGTGGTAGTGTACCGACTCTGAAGCGAAGTTTGCCAGCGGTAACGGTGCTGTGTCCCAGGGAACAGTTGATGTTTGACTGCGGTGAAAACGTCCAGCGTCAAATGATGCAAGCGAAGACAAGTTTTCATAAAAAAACGAAAATTTTAATCACCCACTTACACGGTGACCATGTGCTTGGCTTGCCTGGGCTTCTGCAAACCATGGCGTTAATGGACCGCAAAGAGCCCGTTCAAGTCTATGGACCAGTCGGACTAAAAGACTTCCTTGACTGTACAAGAAAAGCCCTGAATTTTGGGTTAACATTTCCAGTAGAAATCAGCGAAATCCTATCTGAAGGCCTCGTCTGCGACACCGAAGAATACCGCATTATTGCAAAAAAAACTAACCACGCAATAGAAAGCTACGCTTTTGCGTTTGAGGAGAAACCGCGTCCAGGCAAGTTTTATCCCAAAAAGGCATTAGCGCTCGGAGTTGTAGTTGGTGAGTTGTGGTCTCGATTGCAGCGCGGTGAAGAAATCACATTAGCTGATGGCAAAGTGGTTAAGCCTGCGGATGTGATGGGACCGATGCGGACTGGAAGAAAAATTGTTTATACGGGTGATACGAGGCCCTTTGAGGCGTTCGCAAAATTCGCTGAAGATGCTGATTTAGTTATTCATGACTGCACTTTTGATGATTCGCTCACTGAAAAGGCAGCGCTAGATGGGCATTCAACGCCAACTCAAGCGGCAACTCAAGCGAAGCTAGCAGGGGTAAAACAGCTGATCCTATCGCATATCAGTGCAAGGTACCCAAACGCTGGGTTGCTTTTGGATCAAGCAAAAAAAGTATTCCCCAATACCCTGTTGGCTGAGGATTTTATGGAACTAGAATTGCCGCTAAGCGAGTAGATGCTTTAGTTTCTGGATGCTTTCAGGTACCTTATGCATAGATTCCACTATGACGCTTTTATCGTAGCCGATTTTTTCAAGCGTTTCAGCAAACCAGTTGTAGTCGATGTTGCCGTCTTCAACCCCGAAGTGTTGGTCTTCTGAGCCATCGTTGTTACTGGCGTGAATGTGAACTATTTTGTCGGCGAGTTGGTTAAAGAAGGGCTGGATTTGTCCCTCGAGATTGGCATGTCCAAGATCCAACGTTATACCGATGGGTAAGTTAGTTTCCTTGTACATTTTCTGGAATTCTTCAGGAGTATTCATCAAGAACCAATATTTCGCAGGCAAGTTCTCCAGGGCGATGTTTATGCCGTATTCTTCCGCTTTAGCGTAGAGCTGCTCGATGCTTTGGCACATCTGTTTGAAGTCAGCACCCGGATAGAATTGGCCTATTCCAGTGCGTTGTCCCGGGTGGAAGACCCACATTTTAGCGTCTATTGCGTTGGCATTTGCCAGCGATTGGGTTAGGCGTTTTAGTGAAGCGTTTAGCAGGGGCTTAACTGGTGAGGCGATGTTGACGTCGGCGAAGGGTGCATGCAGGGAGTATGTTAGGTTGTATGATTTTGCGGCTTCTTTGAGTAGCGTGATGCGTTGTTTGTCGAGGTCATGAGTGCCGTCATCTAGAATTTCAATGTACTTTGTATCCATGGTGCCTAAGCGTTTTACCATGCGCTTGAAGGGTTCGCCTAGGCAGTAGAGCATTGAAACGCCGATTTTTGCTTTAGACATAAGGGTTCCTCAGTGTGAATTGGAATGTTTCTGGTAGAAAGCTAAGCTACCTAAATAACTTAATCCCTAAAACTTCAAGAACTGTTTAAAAACCCAAGTCAGCAACCATTTGAGGCAGAAAATTTAATTATTTTAGAAGTTTTTGAAACTCTTTCTTAGTTCAAACCTGCTTCTTCTATAATCGCCATCAACAAACCTCTCTTTATCTGCGTTATGTTTTGGAACAGGCACAATTCTCTCATTTTTTACAAGAATTAAATGGCTGCCTATTTGTCGCTCGACTTGGAAAGCCATGCCTTGTTAGAGCTTAATTACTTCACGCCATGAGATCAGAGGGAGCTTCGACAATTACTTCAGCCTTTTCGCCTTTAGTTTTTTTGGTCAAGAAGTTTTGCTTTACCTTCCAAGTAGCCTTCGATGGCTTCTTTAATGTTGCTCAACGCTTCTTCTTTGGTTTCGCCTTGTGTTGCTACTGGCAGCTCCAAGGCTTTAACTATAAAACCGCCTTCTTCAGCTGGTTCAAGTAAAACTGTGAATTTACGGGCAACCATATGCAACGCACCGCATAACTCTTACCTTATACCTAGCATAAGAAGATATTCCAAAATGTAGGTTAATTTCTTAACTCTTGCCAAGATTGCATAACAGTTTTAAGCTTAACCGCAATCTCCCATAAGAGAAGGATTGACTGAACTGACATGGATACTTGGCGTTTGCTTCCATTAGAAACCAACAATGCGTCTATGAACATGGCAATCGACGAGGCAATCTTAAATGCACGCGTCGCTGGGCAGGTTCCCAATACCCTACGCTTTTACCGCTGGAAACCCTCCGCAGTGAGCATCGGCAAAAACCAAAACCCCGAGAACGAGGTTTACCTTGATACCTGCAAAAAACTCGGCGTAGATGTAGTTCGACGCATCAGCGGTGGGGGCACTGTTTACCATGATTTCGAGGGGGAAGTAACCTATAGCGTCGTAGCCAAAACATCCGACTTGGGCACCGCAGACATAACCACCGTTTATTACAAAATCTACGAAGCCATAACTGATGGGCTCCGTCTTTTGGGGGTTCCAGCAGACTTCAGCGGTGGAGATGCCAAAAACTGCCCAAACCTCACCGTTGGCGGCAAAAAAATCTCAGGCAGCAGCCAAACCATCACCCACGGGGTTGTCCTCCAACATGGTACCATTTTGAGAAGTCTTGATTTACCTAAAATGTTCCAGCTCCTAAAACTTAGAGACATAAGCTGCAGCGTCGCGGCGGATATTGGGAAGCGTAAAATCACCAGCATCCAAAACGAGCTCGGCCACGAAATCAGCCCCGACACTATCTCCAATGCTTTGATTCAAGGATTCAAGGCTATCCTTAAAATCCAGCTCGAATCAGGCGAACTCTCCGAAACCGAAAAAGAAACTGCGGACAAGCTCTGCAAAGAAAAATACGCATCAAAAGAATGGAATTTTAGCGGCAAAACCTAAGTTTTCTCTTTGTGCCACCTTACACCTTGCGCAGTGTCTTCAAGCACTATACCCATAGCTTTCAGCTGCGTCCGTATTCCATCTGCTTCTTTCCAGTTTTTTGTTTTGCGGGCTTCTTCACGTTTTTGTACCAATGCATCAATGTCAGCGGATAATGTTTCTTCAACTTCAACCTTGCCTATAACGCCCAAAACCGCATCAAACTTCATCATCAAACCACCGACGTCAGCAGCTTCAGATTTACTTACCGAGTTAGCATCGAGCAAATTGTTGATTTCACGGACAAAATCAAACAGCGAAGCCAACGCTATACCAATGTTTAAGTCGTCATCCATCGAACCGCCAAAACAAGCCTCAACTTTGTCCATGAAGTTGGCTACTTTTCCGCCGCTTTCCTTACCATCCGCTTCATGTAGGCGCCTGACAAAGTTTCGGAGCCGGTCTACTGCACCCTTTGCAGATTCCAAACCTTCAAAGGTGAAGTTGAATTGCTGACGATAATGCGTTGACATTAACAAATAGCGAATCGCAATCGGGTCATATCCCTTCGCCAACAAATCGCGGAGGGTGTAGAAGTTGCCGAGGCTTTTGGACATTTTTTTGCCCTCCACCTGTAAGTGCTCGTTGTGCATCCAGTAATTCACGAATTTCTTGCCCGTTGCCGCTTCGCATTGTGCTATTTCGTTTTCGTGGTGGGGGAACATATTGTCGACACCGCCGCAGTGAATGTCGAAGGTTTCGCCCAGATACTTCATGCTCATAGCACTGCATTCGATGTGCCAGCCCGGTCTGCCTTTACCCAGTTCAGTTTCCCAAAACACATCGCCGTCTTCTGGTGTCCAAGCTTTCCAAAGCGCAAAATCCTGCGCTTCCTCTTTGGCATATTCATCTTGGCTCACTCTTGCCCCAACCTTCAGTTCACCTACTTTGATGTTGGACATTTTGCCGTAATCTGGGAATTTGCATACGGAGAAGTAGATTGAGCCGTCTTCGCCCTTGTAAGCGATGCCTTTAGCCATCAGTGTTTTGATTAGTGCCAACCATTTCGGGGATGTGGTCGGTGGCTTTTGGGTAAACATCTGCAGGCTCAATGTTTAGGACTTTTATGTCTTCAAAGAAGGCTTTAACGTAGAAATCGGTGAATTGCTGTAGCGGCACTCCTTGTTTTTGGCTGCCTTTTATGGTTTTGTCATCGATGTCAGTTAGGTTCATGACATGGGTTACTTTGAAGCCCCGCTGAATCAACCAACGTTTAAGCAAATCCTCAAAAAGAAAAGCCCGAAAATTTCCAATATGCGCAAAATCATAAACCGTGGGGCCGCAAGTGTACATTTTTACTTTGTTCTCTTCCAATGGTTTAAAAATTTCTTTTTTGCGTGTTAGTGTGTTAAAAAAGCAGATGCTTGATTGTGTGTTGATCACTTTCTCAGCCGAACAAAATACAGAGCCGAAATTATTTAAGTATTCACATAAGAATGGAAAACAGGTTATTTTTTTCTCGACCTGAGGAGGTGTGTCGCCGCTAAGAAGTCGTAAGGATTTCAACACAGCACAAGTTTCGATTCTATATTAATGGTTATAGCCAGGAATTAGCAACTAATTTTCGTGGAGTTCTCCTTTCAGATAGGTTCCCAAAGCCTCAACCACCTTAACCTGCAAGGTTTTGCCAAGCAATTTATCGTTGCTTTTTATGACAATTGGTTTGTAGGCGAAGTTGCGTCCAATCCATGAACCCTCCACTTTTCCCTTCTCATCCACAAACACTTCCCCACTCCAACCAACCCAACGAAGGTTTCGCTCAGCCGAAAGCCGCTTCGCTAACTCCGACGCAACGGTGCTTCTCCGCTTGATTTCTTCCTTCTCAACTACACATTCTTTCATTCTGGCTGCCACAGTCTTTGGTCTGGCGAAAAACTTGGAAACATTAACTATGTCAGGTTTAACTTCTTCTAGAAGCTTGAGCGTATTCTCAAAGGCTTCTTTTGTTTCGCCTGGAAAACCAACGATAACGTCGGTTGCCAACGTTAACTGTGAAAATTCACCTCTAAAAGTATCCACGATTCCTTTGAACTCTGCTGCCGTATAGAATCTACGCATGTGTTGGAGCACTGTATCATCGCCACTTTGCACTGGAAGATGCAGAAACTTGAAGATCTTCGGGTTGTCAAACGCAGTGATCAGTCGGGTTTGCATTTCGGTAACCAAGTTTGGCGTCATCATGCCAACCCTGACCCGAAAATCCCCTTGTAATCTGCCTATCTCTGACAGCAGGTCTGCGAGGTCAATGTATAACTCCCTGCCATAGCTTGCTGTATCCTGTGAAGTAAGCCAAAATTCTCTGACTCCAGCAACATAGTCACTTTTTACACGTTCCACTATTTCTTTTATGCTATAGCTTCTTAGGTGCCCCCGTGCGAAAACGACGCAGCAGTAGCTGCAGCTGCCCAAGCAACCAAAGTTTATGGGAACGATGCTTATGACTGGATTGGCTGTCTGCCTTGGAAGACTCAGAAGCGGTTTCTCTTTAACTGAATCTAAATCCACCACTTTCTCGCCAGCCAAAACACGTTTGACAACGTTAACGATTTCACCGCCAACCGCTGGACCAACCGCACCATCAAAATGCACCTCGCGCAGTAGTCGCTCAAAACTAATCTTGGGCAAGCAGCCTGAAACCACGATTTTTTTATCTGTTGGCGCGTGTTTTAAATCGTCGATTATGCGGTTCTCAGTTGGTCCTTTAACTGCGCAAGTGTTGAAGATTATCAAGTCAGCTTCTGCTTCTGAGCTGGTTAATTGAAATCCTGCTTCGGCTAGACAACCGGCTATGACTTCGCCGTCAGCCGTATTGGCGGAACAGCCATAGTTTTTTATGAAGACCTGCCAGACCATGGTTTATTCGCAAGTTAGTTGCTTCAACAAGGCATAAAAACGTAATCCTTACAGAGCTTGAATTGACAGATACCTGTCATCAAGCATCTTTCTAACTTTATAAGTAGTGGAACGAACATGTTATAAGCATATTTACAGTATGATATATAGAAGTATAACCAAGAATACATGTTTTAGATATTCATCCAGAAGTTACGGGAGAACCCTCTATGAAACTAATCACTCTGTATTTACCTGAAACGTATATAAAAGCTTTGGACCAGTTGGTTGACGAACGGTTCTATCCGAATCGTGCGGAAGCCATCAGGGTCGCAATCCGGGATCTAATTAGTGCTGAAGTTTGGAGGCGTAAAGGCGTTGACTAAACATCTGCATGATGATGCTTTGAAATGTCCATTAGGCATCGATGATGTCAAGATGGAAGTTGTTCCAGAAAGCATCAACCCAACTATGGTTCTTGCTTCGATCAAACATAAACCGTAAACCTAAAGGAAAAATGAAAGTCAGGATGGTTAAATCTAAAGTGACATCTAGAAAAAGCCGTTTGGAAAAAGCTACCAGTCACCTCTATGACCTTGAAGACTGCAGTGGACCAGAAAAAACCTTAAACATCGATTTCGGTCTGTATCAAATGGAAGAGTATTGAGTTACTTTTTTTCCCTTTTTACATTGATTTTGTTTTTGGAAAAGCTATTATTTCCCCGAACGCCAATTGTTAGCCATGACCAATGTCCTAGAACAAATTAGAGCTGACCTAAAAGCTGCCACTGACCTAAAAACACAGCAGAGTTTTCAGCGTTTCTTCAAAGAACAAGTAAAATACTACGGCGTCAAGACAGAAACTGTTGGCAAAATCGCTAAGAAATATTGGCCTCAGGTAAAAGATTTGAGTAAACAGAAGCTTTTTGGGTTATGCGAGGAGCTTTATGGTTCCGATTACACCGAGGAAGCGTTCATTGTGTCATTCTGGCTCCCAAACTACATCGATCACCTTGAACCAAATGATTTATCGACGTTCAAGCGTTGGATTGAATGTTACATCAACAACTGGGCTAAATGCGACGGGTTCTGCAACCACACCATCGGCGACCTCATCCAAAAATATCCCCAAGCTATTGGCGAAATAAAGAGTTGGGCTAAAAGCAAAAACCGCTGGCTCAAACGTGCCTCCGCCGTATCGCTCATCGTTCCTGCAAAAAAAGGCTTGTTTCTGAAGGATGCCCTTGAAATCTGCGATACCTTGCTGGTAGATGGCGACGATATGGTGCAGAAGGGTTATGGATGGCTGCTCAAGGAGGAAAGCAGGAAGCATCAGAAAGAAATCTTCGACTATGTGGTTCGTAACCGAATGGTTATGCCGCGAACAGCCTTGCGGTATGCTATTGAGTTAATGCCTAAAGAGCTTAAAGCAGAAGCCATGAAAAAAGACTAACAGTCAAACATCGTTCAAGTAAACCTTAACTTAGGCATATTCTCCACGAATATCAATTTTAAATATAATCAGCAATTACAATTATCTTAAAGCAAAACTGTTCTGTGAGGTTAAGCGATGAAGGTTGAACTTGGAGCAAAAAACTGTCTGTACCCTCTTCCCACCATATTAGTTGGTGCCTTAGTAAACGACAAACCCAACTACATCACCATAGCCCACGTTGGCATAGCTGAACCCGCCGCTGTATCGTTAGGCATGAACAAAATCCATTACACCAACCAAGGCATAAAAACCAACAAAACCTTCAGCATCAACATACCTTCAACTGCGATGGTTAAAGAAACCGATTACTGCGGCTTGGTCTCCGGCAAAGACGAAAACAAATCAGACATGTTTAAAACGTTTTATGGACAACTAAAAACAGCCCCCATGATTGAAGAATGCAGCATAAACATGGAATGTGAACTAATCCAAACCGTTGATTTCCCAAACCACGACCTGTTCATCGGCAAAGTCGTTGCCACCCACTGCGACGAAGCTGTTCTCACCAACGGCGTTGTAGATTTAGGGAAGGTGCAGCCGATTCTGTTTGCGATGAATGATCGCAGCTACTGGAGCATCGGCAAGAAATTGGCGAAGGCTTGGAGCGTAGGTAAAGAGTATAAAAAATAGTCGCCGCCACTTTTTTCTATTAATGAATTCAAAAACTGCTCTTTCCTCAACCCTTACGTCTGTACAGCTAACGTTGTTTGTTGCCGACTCTGAGTTTTTCAACTTCTGTTCTTGCAGGCGGCGAAACCGTGACAGATTTGTCTAATTGAACTTTGCCATAATTCACCGTGACTTCGCCGTTTTTGGCATCTGAATAGGACTGCCGTCAATTCAGCAGCCGTCTTAATTGCTCCTTTGGTTTTTGGACCCTGCAAAAGGGTGACTGGACCCACAACCTTGGCTAACTCAAAGCAGAAGTCACTCGGCAACTTGTTGGCGCTTAAAAACTTGTTTTCTGCTTCGTTTCTGCCGACTATAAACTTGTTCTTACCCATGCGGAAATGTCTACCGACCCGCAGCAACGCCACATCCGCCATGGAAATCCTTTTCTTGTTTTCGAAGAGGTCGCGGAGTTTTTTAGCGTATTCTTCACATGTCAAAAGGCAACCGCCAGCAGGAGAAGGATACGTGGTGATACCGTATTCTTTAGCTAATTCAAACTGAGGCTTACGAGACCTACCCTGAATACTCAACAGTCTACTTCTATCAACCAACCCCTTCTTTTCTGCAACCGTTTCAGCCAACAACTTTGCCGACAACGGACGCAAAAGCTTCCCCTTCAACCCGGCTTCTACTGCAATGGTCTTTAATGCAGGGCCATGTTGAGACATAGGGCGTTCACCTAAAACTTCGCCAGTGAAGAGAAATTCTGCGCCGATTTCTTTCGCATATTTTTTTGCCTGTTTTAAGATGAAGATTTTGCAGTCAACGCAGGGATTAAGGTTTTTGCCATAACCATGTTTAGGTTTGCGTAGCATCCGCAAATAATCATAATCGACAGCTACAATTTTTAGAGGCACTTTAAGTTGTTCGGCTGCTTGGGCGGCTTCACTTGTGCCGTCTTTTTTGGGGATGCCAAACGGAGTCTTCACGTTGAAAGCTATAACTTCGATGCCTTGTCTGCGGATTAGTTCTGTGGCAAGTATGCTGTCTAATCCACCTGATAGCAAACTGATGGCTTTAACGCGAGTCATAACGGTGATATAGTTTGTCACGGCAAATAATAATTTACCTATTAACAACAGTCAAAAGGCCAGGAAAAAACATGGGATATGAATAATTTTATTTATTGCTTCGTCAACTTGGAAAGGCATGATTGGCGTAGCGTTGGCGATTCTTTCAGCGGTAACATCTGCCTTCTCGGTTGTCCTAGTTAGGAAATGCTCCAATCAATCAAGCTCCTTCAACATTAGCTTAGCCATCACTTGGGTTGGCATGCTGTTTCTTTGGCCCTTTGCATTGTTCCTGACTGATTTTTCTGCAGCAAACCTCCCAAGCATCCTTCTCTTTGCCCTAAGCGGAATCCTAACCCCCGGCTTTGTAAGGTTACTATACTATCAGGGCATGAATAAGCTTGGGGCAGCAGTAAACTCTTCATTCTTCTCAGCTTATCCCCTCTACACTTCTCTCTTAGCAGTGTTTTTCTTAAGTGAATTCTTGGCGCCAGGCAACTGGGCGGGTATCCTACTAGTGTTTTTCGGCGGGATTCTTGTGGAGTGGAGTACCCGCGGAGCCAGCCAAAACAAACATTCACGAAAAGACCACATCTATCCATTGCTAGGTGGCATAGTTTTGGGTGTCAGCAGCATACTTCGCAAGTCTGCCTTAAACCAGTTTGATGCCCCCCTTCTTGGAGTCGCCATTGCATACACTGTTTCTCTTCTACCCTTCCTTATAATGCTGGCATTTTCAGCGCAGACACGCAAAGAACTATCTTTGAAACGAGACACGCGTTTGTTCTGGGCCGCTGGAATCGGACAAGCAATAACTTGGCTGCTAAGTTTTTACGCTTTAACTTTCGAGGACGTGTCAATAATAACGCCACTTGTCTCGATAGAACCTGTGTTTGTGGCGATATTTGCTTTCTTATACCTTCGAAAGATAGAGAGCGTATCTTCCAAACTGATTGTAAGCATAATTCTAACTGTGCTCGGCGTAGTGCTAGTTACCTGGAAATTCTAGCTTTCACCATGCCTAGAAGGCCTTTTTTGACTCGACTGTAGAATAATTTAAAAAGCAATCTGTGAATATTTCCATTGGACTTTATAGAAATCTGCTTGAGGTTAAGACGTGGACATCAGCATCTTCATCCCCGTTTACAAAGAATCCAACCAAATAGCAGGCGCTCTAAAAGAACTCGGCTCACAGAACGTTTCAAAGGAAATTTTTGTAACCGTAGATCAGCCAACCGAAGGCTTTCTTGAAACCTTAAAAGATCTTAAACAAGAGAATCCGGACGTAAAGTTTATCGTTAACAAGGAACGGATAGGAAAAGCAAACGCATGCAACCAAACTGTACAACTCTCAACCGGCAAGATTCTGCTTTTCCTCGACTCAGACGTAGCAATTCCAAAAGACCCTGACTACATCCGAAAAATAATCATGGAAATGCAACACATCGACATATTAGACATCAAAAAGAGAGTCACCAAAGACAAATCCTTCCTGTCAAAAATGACGTATTACGAGTACCTAACCTTCAACATAAGCTCGTGGCTGGCGTCAAGGTACATGCATAAGTGTCCAGCTGTAAATGGAGCTGCCTTCGCGATTAAACGGGAAATGTTCGAGAAAGTCCATGGGTTCCGAACCGTTGTAGCTGAAGACATCGACCTTGCCACACGCGCTTTTCTGGAGGAAAGCAGCTTTGCCTACACGACTGACGTAGAAGTAAAAAATGAAGTCTACTCTGACTGGCATAAATGGTTCACTCAACGTCGAAGATGGGCAATTGGACAGGCTCTCTGGCTCAAAGATTGGTATAAACAGCTTGCCAGACGCTTCATCAAAAAACCGCAGGTATTCTTGCCTAGCATCTTTTTCCTCTACCCATCAGTTGTCGTATTTGTCTTAAGCGCGGTGATCCCAAGCATGTGGATGTACAATTCCTTCCTAGTTTTTTCATTGTTTCTCTCTGTAAAATTCAATATTGCCTTGCCCATTTTCCTGTTTTCGCTAGCCACAGCGGACTTGCTTAAAGTTTTAGTGATTTCGTTGAGTGGGTTTGCTATAACAGCGGGGATTTTCTATGGGTTTGGAAGAAAACTAGGCTTTAACCAAATAAAACTTCATGAACTATTCGTCTACTACTTCTTCTATTCATCTATATGGTTCATAATCATTATTGTTGGGCACATCCAAGTGTTTGCTTTAGGCAAAAAAGCTGGACCAGGCTGGAAAACCTAAGGTACCTCCTTTGTCTTGGGGGTTTCTGCAAGGGGATTTCTTTAGGGTTATATGAACGTGCATTTCTTTTTTTGGCGTCTTTTGTGTAGTAGTCTGCAGCGCAGATGTTTGGTGGATATGTTTTGGTGGAAACCGATAGGTAAAATTATATTTGTAAGCGTCTCATTAAAGGTGCCCTAAGTGGGTCCGTGACGCAGTACGGATAGCGTGTCAGCCTTCTAAGCTGAAAGTCAAGGGTTCAAATCCCTTCGGACCCGCCACTATTCTTAATTTGGTACCTTTTTCTATTACATTTTGATCAATGGATTTGTTATTTGAGTCTTGACAAGGTTCAATGTTAGCTGTTTCTAAGTTTTCTATTGATATATTCCACGCTTTGTTGGTGATAGTAGAACTTCTTATCTACTCCATAATGCCTTGCCTAGCATAGGGCGCTTCTCCATTCTTCCTAAAGAAAACTTGGATACTACAGACAACCGAATTATTACAGACTTCACATGGAAATCTATAACCTTGATTTTCATTCTTGACCAATCCTTCAGTTTGGAGCCCAGACTGGTCAACTTCAGATCTAAAGACCATTAGAAAAAGTTCTTTAGTGTAAAGAAGCGTAAATTTTAAATTCTCACATTAAGGAGCTATATTTTGAGGATTGGTAGTTTGGCTATTTACTCAATTCCTTTTGAGAGGGCTGTTGAGTTGTGCAAACGTTACAGAGAAGAGCATATGGTACGCATGTTTAGTCAATGCTGGGGTTGTATTAGATTTTCTAAAGGCAATCCAGAGAAGATGTGCTTTTTCAGACCAAATGACAACAGAGGCTGTAAGTTCGTTAATCAACTCTACAAAGAAACACTTGAATGCATTACTCCAATAATCTGCAAATATCAAGAACTAATTTTGTAGCGTAAAAAACTAAATAAAAAATGAAAAAAAACTAGTTGTTTTTGAATATTTTTAAAATCCTATTATCTGTCTTCTTCATTTCTCGGTTTACGATCTTCAATCTTTCCCTCAAGGATTCTATTGTCTTTAACTTATCAGAGGTTATTGTGATAACATTGGCGACCATTAGAGACTCATATAACTTAAGAATCTCATGTTCTACTTCCAGTTTTTCAACACTCAACGTTTTATACTGTTTAAGCAATCTGTTGAATTCATCTTTTGAGAGTTTTTTCATTCACATCACACCTGTACTTGACCACAGTTTAGTCTGTTTGTATATTTGTATTTTTAGAAAAGACAACCCAAATAGAGGCTATATGCAATAAAGATGCAATTTAGCTAGGACAGTTATAGTGTTCTAAACGCTAGTTTGGAGTGTTAATGGGTTGATTGATAAATTCCAACTTGGAAGCTTTGGTGGCATTTATGGCAATAGTAGGTTTGAATATTGAAGGAGTAGTTTTCTAACGTTTTTGAGGGTTTGCTAACTTCTCTGCCACAACTTGGACAATGAGGCATATGCATCTATCTTTCTCTTTGCTGAAAATAGAATATTAGGGTTATGAACTCAGAGTAAGTAAGGTATTACGTCTCAATGGTTACATTATGTTTTTGAATATTGAAATGTGTACAGCAACCACCACAGACATACGCTTCAAGAACAAAGAAATGATTACTCAGTGTCCTTACAGGCTTCTCTATTTCTCTGCAACAATTAGGACATTTAGCCAAGTAATTCAAATCCAATCATTGACAAACTCAAATTAAAGATAAGAACTTGTGTGACTGCAAAAAGAAGCTACAATTTTATTGTTGCTTTTTTTTACTCAGTTGTTACATGGACTGTTTGGAGTGAAAAATAAGTGGAAGTAATGCTTGCACCCATTTGTAAGAGGTGGGGAATTGGAAGTTGGGCGCAAGCATCACACTATTTTTTCCCTAAACATTATTCCTTCGTTATCTTCACTTAACACTTTTTGAGAAGACAATTTTACTATTTTGCAAAGAAGAAAGAGAAATCTAAACCTATTCATGGAATATCTTTGAAGCGATTTAGCAAACTCGGTCTTTAGCTTAAACTTTTACGTGTTAACCAAGTCATTAATTTTATTTGGCTGCAATCCTCCAATAGCGTCATTAGATCAACAACTTTCATTTTTTAAAAATAGCCTTATTATGGTTAGAAAGTTTGCTAAAAAACAATTTTTAGCTAATTATTCATCCTAATGATTTGTCTGTTTGGAAAATTATAAATACTAAGAGATAAAGAGATGGAAAGATAAAATTATAGGAGAGAAAAATTCTTGAAACAAATAAGAAATAAAACGTTGTCTTTTTTGATTGCAATTGTCTTAACTATCTCGATTGGAGCTTCAACAATACTAATACCCAACACCACTGCTCACACTCCCCCACAGCAGATTCCTACTTATGCCTATGTGCAGGCTGTACCTAACCCTGTCGGGATCGGTCAGGCAGCACTTATCTACATGTGGGTTGACAAAATACCGGACGGAGCACAACTAGGCAACAGCATCCGATTCCAGAACTACCAACTCAAAATTACCGCACCCGACGGAACAGTTCAAACACAAACCTTCCCAGTCGTCCAAGACCCAACATCAAACCAACACTATTCTTTCACTCCCACCCAAATCGGCACATACATCCTTAACTTTACATTCCCAGGATACACATACACTTACACAGGTCTTATTCCAGGCTTCTTTGGTCCCCCAGCGCCAAGTGCATACGTAGGTGATACCTATGTTGCCAGCACTGCATCAGCAACAATGACTGTTCAGGAAGCAGCAATTCCAACAATCCCAACCGTTCCACTTCCAGAATCATACTGGACACGCCCAATATACGGAGAGAACCCTAACTGGTTCACGATTTCGTCAAACTGGCTAGGAATCCAAGCACCAGGATATACAAGCGGTTTCCCAGGGGATGCTGTCGGCCCCCTAACTGGACACGTGATGTGGACTAAACCGATTCAGAGCGGCGGAGTCGTCGGCGGAAACAACTTCGAAATTCAAGGAGCCACTTTCTTCGAAGGTTCAGCATACGCTCAAAGATTCGAAGTACCAATAATAATGGACGGAAAACTCTACTACACAGAACCACTATCGTTCGGAGGAGTTCCAGGAGCAATGAGTGGGCAGCCTTATGGCCCAACAAACTGTGTTGATCTACGCACAGGACAGGTCATTTGGTCTCGCTCCGATGTACCTGCGCCATCCTTCGGCTACATATACGACGTTCATGAACCCAACCAACATGGAACTTACCCACCAATACTATTCTATGCTGTTGGACAAAGCTTCTTTGCCACTGCATCTGAATGGCGAGCTTATGATGGAGACACAGGAGATGCATTATTCAACGTAACTAACATTCCATCAGGCACAAAGGCTATGGGTCCAAACGGTGAATACCTGATATACGTCTTGGCAAATTGTGGACCAACAACAATGACACCTTTTGGCCCTGTTCCTAGCGGTCCAGCACAGTATTATCTGGCTCAATGGAACTCATCTAACCTCTGGACTGGTCAATACTCAGGCGCCTCAACAACACCATCCGTAGTACCACCTATAACCAACGGAGCAGACCCACGCATGTACGACTGGAACATTTCAATACCCGCACTAAACACTATGGCCTCATCACCTTCAATAGTTGACGCCTTCACCAACAACATGTTAATTGGCATGAGCGGCTCCTACCCGGGAGTTGCAGGTGCATTCGGTGGAGGAGGCTCATCTCCCTACACGTACTTCGGTGTCAACCTCAACGCAACAAAAGGCGCAGTCGGTACCATACTATTCACAAATACACTTCAAGCACCAGCAGGCAACATCACTGTCTCATACGCCGGAGCTGATCCAGCAACCGGAGTCTTCGCTGAAACATACAAAGAAACCATGCAACGAGTAGGCTTTAGCATGGCAACAGGTCAGAAGATGTGGGGTCCAGTTGGCGATCAAGTGGCCTTCCAATACTACAGCACTACCGGATACTACAGCGGTGGACTAGGAGGATGCATACTTGCATACGGCAAACTATACAGCGCTGGATACGGAGGAATAATCTACGCTTACGATCTGCATACTGGAAACCTACTGTGGACTTACGGCAATGGCGGCGCAGGCAACAGCACAAGCATGGGCTACGGAGTACGCGGCAACTATCCAACCACCATGTACGCCATCGGCAACGGAGTAATATACACAATTACTACCGAGCACACTGTCCAAACACCAATCTACAAAGGCGCAGAGACACGAGGCATTAACGCAACTGACGGAACCGAAATCTTTACTCTTAATGACTACTGCGGCTCTTTCGCTACTGCAACAGCTGCAATCGCAGACGGCTTTGCAACAGTCTTCAACGGCTATGACAACCAAATCTACAGCATAGGCAGAGGACCAAGCGCACTAACAGTGGAAGCACCAAAAACATCAAACGAACTAGGCAAATCACTCGTCATTGACGGCACAGTAATGGACGTTTCAGCCGGCACAAAGCAAGTCGCGCAAGCATCAAACTTCCCCAATGGAGTCCCAGTATCATCTGACGTATCTATGAAGGATTGGATGGGCTATGTCTACCAGCAGAAACCGCTTCCAAGCAGCTTCACTGGTGTTGACGTAACAGTCGACGTTATCGACTCAAATGGCAACTTCCGAAACATCGGCACAGCACAGACTGACCAAACCGGCATGTACAGCTTCACATGGAAGCCTGACATATCCGGCAGCTACAAGGTCATCGCAACTTTCCACGGCACCAACGGATACTGGCCATCATACTCAGAAACAACCTTCGTAGTAGATGAAGCAGCAGCAACACCATCACCAGTCGCAACCACTCCAGCAAACCTAGCAACAACCTCAGACCTAATGATGTACATAGTCGGCGCAACAATCGCAATAATCATTGCAATAGCTATAGTCGGCTTACTACTGCTCAGGAAACACCCATAGAAAGAAGCAAATATCAAAACAACTTTCCCTTTTTATTTTTTTTATTTGAAAAATTTTACGGCATAGCATAATCAATGTCTACTGTGTATATTCGCATAGCATTCAACACATCTATCAATCTCTTGAAGATTTCAAGATAATTTTTGTTTTTATCTGGTCATACTGAAACAATCGGGTCTGTGACGAACGACTAGAGAGTTAAATTTATTAGTGGTAACTTAATCTTAATTGAAAACACAAAGGAAGTAAGAAAAAATGCAATTTAAAAATAAAGCATCAATTTTGATCGCAACTTTTCTGATATTGACAATGGTTATACCAGCTTTCATGGTAGACCCCACTGCCGCACAAACTTCAGGCCAAATGACATCATACGCATACCTTATCGTAGAACCCAACCCAGTAGGTGTAGGACAAACCACCTACATCGCAATGATCGTTGACGTACCACTACCTAGCGCATCAGAAGCCAACGATATTAGACGACATGACTACACACTCACTATCACAGCACCAGATGGTACAGTAGAAACAAAAACTTGGGCAAGAGTTGCAGACACAACAGGTGTCCAATCAACCTCATTCACACCAGATCAAGTAGGAACATACACCTTCACCTTCAACTACCCAGACCAAAAATACACATGGACAACAGCTCAAGGCGGAAGCGCAGCATATGCAAACGTAACCTTCCTAGGCACCAGTGCAACAGCAACCCTGACCGTCCAACAAGACCCAGTAGCTGCAACAGCAGACTCACCACTACCAACTGAATATTGGACAAGACCAATCTATCGGTGAAGACTCTAACTGGTACACAATCGGCTCACACTGGCTAGGCAGCGCAGCACTTACTTAGGAACATTCCAACAAAGCGGCTATGAACCTATGGCAAACAAGGCGGAACTGGACCAGAAAGTTCACACATCGTCTGGACAACTCCACTTGAAGACGGAGGAGTCGTCGGCGGAATAAACACAGGCATCACTGGCGCAACCTTCTACTCAGGCGGTTCATATGAAGGCAGATTCCAAAACGCAATCATCATGAACGGCAGACTCTACTACAAAGCACCACTAGGTGACCAAGTTAGCGCAGCTAGCAACCGGCGGCAGGCGCCTACACATGCAGAGACTTACGCACAGGCGAAATCCTCTGGACAAACGACAACATTCAACCCAACATTCGGCGAACTCTACTGCTACGAATCACCAAACCAGCACGGTGTAGTTCCAAACGGCTACCTATGGCAAACAGTTACTCCAGTCAGGTCAACAACCCAAACATGGATTGCATGGGACTCATTAACTGGCAAATGGCTATTCAACCTCACCGATGTACCATCAACAGGCACAATCGCATACACAAGCCAAGGTGAAATCGTCAAATACATACTAAACTACAACAACACCGCAAAATCAGGCTGGCTAGCACTCTGGAACTGGACAAGTGCAAACGGAGTACCAGCAAGCTCTACAACCGCTAACGGTGTACAACTAAACGGACCCGGATCAGGCACTAACTACCTACAGTTCAGACCAGTCGGCAGAGTCATCAACGCCAGCACCGCATACTCATGGAACGTTACATCGGCGATTATGGGCCGCAGACTTAATCACGGCAGTGCTATCACACACAAAACCCAACAATACAGTACGTACTTCCAGGCGATTTACTATTTGGCACAACACCCAACATAGCACCAGGTGTTCTATCATTAAGAGGCACACCTAACCCATACACAGTTTGGACAATAAGCTTAGCAGACAGCAACAAAGGCAGCACTCATATGGAAGAAAACATATCGATGCACCATCAGGTAACATGACACGCAACCTCGGTCCACTAGACCCAGTTAACCGCGTTTGGACAATGACGACCGCTGAAGACATTCCAATGACTCAAGGTTACAGTCTAGCAGACGGAAGCCAAACTGTGGGGTCCAACCAACAACAGTACATACGCCCAATGCAATGGTTCAGCAGCGGCTCAGGTGCAGGTCAAAGAGCAGTAACTGCATACGGAAACATCTATACCCAAGGCTTCGGTGGAGAAATGTTCTGCTATGACTACATCCAGACGGTGACACTACTCTGGAAATTCAACAACACAGACAGCGGCGTCGACACATCTTGGGGTCTTGATCCCAATATTCATCGCAGCAATCGCTGACGGCAAAGTCTACGCATTCAACAACGAACACTCACCAAACAGCCCACTATACAAAGGCTACAGCATCTACTGTCTAAACGCTACCACAGGTGAAGAAATCTACAAGATGCTCAGTTGGTCAGGCCAAACCGGCGGACAAGGTCTACAGCACAGCAATCCTAGCAGACGGAACACTAGTCTACTACAACTACTACGACAACCAAATCTACGCTATCGCAAAAGGTCCAAGCCAAACCACAGTGACAGCTTCACCGAAAGTCTCAGACATTACGGCGACAAAGTCCTAGTCGAAGGTACAGTCATCGACATATCAGCAGGTACACAACAGAACGAGCAAGCAGCACGTTTCCCCGCAGGTGTCCCAGCAGTCTCCGATGCAAGCCAAGCAGCATGGATGGAATACGTCTACATGAAACAAGAGAAGCCAACAAACGCCACAGGTGTTTCAGTAATTGTAAGCGTAGTCGACCCCAACGGCAACTATTACAACTGTCGGCACAACCACAAGTGACGCAAGCGGCGCATTCAAACTGGCATTCGATCCGCAAGTACCAGGCGAATACACAATCATGGCAAGCTTTGCAGGTTCCGGCTCATACTATGGATCATCGGCAGAAACCGCAGTCTACGTTGGCGAAGCACACGCTACAGTAGCACCAACAGCAGCACCAGTAGAATCAATTGCCGATCAATACTTTGTCCCAGCCGTCGTAGGCATAATAGTAGCCATCGTTGTCTGCTTTGCCATCACGATAGTTTTGCTAAGAAAACGACCATAAGAAAAGACAAAAAACAATTTCCCCTCTTTCCTTTTTTTGATCATCCTTTTAGAGACGAGAGTGTTGAGTTTCTTATCTTGTTCTGCAAGAAAACAAAAAATATGTTTTTTATTCTGTTTTATTTGGTCTTTGCCAATTCGAAAACCAGTTGGTTTATATCTCTTAGTGTGGCTTGAAACGCTGAAATTCAGATGTCAAGAAAGAACCCTCTGGAAAAAACTTGCCCCGAATGCGAAGAAGAAATGAACCCTGTCTACGACAAGAGCAAGAAACTCACCTGTTGGGAATGCACCGAATGCGGCACAGTTCTAACCGCAGATAAAGAAAAGCCTAAGCTACCATAATTGGTAAACACTTAGTTTCTGTCTATTTTTTCTTCAGCCCGAAAGTCGATCTTGCCACATTTTGGACACAAGTAAACTATTACCGGCAACTCTTTTTCATCAAGCTGCATCGAGCTAGCGGGTTTTTGCTCTTTCCATCCATCAATCTTAAGCTTGGTTCGAGTTTGAAGCGTCTCAGCGTTGCATGCGGTGCAGTAGGTTACTGGGGCGTTTTCTGTTATGTCCTCTTCAGGTTTTTCCTCATTTACTGTTGAGCTGTTGATGGGGGTTTCATATTGATCTATTTGTCGGGGCTCATTCTCGCCGCTTCCTAAGAATTTGCAGGGAGTGGGGCAGTCTAACACAAACATGCAAAGATAGCAACAGGTCATCTTCTCATCATTTCTGCATCGAACATTTCTGCTTGTCCTTGCTTTCTCACTCTCAGAAACAGCCAAACATGTTTTCTCACTAGTTAAGTATTCACAGCTACTGGCTAAGTCCGACATGTTATTCTCTTCCCAATATACAATCAAAGTTGCTGGTTTTGCCTATTTGCGTTTTGGTCAGGAACCATGTGTGATTGTTGCAACTGGAGCGCAGTGTTCAGTTGCAACAACAATAACAACAACAACTTCTCCCCATTGCAGGATGCCATCTAACTTCTGTTTAACTTAAAAATAAAAGGACGTATACTACAATTAGTCAGATGATCTGAATGCTAAATTGGACAGTTGTGGACTCAGATGGTAGCCTCTTTTCAAGGGGAAAACACGATTATTACGCCATAGTTGTCCGAGGAATTCCGCAAGATCACCCTGAAGACTGCATCGTAGAACTCTATGTGACAGATAAAGAAATGACAATTAACGAGATCAAGACCAGCGCATACCATGAAAAAATTACTCTATTATCGCGGTCACTGGTTTTAGGGGACTTGTTGCCCTTGGCAAGTATAGGTCGGGTGGTTGATGAAATGAAGGAAACTGCTGAGAAAAGAGAGAAAGAGTATCCCTACGGCTCAATCTCAAGCGCTTATAGGTCAAAATAAAATATGCGGCTTTGGGCTTTCAACAAGTCTTAAATCTGCATGGCGTAGAAATAATCAAGCGAGTTGCGATTGAATATGCCGATGGACTGTGAAGTTTTTGAGCCAAGTGACGAAAACATAGCTCAGCTTATTGTAAGAATTCTTGAGGAAAAAGGATACAGTGCGGGCTATCAACTCGGTTACCCACATAATAAAGTCTTCATAAAAGTTGACGTTAAAGAAGAAGCAGACAGAATTTCAGGCATAATCAGGAAGTTCATGAAAAAATCCAATTTAACAGAGAGGGCAATGACAACTTCCAAATTTAACACATTAACAAGTAATCTTGGCAGCTTAATACCCGAACCACCAAACAGAAAGCTGGAAAGACCCGCAGAGATTATAGAAAAGAAACCTGAAAACATCGACATTTATCACTCGGAAAAATCTGAAAGTGAAGTTTACGGCAATGTCAAGTTTGAAGAATTGAGAAGCAAAATCTCTGAAAAGCTTAATCAAATAAATACTCTAATCGCGGAAAATCCCAAGGATCGCTCAAACGAGAAAAGAAGAATCGAAAGAGATACTCTGGTTTGGGTTCTTCAGAACATGCCGTGAATAACTCAGTTCAGCATTTCAGGGTGTTGGCAGGTTGAATTAGCTCATTCTGGAATAGCTTAATTCAACGGCGCCTGAATTAAATGTCCTTGTGCCGATTAGTTTCAGGTTCTGTCTGAAATTTAGGTCTTTTAACAAAAGTTTTCCTTCACCTAAAATCACTGGATGAACAACCATCAGATATTCATCAATCAACCCCAATTTCGCAAAAGTCTGCGCTACAGTTGCGCCGCCTGCAACAATCAGGTTCTTTCCCGGTTGCTGCTTTAGTTTTTGGATCTCTTCAGCGATATTATCTTTAATTAGCACAGTGTTTTTCCATTCAACTCTATTCAAGGTACTTGAGACAACAACTTTTTTTGCTTCATCAGCAAACCTTGAAAACCTTTTGTCGCTTTCCGTGCTTTGGAGATTGTTTGCAGCTGCTGGCCAATATTTCTCCCATATCTGGTAGGTTCTTCGTCCAAGAATAAAAGTGTCAGCGGCTTCGAGATTTTTCCACATTTCCTCGTGAAGATCTTTCCACATCATTTCATTGGTGAAAGGTGGAAGATAATCCATTTCATCGTTTGGTCCAGTCGAAAAGCCATCCAACGTCATCTGCATTGACAAAATCACTTTTCTCATAATCTTTCCCTCCATTTATTTTCCATAAAAGTCATTTCTTCAAAAAACTTTGATAATGAAGGAAAAGAACATTGTAATTTAAACCTATCTAAAAACCAAACATGCCTGACTATTTGTTGTCTAATTCTGGGATCCGCTGAGATTAAGGGGGTTGTTAACATTCCGATTGCCTGTTTTGTTTAGAAATGCGTATAAGCAACTTATGACACGTGTCATATTAAGGTGAAATGAAAGAAATGTTATCCCGAGATTGTGATGGATGCCCAAACCAACTCCACGAATGCAAACCTCGGTTTGCAAAAGTCACTATGGGCGAAAAAGTTTTCTGCCCAGACGGCACAGCACATCTAGTTAGATAGTTAGTAACCAAAGCAGCCAGTTAAAATCGCTGCGAACAAAGGTTTTTCTTATCAAGATTTTTTTAATCTTAAATGTAGTGAGAACGCTAACGAAAAGGTAGGTTGAATGAGAAATTTTCATCTCTCCTTGCAATGGAAGGCTAAGTTGTATAATTTGGGTTTAGCTCTGATAGAATGCAGCAGTTGTTCAAAAAGCTGTTTCTCAGCAGCATCTTCTCTTCAAGAGACTGTTTTTTGTGGTTTTTAGGCTAAAGCTTTATTTGGGGAAAACATGTTCAGGTTTTGTAGACGTTAGGTCGACTTATCGTTAAGTTAGGTGATTGGCAAATGAGTTTGAACAATTTTACGGTTAAATCACAAGAAGCTTTCCAGAAGGCTTTAGAAATCGCCTCAGCAGGAAGCAATCAAGCAGTTGAACCACTCCATCTTTTAAAGGGCATCTTGCTTGTTGATGAAAACGTGGTTCCTTTTTTGTTTGGAAAACTCGGGGTTAATTTCAATTCTTTTTCTGGCTTGCTTGATAAGGAAATTGGTTGTTTGCCTAAAGTTAGCGGTGGAGAGCCGTATCTTTCTTCAAATTCAAATAAGGTTCTTCGTAAGGCTCAAGAATTGGCTTCTGCTGCCAAGGACGAGTTTGTTTCCATAGAACAGTTATTGTTGGCTATACTGTCGCTAGATGATCCAGCTGCGCGTTTGCTAAAAAGCAGTGGAGTTAACGAAAAAGACCTCAAATCCGCAATCGGCCAGCTACGCAAGGGATCCTCGGTTAATTCGCCCACAGCAGAGGAAACCTACAATGCCCTCAACAAGTTTGCAATAAACCTAAACAACATGGCTAGGGCAGGGAAACTGGATCCAGTCATAGGACGCGAAAGCGAAATCCGCCGGGTCCTTCAAATATTGTCAAGAAGAACCAAGAATAACCCTCTTCTTATCGGCGAACCGGGCGTTGGTAAGACTGCCATAGCTGAAGGTCTAGCGCAGCGCATAATCAATGGAGATGTGCCTGAGAATTTGAAGTCAAAGCAGATTTTCTCGCTTGATATGGGAGCTTTGATTGCAGGTGCCAAGTACAAAGGAGAGTTCGAGGAGCGCCTTAAGAGCGTAATTAAGGAAGTTGTCGGAGCAGAAGGAGAAATCCTGCTCTTTATCGATGAAATTCACACCCTTGTGGGTGCAGGCGGCGGTGAGGGCGCTATGGATGCAGCAAACATTCTTAAGCCAGCGTTAGCGCGAGGTGAGCTTCGTGCTATTGGCGCGACAACTTTGAAGGAGTATCAGAAGTATTTTGAGAAAGACAAGGCTTTGGAGAGGCGTTTTCAACCGGTTATGGTGAATGAGCCTGATGCTTTAGATGCTATCTCTATCCTTCGAGGTCTAAAAGAGCGTTATGAAGTGTACCATCATGTTCGAATAAGAGACGACGCGATAATTTCGGCTGTCGAGTTGTCTCAGCGGTATATTACGGAGCGATTTCTGCCAGACAAAGCAATTGACTTGATTGATGAAGCAGCCTCAAAGTTGGAGCTTGAAATCAATTCTCAGCCTCAAGAACTTGAAGATGTTGATCGGAAGATTCGGCAGTTAGAGATTGAACGTGAAGCCATCAAACGTGAAAAAGACGAGGTTAAACTTAAGTCGTTAAATCAGGAAATCGCCAATTTGACTGAGCAACGGAATAGTCTGCGGGCTAAGTGGCATGCTGAAAAGGAAATCGTTGATAAGATCCAGGCTAAGAAAAATGAGATTGAGCAGTTGAAGTTTGAAGAAGAAAATGCTAACCGTCAAGGAGATCTTGGAAAGATCGCGGAGATTCGATACGGCAGAATACCCGATGCGAACAAAGCGATTGAAAGTCTGAAAAAGAAACTAACTGAATTGCAGAAGGAATCGGCGTTGGTTAATGAGGAGATAGGCGCGGAGGAGATCGCTGAAGTCGTTTCAAGCTGGACTGGGATTCCTGTTAGTCGTATGTTGCAGACGGAGAAGCAAAAGCTACTAAACATCGAAACTGAGCTTCATATGCGGGTTGTTGGGCAAGATGAGGCGATCCAGGCTGTTTCTGATGCGTTGCGGCGGAGTCGTGCTGGCCTACAAGATCCCAAGCGCCCAATTGGGTCTTTTATCTTCTTAGGCACAACTGGAGTTGGCAAAACCGAGCTAGTCAAAGCCTTAGCAGAGTTTCTCTTCAACAACGAGAACAACATGGTTCGAATTGACATGTCAGAATATCAAGAGCGGCACACCGTTTCAAGACTCGTGGGTGCTCCGCCCGGCTACGTTGGCTATGAAGAAAGCGGACAGTTAACTGAAGCAGTGAGAAGAAAGCCCTACTCGGTTGTTTTGCTTGATGAAATCGAGAAGGCACATCCAGACGTCTTCAACATTCTACTTCAGGTCCTAGACGATGGTCGATTGACAGATAACAAAGGTCGAACAGTCGATTTCAAAAACACAATCATCATAATGACTTCCAACATAGGCTCTCACCTCATTCAAGAAAACCTGGAAAAAATTAACTCTGAAAACCGAGAGCAAATCCTAAACCAGACCAAAGAGCAGGTCTTTGAGTTACTCAAGAAGAGTATCAAACCAGAATTCCTCAACCGCATCGACGAAATAATAATGTTCCAACCCCTAACCCAAGAAGAAGTTCGCAAAATAGTGGAGCTGCAACTGCAAAAAGTTCAACAAATGCTTGAAAAAACCAACATCAAACTCTCAGCCACCAAAAAAGCCGTAGACTACATCGCAAACGTTGGATTTGACCCGCAATTCGGCGCAAGACCAATAAAACGAGTCATCCAAAAAGAAATCTTAAATGAACTATCAAAAATGCTCCTTTCTGAAAAAATCAACAAAGAAACAACGATCATCGTGGATGAAAAAAACAGCCAACTGATATTCAAAAACAAATAAGTCTTCTCTATTTTTTTATTTCTCTTGAAGTTGTTGGTTTTTGTTTGGTGTTTGGTTGTGACGTGGGGGTTTTTTGCTTCACTAATACGTTGGTTTGGAATTGTGGAACTTTTTTAGTTAGCTTTTCTTTGGTTTATGATTTCGCACACTCTGTCAGGGTTTTTAGAGGAAAAGACAAACACTCTGCCCTCCTTGGGAGTGACCTCGACAGCGGTGGCAAACGAAGTCGTGTATGCTATTGAACCGTCAAGTCCAGCCCTAACACCTACTCCTAAGTATCTGCCAAACGCTTTGGTTTTTTTGCAGGAAGAAATATCTTTGAGTAAGAAGGCCTTTTTGTCGAATCGTCCATAATTAACAGAGAGGCTTTCGTCATTAATTTTTATTTGAAGGCCTCGGTAATTCCAGAATACAAGCACCAGGACAGCTAAAATCACCCAAGCAAACGAAACCCCCAGAAAATCCTCAAACAATAATCCTTCGCTGAAAATGAAAAGCGAAAAAGTCACAACGACAACAATTAAACTAACCATTAAAAATAAACCCTTAACAAGAGCTCCTGCAGGAACCCACTCGCTATATTCGAGATTTTCCATGTCTAAGTTATCAAACAGGCAACAAATAAATTTTCGCCAAAGCACAAAGAGCCAACAAACATTACAAAATGGTCAAACTTAAAACTCGGGAAGATAGAAATTAACTTCGCATGCTAAACTTTTTAGGCAGAGACTATACTAGTTTTAATTATGAGAAAAAAGTTTCTAATCTTAATCTTTCTGGCAATCTGGATTTTTGTAACGGGTTTGGCGCTGCTATTTGGTTTCGACTATAACTGGCCCGATAATGTTCACGTAGACTATGGTTTGCCCTTAACATGGGGAACAAATACGTTGAGCACTTTTGTAGGACCCGTTGACAATTGGAGTGTTAACATTTTGAACTTGTTAGTCGACCTGATATTCTGGTTAGGAATAATGACTGCAGGCGTTGCAGTACTATTATACAAACTTCAAAATTAGAAAATAGACACACCAGAAAAATCTATTTAGGGAGAATCCGGAGCTTAAATCTATCCGTCAAGACTACCCATAACACAAAGTGCGAGAAACGGTGCCCTCAGAGTTTTTTTCCAATTTTAATATACCAATAACTCCAACTCGCAGACCGTTTGAATGGGGATTTTCACCTCTCCATGCAACAAAGGGTTAATTGTTTGATTTGAGTTTAATTCTGAAAGATAACACTGCCGCGCAAAATTCAGTTGCATCATCATCACCATCATCATCTTCTCTTTGTAGGCTAAGTGGAAAGAGCAACAAACCAGTTTTTCAAACTGTTGTTCTACTATCTTAACTATCCAAGTTATCAAGTAGGCGTGTAGAAAAGAGAGTCATCAGAAAAAATTATCTAATTATTCAGTGCGTCCAGCATTTCATCAACAGTTAGGATTCTTATCCCTTTGAAATGTTTCAATACAAGCAGATGTCTATCGCCCGAAATAATATAGTTAGCTTTACTATCGTAAGCCGCTCGCACAATAGCGTCATCATCAGGATCCTCCTTAACAGCCTTGAACTTGGATTTCACTTGCACTATAGTTGCCGCATTCTTCAGTGTGTTAAGAAAGACGGTTGCATCCTTTTCACTCGTGTACTTTGCTATCTTGGGGTCATCTATTATCTCAAGGAACTCTTCGAGGATAGCTCTGGACAAGACTAGCTGTTGATCTTTTACTAATTTGTTGAAGAGGTCACGTGGTTTACCTGCCTTTATCAAAGCTGAAACCAAGACGTTTGTATCAAGGACTACTTTCATTCTTGGTTTGACTCTTTGAGCTTCTTTTCATTTGTCTATGCTCGTGGATTATTTGATTTATCTCATCGTTTGAGAGTTCGCCATATTTTGCGATTTTTTCATCGACCCTTTTATACATGGCTTCAAGTTCTTTTGACAAGTCAGGTTCTTCAAGTTTCTTTAGTACTACCGAGTCGTTGAATTCATAAACAAGGAATTTAGTTTTAGGTTTCAAGCCCATTCGTGACCTTATTTTTGCAGGAATAACAACTTGACCTTTTTCACTGAGGATCGTAAGATCAGCTTTTTCGCTCTGAGGCATTTAGATTACCGAATACTATCTTACTTTCTTACCCTAAAAAAGATATCTTTTTAATTATAGTAAATGAAAAAATTGTTTTGATGAGTTGGGCTATCAATGCTGGACTTAATGTTTTTGAGTCGGAGTCAGCAGAGGTTTTTCGATTTTTTGCTTATTTAATTCTGAAAGATGACACTGTTGTGCAAAATTTAGTTGCATTATCATCACCATCATCAGTATCTTCTCTTGGCGGTTAGTTGAAAGAATAACAAACGATTTTTCGCCCGCGACCCTGGAATTCAAATTTTAAGAAAGAATCCATGGAATAATTTTCCGGGATTCGAAATAGTAATGAAACAAGTTACTCCTATTTGGGTGGTGTTCAACTTTGTTCTTGTGGCTTCTTGAGGGCATTGTTATTTTTGGTCTTTTTCGATTTTTTGAATTGTCTGTTTAAGAAGTGGAATGTTATGTTTGACTGTTTGCCAGATGGTTTCGGTGTCCATGCCGAAGTACGCGTGGATGAGTTTGTCTCGCATCCCTGTAATTTCTTTCCAAGGAAGCTCAGCATATTTTGCCTTAAGGGCATCGGGAAGTTTTTTGGATGCTTCTCCGATGATTTCGATGCTACGTACAACGGCATTGAGTGTTTTTCTATCTTTAATGAATTCTTCGTATGTGATATTAGCGATGAAATTCTCAATATCGGTTATGGAGTCCAATATGTCTTGTAAGTAATCCCGTATATCGCGGTCCTTCAAATCATGATAACTTCCTGCAGTATGTGTTCGCCAATGTGAGGTTTGAGTGCCTTTTTGGAAACTAAGTCGACTTTGACTCCTAGCAAATCTGACAAGTAGTTTTCTAGCTTCATGAATTCGAACAAGCCAACGGGCTCCTCAAACTCCACGAGAATATCGACATCGCTACTCCGATTCTGTTCGCGTCGTACATAGGAGCCAAAAACACCTATTGTTTTCACTCTGAACTTCTCGGTAAGCTCAGTCTTATGCTGCGATAGAGTACGTTTGACAGTCTCAACATCTCTCATAGTTTAAGATATGCTGGCTCTGAACTTAAAGCCTTTTCACAAAACTAATCTAAATGGACAGCATATCCTTGCTTGGGCGAAAAAAGTCTTCTGCCCACAGCATAGCCCTCTGAATTAAAATATAGTTTAGCTGAATTATGCCTAAATCTTTGCTCCGCTTTGCAACTCAGCAAAGAGATAGAAGATGAATTCGGTAGAGGTGTGCTTGAACCCAGGTGACTGCATAATTGCAGCAACAGCAATAGCCAACCAAGCAGCCATTTTGTCTGATGACCCTCATTTTGACGTTATACAGGACACGAAAAGAACCTGAATCTAAGAGCCTCTCGGGACTTCCCACGATTTCTAGCAATATTATCTAAAAAGATTCAAGAAAATTAATTGTTGAAGTGCGAAGAAGTTGAGCGCTTTTAATTCTTGTCGACCTTGACTTTGGTAACTTCAACTATGGAGTCAGCAGGGAAGTTAATCTTCTTAAGCGCCTCTTCGAGAGCCTTTTTTGATGGGGCTTCAAACTCGATAATCGCTTTTTCCACGTCAGCGTTCGACTCAGGAGCACAACAATAACAGGTTTTCAAATAGACATCTTTAATCCCTGTCCTCTCAAAAACGTTGGTTGTACCTATAATGCAGGTAAGCCTGTTAAGCTGGATTTGAGGTACCTTCGAGTTGACTATGAAGCGTTTCATGGTTCGTTTCTCTCGGACTTAATAAAACCTAAAGTTTCATATAAGTTATGTGTAAAGGCGATGATGTTTAGTTTGTCAAGCGTTTCCAGTTCGCCTGAAAACAAATAGTATGCAACGTTGCCAATGTTTACTCGGATTTACCTATCCAAATTGTTTCGGCCAGGTTCTTAAAGTGCTCATCTCCAGTAACAATTTTTGATTTTGATAGCCTGCCCGTAGCTAATACTATAGCATCAAACAAGCTTGGAGTATTCAGTTTGGATTTCTTCGCACAGGTAGTTAATTCTAAGTAGCATCTTGAGGCCTCCAAAGCAATTCCAGCGTCGATATGAGTTATGTTTGAAGCCGAAACAATTACTTCCAGTCTTGCATCAATTGTCTTTTCATCAACTCCCTCTCGAATATATTTGCGTGCGATCTCAGCCAAGACAGTTCCAGGAGTATAGATTTCGTCAGCGTCTTCCATTAGTTCCTTCACGTCAAGCCCTTTTCCACTGCCTATGAAAAATTCAATCCACGCATAAGCATCAATCACGATCTTCGCCACGATCTCCCTCCGAAAAAGGCTTAATTCTCCCCTCATCTACACTGAAAGCTTTTTCTAAAATAGACTTTCTTTGTTTCTTGACAAGAGATTGTATTGCTTCGTCAAGGCTTTCTGCGTTTAGTTTTTCTCTAATATGTTCAAGCGTTTCAGCTGTTTTCTTTGAGACTCTTATGGTGGTTGTTTCATTCAAAACAGCATCATCAACTAGTATAGTTGTATGCAAGTTAATAAGCATACATGTATACATATACGTTTTTGGAAATTAGATTATTTTTCAAAGAAATCTTGTGGGTGCCAGACTGGAGCTGGGAATGGGAGTTGAACCCCCGATCTACTCGTGATTTTACTCGCAAAACCCCTCTTTTTTTGATTTTAGCTTAGAACAGCTTAACTCAAATGGCGTAGACAGCTTTTTTCACTTTTAAATATTAAAGAAAGGGTATTTCTTCAAGAGTGTGGAACAACTCAATTTTCCCTAACGAAAGTTTTAGCGGTCCATATTTCTCTGAGTAAGTTTTGTACATCTGAAGTACTTTTTCGTACATAGGCACATTCCAAACTATCACGTAGTGCCACTCATTTGTTGGAATAAATATCCCAAGGAGACTGACGTCTTCAACTCTGCCAACTTGGCTCTTCAATTGACTGGCAAATTCTTTAAACTCTCCAGATGTACCAGCCCAATTCAAATAGTGAAGTACCAACAAAAATTTTCGCATCCAACCTAAAATGGGTCCTTTTGTAGACTAGATTTACTTTTGAATTCCTATGTTCTTAGCCCAGTCACTGCCTTCTTTAAAGAATTTCAATACTGGAATAACCATTACTTCTCCAACAAGCCTAAGAGGTTCCACAGCATTATTGAGAGCAGCGCTATCCTCTGTTTCGAGAACAAAATAGAAAACATGCCCGGGTGCATTCATATATGCATCTATAAACTTTACTCCAGACTTCTTAATGCTCTCCTCAGTCTTTTTTATAAATTCCTTATCAGGTCTTACATTTCCACCCGGACAGAATTCCGGTTTGTGTTTAGCTACAACCATAAAAAGCAACCAAAATCACCTTAACTTTAATAATAATATTTTTGCCTCTTTAAGATATGTGACTGTTGACAAACAATTACAATTCAAAGTATTAGTCTAAAAATGAAAAGAAGCACTTGCACATGTCTCTCGAACGTAACGCATTGAATCAATTTAAGCATATTTTTAGGTCTGTTTAATCTTCTTTAAGATGGTGCTGCAGTGGTAACGGAAAAAAAGATTGGAGAGAAAACAGTTTTTCTCTGCGATATTTGTGGTCTTGGATACTCGGAAAGGAGCATTGCTCAAGAATGCGAAGATTATTGCCGAACTCATGCTGGCTCATGTAGCGCTGAGATTAGTAAAAAAGCGGTATATCTTCCAAATGCACAAATGTTGCCAGAGAAAGAATAATTTGGATATCTTCCACTGAAGGTTAATATTGAAATTGAGTAGAAATCGATAGGTGAATACATTGAAGATTCGGGAGAGCGGCATGCCCAAAGAGGAGCTGTGGACTGAATTTTTTGATCCAGAAAAAACCCTGAAATTAATGGGTCTAAATTCAAGAACTTCAAATGTTGTTGACTTTGGCTGTGGCTATGGCACTTTCACTATACCTGCTGCAAGAATAATTCGGGGGAAAATCTATGCTTTTGACATTGAACCTGAAATGATTAAAACTGTAAAGCAGAAAGCAAAAGCACTATCCCTTCTCAATGTGGATGCTATCCTTCGGGACTTCGTTTCAAGGGGTTCTGGGCTAAAGGATTCAAGCGTTGATTATGTTTTTCTTTTCAACATTTTACATATCGAAAAACCAGAGTCTCTCTTAAGCGAATCTTACCGAATTTTGAAGGTTGGTGGAAGGGTTGGAATTATCCACTGGAATTATGACCCAGCAACACCCAGAGGTCCGTCAATAGAAATCCGCCCCAGACCTGAACAACTTGAGAGTTGCGCTGAGTCGGTTGGGTTCATTTTTGAAAAGAGACTTGACCTCAAACCATATCATTATGCACTTGTTTTAAAAAAGTAAGCAGAATTTTTTTCCCGGAGCACCCAGAAAAACTGTTTCAAAACTGTTTCACATTTGTTTCAGCCAACTATCATATCATTCGAATACTATAATATAGTTCAGACAAAAAATTGGAGGCAAAAAAATTGAAAACTTTAAAAATATTTGCCATAACGGGCGTAGTTCTCGTTGCAGCTTTGCTGCTTGTTTCCACAGTAGCCGCAATGGGGCCTTTTGGGTCCAACGTATTTGGCGGTTACGGGGGCATGATGGGAGGTCGCGGCGGCGGAGGAATGATGGGGGGCTACGGATATGGATATAACAACTCACCCTACTCAAACCAACCCAGCACAACCGTACCCTCAACACAGTATTACCAGCCAGTCTACCCCTACCAGTTCGGAGGAGGATGCATGGGTAGATTGGGCTTAAACACAGGCTTTGGCTCAACAGCACCCTACACCAACACTGGAACACCTCTTACATTAACAGACGCAAAGACAATAGCGCAAAACTATGTTGCAGCACTTGGAAATCTTGACTTGACCGTAAAGCAAGTTGAGGAGTATTCGGCGAACTTTTACGTCCAAGTTAACGAGAAAAGTACAGGCAACGGAGCATTCGAGCTACTGGTTAACAAGTTCTCTGGCAGTATCTATCCTGAGATGGGACCTAACATGATGTGGAACACCAAATACGGCATGATGCGAAGCGGTATCCTTGGCGGAATCTATGGAACCCCAACCACAACTATGACAGTAACCGCAACACAAGCAACAGCTAACGCACAAACATACCTAAACACCTACATATCTGGGGCAACAACAGGAGACGTAACAACGTTCTACGGCTACTACACAATCGAAATATTGAATGGGACAACAACTTATGGGATGCTAAGCGTTAACGGCTACACAGGACAAGTCTGGTACCATACATGGCATGGGACCTTCATCTCAGAACTTCAAGTGACATAGTGATGCAGTAGATAACTAGACCAACAATTGCAGAACAATTTTTTCTTTTTTTGTTTATACACTTCAGGTTTGCCAAGAATTCGATCAAGGCTAATTTGATGGATTTGATGCGAACTCAACTCTGATTGCTATGTCTCTTTTTTCCAGTTTCTCGTAACTGATTGTTTGTAGAAACGCTTACCTGTTGTGTTGATGCTTATCACCACAAGTGTTGCCCAAATAATTCCGCAAATCGTTGCTAAATAATTCAAGTCGTAGAGCAGAAACATGAAAATGGTTGAGGTTCCGAATAGATAAAAAATTAGAAGCAGGTTGAAGAAGGGGCGAATTTTCAGCGTTAAGGGCGGAATATTTTTGATGTAGTGGAAGGCCATTTCAAGGTTATCTAAGAGTGTGTATAGCGAGAAGTAGAAGACCAGGGTGAGGAATAGTATTGTGGCTTGCCCAAGTATTCCTCCTCTGTTTTGAAGTGTAGTTAACAGAAGGGTGATTGATGTGAAGAGGAAACCGCAGAATAAAGACAACACCACTATGATGCGTTCGTTCTGCGCAAAGTACTCGGAAAACTGTTTTTCATCTTTGGACATTTTACTTCTCCCCCTTCATGAAAACAGCCAAGCTTTGTGTTTCTTTGATTGTTCAGGATTTTTCTTCCTTCAGTTTAGTTGCGATTTGCGTTGCATAGTCTTTTGCTCGGTCAATTTCTCCTTCAACAAGAGGTCCCTTTTGCCCCAACACAAGCGCTTTAGAACAGGCAGGAGTTGCTTCATGTTCTTCTCTTTGAGCTTTATGGCGATCTTTTCGGCAGCGCTCCACTCTTTATTTTGGATACGTGATTGCTCGACGTTCTCAGGGTTTTCAGTGTCGAAGGCTGCGAAAGGCTTGTTCATCCATTCCTCGCTTTTCACCTTGCCTAGAAAGAATTTGATTGCAAAGCTCATTGTGCCAAATTTAGTTGGAGACCCCAGAACAAGGAAGTTGTAGTCGGTTGTGCTTAACTTTTTTACTTCTTTAACGTCGAAGAGGTCAACGTCTAATTCAGAAGCTTTTAGTGTTTCAGTGATTGTTTCTGCGATTTTCTTTGTGTTTCCATGTGAAGTGTCATAGATGATTATGCCCTTCATTTTCAAACCCCAGTTTCCCCAAAATTGTTCGATTCTAATCTAAAGCGTTAGGCATTTAAGACTTTGCAGGCATCTGAAATGGCTGATTCAAAACCGTGCAAATTAAAGCTATCATAAATCTAAAACTTTCTCTCTGTTCTAAATCTTCTGGAATACCAGTTCCCTTCCCTTCTTTCCAGCTAACTGAACAACGCCGCCTTTTCTTAAACAGTAAGTTATTTGCCGTGCAGTCCTAACTGAAATCTTTGCTAATTTTGCTAATTCTCTGTTAGTGAACACTTCATTTAGGCCTTCGGGCAATATTTTGAGGTAATCAGCCTTGGTTTGGAAGAGAATTCTATCGTTCACCTTCAACAGTTTCCTTTCTATAATACTGACACCTCTTCTTCTCCAGCTTCCTCTTCCATCATCGCACCTAACCTCCTCCTCATCGATGAACAAGACTTCCAAAGAAAAGTTCTCTTCGCCGATCATATGCGGGATCATAACCAGCTCACGAAACAGATCAGTTAACCTTCCCTTTTTTGGGGATTTACGTCTATTCAAGACTACCTGATCTTTTGTAACGTGTGTAATCCACTTCTTTTCCGCCAAAGGATAAACTAACCTCACCTGGTGATTTTCAGTAAGCACTCTGAAGTTTTTCCTTAAGAGCAGAAAAATTCTTTGTCTGAACTTCGATGAGTAAATTTTCCCTCAAGATATCGACAATGTAGTTGTCTAATTTAACCTCAAATTGATCTCCAGGAAGTGAGTAAACTTTTTTGATTTCTGAATGAAGAGAGCACTCGTTCATTATTCTTCAATAGAATAATTAGCAATTAATAAGCCTACTTTTTAGTCATCTAGTTGTCAGAGGAAAAATTGATTTAAGGAAATACTTTTTTGCTAAAGCTAGGTTCCATTATTTTGAAATAGGATGTAAGTTTTTCAATCTTATGGAACTGACGGAAAAATCGCCGCCTAAACTATATGTCGTTGTAGAGGTTGCAGGTTGGACACTTTAACACAACATTCTTGAATTTTCCTTCGATGATATTCTCGCCTATCTTTGCTCCACAATTACCACATAGATAAGTAGTATTACCACCCTTGCTTTTTATAACTGGCAACGTTTTGGATGCAAAAACGGTTCGGGTTCCCTTTTTCGGTTCGGGTATAGTTTTTAGTTTTCTGTCCATTTTATCCACTTACTTCGGCTTTTATTGGTTTGACTTGGATTATAAGTTTATTGCTTTCTGCTTTTTTCGATTATATGTTTAGCAACTGGAGGATCGGTAAGGGGCGAGTAGTTCACTTTTCATCCTTCAAAACGAACTTGTAACATTCACATTTAGGTTTATTACATACTCTATCTAAAAAATACGAATGTTCACTTTTGAGGTGCTCACACGTGCACACTTCATCTTTAATTTTAGCTTTATCCATCATGATTTATCCTTGTTAAATGAACAACTAACCTTCAAAAAGTTTTAGGTGTGGGACTAAATTCTAATGCACACACACAATTTTTTTCTACCAAACTTGGCGAAATTGCAGAACTCTCTTTAATCGTTTTTATATGCAATGGTGTATTGTATTAGGCATAACGTTTGTTGAAATGGTGATTGAAATGGCTGAAAAATCAGGAATTGTATTCGTTGGAAATAAAATGCCCATGGACTATGTGCTAGCGATAATTACAGGAATGTCGGCGAGCAATGCCAAAGAAATAACTTTGAAGGCCAGAGGACAAGCAATAACTACAGCAGTTGACGCAGCTGAAATAACGAGAAATCGCTTCCTAAAAGACCTCAAAGTGAAAAAAATCGCGATAGGAACAGAAGAGATGCCGGCAAGAGAAGGCGAAACTAGATCACGAATGGTTTCAACAATTGAAATAGTGCTTACAAAAGGATAGGAAACCTAAATTTCCATATTCTAATTTTCTTAAAGATTGAGAAATAGTGTAATTTTACCTCTATGTGGTTCGAGCGTTTTTTTGTTCGCCACGTTAAGCCGCTATAGATTGTAAACGCTAAAAGAACCACAAAAACCGCTGCTTTGACAACTGTGAAATCTATGAGCGCAGAGTAAAGCGCGAATGTTGCTGGAAACGCCCCGATATACAGCGTGAAGAGTATTGCTGTGGGCAGTTTGTAGCTGTATTTGTAGTCTTTGAAGATGCGCCTGCCAAAGTACAATGCTGCCAACCGTCCCATGCCATGAGTGCATTTTATGCAGTTATAGCATGGCCGCAGACAACCGAGAAAGTGCAGTAAACCATAAATTAAGACCAGCGTCACCACAAGAAATACAATACCGTCCGTTATGTTAAATAGCAGAAAAGCGGCTGCGTCAAGCATAATCCATACGAAAAGGGCGAGGTTGCCGAAAATAACCAAGTTTTCGGGGAAGAAGATTGGTCGACCGTTTTTTGGCTCTGCCATGTAAGCCTATTTCAGTGAATGGGATATAAGGGTTCTTTCAATAACAACCAAGGCGATTTTAGTATCAAGCGGGCAACAACCCGATTTGTATTTGTGTTATTTTGCCGACCAGATGGATAATGGGTCGTGGGTCTTGCACACTTGATGTGGGGTGTGGTGGGTGGTTGTAGTTCTGTTTCTTGCTCTGTTTCCATAAGGTATATATTGTTTATTAAGATACATGCAATTAAACAGTGACCGAAATGGAAAGCAATCAACAAGTCGCAAAAAAATCTGTTTTTAACAAAAAAATCATTGGCTTAATAATGGTTGTCATAGCAGTTGTTGCAGTCGTCTCTACTGCGGCGGTTTTGACGGCAGGTAACCAATCACCCAGTAGCCAAACTAACGATCAGAATGGAATAACAAATGACCAGAACAGCCCACAATCCTGGATCAAAAAGGGCACTTATGCAACCTATGCAGGCCACGCTGAAATCTTATCAATGAGCATCACCTTCAACGCAAGAATGGAGATTGTCGACGTAAACCAAACCCACATGCAACTATCAACAAACTACAACATGTCAACACCTTTCGGCGCAACAGAAAACACAACCACAACCTGGGTAAGCAGAGAAGACATGAATTTCCAACCAGAAAACCTAACACTAAACAAAACATATACCACACAAATAACCATACCGAACCTTGGAACAAGAACCTGCACTGTATACGAATATAGCAGCGAAGGAATCAGCGCAGCATACTACGTTGACAACACTGTCCAATGGCCAATCAAAATGGTAATGACCTCTCCAACAATTGAAGGGCAATCCTACAACATGGACATAAACCTGATAGATACAAACATACCGGGCCTCTAAAAATTAGGCTAAGTTGAGTCTCATTTTTTTCCCTGATACTTAACCTCACTCGGTTGTTCTATTTGCGTGGTTGTGGATTTTTGTATGATGATCCATGCTGGTTGAACAGGTGAGAAGGCTCTTTCAGCAAGGTGCCTTTCAGAAAGTAAGTTTGACTCTTCTTGAACAAAAACTTAGGGGAAAAGATTAAGTTAATATTTAATGGCTGTA
>CAVZPM010000012.1:0-27402 GCA_963777155.1 Candidatus Bathyarchaeota archaeon
CACTGTTATTATGATTACAATTAATGCTACTATGATGATGAGGTTTTTCTTGTTGAGTTTTGTTGGAGGGGGCGGAAGGGGCGGTAGGTGGGGTAAATCAGCGTTTGTAGTCATAATGATCTTCCTTTTTTCTTTCAATTCTTTATTGAAATATAGGTATGGATAAGTTTTTTGCTTGTTTGAAGTTGTGTTTGCATAAGATTTTGTTCTCCTATCTAAAAATGCCTAAGAACCTATGGTGCGCAGTTGTGGTTGGCAGGGAGGAAGTTGAACCCCGCAAATGACCTTCTCCTATTTGTTGAGGGTTTTCTGCAATTTACTCTTCCACTTGCCAAAATACATGCTATGCACAGGACCGTAATTATCGCTAAATTTTGTATTCTAATTAAGAATTATGTTAAGAATTCCCAAGATAATTATTCGTAAAATTCCTTGCTGGTAGTTTGTTATGATTTGGCTCAGTAATTAAGAATTATGTTGGTGAGAATTATATACTCTGAAAATAATGTGTTATTGATCATTTGGGGGTGAAATTATGGCAAAAAACAAAGCCAACTCTATTGAACCCGGTGGTGTAGATGAATACATAACAAAATTCCCTAAAGAAGAGCAAGCCAGGTTGGCTGAGATTAGGGCTGCAATACGTGAAGTAGCGCCTGACGCCATAGAAACCGTCAGTTACTTCCAAATCCCGGGATACTACTTCAAGGGTTATGATTATAATGGGATGTTTGCTTGGTTTAGTTACAAGAAACCAAATGTGCGCCTACACGTGCGTCCTCCAGTATTACAAGACTATAGAAACGAACTTGCAGGCTATAGTACAACCACAGCTATCGTTAGTTTCCCATTACGCAAAGAGATACCGGTGGCGTTGGTGAAAAAACTCGTGAAAGCAAGCCTAAAAGTAATGAAAAACAGCTCTAGATAGTCATTTTCACATGCGCTATCATCAGGGTAATAGTCTATCTTCTGTAAAGTTCTAGCGTAAAAAGTCCACCGAGCTTTAATTGGTGCTAAACTTTAACCTTATTTGGGTTCTGCACTCAGAACAGTTTGGAAAACCAAGTTTAGCTCGCGACTTCCAAGAGCACGCGCGAAGCTTCATAAGATTTGGGTCTTTTCAATTGGATAGACAAGCATATTTGCTTAACTTGACACGTTTGTTAAGTTGATTTTTGAAAAATTGCTAAAGTTGACAAATAGCGTTATCGGGCTTTGCAAAAAACCATATATTAAATCATACGATAAGAGGAGTTAGCAAGAAACGGCAGCGTTATTTGGAGGAAAAAAGAAAAATGCAAAACGAAGAATTAGCGAGTCTAGCAAAGAAAGTAAGAAACCATTTACCTAACGTGGAATCGTTTCCAATAGCTACAATCTACACCACAATCAAAGAGCAAGAGAAAACTAAATTGAATCTACCAGACTTTAAGAAATTAATTTATCATCTAACTGGCTGGGACATATCCTTCCAAATTATACGCAGACAACTGGAAATAAACCAGATAGTATGGTGAGCAACGAGCGCACTTCTTTTGGGTGACTTGAAATGGCGGATAAGAAATATTATGGTGGCATTGCGTTGTTCCTAATGCAGCATAATGAAAAAAGTAAAGAGGAGATAAGTATGTGCCGCGTATTTAAGAGAGAAGTCATTGTGTGATAGAACTCTCTTACCAGCCGATCCATAAGTTCTGAAGCGCGCGCATCCCTGAGCAACCTTGTCCTTTAGCCAATTATCATATTCTATTTTTATGAAGTGAAAATGAGTGGAAGTAATGCTTTTGGCGCCGTTTCATTTTTTTGTGCGATCAATATAAGGTGTCTTCAAAGATAATAGATCATCAATAACCTAACTATTACCGTCGGTATGAGTCCAATAAGCGCGCGCTAAAGTATAATAAGAAATTCTATTTCACTCCTTAATATAAGCAGACGTGGAAGAATGACTGGACCCAAATTACCCAATACATCGCGCACCTGTGAAAACAAAGCAAGCCCATGTTCAACTTGCGAAAACTCAGATGCAGAAGGATCGAAAGATCCACAACGTTGCCAGAACTGCGCAATATTTGATGATTGGGAGAAAAGAGAAACAAGACCTTGGAAAACTGAATAATTACTCTGAGTTTCTGTTCTAATGGTTGTGTTAGATTGCAAGAAAGTTGCAGTTTTAGGGGGGTTGGTTGGGTTGGATGTGGTTATTTTGGGCTCTGAATTGCAAGAGCTTGATGAATTGGGGTTTTTGCTTGTTGGGTTTGTGAAGCCGAGTTTGCATATTAGATAAATTATGATTGAATTTGGTTCGGTCCCTTGAGTGTTTGGACTAGTTCTTTTAAGGGTGCAAGCGCACTTTGATTTCTATGTTCAATCTTCGAAACCAATTTAGCAAATAACCCCTCCAAAGTTTCGTTGTGCAAATCGCCATACCCTCTTAGAGTTGATAGCCGAAGAGCAAATTCTTCTTCAAATGCTTTGCGCAGAAAATCTTCCTCAAACCACCGAAAGTTCTTTAGGGTTAATTCGATGTCTTCAGATTTCTCCCCGCTGACAACCAGGCTCTTTTTGACATCGTTTAAATTCGGAAACTTATCTCGGTCAATGGTCGAGCTAGCAGCCGATACTGGCTTGGATACTTTTCCTGATGAATAAGAATTATTAATATGTCTTAAAGATTTTTGAGGTAGACAATTATTTTTAAGTAATCTTCAGCCGAAACGTACCAGCCGCTATCGCGCATTTCTTTAACTTTCTCTATTAGCATTTCCTTGTCGATTTTTCCGGATGCATAGATTTTGCCCAAGATGTATCCGGTTCCGTGGAGCTCTATTCCCAGAATCCTTGCAACGGATCCGGCGACTCTATAGAGTTAGTTAGAAGTTGAGAGTGAAAAAGATACAAATATAGTCTGCATCGGGTAAACTGGGAAACTGAAAAAAAGATTGAAAGTATATAGTGGACTAGCGGACACCGAATAGCGAGAAGTGGTCTGTTACTCCCCAGACAATGTGGTTGGCGGAGTCAACATTTTTTGTGATGTCTATCCAATATGCTGTTTTTCCCAGGTTTTGGGATACTATGCATAAGTCTTGCAGGTTGATTTTGCCATCATGGTTCAGATCGTAACATTGATTCCATCTGGAACTGCTGTGAGTGGAACCGAAGGCTTTGGCTACGAGCAATAAGTCGGCACAGTTAACTTTTCCGTCTTTGTTGACATCACCGAGCACAATCTGACCATAATCGGTGACATCTGTCTGCCATACTTGCAGATTAGCGGGTGTAAGGTCGTCGTAGAATAAGCCAACTTTTACATGTCCAATGAACTTTGCCGTTACTTGGACATCCCAGACTTTCACGAAGCCTGTAGGGAGTATCGGAGAAGCGACTGTAGGGACTGCGGTAACTGCTGAAATTCTGGTCCTATGTCTGACCCAGGATAGTCGTAGGTTTCGGTTGCTGATAATGATCCAGGTGTTATTACAAAGTCAAACTGTAAATGGACGCCGTTCATTTCGACTGTCACGTTGCGGCCTGCGGGAATTGGAACAGATGTCTCAGATTCCCCTTTTGCAGATTGGACGCTGAAAGCCATTGATAACAGAGATAATAGCATTAAGCAAAGCACAAATAGGGTTACGATTTTCTTTGTCATTTCAATTCTTCCTTTCTAAAATAGACAGAACTGTTTCTTTTGTTATTTGAATATAAGGTTTATGGATTTTACGGATGAGTCTTCTAGACTCTACTTGATGTAAAAACAGATCGGTTCTCCACCGGTTGCGTCTGAAAAACTCTATTAGTTAAGCGTTAATTTTAGCGTTTTAGTCTTTAAATCTCCATTCTTTCCTTTTTCAGGACCAGGTCAGTGTCCAAGTATTTTTGGTTGTAAAGTTTTCGGATTCTCAAGATTTTTTCAGATCCTTTATCGGTCTCCCTCTCAATTATCTTGATTTCTCCTTCGAATAGGCCCAAGATGGCTTGTACTTCTTCTTGTGGATGCATCTCAGGATTTATGACCGCTAAAGTGGTGAAACCTTTAGACTTTAGATCTGCAAGAAGACCACTTAGCCATTTTCTAGTTATTACTGCGTGATGTTGCAGCAAGACATCTGAGATGATTTCTATGCAGGCTCTTCGTGGTCCAATACGTGAGGTGTCGATTGTGCGAAACGCTCTAGTTAGAGCGATGTCGATATCTGTTAAACTATCTATACCTTTCAGTTTGAAAACGTTAGGCATGCTTTGGACTATAACCTCTGCCCGAGGGTTGCAGATGAACAGATAAAGAGTAGATTTAAATTCCTCCGCTAGGGTTGACACGTTTCCTAGCTTTTCTGCAATGTAGAAGGTTGTTTGCCCGTTTATCAATCCAGCTCGAAGGAACCTCTTTATCAGTTCTTCTTTCTCGTCACTGGAGGGACTTGTCAAAATGACCGCGTAGTTTTCGGGTATTCCGCCCAATAACAGGTTGTCAAGGTCTAAGTATCCTGAGCTGACTCGGCCGGGTAATGGTGCCTCTAGAAAATTGAATGCTACGGGTTCTAGTCTTGTAAGTTATTTGATGCCCTGTTTCGTCGAAACAAATGATTCTTGGACTGATTTCAACAGAGCCTTTTATGAATGATTTCAAGGAGATTTTGATTTCTTCAGTTATAAGAGGGGATAGTTTTTTTCCCTTTAAGGTAAAAGCCGTGCCCTCGACAGAACAATAGTCAGGTTTGGTAACTAATTCAAACCCAGCTGGAATGATGTTTTCGATCTTGGTCATTAGGACTGGTTCTTTACCTACGTTTACAATTTGAATCTCAAAGTTTACATCTTCTCCCACTTTGATCTCGTTTCAGTGTTGGATAAGTTTGGCTTGTAGGTTTGCATGTTCAAATCTTTCTAGACCTACTGCTTTTTCCTCGTTTGGTCCTATGGTGGAGAAACTCGCCGTTGATGAAGTGATTGTTGGAGCATGGAAGATCTCACTTAATGATAATGCCAATTCTCTATCTTCCCTGACTTTTCTTAGAAGACTCTGGACGCGCTTGGTTTTTTCCATGTGCCCTGCTTTTGTAAAACATTCACCTGAGATCTGCAGCACTTTCTCGGCCATCAAGTAGAAATTAGCCTGTTTTCCAGGATCTTTTTCTCGTTTAGCGGTATCCATATAGACATAAGCGTCGAATAGACGTTGTGTGCCTAAAGCATAGTCTGAAGCTGATTCAAAACCAGCACGAAGATAGTAATTTGCGGCTGAATTCATGTATCTGGCTGTTTCTTCATACATAGCTGTATTTCTGGTGATCTCAAATTCTGTGCCCGCTTCCAAAGCTTTGCAGAAACTACTGTGTCCTAATGCTAGCAGACTTGTGGATTCTTTTGTCGAGTGTTCATTTGCAAGAGTGAAGAGGTCTGCCGCTTCTTCATACATTATTGGAGAATTTTTTGCTTCAGCGAGAGTCATTTTTTGCCATGCTTCGCAGAGAAAGATTAGCGGCTTGACTTCTCTTCCCGTTTGCGTTGGATCGATCTCTACTATTTTTTTGAAAGTCTCTGAAGCAGAGCCGTATTTTTGGGAACTCGCTCCGTGGTCGCCTTGTTTATCGAGAATTTTTGCTTCTTCTATCGCAATTCTTCCATTGCTATAATCAACTCTAATATTTGAAGCTTGAATAAGCATCTTAACAAGATTTTGTTCGTCGGTCTTGTCGATTCTGCCCAGCTCGGTGCGAAGGATCTTTTCGGAGTCTCTTAGCAATTCGATTGCTTTCTCAAAGGTTACTATTGACTGTTCACAATTGTCTTTTCTACTTTGATCTTCTGCTTGTTCTAAAAGTGACCATGCACAGAAATTCGAAGAAAGGTGATTCCATAATTTTGATTGTTTGAGAAGGTTTGATGCTTTTTCGTAATTATTCATCGAATCTAAGTATTTGTCATTGCTATGTTCGAATTTCGCCGTTTCGATTAGGCTCCATGCCTTCATATAAGACGCGTAATCAAGGTAGAAATCGCTGAATTGACTGATTTTTTGAGCAGCAGTTTTGTACCAAACAAAGCCCTTCTCAAAATTTCCAGCAGCTTGACTGTACTCGCCAAAAATATCGAGGTTTCTTGCGATTTTCCAATAACTTTCAGCGACCCGGCTTGGCAAATCTACTTTCTTAAAATCGGTTGCTGCGTTACCATAGACTTCGTTTGCCTTTTTTAAATTCTCTTTTTCTGAAGTCAACTCATAACCATGGTCTAACATTTCTGCTAAGTTATCTTCAAATTCAGCAACAATCGCAATAAGTGATGGGACAGCACGGCATTCTATCCAATTCTTGCAATAGGAAACTCCGTCGTTCATATCAGAGATGGAGTCTTGAAGAAGGGCAATTTTGCCTTCTTCCTCATTTAGCATAGCAAGGTCAGCTTCTATCTGCGCTGCATAAACCAATCCTACACCTAGTATCCAGGCGTTTGTTGCGAATTCTCTTTGAACAAGACTAACGTATTCTTTTCTGAAGCCCAAAGCATTTCTTAGTTGTTGTTGTTTTTCATTTTTTCCAGGTTCAAGTTTTGAATAGTAATGGTATGCTTTACTTAGAGCATGTAAGGTGGATCCCAAGGCGTCAAGTGATCCTGAGCGAAGAGCATAATCTAGTCCTTTTTCTCCAGTTTCAATTGCTTTCCTTGAAAAAGTTAGTTTCTCCGACGTATTCGTCATGAATTCTCGTGCTATGCTCGAGTAGCTCTCTGCATAGAATAGGTAGGTTTCTGCAATTGCAGCGTCTTGGTTTACCAATTGCAGGTTTCGGATGGCGTCTTCTGAGTATTTAAGAATCTCTTCATGTTTCTTCTTCTTCCTATCAGGGTTTGCTTCTCCTGGAACCATCCAATCAGAAACGAAAGCGAGAAGATAGCTTGCTATTCCTTTGAAATAGTTGTCCCCAATTATTGAAGCCTGTTCAAGCATTTCTTTTGCGCATTTCAGTGAAGATTCGATGTCATCTGTGAAAAATAGAGTTGATAGGGTTCCAGCCCACAGCGACATCGCCTGTAAATATGGATTTTCAATTTGTGTGGAAAGTTTCAATGCGTTTTCTGAGTAACTCAAACATTTATTTGACAATATCTTTGCATCTTTCTCTTGTTCAGAAATATTAGCAGCATACCAGGTTTGGAGGCTAGCCAAAGAATAGGCTAGAAGAAGACCGTCTTTATTTTCAAGCTCAGAATGAACAGCTATTGAAACCTCCGCAGTTTCTATTCCCAGTTTGGATATCGCTCTAACCTCTTCTCCAGTCCCTGCAATGTACAAACGTTCAAAGAGACATTGGCATAAGATGTTAGCGGTGTTACCGTATTCTACCATGTTCCCAGAATTCTTAAAAGCCTCTAAGGCATCTCTTGCCAGATCTTGACATTTGTCTAATGCTTTTTGTTTCTCGGAAGAGCCGCTTGCAAGCCAAGAACGTGCATATTCAGCAAGGGATAGGCATAGTGAACTCTTCCCTCGGTTTTCTTTATTCAGGTTCTCTCCGAAAAGTCCAGCAGCTTTTTCGTATGCTTTGACTGCCAGCTGCCGAAGATTCTCAAATCCCTCAACATCCTTTGTCTGCCGAGAAGCTAGGTCATAGCAATAGCCTATTCTTTGCCAATAATCCTCGGCAGAAGAAATAGGTAAGGAGATAGACTGTAATATTTGCTCATATGATTTTGCCGCTTCAAACCATTTGTAGTCCTTTTCATTTTGGCTAAAATCCATGAGTATAACCTACGTGCGATTATGAACCCTAAACCAAATAAAGGGGGACACAAGCATAAAACGTTTTTCAGCAGTTGCTTTTGCCTCGAACTCATAAATAAATACATGTTCTTTGCCAACAAAATAAACTCTACGTTACTTGAAGATGCAGACTATTTTTCTCTGAAAAGCGACATATTGGGGTAAATCTCGATTCCAGTATTATCAATAGTGTAAGGTACAAGGTTATTGTTGACGTTTACCCCACGCATTTTCTCAACTTGCAACCCCCTTGTTGTTGTGCCGTGTGAGAACAATGTCTGCATCATTATGGAACCATGAACGAGGAATTCTTCTTCCATGATTTTGCGTTTTAACCCTAGTTGGTTGAGTTCAGTTGTAACAATAACTGTTGCTCCAAGATCTGACAGAGACTCTATCAAGTCCACGCCTGCAGTCCGCCGTTCTATGGGATCTATAAATCTATAGAACAAAGATGCAAGAGTGTCAATAACGACACGTTTGGCATTTACTTGTTTAATTTTTTCCTCTAACTCTTGAACCAGTTTATCAACCTGCAATTCTTTACCTCTCAGGTTGCCAACTTCTTCTTTAAGCAGTTTCTCTTTAAGCATAGCTACTCTAGATAGTCTTGTCGCATCCAAAAAATAGAATTTTGATTCTAGCTCTGCTTTTTCAAAATTCCAGCCAAATTTCCCCATTTCAGCCAAGTAATGGCGCTTACTCTCATCTAAACTTACGAAAACACCGTTTTCGTTGTAATCACAAATGCCCTTATAGAGGAATTGTGATGCTAGAATAGTTTTTCCGGCTCCGGGTCCTCCAACAACAAGAATTACTCGACCATTTGGAAAGCCACCGCTTATCAGTTCGTCCAACCCTGGAACTCCAGTATGCACTGTTGGCAAGGTTTCCGACAATAGATTCCGCTCTAAGATGGATAGGAGAACTAAAATGTATTTATAACTTTTGCAGGCACCCCCTCTAACCTATTTAGAAGTATTTCGGTTCTCGACATCCTTGATAATTATAGCTTGTTAAAAGAGAAAAACTAAATAACGATACAAAAATGGTAGAGCGCCTTATCTAAATGAGGTATCTATTTTTTCACTGAGCGCTTTCTATGATGGTTTAGAGCAAGGGAGAAGGTTAACTGCAAGCCGCAGCAATTCCTCTTGCGATTCAAAAGACACTTGCTCTAGCTTTCCTATATCCATGCTGTCATTAGCAAAATTGACTACGATCTTTCTGCCCATGTTTCGATGCCTAAAGAATATGAATGTTTTGTTCACTTGTTTTCTTGCCATATCTATTTCTTTTACGACTTCCGATGAAAGGTTAAAACCTGGAGTCATTATAAGAACAAAAAACTTACTTTCCTCTAGCGCTTTATCTCTGAACCTTGTCCATTCTTCTTGCCCTTCAACTATCCGTGGGATGTCTTTGCTATCGATAAATGTATGTAATCCAAGTTCTTCTAAACCTGCCTTCAAATGATCGGCGAAATCTTTAGCAGAACTTTTTTTGTAACAAAGGAAAACTTGGAAAGGCTTCGAACCTGCGGTAATAGTAGAATGAGTTCTGTTTTCTTCTGTGAGTGTATTTATTCTCGGTGAGGGTGACGTTTTTGCTGTTGGTATTTGACTTGGATGAACTGTAATGGTAACTGGTTCAATGGTACTTTTCTTTCTTTGACCTAAATCATCGTTGTAGATGATTTCAGGGCTTAAAGTGTATGTATCCGGCTTTGTGGCTTTAATGGTTAGAGTATAAACTTCATTTTTGAAAGCGGGGATTCCTTTGTTATCCATCTCTGCCGTATTATCTTTGAGATTTAAGATCGGGTTTGTTGAGATAAGGTTAAAACTTGGAGGTATCAAGCCCTCGATTTTTAATAGAACCGCTGGGTTTTTGCCTGCATTAGCAACGTCGAGCCTAAGGGTGAATTCCTTATCAACGTGGACTGATGAAGGCACCATCATGGATGAAATTATGGCAGCATGCATCAATCTCTTTCCTATCATGTTGACGATGGTTTTTGATATTGCTAGCTGACGCATACCCTCTTCGAATCGGCCTTGCTGTAAGAGGGCGCAGCAGTACCATTGTCGAATTGAACTTTCAACGCATGTTCCTGGCCGCAGTTCATTGTAATGTTCTATGCTCTCTTGGTAGAACTTGTTCGCCTCATCCCATTGACATTTGAAAGAGAAGAAGAGGGCTTTACTAAACAAGTACAGGCTTTTTTCAAGAACAAATCTTGAGATCAGATTCTCGTTGAATATTTTTTCGAGTTTTTTTCTGTATGCTTCTGATTTTTCCAGTTCTCCAACAAAACAGTATTCTCTTGTCAAGTTGCCATAAAGTAAAGCTTGAATTTCCTGGGAACCTATTTCTCGAGCTAATTCAACGCCTTTTTCGCTCTGCTCTATGGCAGCTTGGAAGTCTTGTTTTTCTGTCTCGGTTAGTCTTATTGTGGGTGATAGATCAAATTCCATCTTCTCATAAATCTTTGAGAAGATTCTGTCCATTGTTTGGCTTTCAGTTAAATAACTCGACAGCCAACACCGCCAAGCTTCGCTTTCACTTTTTCTTTTTGGGTCTTCTATTTTTTGAATGGTCTTTGACAAGTCGTCAATTATACTTGCAGTTTGTTTGCAGAAGCCGCACTCCTTGGCGACTACAAATGCAACGACGAGGCTTGAGAGTTGTTTTCCTAAATCTCCTGTTTGCTCGCAGATTGCAAGTGCTCGCAAAATTGAAGCTATTGCTTCTTCCGGTTGGCCAGTGCTTGAAATCTCTTGCTCTGATCTATACATGTAAGCCATTGATAATTCGTTTGATACATCAATAATATCTGGGAGTGATTTCATTTCTTCGAAGATCTGAAGAGAGCTCTGAAGGTCTTCCAAGGCATCTGGTATATTTCTGCACCATGACTCAACCATTCCTTTGGTGAACTTGAAGCGGGCTACCTCGAGCCGATCAATATCTGCATAAGAAACAGGTTTTCTTACTATCACAAATGCAAGATCACAATTTCCATTTAATAGGTAAGCATTAGCAGCTTTTCGTGATGTTCGAACTTTGACGAGTTGAGACTTTGTTTGCTCGCATAGTTTTTCAAACACCTTTATGGCTTCAGCTATTTCGACATTCAAAAAGGCATCCCCCAAACCCTCGGTGGCTTCTTCCCATTGAGAAATATGTTGGGGGTTGTCCTTTGTATTATCAATCACATATTTGAAGTGTTTAATAGCTTCCATGTTTGACATTGAAGCTAGAGCATTTTTTCCAGCAGCAAGCGAAAACTGTACCGCTTTTTCTTTCATATCTGATCGAGAATAATGGTATGCAATTATACCAATTTCCGGGATCGAGATGTCGCTACTGTTTTTCTCAAGTTCTAGTGCTATTTTACTGTGGTATATCTTTCGTTCTTCATCAGGTATCTCGTCGTAGACTATTTCTCGTGTTTTTGGATGGTCGAATCGGTAGTATGATCCGTCGCGAACAAATAGTGCATAGATTTCTGAAATAGTCTGAAAAGCATCAGCTGTTTCAATATTGTTTTTACCAGAAAGTGAGGATAAGAGAGCTACATCAAACTTGGTAGTAAGAATAGATGCTATGTTCAAAATTTTTCTTTGTTCAGTTGTTAGATTTTCTGTTCTAAGTAAAATTATTTTTTTAAGGTCTGTTGGCAAATTTGTTTTAGTAGTTATGGTGAACTCTTGGGTTTTTTCGATTGAACCGTGTTGCTTTTCACATAGCATTCTTAAATATTCAATTATGAAAAGGGGGTTGCCGTGGCTTTCTTTATGTAGTTTCTGAGCAAAATCTGATTGAAGACTTTTTCCAACCATCTGAGTTGCTAAAGAAGAAACTTCACCAAGACTTAGACCCGAAGGCAAAATCTCAACTAAATTTCCGCTGCCTTTCATCTGCTTAACATAGTCGGTTAGAGAGTACTTTTTTTCCTTGTTAGCTTCCAAGTTTCTGTTAGAAGTTGCAATAATCAAGAGGCGCTCGGAAAGAATTGAATTAGTAATATAGTGAAGAAGCTCTAGTGTGGCCGAATCAGCAAATTGTATATCCTCAATGAAAAAGATTAGAGTAGTTTTTGCACATAAGGAGAGAAACGTCTCTTTTACTGCTCTGAAAGTTTGATTCTTCCAGGTTTGTGGTGAAATTTCACCAGAACCGGAAGGTTCAATTGGTCCATTCAGCCAGCTGATTAGTGCTGAATTGCTGATGGGGTTCTCGAGGTTTAGTTTATTATCGGTTTTTTGTGAAGGAGCAACCTCTTTTTTCTTGGTTTGCGACTCAAAATAGGTGTTAAATGCCTCGAGGAAAAGATAGTAAGGTTTTCCCGAATCCTTCAAGCATTGACCAGTCAATGTTGTGATAGACACTCTTTCGCTAAGCGAGCCCAAAAAATGGTTAACTAATCTGGTTTTTCCTAATCCATCTTCTCCTGAAATGAGAATAATTCGTCCATGACTTTCAATTGCAAATGCCAAGGATTGCAGCAATTCTTCTAGTTCTCGATTTCTACCAACGAAAGCGGATTCAAAATAAATTCTGGATTTCACCATTGGCGCTCGCTCTCGATTAAAGGCAATGCGGACATGTACTTTTTTATAGGGCGTGTAACCACAAAAGCTTTGTGATTTTATATTCTTCAAAAAGCTATGGTGTGCCTTATTTTGATTTTTCTAGGGTGACAATATTATTAGAAAAGCGTGCGTTTTGGAGAGAAGGAGATTATTGAGCAGTTATCTAGAGGAAAAATCTTTCTGATTGATGTATAGTACACCATTTAATGGATCAATTTTTGTCTCAAGAGTGGCGATTTGGCAAATCTTTTATATTAATTCCAAACATAGAAGAATCGGGGAGATTTTCAATGCGTCTCTTTCTCTCTATATCAGGTTTAACTAGACTGATAGCTATTTTGTTGGTCGCTATTATCGCCGTTGGCGGCGTTGGCGCCAGCTATTTCGCAGTAACACAACTAACCGGGAACAATTCTCCGCAGACGCCCACTCCAACACCTGCACCTTCGTCCACTCCAACACTAACACCCACAATTACGCCTACGCCAACAGCCACACATTCAGCCACCCCAAGGATTACGCCAGCACCAACGAGCAACGATGTACCCATAACCCCTATTCCAAGTACTCCTACCCCAACACCCATACCCACTCTGGACCATTTCGTGTTTAGCCCCGTAAGCACTCAAAGCGTAGGCGTACCGTTTAGCATAACCGTAACAGCCGTAGACGCATCGGGGAACACACTGACAAGTTACACTGGAACTCCAACCTTAACCTATTCTGCAGGCCCAATAACCCCAAACGCTATGGGTGCATTCGTTGGCGGAGTAGGCTCAACTTCAGTTACAGTAACTACACCGGGTTCAGGAGTCACTATCTCAACATTTGACAATGGTCGTTCGGGAACAAGCAACGCCTTCGCTGTTTCCCCATTGATTGTCGCTTCTGCAGGAAGCGGCGGAACCATAAGTCCAACTGGAAACGTATACGTCAACAATGGAGCTGACCAAGGCTTCACCATAACAGCTAACACCGGATATCATATTGTTGCTGTTTTGGTCGATGGTGCGTCTCAGGGATCTATTTCATCCTACACCTTCACTAATGTTCATGCATCTCACGTAATTTCAGCAAGCTTTGCCGTTGACAACATTAACACCTACAATATTGCTGCTTCTGCTGGCAGTGGGGGTGCTATTAGCCCGTCTGGAAGCGTAAGCGTTAATTATGGAGCTAGCCAGACTTTCACGATAACAGCCGACAGCGGCTATCATGTCAGTGATGTTTTAGTAGATAGCATCTCTCAGGGTGCAATCTTAACCTACACTTTCACTAACGTTCAAGCCTCTCACACAATAACTGCATCCTTTTCAGCTACTACTTTTACAGTTACTGCATTTGCTGACGTGCACTCATCCATTACGCCAGTTGGAGCTGTGATTGTTAATTTTGGTGGTAGTCAAACGTTTACTTACTTGGCAAGTTCTGGGTATTCTATTGCCAGTGTTTTGGTTGATGGAGTTTCTGTTTCAGCCACGGGAAGCTATACTTTTAGTAATGTTCAGGCAAATCACACGATAAGTGTTTCTACATCGGTGAACGTACAAACTATTACTGCGTCTGCTGGTAGTGGTGGCGTTATTAGTCCGTCTGGAACGGTAAGTGTCAACTATGGTGGTAGTCAAAGCTTCACCATAGCTGCGAATACTGGTTATCATGTTGTTGATGTAGTTGTGGATAGTGTTTCGCAAGGAGCAATTTCCTCGTATACGTTCAACAATATCCAAGGAAACCACACAATCACCGCAAGCTTCACAATTAACAATTACGCTATTGCTGCTTCTGCGGGTAGCGGTGGAACCATCAGCCCATCTGGAACAGTATACATCGACCATGGTGCTGGCCAAACCTTCACCGTAACAGCAGATACAGGTTATCATGTTATCGATGTTTTGGTCGACGGAGTTTCTCAAGGAGCAATCACAACCTACACATTCACAAACGTAGTTTCAGCTCACACAATCATCATAAATTTTGCAATTAACACTTACATTATTACTGCTTCTGCTAGGTAGTGGTGGCTCTATTGTTCCGTCTGGAAGCGTAAGCGTCAACTACGGAGCCAGTCAAACCTTCATCATTGGCCCCGTTGTTCTAGATTACCGCCTTGTTGAAATGGTTGTTGATGGTGTTTCTCAGGGCGAAATCTATTCCTACACATTTACAGATGTAATAGCAGATCATACAATTTTTGCAAGTTTTTCAAACACCCCGGATACACCTACTTTTACTTTAACGGCTAACCCTACAACAGTTGATGTCGGAGGACAAATCCAGCTAACTGGCACACTTTCAATTCCAAAAACTGGCACAATTACTCTTACCTGCATGACTGGAGCAGGCCAAACTTTGTGGTCCGCCTCACGCACCCTAACCAACGGTGTATATACAGAGTCAATCAACGAGCCCGGTTCTGGTACATTCCAGTACAAAGTCTCTTGGCCAGGGGACGGAACAACAAACCCCGCTACATCCAACTCAGTAACAGTCACGGTAAACCCCACGCCCACCCTAACTGTCACTAGTCCGAATGGCGGAGAGAGCTGGGCTAGGGGCTCAACTCATTCGATTACATGGTCGTCTGTGGGAAACGTTGGATCCAATGTTAAGATTGAGTTGATGCAGGGTGGATCGGTATATTTTGTGATTACTGAAAGTACACCTAATGATGGATCCTTTAGTGGGACGATTCCTGCCGGTACGCCGGTTGGAGCAAACTATAGAATCCGAATAACTAGCACGTCTAATCCTGCAATCACCGATAATAGCAACGCCAACTTCTCTGTCATATAAAAGTGCGATAATATTTGAAAGAAACCCATAAAAAGCCACCAGAATCCGATAAATCCAACCTATACATATGAAGTCTGTAGAGTACATTGAGAAGAGTTTGGTTCCTGCTGAATATAGCCTGCGTCATTTTTCTTTTTATTTCTCTTTTTTGCTTAACTCAGTGAACAGAGTGCGCTCGGGAGTAACCATTCGCGACGATTTTTTTGAAGCTGGCAACAATAGTAGTTGGTATGTCTAAATAGCATAAAAACGCAAAAAAAATCAAATTAATTTCATGTAAACTGAACCTACTTATAACCCAAACTATTCATAGGTTTACAAGTAAATCTGCCTAAATACAGATAAGACACTTAAGGTTCGTGAATATTAAGTAGTCCCTTTTTTGATTTGCCATGTTTTATATAGATAAAGAAAACAAGTAAAATATATCGGGAGTGCGTGATTTAATTGAAAAAGCCCGCTCACTAAATGTTTTGTTAACCAATTAAGGAAATACATTTTGATTATCGTATTACAAATTGCAAGAGGAGAGGCATTAAATTGAAAAGGAGGTCTCTTCTTGTTTTCAGCATCCTAATAGTTCTACTATTCTCTGCTGTTACTTTTGATCCCTTGGGAAACAAGTACAAAATAGAAACAGTGAAGGGAGACGAAGGAGGCACTAGTATAGGGACGCATGATTTCACTGCCTTATACGAGAAGGCCTACATTTGGGATGATCATGATAGCGGCCTTGCAGGTTCAGCAGGTGAATGGTATTTCCTCCTTTGGGGGCCATCAGATGCCAGCTCAGGCGACAGTACCGGTGAAATCGATGTAGACGGACCGCAAATGGTCGACTTTCCTGATTTGTCCCGTACGTGGAGTGTATCAGGAAACGCAGTTCCGAAGTTTCATTTGTCAGCGTGGGAAGATGACACGCTTAATATTGAAATGGTATGTGACTTGGATGTAGCGCGCTCAATTTTGGATTACACTCCTAACGCATGGTATCATCAATCTGAAAGGGTTGGAGACGTTACTTGTTATTTTGCCTTCGTAATAGAGAATGGCCAACCTACTGCGGCTGGTGTAGTTGGTCCCAGTTCAGGCTATAGAGGTGGAACTTATTCTTTCGACACGACAGCCTCTGATCCCAACGATGATTCATTAACTTATGAATGGACAATTGATGGAGTAGCTCAAGTATCCACAACCTCGTCGATGAGTTACACGTTTCCAACTTGGTCCACACTTGGATCTTACACTATCTCAGTGAGAGCAAAGGACGCGATGGGAGCATACAGCGATTGGGTGAGCAAAACTTTCACTCTTAATTCGCACGCCCTTCCTACCCTGTCAATTGATATCAACAACGGAGACGGTTACACGACCTCTACGGCAGTAACCTTATCTTTGACATACGCTGCCACCGAAGGTGCTACCGTAAGCGATATCCGATTCAGCAATGATGGCATATGGGATGTCGAGACATGGGAAGCCCCTGTTGCATCCAAAACCTGGACGCTCACAAACGGAGATGGCGGGAAAGATGTCTACGTCCAGGCAAGAGATTCCTATGGAGCTCTCAGTAGTCTCTACGCTGATTATGTTCTTTTGGATCAGACTCCACCTACAGGTTCAATTACAATTAACGCTGGGGCTGATTCAACGTCTTCAACGTCAGTTACTCTTTCGTTGACTTTCCAAGATGAAACGTCTGGCGTCAGTCAGGTTCGGTACAGTAACGATGGAATATGGGACACTGAAGCTTGGGACAATCCTCCCCTGCTTCCCTTAGCTTCTGAAGCTTGGACTTTGCTGCTCGGCGATGGAGCCAAGACCGTATGGTTCCAAGTCAAGGATCAGGCTGGATTGCTAAGCCCGACTTACTCAGACACAATTTACCTTGCTCTTTCTAAGGTTTCCACCCCAATGTTTAGCCCCACTGGAGGTACTTACTCTTCGACTCAAACAGTAACCATTAGCTGCGCAACGTCTAGCGCCACTATCCGCTACACAACAAACGGTGTTGACCCAACATCAACAACTGGAACAGTCTATTCTAGTCCGGTCTCAGTTCCAAGTACAATAACACTCAAAGCCAAAGCATTTGCAAGTGGAATGACAGACAGCGACACAGCCAGCGCAACATACATCATCGCGGAAAAGGTTGCAACACCAACACTTAGCCCTGCTCCAGGATCTTATTCTACAGCTCAGTCAGTCACGATTAGCTGCGCAACTTCCGGTGCAACCATACGATACACAACCGACGGCTCGACACCGACAACAACATCAACCGCCTACTCAACTCCAATACCCGTAAACAACGGCACAGTCATCGTTAAGGCTAAGGCTTTCAAAACCGGAATGGTAGACAGTGATACTGCCTCGGTAACATACACTGTTCTTGAAAAGGTTGCTTCACCAGTGTTAAGTCCTGGGGGAGGCGCCTATTCTTCGACCCAGTCGGTTACAATTAGTTGTACTACTTCTGGTGCAACGATTCGGTATACCACTGATGGTTCTGATCCATCTTCAGCGTCTATGGTTTATTCGAGTCCTATTCAAGTTGTATCTACAACAATTGTTAAAGCTATAGCGTTCAAGAGTGGTATGATAGACAGTGATGTGGCAACTGCGACTTACATGATTACTTTGCCTCCTGTTAAGGTTGACACTCCCGTTGTTACTCCTGCGGGTGCCAGTTTCTCTTCAGCGCAATCCGTTACGATTAGTTGTTCGACTTCTGGCGCAACCATTCGGTATACTACTGATGGTTCGGAACCAACATCAACTTCTACTGCATATTCAAGTGCTATCGCGGTGAATAGCGGCACAATCACAATTAATGCTAAAGCTTTCAAGAGCGGTATGACCGACAGTGACACCGCATCAGCAACATACACCATTAACCCACAGAAGGTTGCTACTCCAAGTTTGAATCCTAGCAGGCGGCAGCTATTCGAGTGTGCAGTTTGTTACTATCTCTTGCGCGACAAGCGGAGCAACCATAAGATACACAAATGACGGCTCAGACCCAACATCATCCTCCGCAGTATACTCCAGCCCAATTGCAATAAACACTGGTACCACCACAATCAGAGCAAAAGCCTACAAAGACAGCATGACTGAAAGTGACGTTGCTTCTGCAACCTACACAATTAACACACCAACTCCCCCGCCCACTGTAACACCAGCTCCGACTCCTAAGCCTACCCCGAGCCCAACACCAACACCTACGCCTTCACCGACTCCAACTCCAACACCAACCTCTGAGCCACCTACACCATTCCCTCAAGCCCAAGAGGCAATCTATAATCTATGGATAATTTTGCCAATAATCACAGCAATATTTGTCGCTATAGCCCTAAGCGCTACCGTTGTGTACCTTAGAAGAAAGAAATCCGCGGATTAACGAGAACAAATTAGCTAAAACCACTTTTTTCTTGTGGTTAGTTTAAATTAGAATTTTATCCTTCCAGCTAACTACTTCATGCTTAGCAGGATTACAATTTAGGGTAGTAGTATGTACGGAACCGAGTATGCGCGATAATCTGAGATAGCGCGCAAGCAAATAGTTTGGTTGGAATGTATGTACTAGAAGCACATAAACAAGGCGGGAAATTGGACAGTAACCAAAACAGAACTGGATAAATATATGAATTCCGTTGGCAAACATGCACAGAAAACTTAGCAATCCCCCCTTTTAATTCTCCACTTGTCGAATGGAGATTCAAATCCCAACCTTCTGCAAAATGTAGCAAAGTATTGACTTTGACTTATACTCTTTTGAGCAGTATCATTGTTTCAGGTTATGATTATTTCAATCATTTCAGCTTTAGGTTTCTTCACCTGTTTTTTCCTTTACTGCAAAGATTCTTTTAAATCCCGAACTTGGAAATTGGGCAAAGTGCACATGAACGTCATTTTGAAGCTTTATCTAATTAGATTTTATAAATTAGAGATTCACTGCAAAAGAAAAAAGAGATTGTGTGGGAGACGCGTTGTATGGATTGAAATGAAGAAATCAGCACTATCGCAAGTAATCATTTTAGTGGATACAGTTTCCTTGATGGCTACTTTTTATCCTGTCGATGCATAGTTGTCCTTTAATCAGGGCTCCACAAATACTGCAATCACGCTAAAAGAGACTGTGAGTTTTGCTGAGGTTGAGCGGTTTTCTTTTTTCTGGTCATGAGCACAACGACGACTATGATAATGACGGCGACGACTGCGACGGCTCCGATGATAAGGAGCCACGGGAAGGATGTCAAAGACTCAACTGATGCTCCGCTGACGTCTATGCTGTTTATTATTGAGTTCACTTTGTCTTCGCTCTGGATTGTGGCGTCATAGTAGGCGTGAACGTTAAAGTAATAATCGCCTTTTATGAAAACTAGCTCCGTTTTGTAGCTTTCTTCGTTGGCATCGTATCCTTCTGCATAACCCGCAACTACTCCCGCAAAATTTGCGGTTCCACTGTCATTGAGTGAACGTGTGTCACTCACGTCGATTTCGTTAAACAGGTCTTCCGCTTCGGTTTTCAGTTGTGAGGCGGTGTAACTTGTAACCTGGGCTTTTTCGTAGAAGATTCTTACCACGTCGTAGTTGGTTTTCTCTGTGAACTCTAGCATACCTGCTCCAGCTGGGTCATGTTCCGCGAAAGAGTCAGGGTACGCAGTTGAGTCTGTCTTTTCCCAATTGCCGTTGGGCAGTCTAACGGTTGGAGCGGCAAGTGTTGTTGCACCTTTGGCTAAAGGGATTGCAGATACAAGTAGCACTGCCAAAAGAAGCATCACTATTAATTGTCGCTTTTTCAATTCTCTATTCCCATTTGTTTTGCCTAGCGTATTATCCCTCAAACCATGGTAGGAAGAGTTCACTTTATAAAATTTGCGTGCGCTGTCTTCTTTTAATATGTGTGCGCAGAAAAAAGGGATTTTGTGGGTGACATCTCCACTTGTCCCATGTTCAAATCCCATGGGTTTTTATGACCTAACTGTGCTAACCAGTTCTCTCCAAGGTGACAAACAGGGTTTACCTGAACCGTCTGAGAATAGAAAGCCATCGCCTCGGGCACCATGGTAGTCAATGTAATGCATCCAGGAAATACCGAATAAACCCATCTCCCTTAGGGAAGCCTCTCTTTGGGAAATGTCGTTAACAACATCAACCTGAGCTTGGGGACCCCAGAGATAATCATCAACGGAAAGATGCGCCAGCAGGATATGTTGGTTGTATTTGCTCAAAGCCTTCACATTAGCTGCTATATCGTCTATCATGTAATCCCAAACATGAGATTTGTCTCCGAATCTGTCTACCCAGTTAACATCTCCATAGTTCGTCTTCAAATCGTCTCCACTGAGCCATTTCCCTTCTTCCACACCTCTCAAACTCCACATAGCTTGAAAACTCATAAAATCCATACTCTCCATACTAGAGGTCAAAGCTCCGTTCATACTGATGTCATCATTATAACGTGGTTCCCAACTGCCAATGCAATAGCTTACTAAAACATTGGGTGCAACTTCTTTTATTGCATTCCTAGAGTCAATCATCAACTGATTCCAATAGGTATAATCAAGGTTTTCGTAAGCAGATGGGTCGTTAAATTCAGTTTCCAACGAAATCAAGGCTGTATGGCGACCATCATTTGGAGCTTTCAGATGATTTGCCAAAAACCTGAGGTCATCAAGCCATTCTTGCCTGTGCAAACCGAGGCTGGCTGGTGAATAATCAACATTCCATGTGCCTGTAAAATATTGGTATGTAATCAGATGTGGAACAAGGCTCTGATTCCACAGAGGTCCAGGCAAATAATAACTAGACCACCAGCCGTAAAGGTCATCATGACTACTTATCCATGATGTTGCTAAATTCATGCTTAACGAATAATCGCTGTTAAGGTCTTGCAAATTACTCCATGTGTCTGCGCCTGTTCCTATCAGAAATTCATCAAATGTTGCGTTTTGAGGGTCTAAACTTTTCGGAAGTACGAAAATGGCGCTAACACTAATTGCAGCAATGATAATTAGTGCCGCACTCAAAACCAGTTTCTTGAATTCGTCCACCAGCTTCAACTAAGGTGAGTTGATTTATGAGTTTTGCTAACTTCAAATTCACCTAGCTCGCTGAAGAACAAATAGTTCATTCCAGAAACACTCTTTAAACGAGTTTTCGACTAAGAAAAAGGGGAAAGCGAGTGACATCTCCACTTGGGGGCGCGAGCAACCTGACAAGTATATTAATTTAGTTTTTTTAATTTTTTTTTATGTATATCTGCATGTTAGCAAGTGTTAAATCTTCACGAGGCAAAAACTAAAATCGATAAGGGAAAGGTATGACTGAAAAAAAAGTGATTAGCTTTACAGAGGTTTTCGGCAAAGTTAATGCCATAGTAGTTAAAGACGGGAAAGTTGAACTTCAAGAAACCGAAATAAAAAGGTCTGATTGCTTCTGGAAGGATTAGAACACGCGCACGTGCAGTTGCTTTTATTGGTAAAAGGGATTGGAGTTTAAGGGTTGAAGCGTTAGCGGCTAAACTGAAAAATATAGAGAAATCTTCTTTGAATGTTCCAGTCGATAAGTAGAGCTTAATCTTTGGCTTGTCCTCGAAGTTTCTCCAGTTAGGCGTTGACAGCGAAACTAAAAACAGTTTATCAGAAGTCTATTGTCTAAAGTCTATTGATAAGATGTTCTCTTTGAATCTTTCTTTAGCGAGTTTTGCTTCTTTTACACCATTTCGCATATTATACTAATATATCGCTGTATGTTATAAAGTCTTCTTGTTAGACACTATTCTATTTTGCACGCGAAAGCCTCTTCATTTATGTAAATAGCTTCTTTGGTTTAAACTAAAATCAAAACGAACAGCTTGACAAACCTAACTTTCTAAAAAAAGGATGGTGCGGGAGTGGTCTTCAAGATCTCAGTTATTTCCCGTAGAGATTTGTCTTATTATTTAGGTGAATAAAACAGGTAGAGCAATAAACTCAAGTGGTTAGGTTGTGCCTACGCGATTTAGCCACAAAAACCGCAAGCAACCCTCCAACAATAATGATAGGCACAACGATTGTCGCAGTTGGGAACACAGGAACATTTGTGCTACTGGAGATGTAGCCAACGTAAAGTGGGTCATGCACTATCTGCAAACCATCCCAAACTGGAAAACAAACCCTATACACCATCGAAGACCCACTATAATCTGTGTTTATGTCTGCCCATGAACCGCCGAAAAGTACATTCAGGTTTAGTTCGTCCCTGAAAAAGATGAAGACTCTAACTGAAGGGCCATAGAATTGGAATGGCAGACTTGAAATCGAAACCACTTCAGCTTTTGCCTCATAAGTTTGGATGTCGGCTTGATGGGTTTCGTTATTTTCGCCTCGGTTTAGGGTATAGTTTCCGCCGAAAACAAACTCATAAGCCTTCACATTGCCTACTGTAACTTGTGCATTGTCAGCGACGATTGTTGAATTCTCCGTAGTTGAAGGGTTGTACGCTTGACCATTCACTGACGTAGAGAATTGTTGCGAGGCATAAGTTGATGTCGGGTAGAGTAGAGATAGGCTCAATCCATTAAGCGAGAAGTTTGAAGAGTTAGAGACTTCGAGGCTGGAGACTTCTCCGATGTCAAAGTTCGTCTTTAGGTTTGAAACGTTCTCATTAACACTGAAATCATAGCTAAACATAATATGGTCAAACATTAGTTTAGCAACTGTGTCTACGCCACCTGCAGGCTTTGGCTGAAGAAAGTAAGCTTGAACATCCTCATACCTGAAGCCCCACTGATAATGCGGTACATCGCCGACAAACGTCTTTTGAATCAGGGTTGGGCTGGCGCTGATACTCGTATTCATGAACATGTAATAGAGTATTTCACTGCTTGCAGAATCGAAGTTGCCTTGAGGGATCCCGTCGCCATTCAAGTCACGGTAAACTTCAAACTTATCCAAAGCACTTGCAACAAAAACTTCCGAGCCGTCAGCCAACTTAAGATACTGCCCAACTAAGTTAGCAACTGGACCTGGATATGGATTATTAGGATCAGTATACATCGCGTAGTTGATTATTTGTGTGCCTGAAACATTTACCCAATCGTACCAAATCTTCAAACCTGAATGTGGCGAAACAATGGTGCCGTTTCCAAACTCCTCATTCACAAAAGCAAAGTTGGGCGGACTCTGAGCAGAAACCACATCAGTCTGAAACACAAATGCAAACTGAAAAAAAAGAATAAGAAGCAAAGGCAGAATGACAACAGTCTTTCGCATTTTAATCGCCTGACAAATATTCATTCGTATGAGGTATTAAGTTCTTGCTAAAAGAGACCTAGATTTTCTGAATCCATTGTTGAGAATTAAGAAAGATTTTCGTGGTTTGGAGAGTTTTGTTCCTTTTTTGGTGGGTGGTTTTTTATTTGTTGTTTTTTGTTTTTTTTTAGTTGATAGTGGTTTGCTTTTGCAAGTGTTTCATAAGATTTGGGTCTTTTCAATCGGATAGACAAGCACATTTGCTTAATTTGACACGTTTGTTAAGTTGAGTTTTGAAAAATTGCTAAAGTTGACAATTAGCGTTATTGGACTTTTCAAAAAAATATATATCAAGTCATACGATAAGAGGAGTTAGCAAGAAACGGCAGCGTTATTTGGAGGAAAAAAGAAAAATGCAAAACGAAGAATTAGCGAATCTAGCAAAGAAAGTAAGAAACCATTTACCTAACGTGGAATCGTTTCCAATAGCTACAATCTACACCACAATAAAAGAGCAAGAGAAAACTAAATTGAATCTACCAGACTTTAAACAATTAATCTACCATCTAACAGGCTGGGACATATCCTTCCAAATCATACGCAGACAACTGGAAATAAACCAGATAGTATGGTGAGCAACGAGCGCACTTCTTTTGGGTGACTTAAAATGGCGGATAAGAAATATTACGGTGGCATTGCATTGTTCCTAATGCAGCACAAGGACAAAAGTAAAGAGGGAGAAAAGTATGTGCCGCGTATTTAAGAGAGAAGTTATTGTGTGATAGAACTCTCTCACCAGCCGATCCATAAGTTCTGAAGCGCGCGCAAAAAAGATGGGTAAGCGGGTGATAAATCCACGTGTCAGGGGTTCAAATCTCCATCCCCTGCACCACTAATCAAAACCATAACAGGCCGTTAAACAGAAGATAAAACCGAAAAATCCTGTCAGGAAAGCATTCTTATTTTTATTACTTACAAACTTCGTCAAGGTTCGACAGTTTTAATTCGACAAGCAGTAGTCATAAAAGAAATGTCGTTGAAACTATGTTGTAGAGGTTGATTTGGTTCCTGCGCAACTTACTGCCTATGATACGTCATGGTTGAACGTAACCTAGATGAAACTTGAAAAATGGTTTTGTTGATTTAATCCTAAAAGGATGGTGAACGTGAGCATTATTTCATTTGTTCAGCGTAGTTAAGTTGCAGATCTCAGACTCACCAGGTATGGAACTCAATTACAAACACCTCTCCTATGACAGCACATTTCGTCTATAATTCCTAATTCTTAATAGAATATGTTGTTTTAAATATTAGAGAAAAAAGAAGAATAAAGAAATGTTCCTTGTTGATTACAAATACCAGAAAGAAAAAATGCAGACAGAAATCAGCCTTCAGTTCTTTTGTTTTGCTCAACTTGCGTGGTTGTGGGTTTTTTGGGTGCCACATCTTTTTGTTTGTGGATTTTGTTGCGTTTTGTTTTTGGGGTTGTTTTTGCTGGTTGTTTGGTTGTGGGTGATGGGTTTGTTTCACTAGTTTGCATGGATGGTATGTTGGGTTTTTTGGTTGTGGTTGTGGCGCATGTTGGCTTTGTTTGGTTGTGGAAGCTATCCTCTTGGGACAACTGCAAGAAACTGTTCAGGCTCCATAGTTGCCGTAGCATAAACAGCTAAAGCTATACTCCAAAAGACATCATCGTGTGTTCCGTAGGGGTGCGAAAAGCCGATGTTGCCATCTTTGCGCAAGTCATAGCGTTCTACGTTAAGCTCTGTGCAAATCTCTCCCCGGTAAGGGCGCTCCCAACTTAGCAAGGGATAAAAAAACTGTTTGTTCATCATGCGCTGCTTGAGCAAGCCAGCCATCTCGCTTTTTCTTGGGACACTAAAACAAACGCCTTCGGCGTTGTCTATGCCGGCGTTTTCCATGTCAGCGATGATTGATGGGCCTTCGCGGGTGAAGTCTACCCGTATTTTTTCAAATCCGCCCCAACGATCCTGCAGTGCCTTTAGATAGCCTAAAACGGTTGCATAGAGGGTTGGCTGCTGAAAAATCTTCAGATGCCTCAAATACAGTTTATCGTTTTGTCGCTCAACCACTGAGAGAACGCAGTAGTCTCTGGTTTGTGCCAGGTCAAGTCCAGCGAAAAATTCGCCTTTAACATTTGAGTCTGGGTTGAATTCTTGCAGGTCTTCGCCGCAGCTTTTGTTTGTGCCCACGCATGAAGCGATTAGGCTTTGTGTTAACCAGACGTTGTCATCTTCTACCCATTCTGCCTCCATTTCGCGTCGCCACCTGGAGGGGTCGTCGCCCATTTGTGTCTTGATTTTCTCTATGATGCCTGGTTTTAATGGACCATTGGGATACAGGGCTTTTTCAACTGTGACATGGCTGGTTTTAAAGTCGCTAAAATCCTTATGGTTAAAAATTTTAAAGAATACGCTGTCACTATTCCAAGGAGTACTGCTGCAAACGAATTTTCCATCCGTAGTCCCAAGAGTATAAAGAATAGCGTCATAGAGTTCTTGGTCGTTTGGAACAAAATTAAATTCGTCACAGTAAACCACGTTTAATGTTGGTCCACGTATTGTTTCTGGGTTATTTGGGAATGCTTCTATGCTGCTTCCGTTAGCAAAGTGAATTTGAGTTCGCTGAGGCTTAAATGCAATTCCTGGCGGCAGTTTGTGTGTGAAGAAGGCTATGCGTGAGAGGATTCTTTTTGTTTGCCGCCATGAAGGACCAACTATTCCAATTGCACTTTGGGGATGAGTTGTTGCATACCACAGGAGCAGAGCGGCTATTATGAAGGTTTTTCCGCTTTGTCTACACCAACGAGCCGCAGTGAATTGGTTGTTTTGGAACATCTGAATGAATTCTGCTTGATAATTAAAAGGTTTAAAGCCCACTAATTGCTCAAAAAATTTTAGGGGCTCCAAGCTTAGATTCTGGGTTTTTCTAATTTCCGCTTGCCTGATTTCCCTGTTAGTTTGCTGGACGCTACGCCACTGGGGAAGAATCTGGTTGGGACGAAGAGTTCTGGCTTCTTTCCTTAAGTAACTGCGCATTTAATTCCTCCATCTCTCTAAGTTTAGCTTCGATTTGGCGGTAATCGATGTAGTCGGCAAGGAGTTCTTTGTAGGTTTTAGCGATTGTTGCGACTGCTTGCAAGCGTTGAACTTCAACTTTGTCTAGTCCTGGTTTTATGGCTAATTTTAGTGCGCCTGCGAGAATTTTTGCGGTTTCTTCTACGCTTGGTAGCTCTCTTGGGATGGGAATGGAAGTGTTAACGTATCCTTTTGCTTTGAGTTCTATGCCTAGGCGTTTGCATTTTAGGAAAATGGCGCCTGGAGTTTTCTGTAATTTTGCGGCTATCTCATCTATCCTTGCGTTTGCTTCGACAAGTGATTTGAGTTCGGCTTCTTCTTGGGCGGACCATTGTTTTCCTTTTGTCATGTATTGATTGCATGTAGCAACGCTTATATAACATTTAATGTTAAATAAATGGCATAACTTAACAATGTCTGTTAATGGTGTAAGAGCATGTTGGGTAATTCAATGAGAAAGTATGTTATGAGCGAAAACAAGAACGGCTACAGCAAAGCCGTCCAAAGCGTCTACAATAGCCGCATCAAAACCTACGCAAAACAAGCCCTCCAAGACCTCGCCCTACTAGCAGAGAAGCTGCCTGAAGACCAACAAGCAGAAATATTCAACGAAAAAAACACTTGGGAACTACTAAGAGCCATCTTAAAACAGAGCTCAGAAGAAATGACCCGACTACACCAAGACAGAGAACTAACGAAAAAGAAAAGAGAACGCCTTCTACCATTCTGCTACAATCTAATAACACTGCTAAACGACTCTAATTTGGCTCATCTTCTTGCGCCCGTTGGAGATAGATACATGATAAAAGAAGGTGGACATTTAGCGCACCTAAAAGCCATCTACTACCGCAGCTTAAACGGAAGAGACGACCAAGAATAGAGATGCCTCCAATGAAACAGCGCAG
>CAVZPM010000013.1:0-61161 GCA_963777155.1 Candidatus Bathyarchaeota archaeon
TTCCAGTAGTCTCTGACGAAAGCCAAGCCGCATGGATGGAGTATGTCTACATGCAACAACCATGCCCAACCAACGCAACCGGCGTTCCAATCAGCATCAACGTGCTTGACTCTAACGGCAACTTTAGAGAAATCGGCACAACAACAAGTAAAGCAGACGGCACCTTCTCTTTAACATGGACACCTGACATATCAGGCGATTACTCTGTTACAGCTATCTTCACAGGCTCAAACTCATACTATCCATCATCGGCATCTACATCATTCCATGCAAGCGATGTAGCCTCGACACCCACACCAACCCAAGCACCAGCACAATCAGTTGTTGACATGTACTTTGTTCCATCAGTCGCAGCCATAATAATTGCAATAGCCATAGGATTTGCCATAACAATTCTAGTGCTAAAAAAGAGACCGTAAATACACCAAACAAAAACCATTCCTCCCTTTTTTTAGTTTCAAAAAAACTTTGAATAAAGTTAACTTAGAAGTTCGTTCAGGCGCCAATTTTGAATAATTCTTCGTTTTTTGATAGGAGGTAGGAAGAAGAGAAGGGGTAGCTTTTGGGTTTGGGGATTAGAAGTCAATAAACAGAAACCATGAGATTGTTGTCTCAGAGAAAGTTTGACAATAGACTGGTCATAGCCCGTTTTTTCTTTTAAGCATTTATCAGCAACATTTATATTAAGAGTTAAGCTACCAGATAGTAGTAGGCGCACATATGAAAAAACCAGCTCCAACAAAAGAGCACAGCAAAATAACGAAAGTCCTACTATTTCCCATATTGGCAATATTCTTTCTCGTGGGCTGGAGCTTCTACTGGATCGGACAAAAACAAACAAAACAACCAAAGAAAACAATAGGCAAAACGACATCAAAACAAAAAGAAGAACTCGAACTTATCGTAATTCCTCAAGAAGAACAAACACTACTATCTTAATCAATAAGCTAAACTTCGAAGATATTTGATCAAAACTAATTTTTACGACTAACTCCTTAGACCTTCAACATGCCAGCTATAGTAATTCTTAAAAGGGCTATGGACTAATCATTAAGCTTATTCGCGAGGAAGACAGAGGTTTGGCATCAGCAGTATCGGGCAGGAAAATCGTTTTAACCGCATCCGCTACAGAAATGAGCGATTTTTTCAATAATCCTTTCATAGCATTCGTGGGAGGCTTCGGCAAAGGCCCCATTCCCTTATCATACGTGAGAAAAACGCTTTATCCACACCGCCCAAAAAGAGCCGATGGACAGGCTAGCTACGTTCCTTATGGATTGCGCAAAGTCGAATCCATACTACTTGAAGGCGGATTTTCTCCAGACGACATCGCAGTTGCATATCCGGAAGATTTAGACTTATTCATCGGTCCAGACACAAAAGTTGTAGGCATATCCTCAATGGACCCAACAGGTATGGGCTATGTAAGCAAAACCTACAGCTCAATAGTTGGCGGCGGCGAACCGATGAACCGCATAGAATTCAAAAAACTCGTCACACATCCTGCAATCAAAAAGTATAGGCCAAAAATCATCGTGGGCGGGTATGGTTCATGGCAACTTGAACGTCAACACGTCTCTGAAAGCTACGGTGTAGATTGTGTCCTCATGGGCGGTCGACCTACCCCGATCGTTGAGCTTTTCAAAAAAGCCATAAACGGTGAACCAATTCCGCGTATAGCAAAAGCGGATGAATCACTGGATAACTGGAACTACAACGAAGAGATGCCGCTTATTAAGAATGTGGCTATTCATGGAGCTGTAGAAATCTCAAAAGGTTGCGGTCGAAACTGCCAATTCTGCACGCCCACAATGCAACATAAAATTGATGTTCCGCTTGAAAAAATCATGAAAGAAGTCGCCTTAAGCACCGCTCAGGGCAGCGACCACATAACCCTGATAACAGAAGACCTATTTCTCTATGGCGCAACAGACAAACACTTCATCCCTAACCGCGAAGCAATAGTTAAACTGGTTAGCAGCGTCGCAAAACATCCCGGAGTCAAAAGCATTCAAGCAGCACACATGTCTCTGGCCCCAATATGGCATGACCCACTCATGATTAAGCAACTTGCCGAAATCCTCATCGAGAAAAGCTGGTATTCATTTGGCAAGAAACCAATTATCACCGCTGAGACTGGCGTTGAAACTGGTAGTCCACGCCTAATGAAGAAGTACATGGCAGGCAAAATGTTACCCTTTAAGCCTGAACAATGGCAAGACGTAGTAACCAACGCTTTCGGCATCCTAAACGATAATGACTGGTACCCGTTGGCAACCTTGATTATTGGGTTGCCTGATGAAAAAGAAGAAGACATGTTACAGACACTTGAGTTGATGGATAAACTCAAAGGCTACAATGCATTCTATGTTCCCCTCTTCTTTGTGCCACTCGAAAACTGCGTGCTGATGAACAAAAAGGGCGCAGAAATGGATTCACTCTCCAAAGCACGTTGGGACTTCTTCATCAAATGCTGGGAATACAACGTTAAAATCTGGAAACCAACCTTCCTGGAAAACCGCATATCCAACCCACTGCTCTACAAAACCTTCGACAACTTCATCATTCCATACTTCGGCAAAATCTTAGGCACATACTATGGCCTAACACGTGGGGAAAAGAGCGAACAACTAAAACAAGCTGTGTGGCAGTTAAGTATGCCTATGCCTGAGCCGACAAAAAGGCAAATAAAAGATAAGGTTTAAGCAGTTTCTTTTTCTACTAACTCTTCAATGTTTTCTTCTTGCTCTATTGGTTTCTCAACTGTTACCTCAGGCATTGCCTCTTGTAAAAATGAATGCGAAGATTCTTGGGTTGGCGGCTTCAGGATTTTTCTTGCATGTGTAATGTAGCCAGTATGACCAGTCATCATCGTGTTAGGTCGAGTTTTTCCACGTTCCACCTGCATTGTCCGCATTAAGCACTCAACGGTCTCGATAAAGACAAAACCATTTTCTTTTAGAGCCTCAGTGGTTTTTACTACTTGATCAATGGTTGGGCTAAAGGAGACGATAATGCCGGAGGGTTTAAGTGCTGAAAAAGCATGTGGAACAACCAGCCATGGAACAGCAAGGTCCAAAATCACCGCGTCAGCATCGCGTTCCTCGTATCCGGTAACTGTAACATCGCCGCTTTTCATCTCCACACGGTCAATTAGTTTTGAACGCTCTAGATTCTTTCGTGCGTTCTTTTGGAATTCAGGACGCAACTCATAAGTGTAGACTTTCCCTTGGATCCAACGTAATGTGCCAAGGCTGTGGTCAATGAACCTGTGCCTGTTCCCGATTCGACAACGCGGCTTCCAGGTCCAATGCCGCTGAACATAACTATTAAGGCCGCGTCTTTGGGGTATATGATCTGGGTGTTGCGACTGGATTTCATGATATAGTCAGTTAAAGCTGGTTTTAGGGTGGCAAAGTATATGCCGAGGCTGCTTTTGATTGGTTCACCGTATTCTTTGCCGATGACTTCGTCAAGTTTTATGTAGCCTTTGTGGGTGTGGAAGGTTTGACCTGATTGCATCTTTATCATGTAGGTTCGGCGTGCATCCAAATAAATTAAAACGTTGTCGCCATCGCAAATTTTTTCGTTAGCCAACTATTTTGCCTCGTTTGGAAGAGAAACGGGTTTGATCCATTTAAGCTTTGAATCTTTTCGACTTAAAAATGCTGAGTACTTGATATCTTGAGTTGTCTTTGGCAAATTTACAAATAATAAAAAATGTGTTTTGAATAATTCTTATATTTGCGTATAGATGTATGAGCTCTAAAGCGATTGGTGTCAATGAGTCGACCTAAACGCAAAAAGTTTTTCACTATATGGACGCAAAGCCAGTTTCCTCTCGCGTTAGATCAGTCGCTTATTTATGCTTTGGAGGACCAGGCAATACGGGAAATCAACAAAAACATAGTCGGCCAAACGTCTATTGCAAATCTGCGCGATAATATATGCTTGAAAGGATTAATGTCGGTAAAACCCGAATCTGTCAAAATGATTCATTGAGGGAAAAAGATGAAAATCAGGATAGGAAAAAGAAGCGCAATTACCCTAATCGTTATCGTAGTTGCGACGACATTAATTTCAAGTTTGTTCCTATACCACCTAAATGAAAAAACAAACGGAAAAAGTGAATCTATCAATGTAGCGTATGCAAACTTTGAGTCCCTTGCACTTTTCTGGATTGCCCAAGATCAGGATTTTTTCAGTCAAAACAACCTTAACGTAACATCACATAAGTACGATACAGGAGTTGGTTCTTTGAATGCATTGTTGAAGGGTGAGGCAGACATTGCTGTGGGACCAGCCGAGTTCCCTTTGATAGGCAAAGCATTGCATAATGAAAAAATTAAAACAATCGGAAGCATTGATAAAATCGATTTCATTTATCTAATCGGTCGAAGGGATCGAGGAATCGATTCGGTTTCAGATCTTGCACGGTAAAAGAGTTGGGACAACAGTAGGAACAGTCTCAGAATTCTATTTGGGAAGACTTCTCAACTTAAACGGGTTGAATATACAGAATATAACTCTCGTTGACGTAAGGACTCCTACAGATTGGGTAAACGCCGTTGTAAATGGGACCATTGACGCAGTTGTGACTGCACAACCCTATGCTAATTCAGCTAAAGATGCTCTAGGTGATAATGCTTTTGTTTGGAAGGCACAGAGCAACCAGCTTCAGTACGCCCTAATGATTTCCTCTGATGTATGGATAAGAACCCATCCGAAAATAGTTGACAATTTTCTTAAGTCTCTGCTACAAGCTGAGGAGTTTACAAACAATTCCCCCACTCAAGCCAAAACAATCGTTAAGGAACATATGAATTTCACTGAGGGCTACATCGAGACAGTCTGGAAACAGAATCAGTTCGGTCTTTCGCTGGACCAATCGCTTATTGCTGCAATGGAGAGTGAGGCAAGATGGATAATAGACAACAACCTCACCAACCAAACCCGCATCCCCAACTTCGTAGATTACATATACTTGGATGGTTTGATGTCTGTCAAGCCAGAATCTGTTAATATAATTTCATCGAGGTAGAGGAAAAACGAAAATAAAAAATCAGTTCATAATATGCATCGTTGTCTTTAGTGTAATATTGCTTGTCATAGCTGTGTCCGTTGTTAATACAGAACAACAAGTCGCGCAACTCAGTGCTCAAGAAGAAACATCTAGCAAAATCGAACGCTCAGCAAGCAGCTTAAACAGTATATCAATCGATTACTTTCTCTACCAAGAGGATTATCTGCAACTTCCAAAATGGAATAATACGCTCGCCTCACTCGCCAATGAATTATCAAACTTAAAACTCAATAATCTACAGCAACAAGCACTAGCCAACAACATTGAAAGTGACTTAAATAACTTAAATCAGACTTTTGCCCAAGTAATTACCTACTTACAAAACGCCTCCCGAACAGTAAGCGTTCGGATTGACCCTGCATTCCAAGCAAGATGGAGCAGTATGGCACTTCAAAGTCAAGCACTTGCCTTCGACTCATCGCAACTATCAAATTCTTTAGACAACCAAGCCCACCAAGCGAATGAAATCAATAGCCTACTCATTGTCTCGTTAGCTGGTACTTTCGGAGCTTTCTTGGGAACTATTTACCTCATTGTTTTTCGCAGAACCTTAAAATCGGTCGGTGATCTCCAAAACGGAATCAACACAATCGGTTCCGGAAATCTCGACTACTCAATAAAAATTGAAGGACAAAACGAAATAACTGAACTCTCTAAGGCTTTCAACCAAATGACTTTGAACCTGAAAAATGTAACCGCCTCCAAAATAGATCTTGAACAAGCACAAAATTCTCTTCGCGAAAGCGAGCAACGATGGGTAACCACGTTAGCAAGCATCGGCGATGCCGTCATCGCTACTGACACTTTGGGTAGAGTTATGTTCATGAATGGTGTAGCACAGCAACTTACTGGTTGGTCACTTAATGATGCTTCGCTTAAGCCTATAAGCGAAGTTTTCAACATCGTTAACGAGCAAACCCGCCTGGAAGTTGAAAACCCTGTTAGGAAAGTGCTCGAGAAGGGCATGATTGTCGGACTTGCAAACCATACGATTTTGATAAAGAAAGACGCAACTGAAGTTCCCATCGATGATAGTGGAGCACCCATAAAGGATAAGGATGGTAAAACCAACGGCGTTGTGTTAATATTTAGGGATATTACAGAGCGCAAGAAAATTGAGAAAACACTACAGGAAAACGAAGTTAAGTTCCGGACAGTTGCTGACTTCACGTATAATTGGGAGTACTGGATAGCACCAGATGGCCACATGGTCTACGTTTCACCTTCATGCAAAAGAGTCACTGGCTATGAATCAGAAGAATACATAAAAGACCCCACACTTCTCAATAAAATTATTTATCCCGAAGATAAAAATGTGGTCGGACAACATTTTGACTTGATAAGCTCAGATGAAATGCACGATGTCAATTTCCGAATCGTAACTCTCTCAGGAGAGGTACGCTGGATTTCACATTCATGTCGGGCAGTGTTTGATGCTGATGGTAAATGGATAGGTCGACGCGCCAGCAACCGCGATATAACCCAACGCAAAAAAGCGGACGTAGCAATTCAAGAAAGCGAAGAACGTTTCTCCAAAGCTTTCCACAACAGTCCAGTCCCACAAATTATCACTCGTTTTAGTGATTGGCACTATATCGATGCAAACGACAGTGTATTGAATTTACTCGGATATAGACGTGAAGAACTAATTGGACACACTTCTATCGAACTAAACCTCATCCCAACAAACAGCCGCAGTCAAGGTATACGAATGGTCAATGAAGAAGGCGAACTGCGTGACTTTGAAACCGATGTCCGAACAAAAACAGGCAAAATCATCACCGTACTCTCATCCACCGAAACAATCACTCTTAACGGACAAAAACACCTAATCAACACATTCATAGATATTACAATGCGTAAACAAATGCAGGCTAAACTGGAAGAATACAGCAAACACTTAGAGGAATTGGTAGAAGAAAGAACAAAGCAGCTCAAGGATTCTGAGCGTTTAGCAGCTATTGGAGCGACAGCTGGAATGGTGGGACATGACATAAGGAATCCATTGCAGGCTATAACCGGCGATGTGTACTTGGCTAAAACGGAATTAGAGGGAATTCCTGATGGCGAAGGAAAAGAGAACGCTTTGGAGAGTCTGCGTGAGATTGAGAAGAACATTGATTACATCAACAAGATTGTAGCTGATCTACAAGATTTTGCGCGACCGATGAAACCACATATGGAAGAAGCTGACTTAAAACTTATTATCGATGAACTGTTGAGAAAAAACGGGTTGCCTTCGGACATTAAAGTAAGCGTTAAGGTGCAGGCTGAAGCTAGAAAAATTGTAGCTGACAGCGCTTATCTAAACCGTATCCTCTATAACTTGGTCACCAATGCTGTTCAAGCGATGCCAAAAGGCGGAAAAATTATCATCCACGTTACTAAAGACAAAAAAACAGATGACGCAGTCATAACAGTTGAGGATACGGGCGTAGGGATTCCTGAGGGCGCAAAGGACAAATTATTCACTCCGATGTTCACCACAAAATCTAAAGGTCAAGGATTCGGCTTGGCAGTGATCAAACGGATGGCAGAGGCGTTGAAGGGCACTGTCTCTTTTGAGAGCCAAGAGGGAAAGGGAACAAAATTCATCGTGCGATTACCCCAAAATATCAAGAAAGAAACAAACATATAGGGCGCCTTCAGCTCAACCCTTTTTCTCTAAGATAACCCAAAGATTAGACAATGTATTTGTCTGTTTTTTCGAAATCTCGAACAATCTCCATCACACGCTTCGGCGCGTTTATAGGTCCAAGCGGAATGTCCTTAAGCAGAACCCACGGCGACTTCCGAGCAACTACTGTGGCGATATGCGTATCCCCGAAGCATTTCTTTGCCACTTCAACAACTTGTTGCCTAACACCTGTTTCTGACATTTCGCCCAACGCATGCAAATACTCATGCAATAAGAGGTTATAGACTAACGCGTTAATGGTTGGCTTGTCACTAATGGACACCTCAACTATATCCACAAGTGTTCTGTTCAAAACAATGTTGTTAGTTCCTACAGGGTAGTAGGCACCTAACTGGAGAGGCAAATCATCTAGAAAAAGCATCATGCTATCCCGGCGTTTGCCAAAAGCGCATTCAACGGATTCCTTGACGATTTTCCAAACTTCAGCATAGTTTTTAGCTTCATCCAATATTGCCGAGTAATACTCGACCGGTTTCGATTCATTGTTCAGAAGCAGTCGCCTTCAAAGAGATGATAAAAGAATCAAGCCTTTAAGCCCTTCTTTCGAATATTCATATTTTGGTAGGGTTTCACTACATATGTGGGTTATGGGTAAAGAACAAAAGCCACCTACTGACTTATTTAATTAAAGGCATCAAGATGAAAAATCAAATTCTGATTGATGGACGGTGGCAAGACTCACTATCTCAAGAAACATATACTAGGGTTAATCCTGCTAACCCAGATGAGATCTTAGGGGATTTTCAGAAAGGGAACTCAGAGGACATGAAACATGCCATAGACGCTGCGGATGATGCCTTCCAAGCGTGGTCTGATACTCCTCCTACTGAGAGGGCAAAGTACTTGCTGAGGGCAGGAGAAATCTTGGAACAGCAGAAGCAGGAACTGTCTCTGATAATTACCAAGGAGATGGGAAAAACTCTACGAGATTCCACCGGAGAGATTCAACATACAATAGATTTGGCACACTATGTCGCTGCTGAGGGTAGACGGTTGCTTGGAGAAACTTCCACCTCCGAGCAGAGAGGGGTTTTCAATTTTACCATGAAGCTACCGATAGGCGTTATAGGCTTGATTACCCCATGGAACTTTCCAATTTTTATAGCTGCGAGAAAGATTTTCTACTCACTCGTATGTGGAAACACAGTTGTCCTAAAACCATCTTCGGAGGCTCCGCAATGTGCAACAAAACTATTTGAAATTCTCCAAAAAACAGGCATACCAGACGGGGTCATAAATTTTGTAACTGGGTCTGGCGAAGTAATTGGTAACACTCTGATAACAGATGACCGAGTTCGAATGATATCTTTCTGTGGGCACAAAGATACAGGCGCTAAAATAATGAAGGGTGCGGGTCCAAAGCGTGTGAGCTTGGAGTTGGGTGGCAAGAATCCACTTATTATAATGGATGATGCCGATGTAGGCCTTGCTGTAGCCGCTCTTGTTTGGGGTGGATATTCGACCACTGGACAGAGGTGTACAGCTTCCTCTAGAGTTATTGTTCATGAAAAGATAAAGGAAAAAGTCGAGAGAATTGCTGTTGAGAAAATAAGAAAACTCAGAATTGGAGATGGATTGGATCCGCAGACTGACATAGGTCCGTTGGTTAACCAGAAAGCATTGAATAAAACCAAAGAATACTGCCAAATGGGCAAAGAAGAAGGCGCGAAACTGCTCACAGGTGGACAAGCACCCGAACAACTTAAAGGATGGTACTTTGAACCCACCCTTTTTACCAATTGCAAAGCGGATATGAGAATCTGCAAAGAGGAAATCTTTGGACCAGTCGTATCAATAATCTCGGCGAAGAATTTGGAGGAAGCCATTGAAATTGCTAATTCAGTGGATTATGGACTATCTTCAGCTATTTACACTGCCAGTATCGAAAGCGCTTTGGTTGCAATCAAGAAGCTTCAGGCAGGTCTAACCTACGTAAACCACCCGACGATTGGAAGTCAAGTGCATATGCCTTTTGGAGGGGTCAAATTCTCTGGAAACAACCGAGAAGGCGGCGCTGAAGGTATAAACGAGTTTACAGAACTAAAAACTGTCTGCATAAACTATCAAAATGACCAAGAATCGGTGAAGTCAAAAGCTCATAATAACTATAGAGATCTATTCCAAGGAAAACCATAAAGTTCTGCTGCTTTAGCATACACTGAGTAGGCTTCACCTAATTAGGAGAAGCTGTCCCCATATACGCTTCTGAATTTTTTGAAGGTACGAGCGCAATCTAGGCAGTCAAAACTGTAGAGTTTATTATCGATGGTTTCTATGATTGGTCTCTCGTTGATTTGTTTTGAACACATAGCACATATAACTCCCTTTTTGCCTTGATTCTCCTCTTCTTGTCTTTGGGTCTTTGCTATTTGACCAGCGGGGAATTGGAACAGGTCTTTGTTTTGAAGCAGAATCCCATGAGCCAATCGTAGAAGTTCTTCTTTGTTTTCAAAAGAGACTTGTTCTTGTCTGCCTAGATCTACCTTTTTGCCTTCTAGATCGAGAACGATTTTTCTTCCTAGGTCTCTGTGTCTAAAATAGAGGAATTTTTTGCCGCCGAATTCTCTTGCTAATCTGATTTCTTTGAGCACTTCAGCTGATAGGTTAAATCCGGGGGTAATTAACAAAATGAAGACTTTGCTTTCAGACAATGCTTGGTCTCGAATTTGTATCCATTCTTCGACGCCATCAGTCATTTTTGGTATATCTTTGCTATCTAAAAATATGTGGTATCCAAGTTCTTCTAGACCTGATTTTAGGTGATCAGCGAAATCTTTGCCGCTGCTCTTTTTGTGGCATAGAAAAATGTCAAATGGTCTATGATTACCCATATGTTACTATTAGTCTGTTTCGTTTTTAATACTATTGCTAGATTGCTAGGAGCCGTTTTTCTTGGTTGTTTCGCTCAATTTCTTTATGGCGTCTGCGATTTTTTCCAGTCTGGCTGAGAAGGGGTGGTTTGGCTGCCTGATTGAAAACAAGAACTCATGTCTACTAAACTGAATATCACAAAAGCAGGGAATACTTCCAACTACATCTGCGCCAACAACTCTCTCCAATTCACTTATCCAAGCTTTCTCGTCTTTGATCAGCATTGATTCTTCTTTTACAGTCTCACCAGGAACCTTGTTTAAGATAGCGTAGTATTTTGCACCATACCTACTGAGGGAATCATAGATGTCGATGATCATCTTGCGAGTTCCTTCAATATCCATATCGCTATCTTTTAGCAAAAGAAAGATGTAGTCAGACGTGGCTAGGGTGTTTATTGACCAATATCTGATGCCAGGGCTTGTATCCAAGAACAGGTAGTCAATTTTGAATTGATCAGCTAGTTCCTGTTTTGCTTTGATGAATCTTTTAACGGCTTCGATTTGCCATTTTGAATCGTGTTTTATATCGATCTCGTTTACGTCTTCTTTTCTGGAACTCGAAAAACCAACCATAAACTTGCCGTTTAGACCCAGCTCACTTGTTAGGTCGTAGACAACATCTGAAATCTTTGCTTGACCGCTGAGCAGATCATTAATAAAAGCATTTGGTTTTTTCTTAAAGTAAGAGCTTAGACTTGGAGCATACAAATCAAAATCAAGCAAAGCAACGTTAAACCCATTTTTTGCATACAATGCAGCCACGTTAGAGATTAAAGTAGTTTTGCCAGTACCGCCCTTGTAAGAATGAAAAGCAATTGTTTTTAGTGCTCCCATATTAGATCTTTATTATCCTAACTTTCTTTTATATTTTCTAAAATTCTTCCAATCTTATTCTTTATTATGTGCACTAATTAAGAGTAAAAAGAAAGTCTTGAGTTTGTTTCATATTATAGAATTGACAGTTAATTTTTTATATAACCTAATTTCAATTATGAAATAAGGAATAATTTGAATTCAAAGGTGTAAATAAGGTCAATTGTTTTTGCGCCTTCGGATTCTTTGCTGTACTTAAATAGATTTAGAAATGTGTTTATGGTGGGTTAAATATTGGAGAGCAAAAAAAAGAAATATCCTGACAAAATAGAGCGAAGCGGTTTTTCTTTAACAAAATCTCAAAAAGAGTTTCTCATTCGCTTGAATCCAGTACTTCCATCAGTTTTAGTTCAAGAGTTTTTCGAAAAGCATAAACATGTTATCGAGATAAACTTCAAAAATGACGTTAAGAAATCACAGATGATAGTGGATTTCAACAAATCATCAGTCCATACAAAGTGGGTAACACGAGTCGTTGAAGATGAGAAATCAATTGACGAAATTATGCATGAGTTAGGAGTCGAAGAGGAAGTTAATTTCGTTTCACCTCTTTATTCTCGGGAAGATCTTAAGCGACCGAACGCATTCACCTTCATAGACCAATTGATTATCAGATTTCCCCAAGATACAAAAAAAGAGTATTTGCAAGAGATTTTCAAGGATTTGGGTGTAGAAGAAGTCCAAGGTCGACGTGGTGAGTTGGGGAAAGGATTGATGTTACTGCATCTAACAAATCCAAAAATACAGAATTGCTACGAAATCGCCAAAAAACTCACTAGTTTAGCTCCTTCAATCAATTACTGCGATGTCGATTGGATTCAGCTACATTCTGGTTTACATTTTATCCCTAACGACCCATTCTTTTGCAATCAATGGAATCTGCGCAACATTGGCCAAACTATGCCTTATGGAGGCGACACTGCTACGACTGGATGCGATATCAACATTGTACCCGCATGGGATATAACACGTGGGAGTCCACTAGTAGTAATAGCAGTATGTGATACCGGTTGTGATCTTAAGCATCCAGATCTTATCGACAATTACGTTCAATCTGACCGTTGGTATAGTTCATTAACTGGAACTAATAATCCTCAGGATAGTTTCGGCCATGGAACCTGCGTAGCTGGAGTTGCAGCAGCACGAGGAAACAATCAACAGGGAATAGCAGGCGTTAGCTTCAACTGTCGTATATTACCCATCCAGATGTATGCTCTTTACCTTACGAATGTTGCTGGCATCCCCTTTCTTGATTTTAATCATGAATCTCAATCAGAGACTGTGAATGCGCTCAACCAAGCATTGAATAATCATGTCAAAATAATTAACATTAGTTGGGGGTGGGACCTGGAAGACGACGATGTTATCAAATCAAAACTTGAGGAGTGCTACCAGCATAAGATAGTTATTATTGCTTCAACTGGCGATAATAATCAAGAAGGGATCGCTTTTCCAGCATCACATAAGAATGTTATTGCAGTCGGGGCAAGTGATCAAAATGACAATAGATGGTTAGGTAGCAATTTTGGGAAGGAGTTGAGTGTTGTTGCCCCTGGTCAATATTTATGGTCTACGGACATTAGGGGGTTGAAAACTACTAATGATGCGGGCAACCCGGTTTTTTATAAGAATGGTTTCAATGACTCAATGGGAGGGGGTGATTGTGCAGGTGATTATTTTGATGGTTTCGGAGGTACTTCAGGAGCGGTACCACATGTAGCTGGTTTGGCAGCTTTGATTCTATCCTACAATCCTACTCTTTCCCCAGCAGATGTACGTAAAATAATAGAGGATAATGCTAAGGATCTTATGCCAGCGAGCAATATTCCAGGTTCAAAATGGGATAAGTACACAGGTTTTGGTCGAATAGATGCTGGAAAGACTATGCAAGATGTTGTGACAAACCATCCATTTCCACCACCTAATTCTGTTGCTGATGTTTACATTAGGGATTCGTTGACCGATGATGGTACTCAGCCGTATGTTGATGATCCATTATGTTTCAGCCCCGACATTATTGTAAGAAAGGCACGGGTTTTAAATCCTCAGACAGATTTTGCCAACATCAGCGTCGATCCAGGAAGTGATAATGTAGAAATTGGCAATGACAATTACATATACCTCAGGGTGCATAACAAAGGGACTTTCAGCTCTGATATACATGCCAGAGTATATTATGCGCCTCTTTCCACAACGTGTTCCCCAGACAAATGGAAGATAATAGGACAGATTGATTTTTATAATGTCCCCGCATCCGGTTACCAAGTGTCCGATGCTCTTATTTGGGAGAAAGTCCCTGATCCTTGTTCAGTTGGTCATTTTTGTATAATTGCTTCGATCGAAGGGTTTGGCGACCCACATCCTGACCCAGAAGCGATAAATACATCTAGTTACGCAGATTTTATCCGTAAACACAATAATATTAGTTACCGTAATGTCGTATTCGAAAATGCACTTCCAGACACTGTTATACCGGTTAATTTCATAATTGGAGCCTTTTTAGGCATCAAAGAATTCGATCTGAGGATAAGAATGAAAAATCCAAAGAGAGCAGATATTCATTTGAATATTCCGAACTATGTTTATAGCAAATATACGAGTCTGGAAAACATCTCTAGAACCGAAGGCGCCTCAAAATATTTTTTGAGGCACAGGGTTGAGGAAGGAGAGAATGCGCTAATAAAAGGATTTGTTATGCCTCAGAGTATTTCTGATCTAGCAAGACTTGAAATTAGAATCCCTAGTGATGCAGAACAAGATGAATTATACGAAATAGCTATTGAACAGATATTTGAGGGTAAAGTAGTTGGAGATTTCACTGTAAAAACTAGAATTGTTGATCCTAAAAGAACGATGTTTATTGCAGTTCGAGATAGTCGCTTCGTTCATAGAGCAAATTGCGAACATTTACCTAAAACGAATCATAATCTATGGATACCTTTCGGTACGCTAACGGATGCTCGAGCATCAGGCTATGATTTAGCACTTGATTGTTTAAATCAAGAATTTAGAGCTGTTGATGTGTCTTGGAGGCTGTCAAAGAAAGTCTTGAATTTCATAAACAACATTAACAGCGCAGAAGAATTGAATCAGACCGTGAAAGAAGCACTAAGAGGTTTAGTTACTCATAACGGCGAATTGATGACTCAAGGCAAATTCGAAATAGATATTGATATTGCCAAGAAAATTTTGGAAGCTAGAGATAAAATTTGCAGATTTGAAAACATAACCCAGATAGAACAAATCGATGGAGTTGGAATCGACAAATTCATTGCTCTGGTTAATGCCGTTAAAGTAAAGTGAAGTTCAAAGGTTAATGTATATATTCTAAAAGCAAGTGAGTCTATACAATTCTCCTAAATATCAAGGGTGTCATTATTGTCTTTTCTTAAATCTATCAAGTATGAGTGGTTTTTTTGATATTTTATTAAAAGGTTCAATATAATTATCTGCTTTTTCCGATTATAATAATTAACAAATTTAAAATACTAATTCTGATTATAATTATAGTGCCAAATTTCAAAGGAGAATGTGTGTAATGGACGAAAAGGTTAAGGAAATATCTGAAAGGATCTACCGACGATCGGAATATATGAATTGCCTAATTGCACATAGAGAAAAAGCGGTGAAAGCTATACTTGAAAGAGACCTTTGTGCCCTCTGGGAGATCTTTGATGAATGCAAGGTTCCCTGTAGAGATCGATGGGATATCGTAGAATTCATAATGGAAAAAGCAAAAGATCCACGTGGACCTCACTTCTGGTAGGGAAACATGTCTTTTCGGATGCTTTGAATTTCAGTTAATGATTGATTAATCATTAACTCCAATTCTTTTTTTGCTGGAGTTGAACCAAGTTCAGATATTCTATTTAGCGCTTTTTTGGTATTAGCCTCAACAGTATTATACACATATTCGTAGGCGCCGGTTTCAAATCCATAATAAATTAGCTTCACGGCGTCTTCACGTGTTATTTTGGATTTGTTTATTATGCTTTTGATTTCTGCAAAGGCTTGTTTTGAGGCTTTGGCTGAATAAATGATTGTTAGAGGTAAACTTTCATATTTTACTCGATGAATAAGATTATTTTCCAAATTGAAGGAATCTTGCAGTTCTTCGCGTAAAAAAATATTGAAGGCAAACATTCTAGCAAAGTCCGTTAAAGCCTCGATTTCGTCTGGGGTTCCATTTCCTAAAATGGAGCCAATACACGCGCAAGCTCCAGCGTCAGAGGTAAACTTCCAAAGATACTGCAGTTGATAGTCTATGTCAACATCGAGGTTCTTTCTGCAATACACTTCCATAAACTCACCCTCATATATTTCAAAGATGAACTCTTTGAGTGTTTTGATTATCGCGCAGTATTTATTTTGGGAGATTTTGTTGTTGAAGACTTCAATACCAGTTAATAACCCTTTTAGGAGAAGTAAATCCCCTGCAAGTAGCGCTTTATCTAGTCCCTTTTCTCCAAAGACTGTATTCTGTTTGTTGTAGTGTTTGTTGACTGATCTATCTATAATGTCATCATGGATCGCCATTCCGGCTACTAGCAAACTCATCACTACGCCCGCTTCTTCTATTGTGTCTGGGTCCCCTCCAACAGCTTCGCACGCCAGAGAAATTAGGGCTGGCCTGTGGGGTTCTTTCCAATAAGCCTTTACAAAGGACATAATTGAGAGTAGTTCTGAGTTATTGAGTCCGGATGAAGTCTGTTCTCCAAATTTTTTTAGAATTCTCTCAACTATTGCTTTTTGGGAAAGAGAGCTGTCCTTTGTTAGCATTTCAAATTAACCTGCTTCTATATTTATTGCAGGTACTTAATTTGAATTTTTTTGCCAATCAAAGTTGATGATCAGGAGGCGTCAAGTGGTATTACCACAAGTTATAAAAGCCAAAACATTGAAATCACAAATTGTACCATTTGATTCCAAAAGAAGGTTGAATAGAATTACAGATTTAAGTAGTGGCAAGGTTAAGCTGGCAATACTCTGGTTTTTTGTAGTGGTTACTAACTTGGCAATTGTAACGCTTACCTTTGTAGCCCCGGGGGTAATTGATGACATAAGAGGAGGCCATGTGTTAGGCGCTCAAATTACACCAGATTTATTGTTATTGATCGCTTTGACTTATTTTTTGGTTCCAGCAGTTCTAGCTGTCTCATCAATTTTGTTGAAGGATTCTATTAACCGCTGGATCAATTTGGCAGGGGGCATCCTTTACGTTGTTTTTGTGCTCAATGAATTGGTTTCTAATATCATAAAAATGTCATATATCTTTGGGATGTTTCTGCAGGCATCGACAATTTTCGTTCTCGTCTTGATTATTTGGTATTCATGGAACTTGACTGGAAAGCCATAGAAATCATAAACCCTCGGCTGTTCATCGAATTGGATGATCAAGCTTAGTTTTTGTTTCTATAGAAAATATTGACTCCGTTTTAGTTCTAACTGTAAAAACAAGCTATAGCAAGACTTTTATGTATTCTCTATGCAATTCTAATTTGGAGAAATCTGTGAACCATCATCTTGGGATCCACTATGAGAGGTAATCACAGTTATAGAAGTATAATTGCATCTGCACTCTTATTCTCTACAACTCTATCTTGGTTTTTCATTTTCAATAGCTATCTATTAAACTCGATGCTCCAGAATTCAGGCGAAGGCACGTTTTTTACTTCCTTGGGCAATTTGCTTTTCTATAGTTTTGCAGTTGTCTTTGGAATAATTGGCAGTATCCTCTCTGAACGAGTAGAGAGAACGAAATTCCTTAGGTTGTGGGCAGCTTTCGGATTCTTTACCACAATAGTCATAGTAGTTTTTCAAGGACCCTATTTTGCCTTATTCCTGAGTGCACTCTTGGGAATTTCGTTTGGATTAGGTTTTCCAACTGTCCAAGCCTTCTTTACGGAAGCTACAACGTATGAATCGAGGGGTAAGGTTGCTGGAATCACTGCGATCTTGACTCTTACAATCGCTGTTGTTGTTTTGTTGCTGATTACTTTCTTGCAGCTTACAATTGTTAGTATAGTCTTGATTTGTGCTTGTCTTAAGGCTGCTAGTTTTCCTGCTTTGGCTAAACATATAAACAAAGAAGAGGGCTTGAGGATGGCTTGGAAGCCAGTTTTATTTTCTCCAGATTTTATTTCTTATGCGACTCCTTGGCTGATATTTAACCTTGCTAACGGACTTGGCTTCTTTGCAAGATTTCCTGAAGAGATTCAATCCGTTGCGTCACTTGGGCCAGTACTTGAGTTTCTGGCGGCTATTTTTGCAGCTGTCGTTGGTGGGATTCTTGCCGACCGTAATGGACGAAAGCAACCATTGATTTTTGGTCTTATTGTTTTGGGAACGGGTTATGCGTTTTTCGGAGTTTTATCCTCAGCAGAAACCTATCTTATCTACTCTCTTGTTGATGGTGCAGCTTGGGGTTTACTCGTCGTTACTTACATGCAAGTAATCTTGGGAGATCTATCTTCACGTTCAGGTGTACTCAAAGAACGTTTCTTTGCTCTTGGGGGTATTATGATACCTTTCCTTACACGTTCAATCTTTCAGGCAATTCAAGCAATAACAGGACTAACTATTGCTGCAAACTATCTCTATACAATATTATGTTTTCTGATTTTCGTATCTATTATTCCGGTTTGGCGAGCTGCAGAGACTTTACCGGATTCAATAACTAGAGAGAGAAAAATGCGCGAACACATCGATAAGGTTGGAAAACTTGTCGATGAATCAAAGAAAAAATAAGTGATTTTCAACTTACAAAAATGGCAGAATTAATGTAAACGATATTTACTTCATCTTGGCTTTTCAAAAATTTTCGAAGATGCTTTCCGCATATCTGAGAGTAGCTCTCGATCATCGACTGAGTTGATTTTGGAAAGAAGAAAAGGAGAGTTTTGAAAGAGATATCCCCCAATTGAAATGGATGCAACACCCATCCCCCAGCAAATGTCAGAATAGGTTTTTGAGTGATAGATCAATTTCTAGTCAACAAGTAGTTCCATTACATAAACCAGAAAATTGATAAATGACTAATGCTTTTGTCATAGCGTTATAGGTGAAAATTGAATGGCAAGTAATGTCGTCGTAAAAGACATCATGCAAAAAGACGTTAAAGTCGTAAACAACAACACTGTTATGCAAGAAGTAGTTGCAATAATGAACAAATTCGACAAAGACGCAATCCTTGTTGTCCAAAGCGGAAAACCAACCGGAATCATAACCGTCAAAGATGTCCTAATCAGAGCAGTTGAAGCTAACGTACCACTCAAAACTGTCATTGCAAGAATGGTCTACACAAACCCACTCGTAGTCATTGACGAAAACGCAACCGTTGAAGAAGCAGCAAAACTCATGAAGCACTGGAACATAAAGCACTTACCAGTTGTCGACAAGGCAGGCGCCCTAGTAGGCATGATAAATGACAGAGACGTAACCTTCTCATGTCCAAAACTCATGTCTATAATGCAAGAGCTCTACTGCAAAAAACAATAAACCCTCTACTTCTAATTTTTATTTTTAACCCTATTTTCTCAAAACAGTTCAATTCACAATAGACCATTCTGCGCACAAAAACTAAAAACAAGAAAAAGATGAAATATGATTATGGCTTGGTTTCTTTAGCCCAAGCTTCTTTTGCCAATTTGGCGAGGTTTTCGGTGTTTGGCTGAGCATTCAAATCTGCCAAAACATTGTTGATTTCGTTTCTGACAAGCAATGCGATTTCATTGATTCGTAGTGGTTCAGGTCTTGTTGATTGATATACCCTGAGAGCACGGAGAACAAATCGAACGACAACACTGTTGAGTTCACTTTGTAATTCGGTAAGTTCATCCTTACTTTCGGTCATTTTTTTGCTATAAGCGACTGAATCTCTTTTTCCAGTTGGTTCCATTTTCAATCGGTCCTTTAAGCAGAAATGTCAACGGCGCATTATAGCCTTTTCTAGTAAACATCGCTTGCAACAAAAAAGAGGTTAAGAGATAGGTGTTTTGGGTTTACCCAGCTTGCGGTTGACACATGCTTGGATAAAACCGGCATATTCAGGAGAGGGTCTGCCGGGACGGCTCTTGAATTCTCCATGGAACTGGCTTGCGAAATAGAAGTATTTGTCAGGCAACTCTAAGGTTTCCATTCTTCTGCCGTCGCTGCTCTTGCCAGTGAAGCATAAGCCGTTGTTTTTAAGCGCCTCGATGTAGTCTAGGTTTACTTCGAAGCGGTGGCGGTGGCGTTCATGGATTTCTTCTTGCCCAAACATACAGTAAGCCAACGAGCCTTTCTGCAAAACCACTTTGTGAGCCCCCAAACGCATCGTTGCACCCTTGATTTCTATGCCGCGTTGTTCAGGCATTAAATCGATGACTGGGTAGGGGGAATCAGGGTTGATTTCTGTGCTGTTGGCGTCTTTTAGCCCGCAGACATTTCGGGCAAACTCTATAACTGCTAACTGGAAACCATAGCATATCCCCAAAAAGGGTATATCGTTTTCTCTGGCAAATCTGGCAGCGGCAATTTTACCTTCTGTTCCTCGTGGACCAAATCCATAGGGAACAAAAACGCCGTCAAAATTCGCTAGGTCTTTTATGCATTGGGGTTCACGTTCAAACTTCTCAGCTTCCAAGTAGCTTATGCATACTTTGGTTTTGCAGGCTGCTCCACCATGCCGTAACGCCTCAGTCATGCTGACGTAGCTGTCTGATAACCCAGCATATTTGCCTACTAGCGCTATCTTTACTTCGTGTTCTGGATGGACCATACCGTCCACGAAGATTTGCCATTCGTTGAAGTCTTTGCCGTCGCATTTTAGACCTAAACGTTGGCATATAAAGTCGCCCATGCCCTGTTTGTCTAGGATGAGGGGTACTTGGTAGACTGTCTCAGCGTTGTAGCTGCAGAAGACTGCGCTTTCGGGGATTGTACCGAATAGAGCGATTTTTCTTAGCGCTTCAGCATCAATCATCTGTGGGCTTCTTGCAACGATTGTGTCGGGTTGGATACCGATGCGTCGCAGTTCGTTGACGCTGTGTTGGAGTGGCTTAGTCTTCATTTCACCTGTAACATCAAGAATCGGAACTAAAGCTACGTGAACGTAGAGAGTGTTTTCGTAGCCTTCTTCCACACGCATCTGACGTATGGCTTCCAAGAACGGCAAACCCTCGATGTCGCCGACTGTACCACCGACCTCTGTTAGGACTATTTCGGCGTTTACCATTTTGGCGGCGTTTCTGATGCGGTTTTTTATTTCGTTAGTTATATGGGGTACAATCTGGACGCATCTACCCAAGAAGTCACCATGGCGTTCTTTCTCGATTACGCTGCGATAGATTGTTCCTGTGGTTAAGTTATTTTCCTGTTTTAGGCTTAAATCCAGAAAGCGTTCGTACCAGCCGAGGTCAAGGTCGGTTTCGCCGCCGTCGTCGGTGACGAAGACTTCGCCGTGCATGTACGGGTTCATGGTTCCCGCGTCTATGTTAACGTAAGGGTCGATTTTTACTACGGTTGGTTTTAGTCCTCTAGCTTGAAGCATTTTGCCGATGGAGGAAGTTAAGATTCCTTTGCCGACTGAACTTAGCACGCCGCCTGTAACGAAAATGTACTTAACCATGCTTTTCCCCGTTTAACTTACACCTTGCATGCCGATTTAATATAACTCTTTTGTGTGCTGACCTGTAAAAACGTGCAATTAACCATGTTGAATTCTGAGAAATGAGCAGTTTATTGGGGTGGCGTTTGACTGTTTCTGCGGTTGCGTCTTAAACCCCAAGACAAAAGCCATACGCCGATCAAGATTAATACTATTGGCCAAAAATATTGCCAAAAAACTGCCCATGAACCAGTAAGCGCCGCTAAGCCAAGAACAAGAATGAATAGACCAGCGATAAGTAGACCAATGCCGTTTCCTTGATGGCGATAACCGTATTGTTCCTGATAATATCTTCGCCTTTCATACCTAGAGAAAGGTCTGTTTTCTACAGGGGCAAGTGGAGCGCCGCAGTTGGAGCAATTGGTGGATGTATCAGGGTTCAGTGTACCGCATCTTGAGCAATAAACCAAGCTGTTTCGCCTCAATATTCCTTTAAGAGGCATTAAACTCATATAATTATCGGTTGTACACCAAAATTTTTGGTCTAAAAGAATAAAATGTTAATTACCAAGTGGTGCACTAAGTATTATCTTGGAGATTCTAAATGCCACAAGCCTTTGTATTAATAAATGTTGAATCTGGAGCCGAAGAAGACTTAGTTAAAGAACTGAAAAAGATTGAGGGCGTAGAGGAAGCCTACTATTCATATGGCGTTTACGACATTATCGCTAAGATTAAATCTGACTCCATGGAGAAACTAAAGGAAATGGTGACTCGCAAAATAAGAATCCTCAGCAGAGTCCGCTCAACGTTAACATTGATCATGATGGAAGAATAAACTATCAGCTACAAGTCTCTTCTTCATTTTTTGGTCATCAAAATTAATTAATCTGCCTCAACTCTAATCAAGCTTCGTCAATCAAAAATTAACCCAAGTTTATTAAATAAGGATAGTTAACATCAGATTATGAAAAGAAAACTTGGGGTCGGCATAATCGCGTTAATTCTTGTTTTAAGTTTAGGTCTTCCTGTTTATGCGGATTTATCAGTTGGCGTAGAGAAGGGCAATTGGATAGAGTATTCTGTAACTTACACTGGCTCACCATCACAGGATCATGCCCTTAACTGGGCACGGATAGATGTAACTGACGTGCAAGGCACCGACATCTATGTTAGCATCACATCAAGATACACCAATGGATCCAGTGAAGTTTTCAACTCCACTCTAAATCTGAAAACGGGACATTTAATCGACGACTTTATTATCCCAGCCAACCTAAAGACAGGCGACAGCTTCCTAGACCAAAACCAAGGCAACATCACAATTAGCCACACAGAACAGCATACCTACGCGGGTGCTCCCCGAACAGTAATATCTGCTTCTACAAGCCAGAACACGTATGTCTGGGATCAAGCCACTGGAGTAAGCCTCGAAGGAACATCGGAGCAAACCGATTACTCCATGCACACCATTGTTGAGGCTACTAATATGTGGCAGCCCTCAACCGGTTTGAACCTGACAACTTTGGTCTTTATCGCTATTGCAGCGGTGCTTGTTACAGTTATGTTAGTTGCGATGGCGATTTGGTTTAAGAAAGAAGAAAACACTTTCACCATATATCGGAGTTGCAGTCAGGGGATTTTTTAGAACACTTAAAAGTTTATCCGCCAAATGATAGTTAAGGCTTAAATCTCACATGGAAAATTCCAAAAAACCTGTCCGCTTAAACGCCATTACGATAATTTTAATCGTAGGTTTGATAGCCTTCATACTCTACATTTACTTCTACATCAACCCAGCAGAAGTCTATGATATTCTTTCCAAAACAAACCTTGAGTATTATGTGTTTGCTTTTGTTTCTTACTTCTTGTTTGCTTTTTTCTCATCGTTGGTCTGGCATCGACTTCTAAGCAACCTGTCAATTAAAGTCAGCAAACGCAAAGTTCTTCTATTCACTTGGGCAGGCTTGTTTTTTGACGCTACTATACCACAGCTTGGATGGTCTGGCGAAGTCTCAAAAACCTACCTTTTAGCCCGAGATTCAACTGTTGATGTAGGAAAAATCGGGGCATCTGTCGTGGGACAAAAACTTTTCACCATGACAATGACTATTATCGCGTTAAGCTTGGGCTTAGGTTTGGTTTTAGTTAACTACTCTCTGCCACTTATGGTTACGCTGCTGATAGCCACAGTTTTAGCCCTCTCGATTACTGCGATGTCAATAGTTTACTATGTAAGCAATAAGCCCAAAGCCACAGCAACCCTGCTTACATGGGCTATAAAGATAATTTTGTTTTTCCGCAAACGCTGGAATCCCGAAAGCTTCAAAAATAAAGCAAACGATTTACTCAAAGAATTTCACATAGGTATTCATCAGTTAATTTCTAAACCAAAAACACTAATGCAACCCATATTTTTTGCAGTTGTGAGTTTTATCTGTGAAGTCTCCGTTGTTTTTCTCGCATTTGCGGCATTGGGCTTTCCCGTGCCAGTTGACAAAGTTCTAATCGTTTTTACTTTGACAGGCACGCTTCAGACGGTTGGCATAACCTTTTTTGGTTTTCCAGAACTAATCATGACAGTCTCGTTTACCGCTCTTTTAATTCCGACGCCCTTAGCACTTTCTGCTACTTTACTGACAAGGGTTGTAAACTTATGGTTCAGGCTTGTGGTATCATATTTTGCCCTACAGTGGGCAGGAATAAAAATCATCAGACAGAACCAGGCAAAGTAAACAAGGAAACATTTTAATTCAAACTACACCTAAGTTATTACTTAGAGGATTATTATGCCTACAGCGTTTGTATTAATAAATACTGAAATAGGCTCTGAATCGGATGTTTTAAAGGAGCTGAAGAAAGTTGAGGGTGTCGAAGAAGCCTCAGCTGTCTACGGAGTCTACGACATAGTCGCAAGAGTAAAAGCAGACACGATGGATAAACTAAAGGAAATTGTGACATGGCGAATCCGACGCCTCGACAAAGTACGTTCGACATTAACGATGATTGTTGTCGAAGACAAATAATCATCCCCTTTTTGGGACTCAAGAATTTTTGCTACTAAAATGTTACAGTTGTGACTAGCAGGAGACAGTCACATAATTTTAAATTATTTTTAACCGATTTAATTCTCCTGTGCACGGGTAGTGATTAAATGATAAAGAACCGGCAAATGCAAGTTATGCCCAAAGCGAGCCAAGCGAAAGTAGAAGCTCCCACTACTGACACATGCACTGAGTTTTTTATCAGTTGGATTAAGAGGTTTGGACGGCAATGAACCTTTTTTGTGTTCCCCTCGAACAATAAAGAGCACCCCAACCTCTGAAACCAACCAACCACCCAAAGAGAAGGAGAGACAAAGAATGCCCACAGCTTATATTCTTGTAAATACAGAAATTGGAGCAGAAAAACAAGTTCTTGAAGCGCTAAAAAAAATTCAGGGTGTTGAAGAAGCCCATAGCCTATGGGGCGTCTACGATATAATTGCAAACGTCAGCGCAGACAGTGCGGACGAACTCAAATACATATTAACCTCTCAGATAGAAAAAATCAGCAAAATAAACTCGAAATTAACAATGATGATTGGTGAAAACCCCGGAAATAGGATAAAAGGACAAGTGATGTTTGAAAACCCACTAATGCAGTAGACTATTTGACCTAAACTTGCTCTAAGCTAACAATATTTTTTACCTTCCAACGCATCCTTCTTACTCTATTTGGAGAGCAGCCACTATTGACACAGCAAACCATGCATATTGGATTAGATGACACAGACTCGACCAAAGGAGGCTGCACAACCTATCTTACAGCTGTTCTTATTAAGAAACTGGAGAAGTTCAATGTTCACTTTATCGATTATCCAGGTTTAGTTAGGTTAAACCCAAATGTGCCCTGGAAAACAAGGGGCAATGGTGCCTTGTGTCTACGATTCACCCACAATTCAGAGTTTGAACAACAAATAATCGATACAGCCATTGATTTGTGGGAAGAATATTCCGCCGTTGAAGAGAAAGGAACTGACCCGGGAATAGTCTTCTACCAAAACTCGGAAATTCCATTTGAACTTAAGTCGTTTTCTAAAAAAACCGAAACAACCATCGTAACCCTCAAAGAAGCGACAACACTTATCAAAAAACTAGGCGCGGAAGCAGCTGGATTTAATTCCTGTAGAGGCATCATCGGCGCTTTGGCTGCAATTGGTGAAACATTAGAGGGTGATCATACTTATGAGTTGATTGCTTACCGAACGCCAGAAAACTTGGGAATGAAAAGACGGGTTGATGAGGCATCAATTTTTGAAATGGACAAGTTGACTTCGCCTTATACATTTAACAATGTAGATACTGAGAAGGGCAGGGTTGTCATTACGCCGCGTGGTCCTGATCCTATTCTCTTTGGAATCAGGGGGGAAACGCCCGAGGTAGTGAAGAAAGCCTATGGGATAGTCAAGTCTCTGGAGCCTGTAGAGCAATGGGTAATATTTCGGAGTAACCAAGGCACAGATGCCCATCTCAGACGAGTTGAAGAATTAAGCAAACTTGAGCCTTTTAGTTCAATTATAGCTAAAGGTACAGTTTCAAAAACGCCCCATTTGGTTCCTCTTCGCCACGTTATCTTCTCCATAAAAGACGATTCCTCAGAGGTGGACTGTGCAGCTTATGAGCCTACAGGAGATCTGAGGAAAATTGCAAGAGAACTCGTCGTTGGGGACATTGTTGAAGTTTATGGTGCCGTGCATAGGGCAACCGCAACTAAACCGTTGACAATCAACCTTGAAAAAATCAATGTCCTCAACCTTGAGCAAAGAAAATGGCAGGAAAACCCTTTCTGTTCTAACTGTGGAAAACGACTAAAATCAATGGGTAAAAACCAAGGCTTCCGTTGCGAAAAATGCGGTAGTAAATTTGCTAATTTGATAAAAAAAGAAGGACTTATTCCAAGACCTATAAAAGCGGGGTTGTATGTGACCTCGACGCGATCTCAACGGCATCTAACTAAACCGCTCAGACGTTATGGACAAGAAAAAAATGATGCTTCAAGTTGCCACATGATTAGCGGATGGTATAGTACATAACTCGACGATTTTTGAATTTTAAGTTGCTTGCTCCATGGTTTGAATTATTCTGTTTTTACATTTATAATGGATAACTTGGTGAAATAAGCCCAAAATGGGCTCCGTTTTTACGAAAAGACATAAAGATTAATAAGTACTATAACATAGTTATAATTGAGCAAAAGCAGAGGCACATTACCCTCCACCCACAAACGCTTCTTCCAAGAGCGCAACAAGGACCTCTATTCTTTACATTGGATACATAGAAAAAGAGGTCACTATATGAATCAATTTGCTTTTGCCATAAAAAATAAGAGGGAGCAAAAATGCCCAAAATATCACCTATGTTTAAGAAAGTAGCATCATTCGTTTTTAGTAAGCCCGCCACAAGCGGATATCCATATGAAAAAAGACAGTTGGCAGATGATTATCGAGGTCAAATGCAGTTAGATCTTAAATCCTGTGTGGGATGCGGATTATGCAAAAAAGACTGCCCAGGAGGAGCCATAGAAATGGTGGACTTCTACGGAAAAAACCGCCCACAATTCAACCTATCCAAATGCTTATTCTGCTACCAATGCGCGGAGAGTTGCCCCAAAAAAGCCATCGGCAACTCAACCGTCTATGAGTTAGCAACAACTGACAAACAATCACTTTTCATGAAACCCAAACACGTTATCGTTTGCAAAGCATGATAAAATCCATTTGTTAACTTTCAACTCCTCTTCTTATTTTTAACTAGCCAAAAGTAAATTATTTGAACCCATTTTTTAACAGGTTTATAAAATTTTATTTGGATTCTAATAGAAATCCCAAAAACCAAAGGGAAGGAAGTCTGAATTGTGAGCGGAAAGGGGTATTGCTTTTCTTTTCGCGTGATCGCCGGCACATAAAAAACTGGAAAGTAAGCTAAAGAACTAGCTAACTTAAGACTAATGATTTAAATCCGTGAAACCCATAAACCCATCTCACAATAAACCAAACATAGACAAAGAGAGCTGAAACGGGATGGTTGGAAAGAAGTTCACCGCGCAAGATTACGCTTTACCCTTCTTCAAACAAGAAGGTTTTACAAGAAAACAGTGCCCAAAATGCGAAGAATACTTCTGGACGCAGAATGCCGATCAGGAAACCTGCGGCGAATCAGGCTCAGATGAGTGTGGCTGCTACACTTTCCTCGGCAAACCAGCCACAACCAAAAAATACAGCCTCTCAGAAATGCGGGAAGCGTTCCTCTCGTTCTTCGAAAAAAACGGCCACACACGCATCAAGCCTTATCCAGTTGTGGCTCGGTGGAGAAAAGACATTTACTTAACACATGCAAGCATAATCGATTTTCAACCTTACGTAACAGAAGGAATTGCGCCACCGCCAGCAAACCCATTGGTCATTTCCCAACCATGCATTAGGCTAACAGACATATCCAATACGGGACCAACTTTTGGCAGGCACCTAACTATCTTTGAAATGGGTGGAGCACACGCTTTCAACTACCCCGACAAAGAAGTCTACTGGAAAGACGACACCGTACGCTTCCATCATCGATTCGCCACTGAATGCCTCGGCATTAAGTCTGAGGAAGTCATCTATAAGGAGGGAGTATGGGTTGGCGGAGGAAACGCTGGTCCAGACGTCGAATGCATCTGTCGTGGCTTAGAAGTGGGCACGTTGGTGTTCATGCAGTACAAGGTTGTCGGCGATGACTTCGTTGAGTTGCCAATTCGGACGGTTGACACTGGGTATGGCATTGACCGTTTTACATGGATTAGCCAAGGTGTTCCAAGTCTCTTCCAAGCGATTTATGGAAACTTACTCGACAGAGTCTTTTCAATGACAGAAATAACAAACATTGATAATGATTTGTTGGCGCGTGTGGCGAAGTATTCGGGTTTGGTTAGCGTTGACAAAAGAGCAAATAGGATGGTTGCCAGAAAACGGGTTTCAGAGCTTACGGGAATTGACTTGCCGACACTTGAGAAGGTTCTCGTGCCAATTGAAAACGTTTGGGCAGTAACAGACCATACCAAAACTCTCAGTTTCATTCTAAGCGAAGGAGTTGTGCCATCTAACATCCAAGAAGGATACTTGGCAAGACTCCTGTTCCGACGGGTTTACCGCCTTATGCGTACATTGAACATGGAACCAGCCAAACTCTATGACATAATAGATATGCAAGCCGATTACTGGGGTAAAGATTTCCCACGCATCAAAGAAATGCAAAAAGAGATCATTGAAATGCTCAAGGTTGAGGAAGAAAAGTTCGTTGAAACTATCAAACGCGGCGAAGGTATGGTTAAGCGCATCGCAGCTGACCTCAAAACGAAAGGCACAGGAAAACTACCAATGGATACTCTCACCGAACTATACGATTCACATGGCCTTCCACCAGAAATCGTTAAGCAAGCAGCAGAAAAAGAAGGCGTCGAAGTTGAGGTCCCTGAAAACTTTTACGCATTAATCGCTAACCGACACATGCAAGCACCAAAACCTGTAGAAGAGGAAGAGGCAAAGTCCGAGCAGATGCTAGAGAAAGTAGCTGAACAAATGCCCGCAACAGAACAACTCTACTACACTGATGTTTACCAAAAAGAGTTTGACGCAAAAGTCCTCAAAATAATCAATGGCATCTACATAGTACTCGATAAAACCTGCTTATATCCTGAGGGAGGAGGACAACCAACAGATCAGGGTTGGCTTGGTGTTGGTGATATAAAGCTTAAGGTTGTTGACGTCCAAAAAATTGGCAAAGTCATCGTACATAAACTTGCCACTCCAGCAACGTTCAAGGAAGGCAGCACTGTTCACGGTGTAGTTGATTGGGATAGACGTTATTCACTGATGAAAGCCCACACCGTTACCCACTTGATAAATGGTGCCGCAAGAAGAGTTTTAGGCGAACACGTTTGGCAATCCGGCACACAAAAAGGTCTAGAAACCTCACGCTTAGACATCTCGCATTATCGCAGGTTAACTCAAGAAGAAATCCACAAAATCGAAACCCTAGCAAACCAAGCAATCGCAGCTAACATGAAAGTTGAAACCACATGGCTGCCGAGAAACGAAGCAGAATCACGATATGGCTTTAGACTATATCAAGGCGGGGCAGTTCCAGGCAAAGACATCAGAGTTGTAAAGACTGGCAACTGGGATGTTGAAGCCTGTGCAGGAACACATTTAGGTACTACAAGCGAAGTTGGCTTCGTAAAAATTGTTTACACTGAACGTGTACAGGATGGTGTAGAACGACTTGGCTACGCAGTTGGTCTTAAAGCACTTAAAGCAGTCCAAGACCAAGAAACCCTATTATGGAAAGTCTCGGAAGCCCTAACTGCACCTATCGACAAACTAGATAAGACCGCCGAAAAAGTAGTGAAAGACCTCAAAGAAACCAATCTTGAAAGACGAAAGCTAATCAAAGAGTTGGCTGAAAAAGAAAGCACAGCAGGATCTGCAGATGTTTGCGAAACAACCATCAAAGTTGATGGTGTTTCGATTGTTAAAAGGGATTTTGGTGAAACAATTGAGGTTGACAGAATGTTACGTACCGGAAGTGAAATAATAAAGCGCAATGAAGCCACAGTTACTTTATTCTATGGTTCTGACGGCAAATCTTGCAAACTAATGGTCATGGTTGGAGAAGCCGCTCTGCAAAAAGGAGTAAACGCGAATCTAACTGTGAAGGATGCTGCGCCAGTTTTTGGCGGTGGTGGCGGCGGCAGACCTGACTTTGCCCAAGCTGGCGGAACAAAACCTGAAAAGCTCAAGGATGCAGTAGCTGCGGCTGAGGATTCAATAAAGAAACAGCTGAAGCATCAATGCTCTTAGAGAATACCATTATCCCTAATCTTTAGTATAGAGAAAAGCACAACTGCTATGTAACCTGCCCTTTTTGTTCGTTGAGAAAAAGGCAATATTCTGGGAGGCTTATGAAGTATTTTTTATTGGTATATTGATTATTCTTCTGTTTGAATTTTAGTTTAGAGAATTTTTGCTAGTGTATTTTGAAGGGGTGGTTATGTGTGTTGGCTGTCCAATAGCCATCCGTATCGAGGAGAAAGGAGAAGGCTTCGAAAACGGAAATTTGTTTTGGCGTAGTGGTTTAGCCTTCAACCTTAACCAGTCCCTCCAATCACTAACAAGACTTAAGATATCTTAAATTGCTTATAAGATTTATGAACTAAAAATAAAATGTCAAAATATAGATTTTGACTATTCCAAAATCTAGGTTGTAGCTAATACCCCTTCTAAAATGCTCCGCTCAGCAACATCGAGTTGCCTGGATAACCACATCTTCAGAATAGAAGAAAACTTCGGAAGCACTCCGCTGTAAGTGATTATCTGATTGCCCTTTAGCGCATCAGCTTGAAAGACTTTCTCATCCTCTTTGAAGCTGAAAGACAACGTTTGAGCTTTAGTAGCTAGAACTTGAAAATCCTCCCATTGCTTGCAACGCAGAATCACGGATGGGGCACCCAAACCTGCTGCAGTCGCAGGCACCACTTCACTTGGCTGTTCTTTGGTGGCTGCTGCAGTTGGCAATGTATCATTTGAACCACTAGATATGTAACTTACTAAGTTTGCGACTTCTTTTTGAAGCATGTCAATTTTTCCTTCTACTTTCTCAACTTTGGAGTTTAATTCGCCGGCGTCACCCATTTGTTCTGTGACATTCGCTAGTTCGTTGATGAGCTTGTCTAAGTCTTTCTCATGTTCCTTTAGGACGTTAACTATGAAGTCTAACGCCTCTAAAGCATCATCTTTTGATTGTGGATTTTTTGCCAAGTATCTGTCCCCACTTTGTATGACACCCAAATTGATGCTTACAATAAATAAACCTAGCGAATCGTGAGATAATATCATTAAAACAGCATTGATATATTGATTAGGAATACTCAATACTGAGTAACTATTGGCTCGCCAACCATCCAACACCCACACAAGCTAAGTCTTCAGTTTCCAACACTAACGATCACAAAAAAGACAGATCCCAACTAACCACAACCCCCAAGTTCAACAATACAAATGGGTTCAAGGCTGAAGTCTGAGGATTCAAACACCATTGTAAAGGGCTAATAAACATCAGTTGCCCAAAGCAATTTTAACTGATCCTTAAAAATACTTCGCGCATCCTCTATGAAACCTTGATTTTCCTCTTCAACACCCACTCTATCTATTCTTGCTTTGAGTTCTCCAAAGTTGACCTTAACGTTTGATTTATCAGCCAGACTCAACAAAGCACTTTCCAACGCAAGATTCTCCTTTTCATCAGCGACCCTGTCGACAAGGTTTGCAAAAATCAAATCATTCAAGGCATAATATGCTAAAATTGCTGTTTTTACGTTTTGTAGTTCTATGTTTAGGTTCTCATCTGCTTTTAAGGCATCGAAATAGCTATAAATTGTCTTTAGGATTTTGATTGCTTCTTTTGATGTTTCTTTTGGAGCATGTTTTCTTATGACCGCAAAGAAGTCCCCAAAGTTCACATTCAAAGGTTCCATAGTTTGTCCCTTGAAGGCTCAAATTGGTTTCCAAACTATCTATGTATCTTTCCAGATTATCCCAACTAATTTTTCTTCTGCTCAATTCCATCAAAATATTAAACGAAAAGTCAACGATGCCGATTGAAAAGTTGATTATTGATTTAAGATCATTTTTTCGCGGATTAGTCTTTTCGTTAATTTCGATATTTTTTCGTTGTCCTTCAAGTAAACTTCGAATTTGGTCACACAACATTATGAACGATTCATTTTTTTCTTTGAAGATAAACTCATAAGCAGAACCCTTCCAACTTAGTCTCAAATCGCTACCAGAACATTCAACACTAGTTATCTCATAGACAGGTATCTCTTTAATCGAAGCCCATCGCTTCTTTGGAAACCCTTTTGTAACATAAAACTTCAAGAAATCATTGGAAAGCTCGTATTTCTCCACTACCAGTCTATTAAGTTTGCTTGGTTGACCCGATTTGTCGTGTTCAGAGTCGGTATTTTTTCGTCTTTCCATTAATATGGGAAAAGCTAAAGTTGTGATCGCTGGAGCAAATGTGTATTTGTAGGTTTTGTTTTGGACAACTTTTTTTTCTGCTTTGTTTATCATGCCGCTCTCTTTCTAATCAGCACTTTTGCTTATAAAACTGGTGGGTTTTAGCAAGTATTCCATACACAACTGATGGCTTTTGCCTCACAAGCCAAAATGCAAGGTGTAAAGTGGCTTTCAGGATTGCAGGAACCGCAGGTATATTTTATTTTTTTCCGGTGCTCTTCAGATATGGATGCAACGGTTTTGTCTTCAAGGTCGATGAATTCTGTTTCTATCTTAAGTGCTGATTTGGGGCATTTTTGGACGCATTTACCGCAGCCACAACATTTGTCGGAGTCGATAACTATGTAGTATTCACCTGAACCGTCACAGTAGCCATAATGCGTAATCATAACAGTTTCTACCCTTTCTGCGCTTTCTCATACAGCGCTTTGGCAAGTGACGCAGCACCCAGTGCACCTGCAACCATTGGATCCAAGCTTCCTTCCTCTCGCCAGTTGGGCATCGGCAACGTCTTTACTCCAAGAATAGTTTCTATTCTGCTAACAATACCGATGTTTTTGGATTGGCCGCCTGTAATTACTAGTTCTTTTTCTAAGCCCACTCTGTTTATGAGGTTAGCCATGCGTACAGCCATAGCCCGTGTGTATGCTGCTAGAACCTTTTCTTTAGTCCAACCCTTACGCAGCAGCCCCATGGCTTCCGTTTTTGCAAAGGCAACACAGGTGCAGCTCACCGGTTCAGGCTCCTTTTCCACCTTAAGCGAAATTTCGCCAATTTGCTCAATAGGAATCTGCAGGAGGTCTGCAAAGACTTCCATACCCCTGCCTGTGCCTGCGGCGCATTTATCGTTCATAAGGAAGGATACGACTCTACCTGTTTCGTCGATACGGATTGCTTTGATGTCTTGTCCGCCAACGTCAAGGACGGTTCGGACAGTGGATCCCCAGATGTAATTGGCGCCTTTTGCGTGGCAGGCAATTTCGGTTATAGCTTTATTTGCCATGGGCACGTTGACTCTACCATAGCCTGTGCCGACGATGTATTTTAGATCACTTACTTTGAGTCCTGTGCCTTCCAAGGCATAGTCAAGGGCTTTTTTTGCGCTCTCCGGGCTGTTAGAGCCTGTACGGGTTATGCCCCAGCTGTAGGCTTCACCGTTTATCATGATGGCTGCTTTGGAACCTACGGATCCAACGTCGACGCCTGCGGTGATTATATCTTTGTTATTCCATTTTTTGCCAGGCATTATGCGGTGGTATTCTTGCCAACGCCAAAACTCTGTCTCTTTCGGTTGGCTCATTTTTGCCCCTCTTTAACCCGTGCAGCTACCAACGCAGCACCTAATGCCCCAACGTACTCGGGGTACTCTGGAATAACCACTGTTAAACCCAGTTTACGATTCAACGATGCAACAAACCCTGGGTCTTTAGCGACACCGCCTACCAACACTACCTCAGGGTTGATGCCTAAGCGGTGAATCATTGAGGAAACTCGATCTGCCATCGCGTCATAGACTGCACGTGCGATTTCCGGTTTGGATTCTTGACGGTGGATGAGTGAAACCACATCTGATTCGCCGAATATTACACACGAAGCGTTTATGGGGCTTGCCCGCTCTGCTTTTAGTGCCAGCGGACCCATATCTTCCATATTAACCTCAAGCGCTCTTGCCATAGCTTCAATAAAAGCTCCTGCACCTGCGGCGCACCGTTCGTTGACGACGAAGTCGACCATAATGCCTTTTTCGTCGCATTTTACGGCTCTTGCTTCTTCGGCTCCAATGTCAATAATTGTTCGGGCTTTGGGGACAAGGAATACACCTGCTTTAGCATCGGCACTCATCATGCTGACTTTACTGTAAGAGTAGGGTGCCATATCAATTGCTGAGCCTGTTGCAGCAAAGTGGTTGATGTCTGAAAGTTTTAGGTTCGCTTGTTTTAGGGCTTCTTCTACGGCTTGTTCTGCAGCTTTTGTTGGGTCAAACCCCGAGAACGCACAAGCCCTGGCAACTACGCAGCCATCTTTCAAGATTACTACTTGAACTCTTTGGGTACCCAGGTCCATTCCAACTGTTATCATCTAGAAGTCCACTCTTGCCGTCAACATTTCAAGGAATGCTTCCACACGAGTCTTCATTTGCCCAACATCCTCACGGGTATATTCGGTGTCAAGGTAGTAAACTGGGACATTAATTTTGTCAAGCGCCTTTTTGACGCGCGTATATTCCATTGCGTAGAGCATGCAGCCGCGTACTACATAGTAAATTACGCCTTGAATCTTCCAGTCTTTCACTTTGTTTAGGAGCCAGTTTATTCGATCTTCGTTACCGTCTTTGCTGGTAAAGCACGGGCACGTGGAAGCCATCAAGTATCGTTCTCCGATTGCGTTTAACATGTCATCCATCGACCACTCGTCGACTCCGACTGGGTCGTTGAGTATTCGTTCACCCGAGCAAAGCTCGTCTGCGACGATGATACCTTGCGGGTTGCTTTCTTCAACCAACGAGGGAAGTTTCCAGTTGTCAGGCCAAAACATCGGAGTGCCTGTCACCATGACTCTTGGAGTATCAGTCGGGCAAACCCAATCTTTCCTTTGCGCCCTTGCCTCAAGTTCGTCACATAAGGCTTCGGTTTTTTCGGTCCAACGTTTCTTATCGTCCCACTGGTACGATTGGTTAACCAGCATGGCGTCTCTGCCCATAATTACCGGGTTGCCCTTGCGTAGTTCCTGGAGGCGCCTGAATGCTTTGGTGGCTCGGTGGCTTGTTTCTATGGCTTCTTTCAGGTTCTTGCGTGTTATCTTATTGCCGGTGAATTGTTCAATTTGGGTTTTCATCTGTTTTATTTCGTCATTCCAGAAACGTAGCGACTGGGTGGAGTCTTTTATTCTTGGGACGTTCATTCCCCAGATTGTTTTGTAGTCACTGAGGATTTCGCTGAGTTTAGTCATGCCGTCGCAGGTTAACACGCTGATTAGGGCGTCGCTTTGTTCAAGAAAAGGGGAGAGCTCAATCATTTTTGCACCTATAGTTGAGCGGACAACTGGGCAAACCTCCACTGGCACTACACGATCGCCCAGTTTAGAGGTGTCATACCAGCCAGAGTTCACCCGTACAGGTATAGCATCTGCAGCTAAAATTAGCTCAGTGGGTGCAAACAGGCACATGTAACCAATAACTTTCTTGCCCTTCTCTTTTTCAGCCTGAATTTCCTGTTGCCTTTGACCAAACAGGTTTGCGATGTCGTCAAAGTATTTCATGGCAGTTGGTCGATGGGGATCGGCTTTTTTCATGCGCTCGATGTTGTCAGCCATTATTTTTAGAGAAGCAGCTTTAAAGGTGTTCTTGAGTTCATCAATTTCTTTTCTGGATACTTCAGGCATGTATTTTTTTGCAACAGTTTCATTCATTTCTCTCTTTCTTCCTATTCACTTTTTGTTTCTTCCAGCCAGTTTCTTGACCTAAACATGGTTTTGTTACCTAACTTAACTTTCAATGTCCCTTCATATGGGCACATCTCAGCGCATCTTGCACACATCATGCATTGAGATGTTGCTATTTTTCCGCCCTTCTGTTCATACACTTCTGTGACGCCTGCTGGGCAAACTCGTTTGCAGACGCCGCATTTGGTGCATTTCTCCTCATCTTTGTCTATGTAAAGCAAGGGAACCCACTTAAATCCCTTGAATCTGTTTAAAACCCCAAATGACGCACCGGTAGGGCAGAAACGGCACCAAACTCGTCGAATAAAGAAGGAACCAACAAGAGTTATGCCGACAAACACAATCGCTACTACTTGACCGATGTTTTGCCCTGCCCAAACTAGAATATCTTGAACGTAGGGATAGCTCAAGTTGATGCCGTTGACTATTAACGGAGCGGATGTCCAGGATACTATGAGCGGTATTAGTGGTGCAAGTAGTATGCTGTAGGGGCGAAATGGACCAGCGAGAAGCTGTGCCTCGAGAACAGCGAAATCCATGTTTAGTGGAGGTTCCAAAACCCAGAGCACTATTGGAAGAAATAGGAAGAACAAGAGGATAACATATCGTGATTTGTGCAGAGCTTTGGTTAATCTGTCTGGCATGAGTCGATGGCGTATTTTCAGGGCTTTTCTAAGCATGGCTCTCTAAGTCCATGACGAATGCGAATGGACACAGCCAACCGCAGTAGAACCTTCCAAGAACTAGCGTAATTGCAAAAATAACAATCAGCACGTAGAGCAGCGGAATTGTGTAGGTGAATATGTAGAATATGGCTGCGAAAGAGACTGCTTGGATAACGAATCGAAGAAAAGTCACTCGGGTCGACTTGTTCTTTTTCCATAGCATAATGGCGAGTATCCCTGCTATCCCAAGTCCCGCAAGGACTGTTAGCCTCAATACGTCTCCAACTATCTGCATCGACATATTTTCGCCATCACGTTATTTGAATTATTGAACTCCCAATAGTGAATACTCCGAGCACTATAAGCACAGCGGCGCCTGCCAAAGAAATCCACTTCCGAAACAGTGGTGCTTTGTTGAGCAGCCAACCAGTAAGTCCGCCTAACAGCAGGATTGGTGAAATGGCGGTTCCTAAACCAAATAATACAGCTATTCCAACACTGCCAAGAGGGTTAGCAAAAGGCAAAGAATACACCAACAACGCTATCAATGGTGGACACACAATTAATCCTCTGCTTAAACCCAAAGAGAAAGCACCAAAATCAACTCCGAAACGACCTAGTCTTTGGTGACGCAACTATGTTTTTGGTATCTTGGATTTTGCACTCACAGGGTCTTCTGGATTTGAGAAAGATACTAACCCCGATAATTATAGTCACTATTCCAAAGGCAATTGAAGAATAAATCTGGAATGGCGAAATTGCTGCCTCGGAAACAAAAAGCCTAAACAGACCGCTAAATATTCCAATCAAGCCGCCGATTAGAGCATAAGCAATAACTCTTCCTGAATTAAAAATCAGTGTAACCTTCACGCCCTTGCTAAAGCCAGCGCCTATACCTGCTATATAACTAGTTACGATTGGAAGGCAGGATGCAGTGCAAACCGCCAATCCATACAACAAACCACCTGCGAATGCTCCAATGTACGGATTAGAGATTTCAGGTATCAACGACATACAAGAGGTCACATTATTGGTTTATTAGAGCAAATAATAAAGGTGAAACCATTTAAATCTTCCATAATTTTTGCGCTATGTCATTGTCGGTTTTCTTTCAGCTGCTTAAAAAAGGAAAAAAGGGTTATGGCTGGGTGATTAGCTCGGGTGTTGTATTGTTGGATATATTCTAAGTGCACTGCGTCGTATGGGTAGCTTTCCGAAGTTGGATACGGGAAACCACTCATATTCATGAAAGGCAGTGGGTCAACAGTGAAGTTGAATCCGTAACCCCAAGCTCCAGGCGGATCTTTAAACCAGCAGGCAACCACAAAGAAGTAGTCGCGCACCATTCCCCGGCTCAGTTGCATTAAGGTTGGCTGTTGAGAACTGCATGTTAACTTGGTCGCCCTGTCTTCCAATCACGAACATATCGTCAGCGTTTTGAATCATGGAGTTACGTCGCCGTATCGTGTGAATGCGCCTGAAGAGTTTGATTGTGTGTCCCACATTTGACTCATTACAGCGGAAGTTGGCGTTAGCTTCTGTATTGTTATAGTTCTGGTTGGGTGATGTGTCAATTCCTATGTAATCGTAGGTTACATTCCAGAAGTTGGTGAATCTAACTTGGCAATCGTTGACGTCTGCTGGGAACAGCCCTGTTAAGTCCACTGTGAAGGTTCGGGCGTTGTAGTCTGAGGGCAAGGGTATCTGTCGATCTTGAGGAGCACGTATCCAAGTTCCGTTTGCAGCCTTAATTTCCATGTAGGGCGCAGGCATAATTTGAGTGCCATCAGGCAAGATTCCCTGCGCAGCTGCGTTTTTGAACTGGTTTATCCACGTGTAGTATGTGTCAGCTAGGCCCCAATCGACCATTCCGGTTATTACAAGTTTTATTGCTGGTGAAGATGTTAAATTGCCTAAATCCAGTGTTAACTTGTTTAGGGATATGTTATCCCATCTTTGGCTTTCGGTTCCGCTAATACCTGGCGTGTAGACTCCGTCTTTCTGTTGAAATTTGGGAGAGAACATTTTGCCCTTGTTCGTTTGTGGCACTGATAGGTGATAAGAAGTGAACCATTTGTGGTTGTGTAAATTTGTCCTGTTGATCCATTGTTTAGGTAGTTAGTCATGGATGTGTAAGCGTCGGTTCCAGCTGGGTGATCAACGACAAGCAAGTAGGCTGAGTCGAGGTAGTAGAGTTCATCCCATTGTTGGGCAAGCGTCATGTCAAAGTTGCCGTTGTTTGTTGCGACTAAAGTGCTGTCCAATTTGACGTAGTCCCAGGGGTTTCCGCCTCCGAACACGACTTGGCCATTAGAGTTTATGTGGCTGATGTAACCAAGCCATCCGGGGTTTGACACGTCAGTCACATAAGAGTATCCTGTGCCATTCCAAACGTAAAGCGAGGGACAGGATGCGTACCCGCTGATTAATGTGTAAGTTGCAACCAATATCATGCGGCTGCTTAAAGTGAAAGTTCTCGACGGATTTCTGTTGCCGTCGCTCCAGTACGAAAATTCTAGACACACCTGTTCCAACATTAAACGGGTTAGGTACTGTAATGCTGTACTCACCCACAGGCAATACCGCCTGGTAAGCAGTCTGATAGTCTACTCCGTTTAAGCGTGAAAGGTAAAGCTTTGGAGCCGCCGCCTGAACGGTTAATGATAAGCGTATGATAACCTGTCTGAACGACCATAAACGAACCCGACAACGTGTTTAATTTAGCTACATGTTTTCCTTCTTTAACGTCAGATGCATTTACTGTGATCTGTACTTTTTGGCTTGCTCCTGCATCCAAAGATATTACCTGAGTGCCAACAATAACGTCGTCAATCATTGCTTTCACAGTTAAATTTTCTGTTTCAGTCGAAGGGTTAGTGGCAGTGGCAGTTAAAGTTATGTTGTCATTAGCCCAAATTTCATAGGGGTTGCTTATAAAGTTAGATAAAACGATTTTGCTTGATTCTGGTGGAGCAGGCTTTATGAGAAATGCTCCTGCTAAATCGCCAATTTTAACACTGTAGTTTCCTGGTGTCATTTCTATGTCGGTAAACTCTATAATTTGAGAAGAGTAATTGCCAGCAAGTGTCACATTCATTGTATCTTTAAGGATACTATTGATTTCTAAGGACACTGTTTGGTTGCCTTCCACATCCCCGATGTTTGTCAAATTAGCTGAGATTTGAACTGATTCGCCCACGAAGGCTTCAAGGGGATTAATTGATAGGTCAGAGAGAGTAAATGTAGCAGGTTTGGCACCGGTAGCAATTAGTCCTTGACCCTGAAAATAAAAGTAGACCCCTGCAGCCGCACCTACAATAATTAAATCGATTATTAGAATTGCTTTAAGTTTAACTACTGCTGAACGAGAGAGCATTTTACCTTGCTTCCTTATTTGTGCAACATATAGAACATGGTTAAGCATTAAAAGTTTATGTGAAAACGATTTTGATGGAGAGATAGTCAATCGGAGCTGTTTGATAAGATAATTTTGCCTGCAACCTTGAAAACGGATAAATCAACTCTGTTTGTGGCAAGCAAGCGTTAGTTGTTGTTGTATGAATACAATCACATAGTTAAATATAACAAAATTTGCTTAACTTGAAACAAGCAAGCATGCATTTTTGGAGAAATTTTAATGGTTAAATCTAAGAAAATATTTGCTTTGACTCTGATAGTATCTCTATTAGTTGTCGCAGCATTTGCAGGCACAATAAGTGCACAAAGCCAAGCTACAGTCAACATTTTAGATTCAATAGGTGGAACAACTGACCCAGCCGCCGGAACCCACACGTATAATGACGGAACTTCTAGTAACATTCACTGCAACCCCTGACGTAGGTACATCGGTTTTCATAAATTGGATAATTTCAACTGATGCAGGATCCAGTACCGTTGCTGAAAACCCAGTCACACATTCCAGTTGTTGGAGGAACAACATACGATATTCAAGCAGTTTTCTCACCGTTACTACCGCCACCAGGAGTTAGAAGCATACCAACTAACTTGGCAACAGCAGCCATTGTCGTTGTCTTGGCTGGCGCAGGAGGAACAACAACACCTGCACCAGGGACCTATGCGTTAGCTGATGCAACAGCTCTTGAACTAAAGGCAACCCCAAGCAGCGGCTGGCAATTCTCACACTGGGTCATTGCCGGACCAAACCTAAGCCATGGCGGATACCCATATACTGCAACCCCAACAGACAACCCATACAACGTCAACCACGGCTACGGAAACACCTTCAGCTACCAACCAGTATTCACCCCCGTAGGCAGCACAGAACCAACACCAACAGTACCAGAGTTTTCAAGCATCGCAACAATCATCGTGGCAATAGCCTTAGTAGCAATCGCATTTGGAACATACACATTCCGACGCAAAACCAAATAAAAAATTCCCCTTTTTATTTTTTTTTAATTATTTTTGTACTAATCAACGCTTTAACAAGAATATTTTCTTCAACAATCCAAGCGATCAATAGAGTTATGAATTTTGAAGCCATTCAACTCAGATACTACGGTAATATGTACATTATAAACTCCTATAGGCAAAAAATTGTCCAATATGTCTCGTTGAGTAAAACTTGAAAAACAAATAAGGGTTATACTAAATGATATAAAAGCATGGAAAATGACAAAAGGATTTTTGTATTTTTAGGAGTTTTTTCTTTATACTTTTTTGGAGCATTATTTGATTAATTTGATTTTGTGTTATGAGTCATTATCGCCTGTCTGCTGATCAAAACCATTATTCCATAGCAGACTACGAGGCTTTGATGTTGTTGATGAATTCATTGATCGTAGTGGTGTTGTTGTTTCCCCATTGTGTATATTCTGTTATACCATTTGATTAGAAAAAATTTTTATCTGAGCAAATCCCTATCTTCTCCTTCTATAGTTGATAATGAGCAAAGAGATGATTCACTGTGAGCAGCAGATGTGAAGTATTAGTGATAGGAGCTGGCGTCATTGGCTGCGCCATCGCAAGAGAACTAGCAAAATTCAAAATCGAAACAGTGCTGGTGGAGAAGGAAACCGACGTCGGTTCTGGGGTTAGCAAAGGCAACAGTGGAGTCCTTCACACAGGTCTTTACTATCCGAGAGGAAGCTTGAAGGCTAAACTGTGTGTTGAAGGGCGACTGATGTTTCCAGAGTTGGCGAAGCAACTTGATGTACCCTGCAAACTCTGCGGAAAACATGTAATTGCCCGAACAGAAGAGGAACTCGAAGACTTGGAAAGCTTAAAAGCCGTGGGGGAAGGAAATGGAGTTAAAGGATTAAACATAATCTCTGGAGAAGAACTGAAAAAGCGAGAACCCCACTTGGATGCCCTCTATGCGTTATATTCTCCTGTGGCTGGAATCGTTCCCCCTTATCTTTTCACGATTGCCTTAGCTGAGAATGCCTTAAACAACGGTGTGAAAGTTCACGTCAACACCCAAGTGTCCGCGATAAAACAAGTAAACAGCGGTTACAAAGTAACAACAAATCAGGGAGTCTTCCACGCAGACATCGTTGTGAATAGTGCAGGTCTCTTCGCAGACAAAATCTCCGCTATGATAGGCATTGATAATTACAAACTCTATCCCTGCCGTGGCGAATATCTCATCCTTGACAAGAATTGCCGTGACCTAATCAACAGTATGGTCTATCCAGTGCCGCCAAAAATCGCAGGAGTCTTGGGTGTTCATCTCACGCCCACATTGGATGGAAACATATTGATTGGACCTAGTGAAGAATTCATCAACGAGCGAGAAGACACAAGAACAACCAAAGAAAAGATTCGGCAACTAATTGAGGGGGCGAAGAGTCTACTTCCGTCCATCCCCCTAAACCAAGTTATCTACGGTTTTTCTGCAGTGAGGTCTAAGATTACTCCGCCAGAAGAGAAAGGGTCTCGTGACTTCATTATCCAAGAAGACGTTGAAAACTTCATCAACATGATAGGAATGGAGTCCCCTGGTCTCACGTCCTCTCCTGCCATCGCAAGATTGGTTGTTCAAATGATTAAAGAGAAAATGGATTTGAAAGAAAAAACAGATTTTAATCCTATCCGTAGAAGAATAACTCCTTTTAGTGAAGCATCAAGAACAGAGCAAACTTCTTTGATTAAAGTAAACCCCGCATACGGCGAAATCGTCTGTAGGTGTGAACATGTATCCAAACTGGAAGTCTTAGACGCGTTAAACAACCCAATTTCAGAGAAAACAATTTCCGCCGTGAAATACCGTACCCGAGCAGGTATGGGTAGATGCCAAGGGGGCTTCTGCTTACCAAAAATTGTGGAAATTCTAAAAGAGGAATATGGGCTGTCCCCTGAAGAGATTAAGTTGAAGAATCTAGATTCGCCTATGTTCATAGGTGAAACCAAAGACCTTAGGGAGAGTAAAAAAAGTGAGTGAGTTACCGTCTCAAGATGTTGATTTGGTTGTGATAGGTGCTGGTCCAGCAGGGCTAGCTGCAGCCATCAGTGCAAGGAAAAATGGCCTTCAAAACTTGGTTATCATAGAAAGGAACGGTTGGCTCGGTGGCATCCTTCCTCAGTGTATACATGATGGTTTCGGTCTTGAACTCTTTAAAGAACAAATGACTGGTCCGGAATACGCTCAAAGATACGTCGATGAACTAAAGAGATTAAAAATCCCGTATATGCTTGACAGCATGGTGCTTGAGGTCACGCCTGAAAAAAAGGTGTTCGTTGCTAGTCCTAAGGGTCTGTTTTGTTTTGGCGCCAAAGCCATAGTTCTTGCTATGGGGTGTCGTGAGCGAACCCGTGGACAGATTTGCATTCCAGGAACAAGACCTGCTGGAGTGTATACTGCTGGTGTAGCCCAGAATCTCATCAACTTGAAGAATGTGATGGTTGGCAAAGACGTTGTTATTCTCGGTTCGGGGGACGTAGGTTTGATTATGGCTCGTCGGCTTACTCTAGAAGGCGCTAAAGTCCACGCCGTAGTTGAGATTCTTCCTCACACCAATGGTCTGCCGCGAAACATTCAGCAGTGCCTAATTGACTATGACATTCCTCTTCTTCTCTCACACACCGTCACCGAAATCCATGGGCAGAATAGGGTTGAAGCAGTCACAATCTCTCCCGTAGACAAGGATTTGAAGCCAATCAAAGGAAAAGAACAAAAGATTACTTGTGACACTCTACTTCTCTCTATAGGCTTGATTCCAGAAAATGACCTATCAAAAAATTGTGGTGTTAAACTCAGTCAAGTTACTGGAGGAGCCATCGTCGACGAAAATCTTGAAACTTCTGTTTCTGGAGTTTTTGCGTGTGGGAACGCCCTCCATGTTCATGATATAGTGGATTTTGTTACTCTTGAAGCGGAGAAGGCGGGAAAAAGCGCGGCAGAATACGTTCTTGGAAAGATTCGAAAGGTGGAAAGAATCCCTGTAGAGGCAGGTAATAAAATCCGATATGTTTTACCCCAAAGCATCTGCCGTGGCACTGACCTCGAGTTGTCGATTCGTGTGACCGACCCCGAAGAAGATGTGGATGTTGGATTATTTGATGGAGAAACGCTGGATAAAGACAAAAAAGTTTCGTAAGGTTCATCCTGCTCAGATGATCAAGATAAAACTGAAGGGAAGCGAAACAAGCGCTATTAACTCACTAAAAGTTGAGGTTTTAAGGAAATGAAGAAGGAAATGATCTGTATCGGCTGTCCTATGGGCTGTTATCTCAGTGTTGATTATGTCGGGACAACAATAGGTGACGTTAGCGGAAACCGATGCAAAGTTGGGCTGGAATACGCGGAAAAAGAGATTTCCAATCCTGAACGAACCCTGACAACCACTGTGAAAGTTAAACACGGTCATCTTCCTTTAGTTAGTGTGAGAACAGACAAACCAATACCTAAAAGCAGAATCTTAGACGCTATGAATTTGCTGGCAAAAGTTGAAGTAGAAGCACCCATCAAAATCGGAGAACCGATCATCCAAAACATCTTCAATACAGGAGTTAACATAGTAGCTACAAAAAACATCTCAAAAAAGAATAGATGACGTAAGTTGGTAACTAATTAAAGTAATCGTCTGCTTGGTTTTCATATCGAGAATGTTTCTGATACCTATTTTTCTGTTTCTTCTCCGTGTTACAGTAAATGTGTTGTATAGAGGTTGTGCTTTTTGTATTCTTGACGTACAGTTTGTCGTACAAGATCAAAACTGCAATAATGTTTATTAAGTCTTAATATTCATTTCATTGCTTGTTAGGGAGCAAGAATGGCATCACATAAAGCACAAACGATGTTCATAATAGTTTTAACCATATTTGCGTTTTCTTTGGCAGCAAGCACACTGGCAGTTCTAACAGTCAACCAAAACATAGGCTCCTCCGGAACTGTAACAACTTCCCCAAACATATCCGTATACTCAAACAGCGCCTGCACAACCAACATGACGACAATATCATGGGGATCAATAACAGCAGGAGGCAGCACAACTCAAACGATCTATGTAAAAAATACAGGCACAGGAACCTTAACACTCGGTTTATCGACAACGAGTTGGACCCCAGCACAAGCAAGTTCTTACATAACAGTGAGCTGGGATAAACAGGGCACTCAACTTTCAGCCGGTCAATCGACCCAAGCAACAGTAACAATAACCGTTTCCCCAAGCATAACTAACATAACAAATTTCAGCAACACCATTTCTATTTCAGCAACAAGCTAAAAGGTAATTTTTAATCGTTAATCGGATTCACTATTATCTTTGGAAAGATATTTCTTCAATGACTAAAAGTATGAAGGAAACTCATACAACGATGGCACCCTGTCAGTTCTTGAAATTATTATTCAAGCGGGTTTAGCGTTGAGATTTAGAGGTTATATGAAGCGCAATATTATGGTAACTATGAAGGCAAGTCCACATCCGATGGCGGCAAATCTCATTCGTATTTTGTTGATAAGGATTCTGTTTGAATATTCTTGTGATAAGGTAAGAAGTTCAGAGGTAATAAGAAGTATTATTGCTGTGGCACCTATCCATAGGCTGATGTCTGTAAGTGTTAGAGGGATATTCATGTCAATCACAACTGTTTTTTTCTCATGGACCAAGAATAAAGTGAGCTCATTTGCTGCAATTGTTCCTTGAAAATTTCTCTGCTATTATCAATAACGCTTTCTAAATCATTCTCAGGAATTAATTTATCTATGCTGGCTTTAAGTTCCTCAATGTTGACTTTAAAGTCAGTGTTATTTGCCAAGATTTGTAAAACACTTTCTAGTTGATGCTTCTCTTTCTTGTTTTCTTTATCTCCAACAATTTTGCCAAGCAAAAGGTCATTTAATGTATAATATGATAAAATTATGGCCTTTGCACTCAAGAAATTAGGAACACTCTCTTTAAGGTCATCATCAAGGTTTAAGCTGTCAAAATAGCTGTAAATCACATTTAGGATGTTGTTGGCTTCTTTTGAAGTTTCTTTCGGAATCTGACTTTTTATGGCTGATAAGATTTTTAGGAAGTTCAGGTTTAGCGAGGGCAAAGATTGTCCTATGAAACTAAAGTTCTCCCCCAAATCTTTAGAGTAATCTTCTAACCGTTGCCAATTAATTCGTTTCTTCTGCAGACCAATCAGAATATCAAACGACAAATCAACGATACCTATTGAAGCATTAATTACTTCTAATAGTTCATTTCTTCTCAATAAGATTTTCTCGTTGTCCTCGATCAATTTCTGTCGTTTCTCAAATGTCCTGTTAATGATTTTGAAGGTTGCAGTTATTGTGTTGCCGTTTGGGGTGGTTTTTATTTCTTGTATCATTGTGGGTTTGCCTGCGGATTTTGCAATAGCGCAGGCTGCTGTGTTGACCAGTGGACAGCCGAGTAGGTATAATGCTTTTGAGGTTATATTTTTGACTATAGAGGTTTTTATAAAGTGAATCATTAATTTGTAGGATTACCTCGTTTTCGTTTATGGTAATGTCAATTTTTTTGGCTAAATAAAGCTCATCTGAGAAAGTTTAGCAGCGCTCCATCAACTTCGCTGAGAGGGATTTTGGTAAAGTCAATCTTGTGTTTTTGCTCGATTTTGTCCAATAAGCCTACACCGGGGGATGCTATGAGAAGACCTTTTGGTTTTTCAATTAAGAATTCACCTCTTGCTATGTCTTCGATTTCTGCTATTCCGTCAGTGTGTTCTGCTGGGATGAATGTGACCATTTCTTTAAGACCTTCTAGATGTTCAGGCAAGTAAATATCTCTTGGACATGGTGGGATGTTGTATGCTTCATTTTTTGGGATGAGATATTTGAGCATTCTATCTATTGTCATGTAATCAGGTAAAGATGAGGTTATCAAGAAACTTGCTTCAACATGTTTTGGGGGTGGTATTAGCAAGAAAAGTGCACCCCAGAAAATCAAGCCTAATCCAATGATCGAAATTATTTGTGAGCCCAAAAAAACTGATAGGACGAACAGAGTGATTCCTGAAACTATAAAAATAACTGCAATTAGGAATGAATCGAGTTTTGGTTTTTTGGGGTTTATTTGCATTCTCGTTATTCGCCGTTTGAATTTAATATTAGCTTTGTTCAAGATATTCTTTAAATGCGTAGAAATATAAACTATGAGTGTCAAGCGCGGGCTTATACCTAGTTCTGGAGAGAGGAGCGACTTAAAACCTTAAAGAAAAGGAGAAGCCATCTTACTCGATTTGCTTTGATATCTTTGGTGAGACATTGTACAATTTCATATCGGTCCTTAAAAATAAGGAAAATTTTAGGGCGTACTAGAAGATTTGATGCGAAGAGAGAATATCAAATTCGTAATATCGCATATATTGAGAGAAATTTAAGGGTTATTATAGTACCAAAAAAAGCAGGTTTTCCTGAGAAAGGGATGTTTGGAGCAACAATAAACAAAGTTGCATGGTTAGCGGTAAATTAGATCAGACACTTCATTACGGAAGTTTCCTTGTCAGAAAGCGTGCAGTAACTAGTATCTACTCAAGATAGTCTATTTCCTGACTTATTCTCTACACGAAATAATCGATTAAAAGATGGTTTGGCTGCTACCTGTTGTCAGTTAGAAGTGGATCCACAAACAAAAGTTCCCAAGGTCAAGTTCTGGATTAGGTTGCAGGTAAAATCAGGAGAATTTGAATTTGGACCTTATAGCTATGAGACTTTGAAAGGACAGCTCAACATGGAAACGAAAAGTATTAAAAAAAAAGTTGCATACAGCCTGATAATTATCGTCTTGGCCGGTACAATATGTATTTCTAATTTTGCATGTGCAGATGTTACTGACATTTTCAATGGATTTACGAGCTACCCGGGCAATCCTGTTATTCCAACAAGCCAGGTTGGAGGATGGAACGCGAGGATTTACGAAATAGGCAACATTCTTTACGAACCTTCAGATATAGGCAAGGAGTATAAAACATGGTACACTGCCACTAACAATACTAATGACGATGGTTACACCAATCTTGTGATTGGGTATGCTTACAGTTCTGATGGCATTAGTTGGACTCAAAGACCCTGCGTTTTAAATAATGTGCCATCTAGCAGGACGTTTGAAGACCCCTACATAGTCAAGATTAACTCGATATATTATATGTACGCCGAGTTGAAATCTCCTGGCGGAAATCAAGAAGGTATCTCTCGTTTATCCTCTTCAAATGGTTTAACATGGGTTTACGAGCAAAGCGTGCTTGAAGAACAGGGGTCTGGTTGGGAAAGTACTTACGTTGCCTCACCCGTTGTATGGAAAGATGGAACAACTTGGCATATGCTCTACGAAGGAGCCACTGATTACTATTCAGGCAAAATCGGTAAATGCGAATCAACAAACGGCTTAACATGGTCTAACCGTAGAGTGGTTTTCGATAAAGGTCCAAGTGGAGCGTGGGATGGTGTTGCCATTGTTTCTGATGATGTGTATTTTGACGGTTCAACATACTACTTCACTTATCATGGTTCTGACGGTTCACTTTGGAAACATGGTTATGCGTATACTTCAGATTTTATTTCTTGGGTAAGGTACGGTGGTAACCCAATTTCGACAGAAACAAGTGTTATGTTTGCCTTTTTTGGAGTAACACGTAATTTTTATAGCTATGATTATTTAGATGACGCACGTGGAATTTACCTTTTTAATACCACTCCTTTGCTAACTGCAGTAAGTATCAATCCTGTCTCAGTGAACAAGACAATTGGAGCCACACAGCAATTCACCTCGACAGTAACAGGTGGACTCTTACCCTACACCTATCGATGGTACTATGTCAACAATACAGCTATAGCTGGAGCCACAACCTCAACTTTAAGTTACAAAGCAAACTTCACTGGAACCTACAGTATCTATCTTAACGTCACAGATAGCCTTAACTACAGAGTAAAATCCAATACAGCCACCATCAATGTGTATTCGCAACCAACAGTAACCATCAATCCAGCCTCAGCTAACATGACAATTGGAAACACACAACAATTCACCTCTATTACAAATGGCGGACTTGTACCTTACGCTTACCAATGGTACTTCAGCAACGGAACCTCCATAATAGGAGCTACAGCCTCAATCTTAAGCTACAAAGCAAACTATACGGGAGCCTATAGCATCTACCTAAACGTCACAGACAACCTCAGCTACAAAGCAAAATCCAACACAGCCACCCTCAACGTGTACTCACAACCTTCAGTTACAATTAATCCAACTTCAGTAAGCATGACTGTTGGAAACACGCAACAATTCAACTCTATTACAACAGGTGGACTTGCACCTTATACTTACCAATGGTACTACGCTAACAACACAGCAATCGCAGGAGCCACATCTTCAACATTAAACTATAAAGCAAACTTCACTGGAACCTACAATATCTATCTTAACATAACTGATAGCCTCAACTATAAAGCAAAATCCAACACAGCCACCCTCAACGTGTACTCACAACCAGCAGCTTTGATCACTCCAACTTCATCAATTCTGTATTATGGTCAGTCCCAAACATTTAACGCATCCACCACAGGAGGCGTAGCACCCTACAACTACCAATGGTACATCAACAACACCGCAGTTCCACAAGCTACAAATCCAGACTGGACATTTACTCCCAGAGCAAATGGTAATTACCGAATCCACCTCAACGTTACCGACAGCTTAGGCAGCGAGGTAAAATCCAATATCGCCAGTGACATCAATGTCTACTCAGTCTACCTAATGATCGATCCACAAGCAAGCTACTCTTCAGGTGAGCAAATAAACTTGAAAGTAACCGTTTTAAATCAGCAGAACCCCAAACTAGAAACATCTTTAGCTTTGACAATTACCGTGACTGGACCTAGTGGTTACAGTTTCTATGATTTTCAACCGATTAATGTTACGGCAAACAGCGTTGGGGAGTACAGTTTTACATGGAACACACCAAATATTCCCGGAACCTACGTTGTTGAAACTGGAATAGCGCCATCATCATTAACTGCCTATGATGTGAAATGGGTGAATTTAACCTAAGTGAATAAAAATGAAGCCCGAGGTTTCTGGGTAGATCTACCAACTGAAATCAAACATTAACTCGAGTGTAGTACAAAGTCTAATGACCAAAACAACCCCACCAACGTTAGCGTTGATGTGGTGCTGATAATTCTCCTTTTTCTATGTGAGTTTTTGGGTTTTCCTAAAGCAGGTTTTCTTTGAATCCGCCACTTGGTGGAGATGTTACCCGCAAAATCTCCTTTTTTCATAGTCGAAAATTCGTTCAAGGAGTGCCTTCTGGAAGGGGCTATTGCTCCGCAGCGAGCGAGGTGAATTTGAAGTAAGCAAAACTCATAAATCAAATCACCTTAGTTGAAGCTGGTGGATGAATTCAAGAAACTGGTTTTGAGTGCGGCACTAATTATCATCGTTGCAATTAGTGTTAGCGCCATTTTCGTACTTCCAAAAAGTTTAGACCCTCAAAACGCAACATTTGATGAATTTCTGATAGGAACAGGCGCAGACGCATGGAGTAATTTGCAAGACCTTAACAGCGATTATTCGTTAAGCATGAATTTAGCAACATCATGGATAAGTAGTCATGATGACCTTTACGGCTGGTGGTCTAGTTATTATTTGCCCGGATCTCTGTGGAATCAGAGCCTTGTTCCACATCTGATTACATACCAATATTTTACAGGCACATGGAATGTTGATTATTCACCAGCCAGCCTCGGTTTGCACAGGCAAGAATGGCTTGATGACCTCAGGTTTTTGGCAAATCATCTGAAAGCTCCAAATGATGGTCGCCATACAGCCTTGATTTCGTTGGAAACTGAATTTAACGACCCATCTGCTTACGAAAACCTTGATTATACATATTGGAATCAGTTGATGATTGACTCTAGGAATGCAATAAAAGAAGTTGCACCCAATGTTTTAGTAAGCTATTGCATTGGCAGTTGGGAACCACGTTATAATGATGACATCAGTATGAACGGAGCTTTGAGCTCTAGTATGGAGAGTATGGATTTTATGAGTTTTCAAGCTATGTGGAGTTTGAGAGGTGTGGAAGAAGGGAAATGGCTCAGTGGAGACGATTTGAAGACGAACTATGGAGATGTTAACTGGGTAGACAGATTCGGAGACAAATCTCATGTTTGGGATTACATGATAGACGATATAGCTACTAATGTGAAGGCTTTGAGCAAATACAACCAACATATCCTGTTGGCGCATCTTTCCATTGATGATTATCTCTGGGGTCACCAAGCTCAGGTTGATGTTGTTAACGACATTTCCCAAAGAGAGGCTTCCCTAAGGGAGATGGGTTTATTCGGTATTTCCTGGATGCATTACATTGACTACCATGGTGTCGGAGGCGATGGCTTTCTATTCTCAGAGGGTTCAGGTAAACCCTGTTTGTCACCTTGGAGAGAACTGATTAGCACAGTTAGGTCATAAAACGTAGCATTGAACTGGGACACAAGAGATGTCACTCACAAAATTCCTTTATTTTCTATTTGTGTGGGTGTGGCTTTGTGAGAATTTACACCACACTTGAGTCTTTGGAAATGATTGTTTTTTGTTTGGGTTGTTTCTCTCTTGTATTTTGAGTGTGGGAAGAGGATTTGTTCCACACAGTCAATATGGATACTATGTTGAGTTGTATGAGTGTGGTTGTATGTTAGCAGCTCTATTCCTGTATCATGTGCCTGTTTTTCTTTCCGCCGTACTTAACTGTGGTTTTATAAGTTCATTTAGTGAGCAAACAATCGGGTATCAAAGTGTGACTAATCTGTAGAAGATGAACTGTTCAACAGGAGGCGGACCTGAAGCCGAAAGTCGAAAGTAACGCAAATGTAAAGCAGATCGATGCTAAACTTCAGAAGACACCCTGAGTTGTGATAGTGAAATGTCAAAAGCTCAGGTTTGTAGTAATAGCGATGGGTCGCGGGATTTGGACCCCTATCAGAATTGAGATATTACCCGAAATCAGATAGTCTTGTCAGTTTACTATTCTAAAAAAAGTAGTGTAATTGTAAATAGTAAGGAAAATGTTAGGAGTTTTCTTCTTAGTGTTTGCGTTTATCTAAATAAGCCAAATCCAACAAGACTTTAATTTATGAACCTGATGGCTTTGGGGTTGCTGTAGGCCTTGTGGTGAGAATTGCTGGCTCTCAGGTTTGATGCAGCTAAAAAGGGAGACCTACCTCAAATGTTAACATCTAACATGTTTGTGGTTAATGCAGTAATCAGGACCTGTCTTGAAGTTCGGATAAAAAAAATAAGTCCAAGAATAAACGTTATAAAATCAGCGTTATTTTCAATGATCTGTTATGTGTTTTCAGGTTTTCTCCTTAAGCGTCTGAGGGCTATTACTGTGTAGACCAAAATAATTTCAGGAGTAATTATGCCAAGGGCAATCAAAGGCCCAAATAATGCTGACTGCGGCATTAAAGGAGTTGCAAATTGTATTTTCATTTGATGTGTACTGAATTGTGTTGTGTACCATACGTAAAAGTTTTCTGAATCTTGCATGTAGCCCTGATTTGAAGCTTGCTGGTCGTCAATATATACAACTGGGTTTGTTCCATAGAGTACGGCTGTTTTCGGAATAGTTATGATGCTGAAACCTGTGGTGCCACTTTCGCCTGTCACGGTGAAAGACACTGTTGTTGAGTTGGAAGATTGGGTTGTTAATATAGTAACGTTGGAAAACTGGGAACTAGTTACGTTTCCGCTAATTGCAAGATCAACAGTTGCACCACTATCTGTCTTAGCTTTCACAGTTGTTTCTAATGGGGTTGGAGAAGGCGATGGTTTTGCTGTTGGAGTTGGAGTAATTGTTGGCTTTGGTGTTGATATTGGCACTGATGTTGGTGTTGTCGTTGAGGTTGGAGTCGGTGTAGGTATTGGAGTAGGTTCTGGTGTGGGTGAAGGCGTTGGAGTAGGAGTGGGCGTGGATGTAGGAGTAGGCGAAGGCGAGGGAGTAGGTGAAGGAGATGGACTTGGAGAGGGAGAAGGAGAAGGACGTCGGAGTTGGGTGCGGAGTTGAATGCGTTGGCTTTGGAGTTGGACTTGGCGAAGGAGAAGGTGAAGGAGATGGACTTGGAGAAGGAGAAGGAGAAGGAGTTGGAGTTGGGGAAGGAGTTGATGTTGGCTTTGGAGTTGGGCTTGGCGAAGGAGAAGGTGATGGAGATGGACTTGGAGAGGGAGAAGGAGAAGGTGTGGGCGTTGGGGTTGGAGAAGGTGAAGGAGTTGGTGTGGGAGTAGGCGTTGGTGAGTTAATTGTGAAAGGAGACGTGGCAGAAGTCAAAGTACCAGAAGCCCCAGTCAACGTATGCGTACCAGTACCAACAGCCGTGGCTTTATAGTAGAAATTAGCAGAACTACTTTGACCAGAAGCAATCGCAATCGACGTAATCGCATTAGTACCAGCAGCATTAGAATAGAACACACCCGTACCAGAACTACTCAAAGCAACAGTGATAGCAGAAGCCCCAGTACTAACAGGAGTACCAGACGCAGTCTGACGTTGGACCACAATCGCGGCCGAAACAACATTAACAGTCAAAGTCTGAGGAGCACCAGAAGAAAACACCAACTTAGTAGCAACAGCAGCAGCGTTAATTGTGAAAGGAGATGTGGCAGAAGTCAAAGTACCAGAAGCCCCAGTCAACGTATGCGTACCAGTACCAACAGCCGTGGCTTTATAGTAGAAATTAGCAGAACTACTTTGACCAGAAGCAATCGCAATCGACGTAATCGCATTAGTACCAGCAGCATTAGAATAGAACACACCCGTACCAGAACTACTCAAAGCAACAGTAGTAGTTCCAGTAGTAACAGGAGTACCAGACGCAGTCTGACGTTGGACCACAATCACAGCCGAAACAACATTAACAGTCAAAGTCTGAGGAGCACCAGAAGAAAACACCAACTTAGTAGCGGTAACTTGAGCTGTGGCTTGTATGTTCACGAATGCGCAGATTGATAGCGAAATTAGAAATGCGACTATTAGGATTTGTAGTTTTTTCATGTTTTTTCATTCTGTTGTTTCTTATTGACCTGGATTTTGGTTAATTGTCTATTAAAAGACAGCGTTTTACTTGCTTTAACCTTTCCCAATCTTATACTTGCAGAGATGCGTATTCAGAAAAGAGATAAGTTGATTGGACTTGATAATTAAATCTAAAAATACAACGCACATGCTCAAATTATGAAACAAACAAATTTATCACTTGATAATCTTGCAGGATTTCGGTCTTTAAGAATTTTAGGAATCAAAAGTTTTATCTATAATCTTAGAGGTAGACCGTTAATTACTGTTATGGCAACAGTCACCAAGAACAGTGTACCTAGCACCATCGCCAAAATCCGAAGTTTCTTCATGTCTGAGACTAACGTCTTTTCCCCAAATACATAGGGTACAATTTCAGCTGTACCTAGGACAAGAATCGCGCTCACTGCCAGAAGCAAACTGAAATCTTGCAAAGTTAAGGGAGGAAGTAACATAATTACACTTCTTCCATTCGATACTCTATGATCAGGGTTTTGTTATCAGGGTTTAACGTATCACTTTGAATCGTTATTGGCCTATCTGATGCCTTGGCAAATGCACATGCAAAGGCACTCGCCAAAATGCATCCGACTTGCGTGTGCGTTCGGGGTTGACTATTCCTGGTTTCGTGGCAAAGCGTGTTGAATATACTGCTTGTTACCACTAAGGTTATGATCCTTTCTTGGATTTGAATCTGCACGTCTTCGGCAAATTTCAAGTTGATAAATAGTCTCTTAATACTGTTTTGCATTTGAGGTAGAGAAATTTTTCTAAAAGACAATCCGAGTTCGTTTTCAAACATTGCTGAAAGAGCAAGTCCTGGAGGAGTGAAGAACAAACCGGTTTTTTTCTCAGCGAACAATTTGTCGCTTGCTTCATCAGCTGTGGGGAGAGGCGTCTGACTCGTTTTAGGAATGAACACCAAGCTAGACTCGAAGTTGTGAAGGTTTTGAGGCGGCAAATATACTCCCTTTTCAACCAAATCGAATTCTAGGAGTGAGCGTTCAATGTTGCTACCGCTTGCGCTTGCAGAAGCCTTCAACAAGTCGAGAAATGCATGTTTCGTTGGAGTGAAGAAGAGAAGTAGCATACTCCAAAAAGCTACAGAAACGCCTATAATAGCTAGAAAGGATGAACCATTCAGCGCAGAGAACACTATCATGACTACGCCTGTCATGAGAGCTATGCCTATAATGAGCACTGTAGTTGCATCTTGGCTAATTCTCTTTTTCTTAATTTCAAGCATTTGACTAATCTTTGTTCGGACCTCAATTAATATATTATTATAAACAACAATAGGTTTTAATTATATGAACATAGTAACCTCATCATCTCAATGAACAGTCTGAGATTTTTAGCTCGGCAGTCAATTTACTCTCTAAATTTCAAAAATGAAAGGGGCATCAGAAAGAGATTTCTTAGTCCACTTGACTTCTTACAAAAAGAAATGGGGAATTTTATTTTGTCCAGTTGGTGTAGGCTGTCCAGTCGGTTGTTTGCATGTATGCTAATGACCAAAGGGCGACGCCTGCGAATTTGCTGTCCTAGTTGGATGCCCCACAGCACTCAATTGCTGCGTCAGAGTAACCCCTCTACCTTGCATAGCCATTAAGCCGGCTAATACTGGGCATTTTGAACTGGAAAGTACTGCGTTTATTTGGTCTTTGATCCACTGTGGATACCAGGGCTGGCTGTCGTAGAACATTGGGCAAACGTATGTTACTTGTGTGATTCCGCCGTATAGTGTGGGTATGTTTGTCGCGTACATTGCGAATAGGTCGACGCTTGATTTTTTGCCTATTGCTGTTAGGGCGTTGCCTAGTGCGTTTGCGTATGTTACGTAGTTGCTGTCTGAGCCGGTGAAGCCTTCGTATAAGTCGTCGTTGAATCCGTCAAATCCGTAGCTTTGAACACAGTTTACTGCTGCAGTTACTGTTTTGGCTCTGATGCTTGAGTCAGCCAAGTTCACCTTTGTGTTGCCTGTTGACCATATTATCCATGCATGAACTTCGATTTGGTTATTTGAATAGGTCTTAATCGCATTTATAGTGTTTTTTATTGTTTGAGAACTCCACCAGTAGTTGATGCTTACGGTGCTGCTGCTTTGTTTCCAGTTTCCGATTTGTACAAAAACGATTTTTGTGTTGCTGTTGAGTAGTTTTTGAACGACTGTTTGTTGGTTTTGGTTGAGGAATTCTGTTTCCGGGTGTTCTAGCCAAATTGCGTTTAATTTGGAAGATGCAAGTGACGGAGTTGCTGCTGGTGTTGGTGTGGTTGTGGGTTTGGGGGTAGGAGTTGTTGTTGGAACTGGAGTCGGTGACGGAGTAACAGTTGGAACTGGAGTCGGTGACGGAGTAACAGTTGGAACTGGAGTCGGTGACGGAGTAACAGTTGGAACTGGAGTCGGTGACGGAGTAACAGTTGGAACTGGAGTCGGTGACGGAGTAACAGTTGGAACTGGAGTCGGTGACGGAGTAACAGTTGGAACTGGAGTCGGTGACGGAGTAACAGTTGGAACAGTATAGGTGCCGTATATGCTTGTTACAGTATTTTCGTTTCCACTAGGGGTTCCAAAAGTTGAAGGGTAATCTCCCGAGTAAGTGTTGGTTTTCCAAACGTGAGCGTTTGTCGACGTGGTCATCATTGTTCCTGTTGACGACGGGCTACTTGAGACTATGCATAACCAATAATATCCCGCAGCAAGGGAACTTTGTGGAACTGCAAATGTTTGCCAGCCGCTTGTAGTTATTGCTTGGGTGTTGCTCTGGGCTATTAGTGTGGACGGTGCACCGTTTTTATCTGTATAGATTGCTGCTTTGGCGTTGAAACCGGTGTTTTTGAAATATACCGTGATGCTTTGCAATATGCCGTCTTGCATCAGTTGAAATCTGCTTGCATCTCTATCAGTTGCAAAATTATTGGTCAGCGCTCCGACTGCTGTGTTTCCGAAAGTATACGAAGAAGGTGTTGCTGCTTCAACTTGGATTACAGTTGCACTAAAAATTGACAGCGTACTTATAATGACAAGCATAGCAATGCATAGAGCCGAGGGTTTTTTGAGCTTTCTGAAGGTTAAGCAGCCTAATATTTTTCCTAAGTTCTTAGTTCTTATTTTTCTCTCTCTCCCGAATTTAGGAACCGATTATCGGTTGCATCTATTTTATATCTTCTTGAGAAATTCACTAACGTAGTCTGCCAACTTCATTCTAAGTTTTGCGAAGGCAACTTTACTAATCTGCAAAGTCAGTTGAAACAAACACATTTAACAAGTGCATTTTCCTTGTCAGTTGGTTATTTTGAATAAAAGCGGTTAGCTAAGAGAATATGTTTGACGAAGCAGAGCTACTAAAGCATATAGGTGCCGTTTATTACTGTCTGATGTCCGTATTGGGAGGTAAAATAAGTTAACAAAAAATGGAAATCATTTAATCACAGACCTTAAGCCAAAGGGCGATGCGTCCTATCCCTGAAAAATAATTTTGAAGAACTGAAACACAAAGTCTAAGAAACGCTGAGAGAGTGGTTCCACATAAACCTAACATTCTGGCAACACAGAATAGAAGTTGAACACTCCAATTAAGGCATTATTTCCAAGGATATTGATTAATTTTCTCATTTCATCATAAAGTGGATAGTCAACTTTAGGTGCTCGCCAATTCCATTTGTGGAGAATGATGACGGCACAAGAGGTTTTTGTTGGAGCTCTGCCAGTATACATGGGCTTGATCATAGGCAAGCCCTTGTAAGATGACTGCTCAAAAAGCGAACAAGAGGGTAATGCAGCATCTAAAACAATCTATCAAACTTATAGTACTGCAGTTGAGAATTTAGAATAACCCAAATGAATCTGACCTTAACATTTTAGTATGCATTATTCATTTTGCAAAAATGTGACTAAACAAGGAGTTCGGGCATTGCAAATATCTGAGAGGTCATAGGTAATCCACCTTTATTACCGCTCAGCCATTTTTCCGTCTTTTTCATTCCTTCTTCGAATGAAATTTGTGGTTTAAATCCTAAAATATCCGTTGCACCTTTGATTGAAAATTGGAGTGGCAATACGAAAGTTTTTTCCAGCCAAATTTCAGGAATTTTAGGAAATTTTGACGGGCAGCTGATGTCTTCTGTTGTCAAAGAAGGATTTGTAGACTCTCTCAGATTATTAGGAGATAATGTAGACTAGCTTTGTGATTTTTGTTTTCTTAATTAAGGAAATAAGGAAATCAAGACCGCTACTTTCATTTTTCAAATATGGAAGAATTGAAGAAATTTGCATAGGATTTAAGAGCATATGCTTGATATCTTCAAGCTTCTGTCTTGTCTCTTTCAGCCCTAAGGGCACTTTGAGTTATTCCTAACAAAGGATAGGGATGAGGAAGCATTTTTATGTAACTTGAGAAGAAAGTTCTCCAACTGATTGTTTTATTATCTGAGATAGTTAAAGCGTGACCTACTGCGTCATCTTCTTTTATTGCTAATATTATGGCTTCCACCACATTATCGACATAGACAGTATTGGAAGGAGAGAGACCGCCATTAACTAAAGTATAGCAACCTTGTTCGACCATACTAATTGGTCTATTTGTCCAACAAGTTGAGTATCGTCCGAAAACGTTGCTGAGCCGCAATACAACGAGCGGAAGTTTTTTTAAATCATAATGTAAAAAGGCTATCCTTTCGCATTCTATTTTACTTTGGCTATAGGTTGTTAGATAATCATTTTTAGAATATTTGTAGTTAGTATTCCATCTTTTACTTTGTCAACAGTAGGGGAATAACCGAACACTGCAGTTGAGCTAATATGAATAAACTTTTTTACTCCATGCTCCAATGCGGCGCGTATAATATTTGAGGTTCCGATGGGGTTTTCATGAGGCTCTCCAACTGCACAATGGACAACAATGTCACACCCGCAAGTAGCTTTGCGCATAGCCTCTATGGAGGTCATGTCTCCAAATACTTTTTGGACAGGTAGCCTATCTATTCTCACAGTGGGAATTAAGGGATTTTTAACCAACCCTCTAATGCGGGTTCTCCTAAACTGAACCAAGCGTCCAGCTAAATGCCCGCCTATGAAGCCTGTAGAACCGGTTATTAAGATAGTCTTATCTTCAATATTCATTAGTAAGACTGCCCACTTACTACAAAGTAGGAGCCTCTTTATTATTGAAAGTTGTTATTCAGGAATCAATATTCCCAAACATAAGACGAGATAAACAGTTACTTCATCATTTTTTCAACTAAACAAGGTCTCACCAAAAGAACATGAATGTACTGTAAATCTGGATAAGATCAAACTCTCTTTTTCTCGAAGAAAAAAAGTCTAATTGCTACAGACAATTAACACAAACAATCCATTCATATTTAAAGCCAAAAAGTACCCAAAGTACGGTGGCTTTATACAATAATCACATTTAGATAAGGGTACCCAACTTATTAGAGAAATAACCAATATTGATCAAAAGCACAACTAAACTTGTAAAAAATAAAGGCATAAATAACGAGAAAAAACTACAACTTACATTTGCTGTCTTTTCCCTTTTTCTACAAAGCCATACTCTCTTATGACCGCCGCAGTGGCAGAAACCAAACTAAACATTAGTAGGCTCAATATCATGGTGATTATATTTATGCCCCATGGAGTAAAGTTCAGGACCGAACCGATCTATAAGTGCAACCAAAGCCATACTCATAATTATGCTCAAAGCTATTCGATCTACACGACTGGATTGTAGATGTTTCTGTTTTAGGAGCATTTACCGGGAAGAGCAACTCGATAAAGTGTAGCCTGGTAACCATAGGACAAATATTAATCCTAATATATTTCTAATGTAGCTCCACGGATAGAAGGTTTCGCTAATATAGAAAGCAAACACTATTGCGAATATTGATACTGCAACAGTTATCCTATACCAGAGTGTTTGATTGCTCTGCATATAAGATAAAAGATTTGAGGGGAGTGGCAAAGAGGGGCTACTGAGTCTAATTTTTGACTCACTCTGTAATTTCATGACAATATCAACTATCTCTTTGTCTGACCAACCCCTTTTTTCTTTCACAAAAGTCACGAGTTCTTGCACAGTTTGGGGACTCTTCTCATCGGCGATGCGAAGTATTGTCTGGGTTAGTTCATCAGTTGTTGAGTTGCTATCCAATAGAGATTATCCTCGAAAAGAAATATTCTTAAGTTATATAAAAACAACTTAAAAGTAATTCAGAAAACGTAAAAGAGCCATATTTTCAAGATTTTAGGCAACGTATGATTACTTCTGATTTCAATTGTGCTTGAACTTTTTAAATACTAAAACGCTGGCGATGGCCCAACTAATATTACTGCAACTATTTCCGCTATAGAGGAGAAAAGCGTTTATTGAGTTTATGGTATGGTTTGGAGTCTGCGTGGGAGTAATAAAAAGATGTAAGTGTAGCGAGAAGCGGTCGCTGTAGGAGATGGGGATAAAGTTGGAGTAAATGTGCTATATGGTGTGTCAGAGCCCACGTTTACGATCAGGAGTAGATGAAGGCACGGGAGTAGGTGTAGGAGCTGGCGGGTTGTGTGTTTCCCAGGTTGCTGTTGCTGTCTTAGGACTCGTCATAGCAATAGGATTTGAAGGTGAAGAACCGCCGGAAGCATCACTCCAACCAGCAAAGATGTACTGAACCCCAGCAGACCCATCCACAGTGGTCGGGATTATTGTGGCGTTTCGCAGAACTCCTAGCGGTATACAACCTGAACCACCTACAGTGCCGTAAGTTGAGACACATACAAATCATATTGAGTCGCCCAAGTCCAAGTAATATTCGAAGGCGCATTAATTGTGAAGGTCACGGTTGAAGTACTACCAGAAACAGGAACACTACCACTACCAGACCAACCCGAACAAACATACTAAACCCCAGTCACTACAAGAAGGAGGCGAAGTTGTAACGTTAACAGAGGATCCTGCATCATACCAATTGTCACCCACCAAAGATCGTATGCCTACAATTCGTTGTAATCTTCAGTTTCTGTTGTCCTCCATGAAGCAGTTTCATTTATCTGGACCATTCATCGTAACAAATATCGGATTATCAGTTCCATTGTAGCTTCCGGTGCTGACCAACACAACCAAGCCAACTATAACGTTTATCAGCTCCCGCAGTTGGAGATGACACTTCGTCGATCGTCACAGTGGATCCAGCCGCATCTCCAATCTCCCCACAGAGGGCGTTGTAGTTCCAGTGTACGCTGTAAGCGTCAACTTATACTGATGGATGAAGGTTCATAACAGTCATGTTGCGTGAAACAGTCACTTCTTTCGAGTGTTTCCCATTCCAGCTGCACCATTAGCCGCCCCAGCTACTG
>CAVZPM010000014.1:0-37485 GCA_963777155.1 Candidatus Bathyarchaeota archaeon
TAGCACGTGCTACCTGATTATCAAGGAATCGGTTTAGGTAAAAGGCTCCTAAATTTTGTCGCTGAACTTTACTCGTCGCAAACTAAAATGCCCTTTTACATACTAACAAGCAACCCGCAAATAATACGAGGTTATATGCAAGACTGGAAGGTCACTCGATTTGAGCATGCAAGCAATGGAAAAGAAGACACAAGAATCAATACTGAAATCAGAAACAGCCTTAGTCGAAACCGCATAACGGTTACATTGAAATATGTTCCCAAATCAATAGACTACCTGAACCATAAGCTTGTATCCGTTTGTTTGATTGTTTTCTTTTCGTGTTCTATTTTAATGATTAAGATGGGTATTAAGACTGCAGCTACCGTTCCAATCAAAACATATCCCCAAAAATTCAGCCAACCCAAATAATGAACGATTAGAAGGACGATAGGAAAAATAATCAACATTGCTGCTGGTTTTTTGTAATCCAAAAGATCTTTACCCGAAGAGGGTGAAATGGGAGCAAGAGCGAAACAGACTGTGGTCAAAGTTGTAAGTATTCCAGTACTTCCAACAATAACTAGCTCACTTACCGGTGAAACAGCTAAAATGGCAAAAGGAATAATCGGCAATGAAAGCACAAACCCCTTTGTAACCGCGGTCAAAGCGTTGACTTTCTTTTGTGTGGATAGCAGGTATTTGTATGAGCCAATCGTTTTGGTTTTCATTGGAGACGAAAAGGGGAACTTGAGGGCTAAACCACTAAGAAAATAGAGCACACTCCCTAAGCTCCATAAAGTTACCTCTTTTTGAATCTTCGACCGATGAGAGAAATAGATTTCTAAGAAGAAGGAAACCGTTTGTGTGATAAAAACGGAAAGTAGGGCTCCTGTAAAGAATCGTAAAAAAGTCAATGGATTTAATACATTAGGCAGACCGTTTGCCATTACAAAGCCCATCACAAAAGACATAGCAACAATAGTTGTAAATAAAGCGGACAATTCGCGTTTTGAAATGAGAGAGTTCTTTCTATTTTCTATCTTTTTCTTTTTGAATAGTGCTTCAAGTTTTTTTTCAGCGAATTTTTTGAGTACTGATTGAAGTGGCTTTGGAAGTTGGAGGTTCTCGATTTGTGAAATAGAGTTTCCGCTTATTTTTGCGATCGCAACTGTCGTAACCGATGCAATTCCAATGGCTCCTGTGGCTGTCGCTGTGGTTGCTAAAAGTTGAGGGCTGATTGGGTTGAGGGGAATGTTGATTATTGCTGCGGAAGGATTCAGGTTTCTAACTAAAGGTGTTGTTTCGCTAGGTGTAGGTGTAGGTGGAGATTCTGTTGGTGTTGGTGTTTCAGTTGGTGTGGTTGAATTGGTAGGAGTTGGAGTCGAGGTGGGGTTTGCTGTTGGATGAGGTGTAGGGGTTGAGGTCGGGTTTGATGCTATTGTTATAGTTTGGATTCGCTGAAGTTGACCCCCTATATTATCAGTGACTGTTAATGAGACAGTGTAGGTTCCTGAAGAAGAGTATTGGTGTGTTGTTGTTGATGTGTTTGATTGTACAGTTACTCCATCACCGAAGTTCCAAAGGTATGTGAAGGTTCCTGCTGGGCTGGTTTCTGATGCTGCGTTGAATGTTATTGTCTGGCTTTGGGTTGGTGCGGATGGGCCAATTAAGAAATTGTCTGTTGGGGGTTGAATGTTAACTAGTGGATAATTGTCATAATTATTTGAGTTAATCGAGTAGGCTGTATCTCCAATTCCATCCTGACCAAAATGGTTTTGAAGCGCCCCGTTAAAGATGTCCTTGCCTGGGTAGTCACTCCAGTAGTTGCCTCCCGATGGGTAACCATTATCCCAAGTGTTAGATCCGACAGGATCCACTATTGTTACGCTGCGTGGAACACTTGTCAAACGATTGTTGAAAATAATGTTGTTGCTTGAAGAATCGGAGAGTCTAAAACCATAGTTGCTGCTTGATGTAACGTTGTTTGAAAATATTCTGTTGCTATTTGTGGCGTTTAACATAAAGCCGCCTTGGCAGTTTTGGATTGAGTTGTCAAAGACATTGTTATTGTGCGATGTTACGCCTAAGCTTATTCCACAATTGCAGCCTTGAATGTCGTTGTTCATGATGCTGTTATTGTATGAACGCAATACATTTACTCCTGCAAAGTTGCTGGTGTAGAATTTGTTGTTGTAGACTTGGTCATTGTATGATGACCAGTCGATTAGAACGCCAGTCTGGCAAGAAATTACAGTGTTATTGAAGATTATGATGGAGTTTGCATTATTGCTGCCTATACCCCAAGTATTGCAGGAATAGATGTAATTATTGAAAACAGAGTTGTCATGGGAATTTGGGCTGATTGATTCTATTACGCCATGCGCGTTGTTTACTCCGCCCATTCCACAGTCGTGTGCAATGTTATCATAGATTTGGTTGTTTGGTCCATTTATCATAATCCCCCTTTCGTATGCGTAGGTAATGCTGTTGCTGTATATTTCGCAGTTTGCTGCTTGTGGCTCGATGAGTATTGATTCGTTGCGACCATGTGTTATCTCGAACCCAGTAATGACAACGTTACTGCTTGATATACGCACAGTCGTTCCGATGTCTTGTCCGTTGATAATTGTTTGATCTCGCCCTTGTCCTATGAGGCTGATTGATTTGTTGACGATAACGTTTTCGTTGTAAGTTCCAGCTGCAACTGTAATGGTGTCTCCATCGTTTGCAGCATTGATAGCTAGTTGAATTGTGCCATAAGTGCCTGGCACAGACAGGGTTAATCCTGACGCTACATTATATCTTATGTTTCCTTGTTGAAAATTTATCGCTACTATTACAGTACTTATTAGCAGAAATAGAATTACCGTTAGCCCAATCGACCCTTTTTCCAATTGCCTCTTCCTCCCTAAGTTTGATTTGGACTGCGAGTGATGACTAAGCAGTCTCCTTGTCAACCAACCATGTCGAATAGTTTACTAGCAATATATTTGATATTCCAAATCTCAGAATATCTTAAGAAAATAAAGAATTTTGAAAAAATCTTCTCTTTAGAAATGGAACTACCTCCACGATGGAAACGATGAGGTTAGGGAAGAGGAAACACAAGAATTAATAATGAACAAAAAAGTAGTCTTAGCCGACAACGTATTACTGTTTCCTTGCAGTACTATGTAAAAAAATAACCTAATGAAAAGAACAAGAAAGAAAAAAACTTCATCATTGACCGCAAGGGATTAAATCAATCAAAAGGTTGGCTGAAATCTTCTTCCAAACGCTTCTATCAATTCTGGGTAAAACAGCTTTTTAAGAAATTTTTGCTCCAGTTATCTCACAGTTATTTTTCTTTTTATTTTGGCGGCGGGGGCAATTGACCTTCTTTTCCTTTCTTGCGATGTCTAACCAAAGCCGTTATTGACGCAACAGTTAGCCCTGCAATTACCGAGGTAACAATAGGCCACGTGTATTTTACTATAGGATTTTCAGAAGGACTTGTCACTGTGACGTTGTATGTTTCAATTGATCTATCTCCAAGTGCACCCTCTATGTCTAGAGTGAAGAAGTAGTTGCCTGGCTTTTCATACACATGTGTCACCTTTGTTTCACTGGTAGTTATGTTGTTTCCATCACCAAAATCATACGTGAATTTAGCACCGCTGCTAAAGAAGCTAGATGGTACTTCGAAAGTAACTGAACCACCAGCGACGACACTAATGTTCGCCGGAGTAGTGGTTGACGTAGGAGCGGTAGTGACTATAGGTGAAGTTGGAGTTGATGGTCCAGGCGTTACTTGATGATAATTCCAGTTGGAAATTTGATGAGAGGACTTTACGGTGTAGTTAAATGCGCATGCTCGAAGTCCAAAATTTCAGAAGGTAGTTTCCTGTTTCGTTTGCAACAAGTTGATAAGAATGAGGACCGTAGTCAGCTGCGCGTAATCTAACCCAATGGAACCAACTTGTGTTAGGTTAGGGGATAGCACAACTGAATCATAGTAGTTATAATGAATTCAGCTGGATTAACACTAATCAAGACAGAGTCTTGGGCATTTACATTTTGGATTGTGTACCAGTTGGTGCTGACTGCATTAATTTGTCCTTCAACACTGTATGGTGTTGCTTGGAGGGGTATGACCAGTGGAAACTTGATGGGAGGACTTCACGGTGTAGTTAAATGTCATGCCCGAAGTCCAAAATTTCAGAAGATAGTTACCCGTTTCGTTTGCAACAAGTTGATAAGAATGGGAGTTATGAGCCTAGCTATGGGAACCAACTTGTGTTAGGTTAGGGGAAAACACAGCTGATTTATAGGAGTCATAACTGAATTCAACTGGATTAATACTAATTACTAGAATATCATTCGCCTGAACGTTATAGATCCAGTGATAATTGGTGTCAGCGTTGCCGATTGTTCCGGGAGTTTCGTATTGTGTTTGTGCCATAGTGGTGCCTGAGAATAAGCTAATAATTATGAGAAACGCAAGGGACAAAACAAAAATAAAAGTGAGTAAAGTTCGTTTGAAATTTTGCCTTTTCTTTAGACTAACGATTTTGCTAAGTATCACTAACTCTCCCTTCCTTACCCTAAGAAAGCATTTGGACAGAATTTGTATAAAACACTTTGCATAAAAAATTATAGCTATGGATTATATTTAATTATTTAAAGTTGATGGATTAAAGGTGCTCATGAAAAGGTTTTTTGAGTGCGTTACACCCTCTTCTTTAAGAAAGAAAAATCTTTACCATCAACTAAGAAGACATAAACCTCAGGAAAAGGCTTATCTGAAATCTTCTTTCAAACTCCCCTAACAATTCTTGCTGAAGTCGCCCTAGCCGAGGGAAGCCAGGTATCTTCACATTATTGATAACCTAAGACCTTGTTAGTAGTTATCCAGTCTTCTGTTTTTGTATCCTCTGATCGAGTCGTATACAGTTTTTGAGATGTAATTTGAGAAGCTTAGAAGGCTTACGGTTGATTGGCTATACTAAACAAAAGTGCTAGCCTGAGCCTTCTGCAAGTATAGTAAATTGAAAAAATCACTTCTAATCACAGTTTACTTGAAGGTTACAAAAGTATTATTTTATTTTTGTTAAAGGAAGACTTTCTTATATTTCATGAAACCTTGGTTTTTCTTGAGCAAGAAACTTAAATCTGTTGCTTAATGACTTTAGAGGGATTAATATGCAGGTTTTTCCAGTTGAGAAGTGCCAAATAGTCTGGCGCAAGGATTCTACGTCAGAGAATGATAGGCAAGCAATCCTACGAGAATTAAGGCAAATGTCGGTTGAACTCAAAGAAGCCGTTGATTTTACAATAAAAATGAGTAACAAGAAACCAAACGAAGTCAAATACTACCTTGAAATGGAGACCTTTACTATATCTATTTATTATGAAACCCATCTGGAAGCGTGGGGCATGCTTATTGAGCAAACGAAAGCCGATTCCTCTCCAACTGTTGTGGGTGAAATTGCCTGCATGGACCCAATGACGTTTAGCTTCATTGAGCAAGAGAATATTCTCAAAACAGAACCCATTATATAATTTTAATATCTTGATTTTAACGGGTTTCTTTTCAGTCCAAGTCCGCGTTTGGTAAATGGTTATTGGAGAGAACATTGATATTGAAAGAGTCTGCAGCTGATGTAATTAACTGCGCTTAAGGTTGTCTGAGGTAGCTTGGTGAAAAGAAGAGACACGCATGAGGTTGAGTGTAGAAGTGATATTGATGAGTTTATTCGTCGTGCTCAAAGATGGAATCCCCTCTACGCAAGACTAGTAAACACCTTAGCTAGGCTCCCTGAAGAGATTTATCGGTTTACTTTGGAATATGTTTCTTTTCATGCGGGTCAAAGTCAGACGTTGGAAGTCAAAGAATTAACCAAGTCCTGCATGATAATTTTGAAGCGAACCGATTCAGAATCTCTAATAGCACACGAAATAGCTCACGCCTACCTCGGGCACGCAAAAACTAAAAGCAGAACCAAGAACATAGAGGCAGAAGCTGAGGAGTTAAGAAAGAACTGGGGTTTTAAGAAAAAAGAAATCTGCCCCAGTTATCCCCGATGGTGCTTTCAATGCCACAACCCCCACTGCTACGAAAGCCAAGCAGGAAAACTTTGCTAATGCTTCGTGCTTTGGGCACCTAATCCTAGGAAAAAGTTTCGGCATTGCCAATAGAGTTCTCTTCGATACCCAAAGACCGCCTCCCGATTTTTCCGTTAGCAGTTTAGCTTTAAATAATTCCGTAGCAGCCTGTCTATAATCTCCGTCGCTGAGCTTAGTTACTTTGAGAATCGCATCTTTTTTGTAAGCTCGATTCATGACTATAGCTCGAACAATTAATCCCTTTTTTGAATCCCAAAATTCCGTTGTTATGGAAATATTTCTCTCTTGTTTTTTCTGATCGCCATTTTCTTTGTCAACAATAGAGTTATCTTTGCTCTCCGATTCCTTAGCTTTAACGAGGCTTCTCACAAAATCTTGGGTCCTTTTTCTATCTCGTGCAGCCTCATTGTTAGAAAGAAATCCCGCATTTGTGCGTCGCGTTTCCGGCATTGGTACTCAAAACTCTATTGCGTTTAGTTGTTTTAAGCTCTATGACTTTAAAGTAAAGTTTTGCTTATACCAACTGCCCTACCATTCGTCTCTTTTGCTTATTGCTTCTTGTTTTTGGTCTTGTTCTATATCGCGATAAATGTCTTTTGCAGTAGATGAAACAACCGTTAAATCAGCACCTGCAACACTCTTCACAGTCGGTATTCTAACTAATCTCTCCGCTCTAGTTTGAGGTACATATTGAACTTCAATTTCTTTAGAAGTGAAATTGAGCTTTTCACCGGAATCCCAAGGCTCATACATTTCGATTCTAATTAGATAATTTCCCTCTGCAATTCCCTTCATGTCTAAGGGTAAAGGATACTCTAAGGTGTCGCCCAGTAATGCACTTTGAGGGATGCAAAGGGGTATTGAATTGAGCAGTTGCTCTTGAAAATACAAATCAAGATTTACTTTTGAAAACGACGCCGGTGAAGGCAATAAACTAAATTCAACTTTAAGTGCTAACTCGTCTTCTTTGGTTGTATCGACGATGCGGTTAATCACTATTGCTTTTGAAGGCTTGATTGCCTCTTTTGTCCTTTCAATGTTGAACTGAAAAGATAGGTCACCTAACGTTGATTGTTTTGCCTGCTTAACGTCGGCAGCTATTATCTCTCTTTTTTGCTGATTCTTAGATAATTTAACCATAGCAAAATCAACTATACACTTCAGCCAAGCAATTAATCAGTTCTGCGTTTGACTTATGTTGGTTTGGATTTCCTTTGCTTGTTTAGGTTTAGGACCATGATTTGTAGCGGATTTTTGAGCATTTTCCACAGGCGATAATGATTTGCCCTTTGACTACAGAAGTTTGGGCGGTTTCACATCCACATTTACATTGGTTAACTGTTACTAGCGACATAGGAGTAAAAAAAAGTAGCTGTTATAATACATGTTGTTTCCAAATTCGATATATTGAATACTCGCGAATGTCTCTGAGTAGTGTGCTGGGTCATCAAAGAATCTGGTCACTCAAGCGAAGGAAGAGACAATACGAGAATAACCAATGAAATTAGATGTAGCTTCAGTTGAAAACGCATAACCTTTGCCTTGCAGTACAATCAAAAAGAGAGTAGATGCGTGAAACCTATCAGCTAAAGTTTATCATATGTTAGACTTGTAAATTAGTTAAAGAGCCAAGAATTAAATAGGCTAAAAGTGGCAAAAAACCGATTAAAATATGAATGCAGATTCCTATTTCTTGGCTGTTTCTTTTTGCAAAGCCTTGAGTTTTTTCAGGAACTTTAAAGGATGCAAATATCTTAGAAACCCCTATCCAGTCTGAAGTGTTTTTCTTCACTAAATCTCTTTCCATACTACCAAATAATTGCCACTCTGCACGAGAAGCACCTGTTGAGTAATAAAAATTAAGAAGCGAGTAAAGTCCAAAAAATTAAATGATTGCATAATAGCTATCGACAAAGACAGAGTTACAACATTCCATCCAACAAGAGCGGGCTCAACCATTCTTTGAGCCAATGCTAACACAGAAAATAAAGAAACCTAAACCTTGTCTTCACCTGCAGCGGCGTAGATACAGCTGGACAGAACTTTAGAAGAGCTAGAGAAGCAGCTGCTAAACGCTTAGGGGTACCAGAGCTAAAAAGATTACATTCTACAGCAACCGTCATTGGCGAGCAGTCCTTGAACGGTACCTGAAAGGCAACTCTGATGCAGTCGCAAACCTACTAGGCGAAAACTCTGACAAATACGTTAAGGTCTACGCTCCAATATCTGAGCGACTCTACGGCAGCGATAAAGAATGGGCGCCAATCGAAATCTGTGAAACTGACCCTGATTACAGCGAGAAAATAAGCCGCTACGGCGCGGAAGGCTATCAAGAATACAACTACAACCGAACGACAGGCAGGCACTACTTAAGGAAGGAGAAAAACGCTTGGTAAAGCAAGAAACAGACTGTAACTATTCCAGCCAAAACATTGAAGTAATCCATCCCCACCAAAGACTAAAATGTAAGTATTCCAACCAGAAAGCATGTAAAAGGGTTCGTAGCCTAGCACGGATTAAGGTGTCGGCCTTCGGAGCCGGAGATCGTGGGTTCAAATCCCACCGGACCCGCTTTTCCAGAAGCCCATTTACATTGATGCCTCATGTCGAATTGACTGTTTTAGCTAGCTGCCACGAACTTACAATTAATGATTTTCAAAGTCTTCCTTGTTTCTACGGGTTGGTTTGGTGTCGGAGTTGAAGGCGGAATCATCGTTGGGGGAGATTTCGTTACCCATTCCGAGTTTCAAATCTTCTTGTATGAGTTGGACTAAGAATCAAATCAAACCAAGTATTCGTTCATTGAAAGGGTTGGAGCTCTATAGGTTGAAGACTGCTCATGATTTTTTCCAAAACACCCAAAACTCTGCTAAACAATCTGCCAACAGCACCTAAACCTCCAACCATTCCACGTAAGTTCGCAATATCGCTGCGGCTAACAGATCTAACCAACAAGACGGAGGGGACTAAAACGATCGTAAAGATCGCTGTGCCTAAGATGAGTTCAATTAAGCTAGAAAAACTAAAGATTGAATTTACCCCAAAGGTTACAGATGCAGCAATTGCTGAGGCTACTAAAATCTTTGCAGAAGACAGCCAATCAACTGAGACGCCATACGTTTTTCTGACAAATAGCAGCCCCCAAATTAAGCTCGGCAAGCCAGCGATCAAGGAAGTTATGATTAAACCCAGGACACCAAAATAAATAATCCCAACATAGCCAACTGGGAAACCCACGACAATAGTCAAAATTGCCATTTTCAAGATGAAACTTGTGTTTCCTTGACCGCTAAGAAGACCGCCAATGCTCAACGAGCCGAAAGTAGTAAACAGATACTGAGCTGCGAGTAACGCTAAAAAAAGTGGGGCTGCACTATAAGTGCCCCCAAACAAGGTAGAAACTGCAGGTACGGCTAAACACATAACTAAAGCTGTCATAGGTACAACAAATAACGAAGCGTATTTGACGGAGAACTGAAAAACGCTGCGCAAAGCATCTTTGTCTTTTATGGGATGTAACTTAGAGAAAGCTGGGAAGACCATAGTAGTGATTGGCAGGGCAAAGAAGGATATGAGCACGACAAAGTTATTTGCGATGCTATAGTTTCCGATCATTGTGTTGTCCGTTGAGTAGTGAATGGGCAACAAGAAGGAGTAGAAATGCGGCAAAAGACTCGATAGGATAGCGGCAAACGATAGTGGCAAAGCATAAGTCAACATAGTGGTGAAATATGCCTTGATCTGCAGGGAGTATCCACTATACTTAGGCAAACCTGCATAAAGTTTCAAGGCTAGAGCGATCCCGATTAATCCGCCGATAAAAGTGCTAATTATGAAGCCAGTGGTTGCACCGGAAGCACCTAAGCCAAAGAGCACAAGAACAACTATTAAAGCGGTTTTAAAGATGCTGTGGAAAACGAGCATTATGCTGTTTAGTTCCATCTTTTCAAAACCCGTAAATGCGGCGGTAGCTGCTGTGATTATCGCGCCTGCGAGAATTGAGAATGAGGCGATCTCGATGAGAGGTGCAATGCTAGGTCGGTTATAAAGGCTGGTTGCCAAGAAATCAGCAAACGCAAAAGATAGCAAAGAGAGCGCCAGACCCAATACAACTTCAAAAAGTACTCCGGTGACAAATATGCTTCTGATTTCTGCAATCCTCTCTTCGGCACGGTATTGAGCAGTGAATTTTATCATAGCGGAGTTTATTCCCCAGTCCCTAAATGTAACGATGAGCGATGGTGCAGCCAAAACGATGGTGTATAATCCATATTGGTCGGAGCCTAGCAGTCTAGCAATGAATATGGTGCCAACTGCCGAGATCACAGTAGAGAGCACTAAGCCCCATAGATAGTGAAAACTACCTCTCGTCGATGTCTTGGCTATATCTGAAGCTTTATTCACCCAGTTGCCCCAACAATAATTTGTAACATGTTGATAGACGAAACATTTATCGATTCTTATAAAATAATTGGAAAACTCTGATTCATCAAAGCGAGATTGTTATCATGACAAATCTTAAATCTGCCTTCCTTATGCATAGGAAAGTGAGAAGGAAGAGATAATATGGTAGATCTAATCTTAGTCTTAGCTATAGTTGTTCCTTTAATTGTAATTTTGTACGCATTAATTTCGTCCCTGCGAATTGTTAGACCCACGGAAAAAGGATTAGTCGAACGCTTCGGCAAATACCAACGCTTCGTTGAAGGCGGCATTACAATTCTGGTGCCTTTCGTAGACCGCATCATAAAAGTAAACGTTACCGAACGCATGACACCGGTGCAACGCCAAGACGTAATTACAAAAGACAAAGTCTTCATGGGCGTAGATGCAGTGGTCTTCTACAGAATCAAACAGGAAGAGCAGTCAGTTAAAGCATCGCAGTATGCCGTGGCAAGTTTCGCTGCCCAAATCGATACCCTTGCTCGAACGGTGTTAAGAGACATCATAGGCGGTATGGACATGGCAATAGCAAACACTTCAAGACCTATTATCAACGCCAGTCTCAAAAACGCCTTGGACGAGCAAACCGAAAAATGGGGCATAGAAATCGTTCGTGCAGAAATCAAAGACCTTGAGCCACCAAGAGAGCTCATCGTATCTATGGAGTCAGTGCTTAAAGCTGACAATGAACGTCAAGCCGCAGAGAAAACCGCCATAGCCCAAGCTACATTAGCTAGCGGACAGAAAAACGCTGCAATTCAAGTTGCAGAAGGCCAGAAGCAAGCAGCAATTCTTTCATCTGAAGGTCAGAAAATTGCAACAATTCAAATTGCTGAAGGAGACGCCCAAGCAACCAAGTTGAGAAACGAGGCTTTAACCACCTACTTCAAAGACAGCGCCATCACGTTTAAGCAGTTGGACACGATTTCCGCTTCATTGATGAACAACACAAAGATAATTGTGCCCGAAGGCAAAGCAATTTCGCTGATTCTCAATGAACAAGAGAACCTTGCAAAAGCAACTATAATTCCAATTCCGCCACCGCCAACCCAGAAAAGCGGAAGACAAATGTAAAAACGCTAAATAGGCTTTTTTGAAGCCTTATACTCTTTTTGTTTTTTGAGGTAATCTTTTATCATTAGGTCATGCTCGAAAGCCAAGGGTGCAGGCAGATTTGTTAAGTTAAATTGTTTGATTTCTTGTATTTCGCTATCTTGTTTTTTGATTTCTCCGCCGATGGGTTTGACTACGAAGCAGGTTGGGTAATATTCGTATTCGACGTCGTCTTTGATTCCTTTTTCAAGGTATTCGCCTATTTTGCTTACAATGAACACGTCAAGTCCAGTTTCCTCCTTAACCTCGCGAACTATTGTTTGCTCGATAGTTTCGTCAGGGTCCATTCTCCCCCCAGGCAATGCCCAGTAACCCTTGAAGGGAATAGTGTTGCGTTTTATCAGCAAAATCTTGTCGTCTGGAAACGTTATTATAGCTGTTGAGGTTTTACCCGTATACTTTTTCATTGCAGTCAATCCTATGTTGTTATTTTCAATCTCCAATTGATTACTACGGTTGTAGCAAAAATAATTATGCCAACAAAAACCACCATTGGTCCTGGAAATGGTAAGTTTAGATTGAAAACACTCCACAACAGCACACCTGTGAATCCAGTGACAGCACCGAAAATTGCGCTGAGTAAGGCGTATTTTTTCATGTGCGCGCTCAAGTTTTTGGCAGCTATGGCGGGTACGATTACAAGAAAACCAACGAGCAATGTTCCAACTATTTGAATGCCGATGGCGACAACAACAGAAACCAAGAAAAGATAAAGCAAATTAGTTTTTGCTACACTGATGCCTTTTGAGATGGCGAGGTCCTCGGAAATCATTGCTAGGACGAGTTTGTTGTAAATTACTTTGGTTAGTACTATTGCTGCAACGCAAACTACAGACGCGGTCGCGGTGCCAATTAACGTGACTTGGGAAATGTCGCCGAAAAGTGCTTCTTCAAGTGCTTCTAATTCGCTTCCATAAAGTAATATTCCGATTGCTAGTGCCAAGGTGAACATTGCGCCCACGAGGGCTTCGAAGGAGATTTTTGTTACTCTTTGAATTTGCCAAATTATAGCAGCTGAAGCAAACAGGAACACGAAGGCACCTATATACGGGTTAAAATGTAATGTTATTCCAATAGCTAATCCTGGTAGTGCCACATGTGACAGAGCATCCCCGACGAGCGCCATTTTCTCCAAAACCATCAAAGACCCTAAATAGCCAGCTGCGATGCCTACAAATATCGATAGTATTAGACTGTAAATTGTTGTATCAAGCATTTTAGTTAAGCTTCTCCTCGCTCAGTTTCAACGCAGACTGTTTCACCGTAAATTTGTCGCTGGATTTCTGGTTTGGCTATTTCTTCTGCTGGTCCACAGAAGGTAAGGCATTTATTTAAGGCAAGCAAAGCGTCACCGTATTCTTGGACTATGTGGATGTTGTGTGTTATTAGGAAAATCGTTATTTTCTGGTTTTTCTTAATTTCGTTAAGCATCAAGTAAATCGGTTCTTCGCTGTCCATGTCAACGCCCGTTGTTGGCTCATCCAAAAGCAGCACGTTTGGGTTGTCGTTGAGTGCCCACGCAATTAAAACCCGCCGCAACTGTCCACCAGACAAGACACCTAACCGCTTATCTAAGATACTGTTATCGTTCAATCTTACCTTTCGAAGCGAGTTTTCCACGTCAACTCCATTTCCAATTGACAGAAACTCTCTAACAGACATAGGAATATCAGAAACCGCCACGTATTGGGGGACATAACCAATTTTTACTTTCTCAGTCCAATCAATTGTACCCGTGTGCGGAACAAGGTTTAGAAGTGTTTTGAGAAGGATTGTTTTTCCTGCGCCGTTTGGCCCCAGAATAGCCAGAGTGGTTCCCTTCTTAACGTTGAAGCTGATGTGGTCTAGCAAGATTTGGTTCTGTAGTTTTACGCCAAGATTCGAAACTTTCAATATGTAATCATTGTCTTGTGCCACATCAATCATCCTTTCATGTTGTAATAAACGGCGTTTTTAACGCAGGTAGTATCTGTGTGAGGTGTGCAATAAGTTTTTTTGAACATCCAAACGCTTACGCTAATAATCGGTTGCTTAAAACCTGTTGTTCCTTATCTGAAAGCCATCCCTGATGATTCAGGTAGACTAAGCCCTTCTGGATGCTTTCCGAATAAGTACTGTTCTTTAGAAAGTTGTTCTTTTGACCTAAATCGTAAAGTTGATTTTCAAACAAGCTATTTTGTTTGGTTAACCCCTGAACACTGCCGACCAAATCCGATATAGCTTTGAAACGTGGCGTAAACAGGTCCTTGAGTTTTGACCTACCCAAGGCACCCTTGAATCTTGTTGAGAAATCAATATCGGTAATAGTTGATGGCGGAACAATAAGGTAGCGTCTTGATAACCCCATTTCATAACATACCACATAGAACGGAACATAAAACAAAGCTGGAGACTTCAAATCTTGACCTCGCAGACCTAAACCCTCAAAACTTGCCTTAATTGCCTCACTTAGATTGATGCTTTTATTCAGGCTTTCGATTAATGGTTTTTCTAGCTTGAACATTTTCTCGGTTTCCAACTTAAAAGCCAATGTTTTGGCGTCACGGACGGCTTCAAGTTCGCCTATAGGCTGACGAGCCAACTTGATTTTGGCATCCAGTTCAAAATTTATCTCTGAAATTTCCTGAGTTTTTTGTTTACTTATCTTTCTTAGATTTTCTTCTGTATTTTTAAGGTCTTTTTTAAGGCTTTTTAGTTCTTTTTCTATTTGCTTAATTTTCTGTTTCCATCTTTTCTCGTAGATTGAGTGTTTTTTTGAAGCTTGTGCTCTTGCTTTGTACTGGCAGAGTTTGATTTCCTCTTCGTTGCCTTCGATGGATTTTTGGGTTTTTATTCTGAGTTTCTTAAGGCTCTCAAGTTCTTTGTCGAAACTTTCCGCCAATTCTTTGATTTTGTGGTTGTAATCCCTGTTTAGTTTGGTGATTTGGGGATTTACGAGTTCTTCTTGAGCTTTGATTTTGGCGTCTGTTTCCTCTTTTGCCGCTTCTGTTTCATAGTTAATTTCGGTTATGTATTGGCTTGTTGCTTTGTTTATGAGCCTTATGCATTCTGGTAGCATCTCTGCTTCCTCTCTTAGTCGAGTCGTTACTTCGTCAAATTCTGATAGCATGGAGACGATTGTTGTTTCTTCAAGAGTTGGCAGAAGTAAAGTCACATTTGTCTGAGTGTTTCCTTCTGTAATTTCCTTGCGGTAGACGTTAAGCTCATTCTTTAAATCTGAACTAGTAATTAAACCCCTAAACACGAAATTCTTCTCTTTTACCGACTGTTGGAAGTAGTCGCTTTGGCTAGACAAAAATGTTAAGTACTTTTCTCTTGGACGCGAATTAGTTTCGAAGCCTTCCCTAAACACTTTTGTCGGTGGAATCTCGGCATAGGATACTGTGAAACTAGAATCAGCAAATCCGTCAAAAACGAAGATCCCGTCGTTTTTTGGAAATAGCCACAGGGGGTAGCCAGATTTGGATATGAAAACTAGTTTTTCTTCCTGTTGCCTCGTTATCAAACCCCCGCCCTTGTTTCTCTCTAGCTCTGCAACGGCGAAAACGGCTGCTGCCTCAGCCTCAGGCGAGTTGCTTTTCTGATTTGAAAAAGACAGAATAAATCGTTTAGAGGTAGAGACAAACATTGATGTCAGTCAAGGTATACATGAACTGCTTTTTTAAAACTTGCCACTAGACTGGGCTCTTAAAGTAGTCGGTCATTCGTTTTTGGAAAAGCGCTCTCTTTAACAACTCACTCTGCAGAATCCACCTCTGCATCGGAATTTCAAACCTTCCGCTTATGAACTGTAGGGATTCAGCCAGATTCTTGAATTGGTATGGTTTCTGGCGCATAGCATTTCGCACGTTTTCTCGTACTTGCCAGACGCCGATGGGCATAATGTAGCCTGGCCGGGCTTCTCTTAGAACGATGGCGGTGGCTTGGCGTCTTTCTTTGGTGAGTTGTTCGCAGACAGCTAAGCGTGCACTATAGTAGCAGCCACCGATTTGAGCATAGGTTGAGCGTCCACCGTTGCCTTCCCAATCCGAGAAGATTGCGACACTGGTTCCAGCAGGGTTCCAAACTGTACCTGGGTACCAGGCTTCCATGGACTCGTAGCTCCACTTTGCCGGAATCATTAAAATCTCAAATACATTGTCCATGTAGATGGATTCATAAACTCGGTACTCGTTGATTTCTGGGAAAGTTTTGACTTTTTCTCGCAGGTTCTTGGAGATAATGTCGTCGACAGCTGTTATGCTCCAGCGTGTTGGAACCAGGCGTCTTTTCTTTTCCACTCCAAAAGCTCCAACGCTGAAAGCTTTCTGGATCTTGCTGACAATGACTCCTCGGCTGTAGAGCTCCACCACTGCCTGTGTCGCCCTCAAATCCGTGTCATAGTAAGCTTTCTCAATTTTGTCGTCGTAGCGTGCGTTGCCAACGTGGAGGTCACGGATAGGCGCGGAAGGACCAAACGGCTGCACATCATCATCAAGGTAGATGGAGCCTCGTGGCTTCTTCGTAAGGTTAAGTTCAATGTCTACACAACTATCTGCAAGAGCTAACTCCCGTGTCTGATCTAAAATTTTACCCCCATCCACAAACTTAGTCACATTAACCCGATGTTTCCCACGCACAAGCAAACTGCGAAAACCCACAATCTCATCCATCGACTTACCAAACCACCGCTCAGGTAAATCATAAATCCCAGTATCCTCATGGACCGGCGGCACAAGAGGTCCAGCATAAACGTTTGGATAACCAATTCTTCCAATAAAAACGCTTGGCGGTGACATGCCATCGATGTCTTCAGTGGCCATTAATGGTACGCTTTTTAGGAAATAGTTGACTTTTACCATTATTGGGCATCGGGTTTTGCCGCACAATGCTCGGGCTCCTTTGCATAGGATGCAGAGGCTGTCATTTCTGGCACGTGTTGTGATTTGTCGCTCTTCGACTGCGTTCTTATTTACTTTTTCTATTATGTCCAGTAGCCAGTTATTGGGTTTTGATATAGTTGGGGGGTTCTGCGTAAGCGTCATGTATGTTTGAATAACTAGTTGTGCTCTCATATGTTTTTTCTGCATGAAAATGTCTAAAATGCTCGTTTTTTGCTGTTTTTTCTGATGTTGCAGGGGAAAATATGATTGCTTTAGAAAAGTCGTCGATTAACATTCTCAAGCAATAAGGTCTGTCGTTTGAGAAGTTTAGTTTTGTTCCCTTTGAACACTCAAAATATGTTGACACTGAAACTTGAGTTAGTGAATAATTTCTTGGCAGAGATCGTAAGTTTCTCAATTTGTGGATTTGACATGGAAAATAGATTGCTAACTGTTTGTCGACAATAGTGAGCGAATCTTGATTTTGTATCTTAGACTACATATTGGATAGCGGTTTCTGGAGACTGTACTTGGATTTGCTGTGTTGCGATTGGTTGAGGACCGTGCTCAATCATCCACTCGGATAATCCTTTGCATTGGTTGGGGTTGCAGGAAAATCTTTTCTGTTTTGCATTCCATGAATGACAGGAGGCACAGGGAATTTCTTCTTGGTGTTCCATTATAATCGTGAACTTGTTGGTTTCTGGATTATTTACCATTTATGAAAAGGAACTCTTGAGTACCTATTTGTATTCAAAATCCCCAAAAATACTTAATAATAGAAGAGTTGGCGCCCAGGCCGGGATTCGGACCCGGGTCCTACGGGCGACAGCCGTACATACTAGACCTAACTATACTACCTGGGCAATTAAGCGCCGCAACACATACACGATAATTCAGTTAATTAAGCTTTCTCGGGATTTTGATTGAACATTTAGTTATACAAAGTTAAATTGTTCAGGTTAAGGATAGTTTAGCGGCAATCTTAATACTGTTTGGCAACAAATTATCTGTAAAAAGTTTAGGGGGAAGATAGAAATCACTGCGAGAAGAGCTTACACGGGGGTTATAGAACAATATTGGCTTGCGTTAGTTCTTTTGGTGTTGGCTATTGCAGGATTTGCCTCAGGCATAATTGCCCTTGCCGTGGCTTTCGTTTTCACTTTTTTGGTTCCCGGATTGATTGGTTACCGTTTTTTCCATTTGAAATCCCATGAAATCTGGGCGTTCATACCACTCTTCAGCGTTTTAATCTCTGTTCAATTAATCTACTACGTGTCTTTGGCGGCTGGTTACTCCAGCCAAACCATCCTTGCATGTTTTCTTGCTTTAGCAGCCCTGTATGCCTTGTTGGTTTACAAGAAGGGCGAACCGCTAAAACCGTCGATGCTACTAAAAGTTGGGCAAATTAAAAAAACCAGTCTGTTGCTTTTCGCTGTTATTTTTTTGATTTCACTTGCCATTCTTGGATTTAGTGTCTGGCGTGGCGACCAGTACGGCATAGTTCTCACAGGCTCCAACTGGCAGGATACACCCTTCCACTACGAAATCATCGAAAGCCTAAACAACGGCAACTTCCCACCCCAAACCCCCAACTACATCGGTACTCCCCTCAGCTACCACTACTTCGTCGACTTCCACACAGCCATAGTAGAGAAAGTGTATGGTTACCTGCCGACTTTGATGCCCGTTCTCAATGCGTTGTTTATTTTGGTGTTTGGTTTTGCAGTTTATGCTCTGGCTCGACCTTTTGGTCGGCGAGTGGCGGTTGTTGCTACAGTTATCGGCGTGTTTGGCTGGGGTTTAAGTTACATTGGTTTGTTCTCGGCACTCTTCAATGGGACTTTTAGTTCATCACAGAATTATATCTATCAGTTTGGTCAAACATTCGGGTTGCCATCAATGTTTGATAATCTTTTGCAGCAGCGGCCATTATTGGTGGGTTTACCTGCTTTCGCTTTGGTTCTGGCTTTGCTGCGGGTTATGGATGACAAAAACCGCCTAATCCTCGCGGGGCTCATCACGGGTTTAGCGTATGAGTTCCATAATGTGGCGTTTTTCTGTTGTTACGCTGCCTACGCCGTTTGCTTACTTGTTAACCTGCGTACATTCAAACTGAGTTACCTGTATTTCTTGGTGCCAACCGCTTTTGCGTTACCCTTCATACTTTTCAGCGGTTCCTCGTTCTCGTTGAGTGTTAGCTTGGATTTCTTTGCAACTTACGTTCATAATAACCCCTTTGTGTTTTACCCTCTTAACCTAGGCGTGCCCTTTGCGCTGGCAGTTATCTCTTTCTTTAAGCGTGGACATGAATACCTAAAAATCACTCTTCTGCTTCTTTTCTTAGTTCCTAACATCTTGTTGTTGACGCCTTGGAGCTGGGACATGTACAAGTTCTTCATGTTCGCTTGGGTGCTTATTGCCGTGCTCAGCGGTATCATGTTGGCTAAGACCCGGCGAATTTTAGTGGTTACATTGGTTTTGCTTTCAGTTATGACAACAGCAAGCGTAATCACATACAACGTTGGAACAGACTATGCCGGGGTCAGCTGGAGCGAATACCATCTTGGTTTATGGGTTCGAGACCATACGCCACAGAAAGCAGTTTTCTTAACTTATTATGGTATCCATGAACCTCCCACCATGATTGCCGGTCGGGTCAGGGTGTCGTCCTATGTATACTGGCCATACGGACATGGGATACCGCTGGACCAAGTTTGGCAACGTGAACATGAAATCGATTCAGCCTACAACGGCACTGCAGCGGATTTAGCAACGGTAGTGCGTGAATACAACGTTTCCTACGTATATGTTGGAAACGAAGAAACTGGCTACTACTCTCTTAACTGCATTGCACATTTAGATTCGGTTGGGTTTTTGACTACAGTTTACTCTGATGGTGACCTACGCGTCTACCAAGTAGACTACTCCAAAATGGGCAGTTAGTGATTGGCAAGTTTTAAACATCAAAAACGACGAAACGGTAAACTATGACGACAAAGGCAGATAAATTGGGCAAACTGCATACAGTCCTGATACTTTTCATCGCCATAAACATCATCGGCGACATCGGCAACGTAGCATTCTGGTGGGCAAATTCCTCTTCACGCGACGCCTCACTCAATACAGGCTACATAGCATCCGTTGCAGGCAATGGTAATGCCTTGATTGCTGGAACAATAATTTTGCTGGTGGTCTCAGCGGTTTACGCTGCTGCTTTGTTTGGGTTGCTAAAAAAGAGGGCGTGGGCTCCGCTGCTAGTAATTGCCATATCCGTCGCTAACCGTGTAATCGCATTGCCACTGTATTTTATCAGCCCTGCGTTTGCGTTCTGGGCAGTCTGGACAGTAATACTAGTGGTCGTTTCGTATCTTGACTGGAAAAAGCTAAAAGCACAACCATAACCCACTATTTTCTCTTTTTTACGTTAAAGTTGGTTCTTTAGTGTAGCTTGATGTTTTTTGCCGCTTAGGTAGGTAATGTCTATTCTGCCCAAGGTTGTTTTTTCGATTTTTTCAGGTTTAATTTTAGCTAATTTTGATTCTGGATTTAGCGCGATCTGACGCACAAGAATCTCAAGGGCATGGTGTTTTTCAGTTGGGTCCGAGATTAGGCTTAACTTGCCGCTAAAATGCACCGAGGTGTAAACGTAATCGCACTCATCGGTAACGCCGAAATCCAGCACTGCTTGCCCCCAGACGTTTGGGTTTGCTTGTGCGTATACGAGTTTTTTGCCTTCGGGTGCGCAGTGGAAGTAGAGACAGTTTCTGGTTTGGTCGTAACCATGGTTTAGCGAAACCAAATAGGGTTCATTGTTCATGCAGAGGGCAACGGTAATGTATTTTGTGTTTTTCAGAACTTGCCGCATCTCGTCTTGGTCGGTGATTTCCCGCTCTTTGCGTCTAACATGAAAAGACATGCATTGATTCTAAGCGGAAATGTAATATTAACTTTTTTTGAGGTGTAACCTATGATAAGTATTGACGAGTTTTTTTCTCATGAAACTTACCACATCAGGCGTGAAAATAGAAAACGCGGCCAACGTGAAATTGAGTGGGAAAACATATGGGTCTTCAAAGAGGTTGCCACCGTAGGAGCCATTGATGTTCTGTATGTAACCAATGAATTGGAATAGTGACCATAACGCGGTTTGTATCCATGCGCCGCCAAGGCGTGCAAGGTACTTCTGTCTTCTACTAAGAGGCTGGTTTTTGCTTCTCCAGAACACTTCGCCAGCCACTGCACCTGCCCCTCCGGGAAAAAAAGCGTTAACAAGAACCTTTTCGACAATGTTGCGTGGTACAAAGGGAGTTGTCCATGGCGGCATAAACGCACTTAGAATTGGCAGGTGGACATTGCCCGTTGCAAGCCGAATCGTTGCGGGAACAGCATAGATAAGGGCGCCGCCTATTTGCCAAACCCAAAACCGCCTGCTGCGAAATGTGTTTTCAAGGGCTTTTAGAGACATATCTTCTAAAGCTAACGGCGCAAGTTTTAAAAAGCCTTCCCAAAAAACCTTCACGTTCTTTTGAGGGCAAAAATGGTTATTAAGCGGACCAAGCCACGTGCCGACGTTGACAAAGCGTAGAAGTCGAGGGGAACGTTTTATCGCGTATTAGCCGCCAGACCCGCCTAACGTGGGGGATTAGTCTATCTTCCTTGTTAACTCGATACGATCATTAAATGATATAAAATGATGTTGTCTCAAACTGAAGCAACAACTATCAGGCTTTTTAGATTTTTTCTAGTAAACCCCGGCGAGTCTGACCGTAAAGATTCAGTTTATTGCGATGCAATAGCTTTTTTAGTATTTGTTTCACCCTTATTTTGCGGTGTATTAAAACGGAAGAAGCTGATGTTTGGACTCCTATGGATGGAGACACATTTGTCACAAAAGACGGTTTTATAATGAACACGTTTGGGTACGAACACCCTGAAGACCGAGTTTTTGCATTCCTCAAGTACATCCCAGCCCAGTACAGGGGGCTTTTCAACGTAGAGATGCTCACAAGAACCTGGCGTTTTGGCATAAACCCCTTAACCAGCCAGCTTTTCCGCGCCGAAAAACTCTACACAGCCAAAAACTACCAAACCTTCATTGAAGCCTTCCGCAAAACCTTCCCCGATTACCTCTTCTATGATGAAACTCGTGGCAAAGAACTTATCACGGCACCGCTGGAGAAAATCGCGCAAGTTTTCGTCCCAAAAGATAGATTGGTATGGCTACAGGACCTAAAGAATCCAGATAGCCTCCAACAACTTGCACTCCAACTTATCGAGCTTGTCAGCAAAGAATCTGGCGTGGCAAAAAGCGACTTTGGCATCCATGGCTCAATCGCGCTTGAGATGCATGCTCCAGAATCAGACATGGACTTTGTAGTTTACGGCTCACAAAACTTTCGACTCGTTGAAGAAGCCATTCAACGGCTGGTTAACGAAGCCAAATTCAGCTACATAGCAGGTAACCGCATCGAAGCCGCCCGGAAATTTGTCGGCAAGTTTCAAGGCAAAATCTGGATGTACAATGCCACAAAGAAATCCGACGAAATCAAGACGCAATATGGCGACTACACTTTCACACCTCTTGCACCGCTGCGTTTCACAGCTACAGTTTGCGACGATACGGAAACGATGTATCGGCCCGCAATTTACAAAATCAGCAATTACATACCTGCAGACGCACAGAGTGAACTTGACCTCGAACAAATACCAATACAAGTCACCTCAAACATTGGTTGCTACCGAAACGTTGCCCGAGTTGGACAGCAGATCAAAGCAGCAGGCACCTTAGAGAAAGCGCAATCAACCCGGGATAACAGCAGCTTCTACCAAGTAGTTGTTGGAACAGCCACTTCAGAAGAAGAGTACATATGGCCAATCTGAAACTTCGCGACCGCGACGCCATCCAAACCGCTGAGGGAATGATTTTCCGTGTGTTTGGCTATAGCCACCCCCAAAACGCCTACATATGCGATGCAGAATACGCCTCATCCAATATTTTTCAATCAAAAGACCCTCGTGCCCCAAGAGAAGGAAGACGCGAACTCTTCTACAAGTTCTACAACGATGAAGGCATGAAACTCATCGGCAAGAAATACCCACGATACCTCATCGACCATGAAATGCTTGGAATAAAAATCGTCGGCGTACCCAAAGACTTAATCGTTGACGCCAGACAACCGCAACCACGCCTCCAAGAACTCCTCAAAGCAGGACCAACTGACCCCTTACTAGCAGCATTGGAACGTGTCCTTGGCATAGCAACCAAAAAGTCAAGCGTACCATCTGAAAGCTTCGGTGTCTTCGGATCGATGCTTCATGGATTTCATCACCCAAAGTTCTCTGACATCGACTTTACGATTTATGGTAAAGCTGAAAACGCCAAAATGCGTCAGACAATGGCGGAATTGTATGACAATAAAGAATCAGGTTTGCGAAACGAGTTCGAATCCAACGATGCCATGAAGGGTAAGGACTGGCGATTCAAAAATTTTGAAGTTAAAGATTTTGTTTGGCATCAGCGTCGGAAGATGATTTACGGCTTATACGACGACACTAAACAAAGCGGTAGAGTAATCAAAGCCGAATTTGAACCCGTAAAAGCTTGGAACGAAATAAAATCCGAATATGATCCAAAAACCCACATTGTGCAGAAAGGCTGGGTTAAAATAAAAGCTCGGGTGACAGCTGACGATGAAGCGCCATTTATTCCATCAATCTACGGCATCGAACCCTTGGAAGTCTTAGCTGGCCCCAAAGAGGCGCTTGAAACAAAACGGGTCTTCAGCTACATGGAAGAGTTCCGACAGCAGGCACAGACGGATGAAACGGTGATTGTTGAAGGCAACCTAGAAGAAGTCGAATCGCCATCAGAAAGTTTCTTGCAGATAACACTAACTTATTGTCCACGCTACTATGAACAGGTACTCAAAATCCAGCACTCTGCGTGATTGTTGCAAATCGCAGAAAAATGTGGGTTGCAATTTGCAGCAACAACTTTTTCTTTGCAGGAGATTCACGTTGGTTTTCTTGAACGGGGTTTTTTCCAAGGTTCTTGTTCAGTATTTAGAATGGATTAGTTACAGCTTCTACCTTCAGAATAGAACGTTTCTATTCTCAGTTAAGAATAAATGTTTAATTTGGGTTTCTCTCTGAAAGATGATGCCCGCTTCCAGCATCCGGTCACTGTATCATCAGTATCATCATTATCTTCTAAGGCTTCAATTATTAATCCAGCTCCCATCTTAGGGCTTGGCAATTTATTGCTTATTTCATCCCTCATTTTTTATCCCTGTGTTTCTATTGTTGCTGTCCAGTCATGGGGTGTGCCCTTAAGGGGAGGTGCACTCTTTAATGTGCTCAGTAAAACGCTTTGCGATTCTAAACTAGAGCATAGTAGAGGTCATTGTTTTTTTCCGCGACTTTAAGTTTACCAAGTGCACGATTAATTTCAAGTGCACAATTGACAAAAGAAATATCGCCTACTGTCTCACCAAACCGTTCCAGTTTCATTTTGAAATTAACGTTCTCAATGGCCAAAAGTGACTCATCTATTGCAAGTGGTTTACCAACTATTAAAAATGCCATTTCTCCCTGAGAGTAATACTTACCCTTCTCCATTTTGCTTAAAAAATCAGTAAATTTTCTATCGATAATTTGGGTGGTGAGCAGTTTATCCATGTCTTTTTCTTCGAGCGGCATAACAGGCTTCCCAGATACTGTATTGAATTTGTAGTTGTTTAAGTTTAACCCTTTTATGTGGAGCGAGGTTTGGTGTTCTCTTAGGTCTCATTAATTTTTGCATCGTTTTTCTTCACTTTTTAATTTATTTTCTTTCCTTTGTTGCTGGATTCTATTGAAAAGGTTTTTTTAATTTTGTTTTCACTTTACTCTGTTTAGTGCTAATACGCTAATTGTGTTTGTGAAAAATTTAAATTTAAATCGATAATTCCTATAGGATTCTTGAAAAAGAACCTCAATATGGACTGGTTTTATCGCCTAATATTTTTCTATGCCGAGAGTATAACATGACGTATTTGGTGTAAAAATGGAAAAGGCTAAACAAGCATCAAAGTCTCTGTTTGAATTAGCGGAAAGTTATTCAGAACTTCAAAAAGCGTTAAAGACCACCGCTAAAGAGACTGCGAAGACTAAAAAGTTATGGCGAGAAGGCAATAAATCCAATCTAATAAAAATAGGTGTAGCATGCATTATGTTTCCTGACCCTTCACCAGTAGGCGAAATAATCGGGACAGGCTTCATAGTCGCAGGAGCAGTTCAAAAAGGAATCCAGAAAAGAACACTCTACGTTAGCGACTTGAAGAAAAATCTAGAACTTACATTAAGAGAACTTAATACAACCCAATGCAACTTACGTACTTAGCAACTTTTTACTTTGATTGATTATAAGGTTCAATTATCACGTTCATCTCGATAATCTCGTCAAATTCCTTTATTGTTCGGTCCTCGATTCGTGAGGCAATAGCGTGTGCCTCTTCCACAGTCATATCGTTGCTTAGTGCAATGTGCATGTCACCGATTAAATAAGAACCAAGCTGTCTCATTCGAATGCTGTGAACCTTCTTTACATGCGCTATACTGTTCGCGATGTCTTCGATTGCCGCTATAGTCTCTGGACAATGATATGAATCAAGTAAAACAAGAGATGCCTCTTTTAAAATAGGGTAAACCATTGTGAAAACAAACAAGGAAATAATAATTCCTGCTATTGCGTCGGTTTGGGGAATATTGAAGTAACCGCTTAATGCGATGCCAACGAAGGCTGTTATGGAAGTGAGCACGTCTTTTATCGAGTTGGAGGCATCTGTTTTAAGTGCTAATGAACCATATTTCTTTGCAGCCCTGCGCTTGTATATTAGAAGAAATGATGAAATCAATGTTGCAGCTAATGCAACCATTAAGGCTACTAGTGGGTCAATCACTGTTTTGGGGTTAAGAAGGTCTTGGTAGGATTCATAGAGAGTAATTCCTCCAATGATTGCCATGAAGAGTGCCGCAAATATGCTGCTTAGGGTTTCAACTCGATGGTAGCCAAAATGGAATCTTTTATCAGGAGCTCTCCGTGATATGCGTAGACCAATCCAGACTATTAGCGAGACTCCTGCGTCGGCAAAAGATTGGATACCGTCAGCGATTAAGGCAATGCTTAAAGTGAAAATACCCATAATCAATTCTGAAAAACCAACCATTAACTGGACAAAAAAAGAACGTTTTGCTACTTTTCCGCCCTGAGCAAGGTTAGCCATCAGTTTTTGTCCTCAATGATTGCACCTAAATTTGTATTGTATGCTAAAAACCTTGTCCAACTGGATAATAAAATAACAATGAAGGGAAACCAATTCAATCTGGATTTGTCGGAAAATAGCTTTTATGATATTTGCACAAATCTAAAACCCTTATCTTTTCTTTTCTGTCTGTTGATGGGCGTATCGAATCGCGCATACTAAGTTACGCCTGAGCTAAATACATGTGTTTAGCATTTATTCCAATTTATGTGAGATTATTTCAATAATTCTTAATTATTATGAACAAATCATAACTATATTTATATCTAATTGGGCATCTATTCATTATAACCAAAAGGTGACATAAGAAAATGTTAAACGCAATAATAGTCGGTTTGAGTCTAATCGCAAGTGCGATTGGCACGTTAGCAACTGAAATATATGTAGCCAAGAGAGTCAGTAGAATAAGTGCCAACTTAAACCATAGGAACTACTAAGTCAAGGGTGACTATGCATGGACATAGCAGTTCTAAGCGTTGGAGTTTTCGGTGTTAGCTCTTTGGCAACTGCTTTCATTAAATGTACAATAGCTAAAAGGAAAGCAGTACAAATTAGAGACCATACAAAAAATCCCTTAAGGCGCTTCTAAGCGCCAAATTTATTAAACTATTTTTTCAAGCCTGCTCCCGGCTTGCTTTTTTCATGGCTGGGTTTTGCGGATAACCATGTAGTCTGTTGGTTTGTTCCCGATGATGATGCGGTAGTGGCTTTCTCCTGTTCGGGTGTCTGTGCAGAGTTCGACTTTTCCCTGAACTTCAACTGTGGTGGGTTCTCTGTTGATTTGTGGGTACTTGTTTGCAGAACCTGCCGCGGAATGAAACAATCTCCTTTATCGGCACCAGTTTTGATCCTTCAATGACTACAACATCCCTGAGACTGTAGGTGCAAGGCGTAAAAAGTGAATCAGAATCGTCAACAATCTTGGCGGTTATTTTTGCATAGCCACTGTTAGTATAGCGCACATCACCATAGTGTTCCCCAGTTTCCGCCCAATCTTTCACAAAGCGTATGAAATAGTCGGTTCCCATGAACATGCCCTGGAAAGCTTTTCGGTTTTCAACCATCTCGAAGTCTTCGAAGCTCATCTGTGTATCCTTCGAACGGAAGTCAAAGAGCGTTTGGAGCTCCATTCGACTGTAGGGTTTGAAGCCAGAGTCAGCCTCTTCTAACAGTTCTTGTAGGGCAACGTAGGCTTTTCGGCTATTCTCTACCCCATAAACCAATGGATCGATATCAGATTTCTCAGTTGTTAACCCTGCCATTATCGAACCAGAAATACCAATTGCGCTCCATGGGATACCTGCTTTTTCTTTCAGCGTTGTTGCAAGCTGAAGCGCCTTGCTTTCGAGGGTGGTGAGGTTTTTGGTTTTACGTAGTTCTGCAAGTTTTTCTGTCGGTTGGTAATGTTCCGCGATTTCTTCTATTGGGACCTCGCACATTGTTTCCCCAAATACGCGGTCAAAAACTATGAGATTAGGATGATTCTCCTGCAGGTACTTGAAGCGGTCACCCAAGCTGTAGACTTTGCCGTACAGTGCATCTTTGCCTTGCCTTGTTCCTTGCGGTGAAGGAATGAAGCGTGGAAACGCAATAACCTTGTTTGGCGGGTGAACCAAGCCTTTAACATCGAAAACCACGTTGCTTTTAGTCCTGATTAGGTCGCCTTCGCGCGGTTTCATACAAATCAAAGGCATGTAGTTTTCAAAACTTTAATAAACCTTCTTTAAACCAAAATACCAGAGCACATCCAAATGAACAACTGCGAAAAAGCCCAATACATATCGCAATGCCTTCAACTAGCGATAATGCTAGAAGTCAGCAGCCAAAAACCAGGCAACGTTAGCTTCACATCAAGCTTTGAGGGAACAAGAGTCGAGCATTTTTTAGCTTCAGCCATTGCGGCAGGTCCAGATTTTCAGGAAGCAGCTTACCTTGGGACATCGGTCGTTGAGAAAAAACTTGAAGTCGGCAAGATAGGAATAGGAAAGCTCATCAAAGACTGCGCCACAGATATCAATGCTTGGCAGAAGGGCGGAAACACAATCCTTGGCACGGTAATGCTGTTTGTTCCCATCGCGGTTGCTGCAGGAATGACTCCAATGAAAGAAAATCATTTTTTTGATTTTTCCCAAATGCGGAAAAACATCGATTTAGTTGTTAAGTCGACTACTGCTTGGGATTCAGTTCACCTCTATGAAGCTGTGGATATTGCCAGCCCCAGCGGGCTTGGCGAGGCACCCGACCTTGACGTTTCCGATCCATCTTCTAAAGAGCGGCTGCTTAAAGAGAATGTAGGGTTGTTCGAGGTTTTCAAAATCGCCCAAGGATACGACAATATCTGCTTCGAATGGGTCAACAATTACCAAATAACTTTCGACTTAGCCTACCCTTACCTGATGAAGCAACTTGAAACCAAACCGCTGAACACAGCAGTCGTACACACTTTCCTAAAAATCCTCGCAGAACATCCTGACACCTTCATCGCCCGCAAAGTGGGTAAAGAAAAAGCCGTTGAAGTATCGCAAGAAGCAAAGGCAATTTTGGAGCTTGGTGGCTTAGAAACTGCAAAAGGAAAACAAAATCTTTCTGCATTCGACAGAAAACTCCGAGTAAAAGGCAACTCAACCAACCCCGGTACTACGGCCGACTTAACGGCGGCAGCACTGGCACTCTGCACCCTTAACGGATACAGACCCTAACATGCCATAATTCCCAGCGTTACCTTTAATATTTAAAAACCCGCTAGCAAAGATACTCTAAAGGTGAAAGTTTATGGGTAAAGCACTAAGCATAAACCAAATGGCTTGGGAAAAAGCTCAAAAATTTATCGATAACCCAGAATTCTATGGTGTAACAGTCTCAAAATCCGCTGCTGGAGCCACAATCATCGATGCAGGCGTAAATGCTCCGGGCGGTTTTCAAGCAGGTAAGAAACTGACTGAACTCTGCTTGGGTGGCGCTGGAAAAGCTCAATTGGGCTTCAAGACCTACGGCGACTTAACTTTTCCCTCGATTACTGTTTCGTCAGATCATCCGGCGATTGCCATGTTAGGTTCACAGTTTGCGGGTTGGCGCATCAAAGAACCAGACGGCTCCATAGCCATCGGTTCAGGTCCAGTGCGCGCTTTAGCATTAAAACCCAAGGACCTCTATGAGGAACTTTGCTACAAAGACCAAAGCGACAAAGCGGTTATTACCTTGGAAAGCAACGTTTTGCCCTCTGACACGCTTATCGAAAAAGTGACCACCGCCAGCGGCGTTTCTGCAGCCAACTTGATTGTGGTTGTTGCTCCAACTGCAAGCATTGCAGGTTTAACACAGGTCGCAGGCAGAGTTGTTGAAGTGGGCATTCACAAACTAAAAACCCTCGGATTAAGCCCCAAAGTTATCCGTTACGCGATGGGTTACGCTCCAATTCCACCAGTCGGCAAAGACTTCGACGTTGCCATGGCACGAACCAACGACGCCATCCTCTACGGCGGAACAGTCTATCTCACCGTTGACTACGACGATGAAGCAGCACTGCAAAACATCGTTAACCAAGCCCCATCAATGGCATCCAAAGACTATGGCAAGCCGTTCCTGCAGATTTTCCGCGAAGCCGACAAAGACTTCTACAAAATCGACCACGGCTTATTCGCCCCAGCTGTGCTGATGATTAATAATGCAAAAACAGGAAAAACCTTCAAAGCGGGAAAAATAAACCCTAAGGTATTGGCAGAATCCTTAGGATTCTAAATTTTTCTTTTTCTATTGTAGCATTTTGCTCGCGACATTACGCGCAGACTGTTACGCCATAATTGCCAATCGGTATTGTGTAGAGTGCCACTATTGCGTTGAAGATGGCACCTAAAGGCAAGAATGCCAATACTGCTTCTTGAGGCATCGAAAAACCAATTGGGTAGGGCTGCTGCAACGCAAAGTAATTGATAACAGTAACAGTAGAACGCGCAATGGCAGATTCCCATATCCTGTTGCTGACAAGCTGAATAACGCAAGGTGTTTCTTTAAGTAGTGTACCGAAGTTTTCAGTTTTGCAACCTCGCTTTGCAAACCAGTATGGCAAGTAGATTCCAAGAAACATCGCCATCACGGCTGCAAAGTTGTAGAATGGTCCTGTAGGTAAGCGCCTGGGAAAATAACCAGCAAAATAAGAGTGTTGATTATGCTACACGATTATTCCGGATTTGGGTCCAACCATGAGGAAAGCTGATGACTATAGGAATTTCCCATAGTTGGAAATATAGGAATGGCTCTAATGGGAAGGGGATTTTTGGTCCATAAATGTTTAGGGCTAGCTGCTAGGGCTGTAAAGACTATTATTAGTGAGAGGGCTTTGGTGTTCAATGTTTGTTCCTCGTTGTTTGTGTTCAGTCTCTTGTTACCTATTTAAGAGTAATTACCCAAAAAAGAGTTATTGAATTGGGCTAAAATTGATAAACAAGCCAACAATTAAAGTAGTACAGTGAAGCAGCGTTGACGGAAACAACCCTACAAATTCTCATCTTCAGGCGAAGTGAAACGTTGGCTTGAAAACCAAACCAGCTCCATCCTCACACCCGTACATGCACAAGCCAAAAAACTACGCGACGACATGAACACTTCACTCCAAGCAGTCGCAGATGTCAGCAAAATGCTCTTCGACATCAGTTCCAAAGAGATAGAAAAAAGGAACATGAAAGTCTACAACCGCGCCAGAGCCCTAAACAAGCTCGCCCGACTATTCCTCGATCGCCTCAAAAAACTTAGCCCTCCTGAACAAGTCTCTTATGAGAGCCTAAGTCGGTATGTCCAAGAAACCCAGAAAGTCATGATTGTAACAGACATTGACATCAAGAACTGGTTTCCACGAATCTCACCCTTCTTCATTATGGATAGACGAAAATTCTTAGCCATTTATGAACGTGCCAAACAAGCTTACACGACCCTAAACGATTACGTCTCCAAAGAATATGTTAAGACTAAGACTTTGGAAGAAGCTCTGCAGCAAATTAATGAGCTACAAAACGTCGAAAAACAGTTAATAATACTTGGCGAAGAAAAAGAAAACATAAAGAATGAACGCAAACCAATCGAGCAGGACATAGCCGTTTTAGAGGAAAAAATAAACGAACTCAAAAGCAAAGGACCAATCGACAAGCTCAACATGGTTAATTGCGAAATCGAATCCTTAAGCAACGAGTTAAAGCATGAACTTAGGCACTTGCAGAAACCCTTCATTAAAATGCAAGCCTTAGCCACAGGTGGCGGTGGCGGAGGAATTACACCAGACGAACTAAACAAGATAAATCAGTACTTGGAGAAGCCGTTTGAAACATTGGTATCGGAGAAACCGGGTTATCCACTGCTTAAAGAAATCCTGCAAAAACTCGAAGATGTTGCTAGCTGAGGATAAGTTAAAGTTAAAACCTGATAAGGCTCGGAAAGCGACAGAATCCGTAGCTGAGATTCTGCATAAGGATTCTTTGGCGAAACTGCAGTTTCGATGCGCAGAGATGGCAACCAATAAAGAACAGTTGTTGGCGTCGGCGAAGATGGATGAAATAAATCAGAGTCTAACCCAATTCATGGAACAGGTTAACCTGCTAAAAGCTAGGAAAACAAGCGTAGAAACCCATGAAACTGTTAAAGAAAACGCCTACAAAGAAGCTAAGGATAAAATCAGCAGCCTAAAACGCACAATCGAGAAAAACGTCTACAATTCAATCGACAAAAAAATCCAAATAATTTAGATTCTAAAACCCGCTTTACTGATGTATCCTTAGATTATTCTACCCTATCGATTTTATCTGGAACTGATTTCATGTAATAACTTTGCATGAAATATAGGGTACCTGAGAGATCGTACCGCCCTAACTCAATGCAATCCGACTTCATAAAAGGAGATTATGGTTTTTTTCAAGATAGTCGAACTGGGTTTATCAGCATGCTTTTATTTGCGTGGCAACTATCCAGTAAGCAAATTCACCTCCGTGGAAGGGCAAACCCTGATGGCTGAACTAAGAACCCAAGAACAACAACTCCTTTCAGCATTGGAAACACTCGGCGGGAAGGCAACCGTTGACCAACTTATCCAAACCTGCGGAATCCAAGATTCAGCCGTAATGCGCACAGCTCTAACGCTACAAGAAAAAACATTTGTTACCATTCACGCAAAAATCCAAACCATAATCAAACTAACGCCAGAGGGCGAAAAATACGCCAAGGATGGCCTACCAGAACGCAAACTTGTCCTCGTCACCGCAGAACTGGGTGGAATAGCAGACCTTAAAAAAGCTGCGGAACAAGCAGGACTTGAAGAGCAGTTTATTCAGATTGCACTTGGCTGGGTTATCAGAAAGAAATGGGCAACTTACACGCCGCAAAAAAACACTCTTCAAATCTCCGAAGTTCTCCTTCACCAAACTGTTATTCCTGAAGGATGTGACGAAACCCTCCTAAAACACCTGATAGAAAAGAAACAAGAAAGCCTTGATGACCTCAGCCCAGATCTCCAGCAAGTGACTGAACAACTTAAAAAACGAAAACTCTTAACCGTCGAACTAAAAACTACTCGTACCATCCAAATCACCTCCGAAGGCAAAAGAGCCACAGCCCAAGCTACAATTGCTCCCCCAGAAGTCACTCAGCTAACCCCTGATCTTATAATTACGGGGAAATGGAAAGAGGTTAAACTGCAGAAATACAATATTGAAGCGCCTGTGTCAAAGACTTTTTCTGGAAAGAAGCATCCTTATTTACAGTTTCTTGATGAAGTCCGTGCCAAACTTGTTCAGTTGGGCTTCCAAGAGATGACTGGAACTGCTGTAGAAACGGCATTTTTCAATTTTGACGCTCTCTATGTGCCACAGGACCATCCAGCACGGGAACCCTCAGACATCTACTACATAAAGGACCCACGAAATGGGGAATTAACCAAACATGCCCAAGCGCTTGAACATGTAAAAGAAACCCATGAAAATGGTTGGAAAACAGGTTCGACCGGATGGGGATACAAATATTCGCTTGCAGCCGCTCAACGGTTAATCCTGCGTGGACACGGCACGTGTCTTAGCGCCCGAACCCTGGAAACAGGCAACTTCGAAGTTCCAAGCAGACACTTCTCCATCGCACGGGTTTACCGACCAGAAATCACCGACAAAACCCACCTCTCCGAATTCAACCAGGTTGAAGGCATTGTAATCGACAAAAACCTCAACCTAAAAGATCTCCTTGGCGTCCTGGGCAAGTTTGCGATGGAAATCGCTGGCGCAGACAAAATCCGCTTCAAACCCGACTATTTCCCCTTCACCGAACCCAGCGTGGAACTCAGCGCCTACAAAGAAGGCTATGGCTGGGTAGAATTTGGCGGCTCAGGGATTTTCCGTCCCGAAGTCACCTTGCCGCTTGGCGTTAAGGAGCCTGTGATTGCTTGGGGGCTTGGGTGTTGACCGCTTGTTTATGATGCGTGCAGGCATTGAGGATATCCGCATGATTTTTAGCCAAGACCTCGGTTGGCTACGGAGAAAACAGGTGACATAGATGCCCACAATCGATGTAGATTATACTGAACTGGAACGTTTGCTTGGTGTGACACTTAACGGAGACATGGAGAAACTCGACGAAATCCTTGCTTTCGTTAAGGGCGAAGTTAAGGCGTTTGACCAAAAAGAAGGCTCAGTCAGCATTGAAATGAAAGATACTGCAAGAGCTGACCTTTGGAGTGTTGAAGGCTTAAGCCGCGCATTGCGAGGGTACCTAAACCGCTCAAAAGGATTACAGCAGTATGCAGTTGGCAAATCAGCCGTCGAAGTCAACGTAGACGCCAAACTTTTCAATATTCGCCCTTACATTTGCTGCTCAGTTATCAAAGACATCCACCTATCAGACAACGTTATAAAAGGCATAATGCACCTGCAGGATAAACTTGACCAAACCCACGGTAGAAGCAGACAGAAAACCTCGATCGGCATCTACAATTTGGATCTGATTAAGCCGCCAATCGAGTACACAGCTGTTAAGCCCGAAGAAGTAGAGTTTGTGCCGTTGGGTTTTAGCGAAAAAATGAGTTTAGACGAAATCCTGAAGCAGCACCCAAAGGGCGTCGAATACAGTCATATCGTTAAGAAAAATCCTTCTTTATCCGATGCTGTTTGACAGCGAAGGCAAAGTTCTCTCGTTCCCGCCAATCATAAACTCTAACGATTTGGGCAAAATCACCGAGGAATCCCGCAACCTACTAGTCGAAGTCACAGGAACCGTACACAAAACAGTCCTAAACACTCTGAACCTGGTTACTTTGGCGCTTATTGACCGTGGAGGAAAAGCTTTCGGCGCAACTATCCATTACCCAGAAAAATCCGTTTACACCGAAGGCACCGTGGTTACGCCAAACTTTGACAGTAAACCCTTCAGTTTAAGCGTGAGGACACAAACCGCCTTCTGGGCTTAAAGTTGAATGCCACAGAGATTGCTGATTTGTTGTTGACGGCTGGGTTGGGCGTGGAGAACATTTCTGATGAAGCTATGACGGTTTTGGTTCCATGTTACCGCGTTGACGTTATGCATCAAGTGGACATAATCGAGGATGTCGCCATCGCCTATGGCTACAATAACATCGAGCCTATTTGGCGTGAACTTCCCAACAACCGGTGCAGCAAAACCTGACCAACGATTCATCGATGTGGCACGGGAACTGATGGTTGGACTTGGCTACCAAGAAACCCTCAACACTACATTAACCAACCCAGAAAACCTCTTCAGAAAAATGAACGCCGAGCCCAACAAAAATCATTGAGTTATCCAACCCCAAAATAGTGACCATGACCTGCCTGCGCAACTGGCTTCTTCCAAGCCTCATGGAGTTCCTAAGCATCAACCAATCCGTAGAGTTTCCCCAGAAAATCTTTGAACTCGGCAAAATAACACTTGCCCGACGAAACACGGGAAACCCAAACACGCGACGAAGACTGGCTAGCAGCAGCAACAACTCATCCAAACGCGAATTTTAGCGAAATCAAATCTGCTTTAGATTCGTTTATGGCTAATTTCGGCGTGGAATGGCAAATAAAAGAAACTATTCATCCAAGCTTCATTGATGGTAGAGTCGGCAAAGTCATCGTTGGCGGCGTAGAAGTTGGCGTTGTCGGCGAAGATTAATCCCTTAGCGCTTGAAGCATGGAAACTTGAGAACCCCGCGGCTGCTTTCGAAGTTAATTTCCAGAAAATCCTATCCGATAAATTAAACAAGTAAAATAAAAATGTCTAGAACCATGATAGGGTTCCGTTTTTCCTCGCGGTTTTCAGGCACCAAGTATAAGCCAAGTAGCCGACAGGCAGAATTATGGCGCACATCAAGCCCAAAACTGGCAAGGTCTGGCAGAATTGTCGTTATTGCTTGGCCAATCAGCATGGGTCGGATGCAGGTGAAGAAGTAGTATTGTGGCACAAAGAAGCTGATTATTTGAAGGGGAAGCGGCATCACGGATATTGGGAAGAGTACGTTTCCAAACAGGTTTGTCGCTAGTGTTATGATTGTGGTGACGGGGTCGCCTTGCTTTGTCAAGATCAACACTCCAGCGCCTATCATGCTGAACCCGATGAATGTTCCAATTCCCAGTCCCACAACTATGATGGTTCCGATGATGTTGACGCTTAGGATTACACCGAAGGCGAACACACCCACCGACAGGTAAATTACAATGACAAGGGTGCTCCAGATGAAACCCCAAAGCGAGCTGCCTACAATAAAAGTTACCAGTCCAGTCGGGGAAACCAGCACTTCCTCTAGGCTCCATGGGTTGATGGTTCGCTGAACAAGCGTGAGGCTCTGAGATAGGTACGTGTTAAAGGCAAGCCCAATCAGCAGGTAAGTTACAACTGGCATACCGAGATTCTGAACGCTCGGCATGGAGGCGTTTGCGCCCCAGAACGCATATGAGAGTGCCCCAAAGAGCGCGCTGACTACGCTGAGCACTATGTTTGTTTTATAGGTCGAGAACGAGATGATGTCGCGTTTCATGAAGTAGTAGATTTTGTCCAGTTCCTGCGTCAACGTCATCTGCTTGCACCAGTTCCCGTTAACTCGATGAATGCGTCTTCTAACGTTGGTTCCTCCTGCCGAAAAGTAATAAGCTTGATTTTTTCGCGGAAAAAGAAATCAAGCACCATCGGTAACGCATCCATGTTCTCTAAACGTACCCGAAGACGCGTCTGCCCAAGAACTGAATCCTGCACTTCTGAAGCTAGACCCGAGACCCCAGCCAAACCCCGCAGACTATTTACTTGTGCCTCAGACATGTTCTTGACTATGATGTCGGCGACTTCACCCTTCTTCGTCATAGCCTTGAGCGCATCGGGAGTGTCTAAAGCGATAATTTTGCCTTTGTTCATTATGCCTACGTGGTCACACATTTGGGAAACCTCCTCGATGTAATGGGTGGTGTAGAGGATGGTTTTGCCATGTTTCTTGCTGAGATCGTTTTTTATAAAGTCCCTGATATTTCTTGACGAAGTAATATCCAATCCTGTAGTTGGCTCATCCAACAAAAGAATAGGTGGGTCAGCCAGCAAAGCCCTCGCTAAGGCAAGTTTTCTTTTCATGCCGCCTGAATATTTCTGAAAAATCTCAAATGCCTTCTCTTGCATTCCTACGAGCTCCAAAACCTCCATGATTCTTCGTTGTCTGCCACTTCGGGGAACATTGTTTATGGCCGCGAAGAATTCCAAGTTGCTGTAGCCACTTAACCTCCAAAAGAAGCCGCGTTCACCAACGCTGAAAATAGTGCCGATTGACCGTTTTACTCGCATCTGCTCCTTGACAACATCAAAGCCGTTTACAGTGGCGGTTCCATAGTCAGGGGGCAACAGGGTGCATAGTATTTTAACGAGAGTGGTCTTGCCTGCCCCATTGAGTCCAAGGAGTCCAAAGAGTTCGCCTTTTTTTATGTTGAGGTTGAGGTTGTCGACGGCGTTTACTGAGAAGGTTTTACGGTGCAAAAGGTTGCTGTTGAGGGGTTTGGTTTTGTATGTTTTTGTCAAATTCATTGTTTGGATGGCGTAATCGTTCTGCAACCGTTAACCCCTTTTACCCAAAATTTCTATGAAATCTCAAAGAAAATTTTTGGTCAATTCTGTTAGAGTTTAATGCAACAATTAAGTATTTCTGCCTTAGAGCAAAATACCCCTTTCCGACATTTCACTGGCAGCAAAAAGCCAATGGAGCTACTTTTCATAGATTCTTAACACTGATATTTGGTTCTAGATTCGTTTAGTCAGCATTTAATTAGGACTTTTGAATCACAATCTTGTATGTTTCGCTTCGTAGCTTTCTTGAGGGGAATTAATGTTGGCGGTCACATAGTTGTTAAAGAAAAACTACAAGACACCTTCAGCTCTCTAGGTTTTCAAAACGTTTTCACCTACAAGCAAAGTGGAAACGTTGTTTTTGAGACTGATTCTACTGACTCTCAAGACGTGAAGTCAAAAATTGAGGAAAAACTCGCTATCACTTTAGGGTACAAGGTCCCAGTGTTTTTGCGGACATTTTCTCAGCTCAAAAGTATAATCAACCTCGACTCGTTTAAAAACCAAAACATAGAAGGCACAAGTTTTCTGGTAACTTTTCTACCATACCCCCTACTCACTTTTCCGTTGCAGCTCCCCCTAACAATTCCCAAGTCTACAGCACAGGTAAT
>CAVZPM010000015.1:0-41580 GCA_963777155.1 Candidatus Bathyarchaeota archaeon
CACCAAAAACGACGTTGACGCAGTTCTTAGAAGTGGTGCTTCGGGTGTAGCGATGATTATTCCAACCTCTGATTTGCATATTGAGGTTAAGTTGCGCAAAACACGCGAACAAATTCTTAAAACAACCCAGGAACTTGTTTGTTACGCTAAAGAGCACGGTTTAGAGGTGGAGCTATTAGCTGAAGATGCTACACGCTCAGACTTTACCTACCTCAGCAAAGTATTCTTGGCAGCGCAAGATGCCGGTGTTGACAGAGTAACTCCATGCGATACCGTTGGGATTTTGACCCCTGAACGTTCATCAGAGTTCTTCAAGAACCTCAAAAAAACAATAAAAGTCCCGATAGCCGTACACTGCCACAACGACTTCGGCATGGCAGTTGCAAACACAGTTGCTGCATTAGGAGCAGGCGCAGAAGAGTGCCACGCAACAATCAACGGCTTGGGTGAACGCGCAGGCAATGCTGCATTGGAAGAAATAGTGATAACACTGCGTTCGCTCTACAAATTGGACCTAAGCATCAAAACCGAGATGCTCTATGGGACATCCCAGCTGGTTTCACGGTTAACAGGTGTTCATGTGCAACCCAACAAAGCAGTCGTGGGCGAAAATGCTTTCACACACGAATCAGGCATCCACACCCAAGGAGTTCTCTCTAACCCATTAACTTACGAGCCGATTGCCCCAGAACTAGTCGGGTGCACACGACGCATTGCAGCAGGCAAACATTCAGGTTCAAACGCCATACGAGCAGACCTCTCCAACATGGGTCTAAAACCCACTGAGACACAATTCAAAGAGATTTTCCAACGCATCAAAGTACTAGGTGACAAAGGCAAAACAGTTATGGACGCCGATGTTTTAGCAATCGCTGAAACCGTTATGGGCTTGGGAGGAGCTAAACCAATCCAGCTTGAAGAAATGACGTTCGTTGGCGGCGACAAGGTTACGGCGACAGCTTCAGTTCGCTTAAGGTTGAACGGCAGAGATGTTTGGGGCACAGCAGTCGGAGTTGGACCAGTCGATGCAACCATAAACGCCGTTAAAGACGCAATCAAAGAAACTGAACCCATAACGTTGGAGCAGTACAACGTCAAAGCAATCACAGGCGGAACAGACGCAATGGTTGAAGTCGTCGTTCACATGCGTAAGGGTAACCGAACCGTCACCGCTCTGGGCGTCCGAGAAGACATAGTTAAAGCCAGCATAGAAGCAGTACTGAGCGCAATGAATGTCTTAACAACCGACTACAACAACAAAAACCACCAATAACCCTTATCTTTATATCGACTTGTCCTCAAGCGGCTAGTCTCTTTTTCAGAAAAATAGAATAAACAGAGATTTGTATGGTTTTAGTCGAAGGCATCAAGATGAAAGGAACGCGTATTCCCAAAAACAAGCTCATTGCTGCATGGAAGACGCTGTCTCTCAAACCCTTTCCCAAAGTAAAGGCACTAAAACTGAGCGATGATGATTTTAATCGTGCCTTGAAACAACGCCATTGTATAGAGGATGGTTTCCGAGAAATCGAGGAGTGGGGTAGGCCTCTTTCAACCAAGGGTACTGATGCCTGTGTGTTTAACGGTGAAGAAAATGACAAAGCCGATTTCATCATTTTAGTTAGAGAAAACCCCTATCATACCCTAGACGAAATCATCATCCACGAGTTATCCCACATTGCCCGAGGCGACCTATAGCTATATTTTGTTGATAACGGCTTTGGCAAACAATTTTAATCCTTCAAGACTTGGCAAGTCAGCAAAGTACAACATAAAATAAGATACATCTAAATCCATGTAAACCTGCAAGTGCTCTTGGCATTCCCGTGGTGTTACAGCTAAAGTACTCTTTTTGAATTCTTCTAAGCCTATGTTCGAGGGTTTAAACTTGGCTATTTTTTGGCTCAACTCATCTGGGTCTTTTGCAACAAGGATTTGCCCGCTTGGCCAACATGACTTCTCTATTTCACCAAAGTCTCTACCAACGCTTTTGCAGTGGTTCTTTAAAACCCCAAGTTTATGTTTGTATTCGTCAAGTGATGGCAGAAATCCCCAGTCAAACCTGTCCGCGTATTTGGCGGTGACTCTGAGTGCGTGTTTTTCTCCGCTTCCGCCGACTGTGATGGGTAGATGTGGTGTCTGGATGGGTTTTGGTTCGCAGACCGCATCCTTGAGAGAATAATATTTGCCCTGATAGGTCGCTTTTTTCTTTGTCCACAGCAGAGTTATTACTTCTAAAGCTTCACCCAACTGCTCTATTCTTACGCTCGGCTTTGGGAAATCGAATCCATAAGAGGTGTGCTCCTGCTCTTGGATGCCTGCTCCAATGCCCAACTCTAATCTGCCTTTGGAGAGATTGTCGAGTGTGGCGGCGGTTTTTGCTAGCAGAGCAGGATTTCTGTGTGCGTTGCAGGTGACCATGGTTCCCAGCCTTATCTTGTTGGTTATTTGAGAAAGCGCAGAGAGGGTTGTCCATGGCTCAAGAATCGACCAGTCATTATACATTAAATGGTCATCCAGCCAACACGCATCATAGCATAAGCGTTCACTTTCTAAAACGATGTTTTTTAGGGTTTCAAAATATTCAGCTGGACTTTTGGCTTGGAATGCATAGAAGGGTAAAAAAATCCCGAATTTTAGTTTGCTCAAGTCATCACTTCCAGCTATTAGTTTTACTGGTATGTCCAGTTATCAGTTTGGTGGTATTAGGTTTTAGGGTTTTCCTGTTCTTTGCGTACCTCTTTTCCCCTAAAATACGACAAAACAGCTGCGATGACAAGGATTCCTATTGAAGCATAGAATGCATTGTGTATGCCTCCGAGGAATGAGGTGCTTACTCCTCCTGAAAGGCTGGAAGTTCCTATGAAGACTTCAAATGCCACCTGACGTGGAACAGAGGCCGCTGCAACCGAGATGGCTAAGACGTAGCTTCCCACTAACCCAATGTTCTGGACTGTTCGGAGTAATCCTGAAATACTGCCGTAAGAGCCTGCTCGTGCGTGTGCCATTACGGCACTGTTGTTTGATGGGAAGAACATGGAGGTTCCTAAGCCGGAAACGGCTGAGGCTAAAAGCACAATGTAAAGTGGCGAGGTGGTGCTCATAGTCAAGTAGACTAAAATAGCTAAAACTAAGAAGAACACTCCGATTGTAGCTATTTCTCTTGAGCCGTACTTGTCGCTGAGTCTGCCCATTATTGGGCCAAGAAAACTACCCGCTACATACCCAGGAACCAGCAACAGCGAAGCATCCAACGGCGATAGCCCTCTTATACCCTGCAAATACATGATAACTAGGAATACAATAGCAAAGTAGCCAATGCTCAAAAAGAATGCTGAGAGAATCGCGTTTCGAAGAATCCTGTTTTTTAGGGCTGCGTAATCTATCAGGGAATTTTTGAGCCTGTGGTCATACCAGAAAAACACTGGAATCAGTACTGCTCCTATCACCGCTAAAGTGATGCTGGATGTGCTGATTCCTTCTGCGGCAAAATTCACCAATCCCAAAGATAGCAATACTAACGCAGTGGCAAGTAATCCCATGCCGGGCAGGTTAAGCTTCGATGCGTTTTTCTGGGTGTCTTTTATGTATTTCAAGCCGACTGCAGTTGCGATTATGCCAATTGGTATGTTTATGAAGAAGATGTACTGCCAACTTACGAAAGTGGTGATTATTCCGCCCAAGACGATGCCAAGCATGGCTCCACTGGTGAAGCCCAGGGCGTTGTAGCCATATGCTTTGCCGCGGACTTGTGGCGGAAACACGTCCGCTATTATGGCTCCGCTGGTTGCCTGCATTATGGCTCCCCCGACAGCCTGAACTACTCTAAAGGCGATTAGCAGGTAAATGTGTGTGGCGAATCCACACAATGCTGAACCGACGGTAAAGATTATGAAACCTACGTTGAATATTCTGCTTCGACCGTATATGTCGCCGATTCTACCCATCTGCGTAGTTGCAACAGCAATCACCAATAGGTAAGCCAAAATAATCCATATTGAAGTTGCGAGATCAGAGTGAAGGTTATCGTTTATGGTTGGAAACGCCAGCAAAACGATTGTGCTATCAAGCGACCCCATTAAAGTTCCAAGTACTATGATGGCTAGCACTATGCGGCTATCGGGAACTTCCAGAAGCAACTGGTTTGCTGGAGGTTTGGGTGTGGAACAATTTGTCGCCTTCTTTCCGAACAGTAAACTTTTCCAATATTATAAACCTGCATGGAAACAGAAAACCCTTTAAAAAAGTAAAATTTTCCGTATCAATTCAAACGAACCGTAAGATAAGTAATTATAATTCATAAAACCTATTTTTAGCTAACCCCACTCTTAATCGTGATTCCTAAATATGTCGTCGAAACCGCCTTCTACCTTCGACCTGATGGATGAAGAAAGCGAAAGCCAGGTTGATGAGGAAGCCGAAAAACGGCAGCGCCGTAAAGAACTTCTTGAACCCACAGGCGTCAAAGAGTTATTTAAGGAAGGCAAAATCGACATAAACAAATTCACCTGTGTAGGCGGACAATGCAGGTTATGCATCAAGGCTTGTCCAACCAACGCGCTATATTGGGGAACAGGACACGTCGGCGTAATAGACGACTTATGTGTTTACTGCGGAGCCTGCGTGCTAAACTGCATGGTGGATAACTGCATAAAGGTCGAGCGTAAACGCGACGACGGCACAACCGAACGATTCAGCAAACCAAGCGATGTCTTAAAAATTGCTGAACGACGAAACTCCCAGAAGCGTTTTGAAAGAGTCAAGACAAATGCGGCAACTTTGCGGCGTAGCCAAAAAGAGAAAGATGAAAAACTAACCTGGTGCTAACCAAGTTTGGCGAAACATATTCTCACCAGTGACGTCAAATTGGTGGAGGCTCGTGATCGTTTTTTGAAAACCAAACTGAGCTGCCATATTGCGTTTTACGATATACTAACAAAATCGAAAGCATGCTTATTATAAATCAATACTTCAGATACTTGGGGATGAAGCGTTTGAGCAAGCAAGAGTTCACCCAGATGCTAATTGAAGCCGGTTACTCAGAGCGAGTTGCACGGAAAATCGAGCAATGGTATAATTCGCACTAAGGGTTTCCATAAACTGGGGTATGTCGGAAAGAAGGTCATGAGTTTTGGCTAATCATCAGAACACATAAGAAACATAAAATAAATTATGGGTTGTCTTATTCTACGGTGCCCAATCCGTGGAAGACCTTATTGGTAACTTTCCCTGTTTTTTGGGGCAAACTTACAGTGAAAGTCGTTCCTTTGCCTTCTTGACTCTCAAAAGATACGTCGCCACCCAATGCTTCAGTCATTCGTTTAATCACTGCCAAGCCAAAGCCTTGACCTTTCGCTTTAGTTGTGAACATTGGCGAAAACAATTTGCTTTTCACTTTTTCAGGTATGCCAACACCTGAGTCTTTAACTGTCAACATGAAATCGTTTGCTTCTTTGAAGGCATGAATAGTTAGGTCGCCACCATTAGGCATCGCCTGAACGGCATTAGTAACCAAATTATACATAATTCGATTTATGAACGAAGAATCAGCAAAAACTCTGCTTGCATCACTTTCTACTTTGACGCTAACTTTGACGTTCTCAGGCAATCCGTTTTTTGACAGTAAATCATCAATTATGAGTTTTATGTCCGCTTCCTCTTCCTGAGGGTTAAGGGGTCTTGCAAAGTCTTGCAGATCTGCTACAATTTTGTTGATGTAATCAGTGTTCTTTTCAATTTCTTTCAGACTTTCTAACGCATTTATTTTCTCTTCACTCTCTGGAATCGAAGCTAATTCTGTCTTAGCTAAATAAACATCACTAATAATAGCTTGCAAAGGATTGCGAATATCATGCCCAACCATGCCTGCCGTAGCACCGATGGCAGCTAACCGCTCAGAATCTTTTAGTCTCTTCGCTGCTTCCTGGGACCGTTCTTCAGCCTTCTTTTGTTCAGTGATATCTCTAGCGGCTGCAAAAACACCCTGTATTTCGCCAGAAACATTTCTGTAAACTGTAGCATTGTATAAGACATCAATAATTCGTCCATTCTTGTGCCTGATTGCAAGCGGGTAATCTCTCACGACTCCCTCGGTGAAAACTCGTTTATAACCAAGTTCAGCCTTTTCAGGTTCTATAAAGTAGTTTGAGAAGTCACTGCCAATCAACTCCTTTCTTGAGCACCCAGTTGCGAGTTCTGTAGCTTTGTTGACGTCAGTAATTTTGCCCTTAGCGCTGATTGTTACCAGAGGATCAAGACTTGCCTCAATAAGATTTCGAGCATATAAAGAGCTAAGTTTAAGTTTTTTAGTTCGTTCTTCAACAAGCCGCTCCAAATTTTCAGAGTGCATCTTCAACTCTTTTTCATTTTCTTCCAGCATCTCAAACATTTGGCTGTTTGCTAAGGCAACCGAAGCAAGTTCTCCAAACGCCATCGCCATTTCAGCATCCCGTTTGGTGAATCCGCCTTCTTTATTTGCTAGCCCAATCACTCCGACTGTTCTCTGTTCAATCTTCAACGGCGCAAACATTACGTTATTGAGTTGCACATGACCTTTAGGTGAGAATTTTTGCCATTCACTTTTCGGGAAATCATTTTCAATCGCCACTTCCCCAGAGTTGTAGGCTTCAGCGCGAAGTCCGCGGATAGGCATAGGAAGCGAAGGATCAACTGTACAAGGAAGTCCGCCAGAATCTAAAAATAAAACTATATTTTCTTTTCCGTTGTCGCTTAAGAGAGCTACATAGCCTGCAATTGCTCCTGTTAGTTCTTTGCAAGCGTCAAATATTGCTCGAGCGGATTCTGGGAATTCTCTATTTTGCAAAACTGCTCTTGATGCTTTCAATAGAGCTGAAATCTCAGCCTCACGTCTTTGCGATTCATTGAGAGCCAAAGCTAATTCCCGCTCCATTTTCTTGGGCTTATTAATTTTAGCTCGCACTCGATGTTGAGGCATAGGTTCGATCCCTTCTGCTGCGGTTATTCTTTAGTGTCCGAAACAATAAAAACTTAGGGTAAACAACACCCTTGATTGATCCGCGTTTCATGTCGCCAATTGCTTTAAAACATCTTAAGGGGCATTACATAAATAAGGTCTTCCAAAAATTTGACCCCATAGAGAAAGGTCTTTTACGTTTTGACTTATCATTAGAACATATAAATACAATAAATAATTTAGACGTTGTTTCTATAATTATGATGTTGCACGAGTATTCAACGAAAAATCCTTAAGACTAAAAACTCAATATCTAGATGAGGCTTTTGAAAATGAAGTTATCTGGAAAGGTTGCATTAGTAACTGGTGCAAGTTCTGGCATTGGAAAAGCCATTGCACTTTACTTGGCTGAGGAAGGAGCTGACGTTGCAATAAATTATCACTCAAACCTTGAGGAAGCAGAAGAAGTTGTAAGACAGGTAAAATCGATGGGTAGACGGGCGATAGCCGTAAGAGCAGATGTCTCAAGCAGTACGGACGTTAAAGAGATGTTTTCTACGGTAATCAGCGAATTCTCTACTTTAGATATACTGATTAACAATGCAGGTATTGGCAATCTTATGCCAGCAGTTAGCATGACAGATGATGCGTGGAATATAATGCTGGGAACACATTTGTATGGTACTATGAATTGCACGCGAGAAGCTCTAAAAATCATGTTAAACAAAAAAGCGGGCAAAATCATAAACATAGCATCAATATGTGGTATGACAGGCTGTTTGGGAGCTGCACATTACTCTGCTGCAAAAGGCGGAATAATCGGCTACACACATGCTGTATCTAGGGAAGTTATTTCTCAAGGTATAAACGTTAACGCTATAGCTCCAGGATACATCGACACACCCCTGTTAGTCAAGGGAGGTTTAACTGACGAAATGCTAAAACTGTTGTTGGCAGAAATTCCTATCGGCAGATTAGGTAAACCGCGCGAGATCGCCTCTCTTGCAGCTTATTTGGCTTCAGACGACGCTAACTTCATAGTGGGACAAGTTATAAGTCCTAATGGCGGCCAAGTAATATAGTTAGAAATGAAGTTCTGAATGGCCGCTTAGTGAAGGCTGTTTTTTGGTCTGCATTACGTGAAGACTTAAAATTCACAGTAAAGGGGTATAAGATTCGGAGAGAAAATTGACACCAAGCGAGGGTTAATTGATTAATAGTTTGATGAATTAATGCTCAATTTCCCCTTCCACTGGACGCTTGATTACCAACGAAGGTATTGGCGTCAACGTGTACTTCTAAACCGCCGCCCTGAGTTTCCTTCACTCTGGCGTTAACTAAGAGCAAATTCGTGTTCTCTCTGAGCAGCACTTCCAGTTTCCGCAACCTTCTCATTCCAAATAACCACCGTTGCCTCACCCGATTCATCCCTTAAAGCCAAACGCATAACTATGCCGTCACTGTCATCGTTTCGAGAAAAAGCTTTCTTGCCTAAAATCGCCTTTACCGTTCCAGCAAGATGCACGTTGCCAGAGTTGCAATTTAGCGTTTGGATCTTTGTAGTGAACTTTTCGATTGATTGGTATTGGTCAGCTTTAGTTTCGGAATCTATTAGGATCTGGCTTTTATTGCCAAGATGTAGCTCTGTTTTGCCATACTTATCCCCTTTCGTGTACCCGTGTATGAGACGAACCACCTGCCCAGCCTTAAGTTCACCGCGCTCAACCATCTCAGCTTTCGCATCCCACAAAACTACCCGCAAAACCCCCTCGGCGTCTGTCAACATTACGGTCGCAAATTTGCCTGATTTTTCGGCTCCTTGAAACGTTTTGGCGGGAAAAACCGCGATTAATCTGCCTGCCACCGTAACATCATATAAACCCGCAAACAAACGGCTGGTAGAGAGGACTCCACTGTTTTGAATCGTGTTCTGCTGGACTTGCAAGCCGAATTTAGCAGCAATCAACCGTAGCAGTGTTTCGTCGCCAAGAAGTCCGCCTGTTTTAGCTCTCTCAGCTGCCAACCTTTCTAAGATTTGCTCTTGGCTGATTAGTGGATTTTGTCTTTGGATTTCTTTGATTAGCTCTTGGGTAGTCATCTTGCGCCGACACGATAAAGAAGTGCTGGCTTTTAATTTTTTGTGTTCCAATTAGTTGCTGGCTATGTTTATTAAAAACGCTGGTTCATTTTTCTCTTGGACACCGGTGAGCATAAGTGGATTCAGCCGTTCTTTACAGTCTTGGCTTTCTCCTTATAGTGGCTGGAATCATAGTTATCTTTGCAGCAATCATTCTTGCCTCCAAGGGTAACACAAAGAAAGGTAGGGTTCGTGGCGCGGGTATAATTATGATTGGTCCGATTCCGATAATTTTTGGAACAGACAAAAAATCAGTCAAGACAGTTTTGACGATGGCGTTAGCTCTCACCATCATTGCGTTAATAATTATTACATTAAATTATTGGTTGTTGAGGTGAAATTGAACTGTTGAGCGATGAGGAAGCTGAAGAGGAAGGCATCGGTGTATCCAGCAGACTTTTGGGTTTTCTTCTCTTAGGAATAACGCTGGTTTTTGTGGGTGTAGCCGTTTTGGTGTTTGCTTCTTTGGTTTTGGGCGGGCAGGGAAGCGTTGGAGGTGTTATATTAATTGGTCCAATTCCAATTGTTTTTGGTGCTGGACCTGATGCTGGCTGGCTCATTGCAATCAGCGTAATTCTTACGGCTATAAGCGTGATCTTATTCTTAGTATTGAATAGGCGGAATAGAAAGTTTAGAGAGTAAAAATAGTAGGGGCGAGTTTACTCGTTTGTTTGCTCTTCTTCTTTACCGTAATAAGCGTACAGGAAGATGAGTAGTAGAGCCATGAACACTGAGCCCATGAGGAGATATTGTAGGGTTAGGAAGTATGCACCAAGATCCATCAGAGATTCTCCTTGTAATACCCTATTGATGTAACGTCTACATATTTAAATCTAAACCTAGGCGGCAGACGTGGCAAAAAAAGTTTTAATATTCAAAAGAAGCCTCAAGTGACCAGCCACTCAGCTTAACCTTGAGTGGTAGCTTTTTTCCATTCATTCATTAGCATGTTAAAACACTCATCGCTTTCCTCAATTAGTTTAAGCCAACCCAAATTTGCTGCAATCTTTTGTGTCAAGATGTGGTAGCACATGTGGACTTTTTTGTCAAGAACTCGAAAGTAGAAGTCGTCGCAGGTGCAAAACTCTGCTTCTGGCATGATGAGGTAGTCGCGTTCTCTGCCAACGACGATCCAAACGACTCTTCCACTAGGTCTGAAGACATATTTTTTTACTCTGCCCTCCTTTAAGGCGTCAAGAGCTTTGGTGAACCTTGACCCGAAAAGTTCATAGAGCTCAGTTAGGTTGTCGCCTGACAGTTTGCCAGCTGATTTTGCTTCTCGGCAAATAGTGTTTAGGGTGTCAGTTTCCGAGTTTTCGGTCATCTTGCATATCTATGAAGAGAGGGAAAATTTAGGCTTTTAGCCTATGTTTATGGGTTCGCCTTTGGGTTTTGACGACTCTGCTTTAGGTAACACGACTTCTAACACGCCGTTTTTGTAGGTTGAGTTTGCGTCTTTAACCCTGACTTTGGCGGGCAGATTCACTTCTTTGTAGTATTTGTACTGTGGCGTATCAACCGAAATCTCCAAAGAATCTTCTGTTCCGTGAAGTTTTATATCAGTTTTCTCAACACCTGGCAACTCAACAACTACATGAATATCCTCGTTTGTTTCCATCGTATCAACGAGTGGTTCACGTTCCTCCTTAACCTGAGGGGTGCCCTTGAGTCCTTTTTTGATGTTGCCAAACTCCTGAATGTCGGGTTTGCCGTCGGGACCAATCTTCATGCTGTAACCATAAACAAACGGTCCAAGCTCCTTAACGGTGCTGCCGTCAGGAAGCTTACGTTCCTTAACGTACTCCTTTGGAACTTTGTCTGTGAAGTTTTTGAGTTCCTCGTCCATCATTTTCTCCATTTCACGGAGCATGTCGTCTATGTTGCTGAAGGGGTCTTTAGATGGGATGCGGCGTTTCTTGAACCATTCAGGAGTATCTTCGTTTTCTGAAGACATACAGTCACCGACTTCTAAAGGAGATTTTCAATCCAATAAATTTATTGTTCAAAAAATATTGATAGTAATTAGAGTTAGCTCTATTGACTGCACTTAAAAATAATTGAGGTAAACTTAAGCCAATATTTATACACTTCAAGGTTATCAAACCCTGAAAATAACTTTTCCGATGTTCCCATTCAAATTGACCTGAAAAGCTGAGCTAAAATTTGTATTACTACAATCGTGGGACTGGTGTTGTTTGAGAGAAAAGAATTCACCTAACCTGAATAGCTTAGAAACTTTACTTGCATAATCTGGATATTTTGTTGGGAAATCTTAAGGTTTAAATGAAGGCAGATAAACTAAAATGGCATCGGCGCAAAACCGAGAGGCAATGTGCCGGGGTAGCCTAGCCTGGCTAGGGCGCCAGACTCATAATCTGGAGTGCAAAAGGGGCCATCGCCCTATGCCCAGAAGTCGCGGGCTCGAATCCCGTCCCCGGCACCATTTTTTCAACAGTTTTCTTAGCATGCCTTTTGGTTTTGTTTTTGGGTGCAGCTGGTTTGTAATGGAATAGGCACAAATTTTATATCGATAGACGTATCGTTTTACTATGTGGTTAACGATGGAGACGGTTACAGTTTCAAAAAAATACCAAATAGTCATCCCAGAAAAGCTACGAAAACAGGCAGGGATTAAACCCGGCGACAAAATGGTTGCCATAACAAAACACGGAGTCATCCAGTATATTCCTGTACGTCCACTAAAAGAAACTGAAGGATTTATCCCAGGACTTGACACCAAAAACCTCCGCGATGAGTCTGACAGAATTGATTAGCGTAGACAGTTCTGGTTGGATCGAATGGTTCACTAATGGGCCTAAGGCATCAAAATACAAACAGGTTATTGAGTCCACAAAGCCCGAGAAGATAGTGACTTCCGTTGTAATACTCTATGAAGTTTACAAGAAAATCAAAAAACAAAAAGGCGAGGAAGAAGCGTTACTGGCAGTTGCTGCCCTAAGCCAGACCACAATTATACCTATCGATCAAACAATATCTCTTGAAGCTGCAGATTATAGTCTTGAATATAACCTGCACTTCTCTGATGCTTTAGTTTACGCTACCGCTCGTCACTTTAAAGCCAAACTATACACTAGCGATAGCGATTTGAAACCCTTAAAGACTGTATATTTTATCTAACCAAGATTGCCTTAAATTAAAAACTCGTAGTTTGGCAACTTTGCTCTAAGAAAAACCTTACGTCTCATAGGTTTCCTTTAGATTCTTGGCAAACTCTTCCGCGTTTTTAAGATCTTCAGCGTTAGGTCTGCCCTTATTCATTCCGCCAAAGAATTTGAGAAAACTGTTTGTGTTAAATCCATGGCAATTAAACTCGTCAATGATTGTGTAACCTTTGGCTTGTAGTTTTTCTCTGAGTGTAGTGTGTATTTTTGTCATGTACTTGGGGTTTGAAACTCCGCTGGTGGAGAAAATAAACGCTTTCTTGTCCACTACTTGCGGCAGTGTTTCGGCGAAGTCAAGAAGGGGTTTGTAATGTTTTCCGCTATCTATCCCACTGCCAAAACCTATCAGCGTATACTCTTGGATTTCTTTGGGGTTTGTGTGCTGTGGAGTAGCTATTTTTGCGTCAAGAACTTTAGCGAAGACTTCAGCGATCTTTGAAGTATTATTATGATGATATGAATATGCAACTAATAGCGTCTTCATTACTTATCCCTCTTTACCAAACAGTCTTTCTTAACTGTAATATCTTTTTAGTGCTCTTAGGGGGTTTAGGGGTTGGTTTTCAAAATATCTCAATGCACAACTATGTTGAAAACCTCCACAAGCAGCCTAAAATCTGCCACAACCAACATGGGAAAAGCTCTTCCACATCCACTACTTCTACCAGACAAACCCCAAAATACAATGCAAATCTAAAACAGAGCCCAGAACACAGCCGTCTGGAAGACTTGCGCACACAAAACACCCACTACAACAACCAAAAGAAAACCAAACAGCAAGAAAAGCAGACTTGTTGAATTCTCATCCCTAAAAGAGACCTTCAACAACTACCAACATGAAAAAAACCCGTTTACTTCTACAACAACAACCAAACAAACCAAAAACCACAACCCAAACCAGAAACAAACCTCAAAAAACAACCAGAAAAAACGCTTTTGCACACAGGACAAACCAACAACAACCACAAAGAAAACTTGAAAAAAGGCAAGAGTTTTTACCTTTATCACCAAATGATTCCAAGAGCAAAACACAATGAAAAAAGATGCCCCTTGGTTCAGCTATTGGCCATCTGAAGTGCCAAAACATATAGAGTATCCACAGGTTCCTCTGCAAGAAATCCTTAGAAAAATCGCAGACGCTTATCCAGAAAAAATCGCCATAGTCTATGGTGGACAAGAAATCAGCTATGCTCGGCTGGAGGTGCTTTCAAACCAGTTTGCCAATGCATTGGTTAAGTTAAAAGTTGGGAAAGGTGATAGGGTGGCTGTTTTCTTGCCAAATATTCCTCAGTTTATCATCGCGTATTTTGGTGCTCTTAAGGCAGGCGCGGTTGTAACGGCGATTAGCCCACTGCATCGTGAACGAGAAGTTGAGTATCAACTTGTAGATTCAGGGGCAGAAACCATAGTGACGCTGGGTTCTCTTTATCCGATTGTGGAGAAAATTAGGGAAAAAACCCAGGTTAAACACGTAATAATTACGGGGTTAATCGAAAACACTCTCTCTCCAAGAATTTCAAACGCCTTGATTTTCGACCAATTACTTGAAAACAGCCCAAGAACAGCTCCAAAAGTCAAGGTTAATCCTCATGTGGATCTAGCGGCTCTGCAGTACACAGGCGGCACAACAGGAACAGCAAAAGGTGCCATGCTAACCCACAGCAACCTACTCTCAAACGCTTTTGCTTTCGCCAAATGGATACGAGGCACGGAAGCGAAAGAGACCTTTCTGACTGCTTTGCCGCTTTTCCACATCTACGGTATGACCACAAGCATGACTGTGCCCATAAGTTTAGCTGCAAGAATGGTTCTCATGCCAAAGTTCGAGTCAGCCAAAGTTTTGGAAACCATCCAAAAGTACCGAGTCACGGTTTTCTGCGGTGTTCCAACCATGTACTCGGCTCTACTAGCTAATCCAGACCTTGGCAAACACGACTTAACCTCCATCCGCGTCTGCATTTCAGGCGCATCTTCTTTGCCTCCGCAGATCCAAAAGCGATTCATGGAGGTCACTGGTGGGTTTCTTGCTGAAGGTTATGGATTAACTGAGGCGTCTCCTGTCACGCATTGTACCCCTGTTGATAGGAGCATGAAGACGGTTAAAGTGGGCTCCATCGGGTTGCCGCTTCCAGATACGGAAGCGCAAATCGTCGATTTGCAAACGGGTAAACGACTCAATGTGGGGGAGACTGGCGAACTCGCCGTGAAGGGACCTCAAGTAATGAAGGGCTACTGGAACAAACCCGAGGAAACAGCCTTAGTGCTCCATGACGGTTGGCTCCTGACGGGCGACATCGCACACATGGACAGCGACGGCTACTTCTACATTACTGACCGCAAAAAAGACCTCATCAAAACCAAGGACTACAGCGTTTATCCTCGGGAACTAGAAGATGTCCTCTATGAGCATCCAGCAGTGAAGCTCTGCGCAGTCGTGGGCAAACCCGATGACATCTGCGGGCGAGGTTCCAAAAGCTTACATCGTCCTCAAAGAAGATGCAGCTGCCTCAGCGGATGAAATTATGTCATTCGTCAACGGCAAAGTGGCGCCCTACAAAGCCATACGAGAAGTCGAATTCCGAAAAGAACTACCCCTCAGCGCAGCAGGCAAAGTTCTGAAGCGACTGCTCCAAGAAAAGCCCTAAACACTACTCTTTTCTCTTCCAGAGCTTAAGCACTACTTTTTCTCCCATCCAAGCAAAAAACAAAACAACAAAGAAGGGACCCAAAAAGAATGCGAAAACAAAATCGTTGTTGGTGGTTGCCGCTTTACCTAAAACTTCTGGATAAAGGGCTACGCCTGCTATGACTAGGGCAGCGGTTAAAAGAAATGCAACGACAAACGTAACCCACTTCATACATCTTGATGGGAAATTGTTTGGTTTAAGCTTTGCCACCTATTTTTCGAAATGTATAAGAGAAAACCTTGGTTCTCAGTTAAGTTAAGGTTTAGTCTTTGCGTGTCAAGCTCAACGTTACAGGTATCGTGCAAGGCGTAGGTTTTCGCCCATTCATCTACCGCATAGCCATGAAAAACGGTTTGGCAGGCTACGTTCGGAACAGAGGTGACGCCGGCGTTGAGGTGCTCATTGAGGGTGAAGCAGAGAAAATCCGCAGTTTTATGTGCGATCTAACTGAACAGAAACCGCCGTTAGCCCAAATAGAAAAAATTAACCGCACCGAACTTTCAGGCAAGAACGAGTACGAACAGTTCACCATTTTCAAGAGTTCCCAAGAAGCGCAAACCTCAGGCTCAATCATCCCGCCCGACATAGCCATCTGCAACCAATGTCTCAAAGAACTACGCGACCCCAAAGACCCCCGCTTTGAATACTTTTTTATTACCTGCACAGATTGCGGTCCACGCTTCACAATCATCGAGCGCCTGCCCTACGATCGAGAAAACACTACGATGCGTGAGTTTCCGCTCTATGGTTTTTGCCAGAAAGAATATGAGGATCCTTCGAACAGGCGTTTTCATGCCCAGACGGTAGCGTGTCCAACTTGTGGACCTAAAGCTTATTTGGCGACAAACACTGGCGAGGTAATCCAAACTCAAGACCCTGTGCGGCTGGCTGGAAAGTTGCTTTCGGAAGGCAACATTCTTGCCGTGAAAGGATACGGCGGCTTCCATATTGCATCATCAACCGTATTGGAGCGGCCCCTGCTTAGGCTTCGAACCACAAAACACCGACAAGAAAAACCCTTCGCCATCATGGCAAAAAGTCTCCAAGCCGCAAAAAGGTTTGCCGAAGTGGGTTCAAAGGAGAAGGAATTGCTGACTTCCCCTGCACGCCCAATCGTCTTGTTAAACAAAAACCCCAGATACAACCTGTCACCGCTGGTTGCTCCACACCTACACAACATCGGCGTAATGTTGCCATACACTGGCCTACACTACATGCTCTTTGACCAAGTAAGCGACTCTACGTTCGTGATGACCAGCGCCAACCCAGCAAACCAACCCATAGTAAAAGACAACGACCAAGCCCGCAAAATCCTCGGCGAAACCGTCGATTATTTCCTATTTCATAACCGCAAAATCGCCCACCGCTGCGACGACTCCGTCATGCGAGTCCATGACAGTCGCCAGGTGTATCTCAGACGAAGCCGAGGTTACGCTCCAGCGCCAATTAGGCTCAAGCAGAAGTCGAAGCGTTGCGTCGTGGGCTTAGGCGGAGAACTAAACAACACCTCCTGCGTACTGCTCGAGGATAAAGCATTCATTAGCCAGCACATAGGCGACGTCGAAAACATCGAAACCCAGAAGTTCCTTCAAGAAGCCACAACCCACCTTCAGCGCTTGACCAACTGCCACGCTGAAACGGTAGCTTGCGATTTGCATCCCAAATTCAACACCACTCTGTTGGCAAAAGAGATGGCGCAGGCGGATGGTTTGGGGCTGGTTCAGGTGCAACATCATCATGCGCATGCGGCGGCGTTGATGGCGGAGCATGGTTTGGATGAGATAATGGCTGTTACTTGCGATGGATATGGCTATGGTTCTGATGGCGGGGCATGGGGCGGTGAAGTCCTCTTCTGTACCAGTGAATCAGCAGAATTCAAGCGGCTTGGGCATCTAGAAACTCAACCCTTGCTTGGCGGAGACTTAGCTAGCCGTTACCCCATACGCGTTGCGGCTGGAGTGCTCCAAAAAGCAGGCATAAACGTTGAAGACTGGTTAATAAAAAACAGCATCCATCTGCCCCATGGTAAAACAGAAGCAGAACTAATCCTTGAACAACTCAAAAAAACGAACGTTGTCGAAACAACAAGTTGCGGCAGGGTGCTGGATGCGGTTGCGGCGGTTTTAGGCGTTTGCTTTGAACGAAGCTATGAAGGGGAACCTGCCATGAAACTGGAATCAACGGCGCTAGCTGGCAAGGACAGTTTGGGTCTTAAACCCGTATTGCAGGGGGATGTTTTGGATACGACGTGCCTGATGGAAGCAATTTATCGCAATTTGGGTAGAGTTTCTGTCGCAGATTTAGCTTATAGCGCCCACGTTTACTTGGCAAAGGGCTTAGCGGCACTGGCAATTCAAAGCGCAAACGCAGAAGGCGTCAAAAATGTGGGTTTTTCGGGCGGAGCAGCATGCAACCAAATCCTTGTCCGGCTGATGCGGGAAACCGTTGAAGCCGCAGGTTTGCAGTTTTTTGTCCATGAGGTTGTCCCATCAGGAGACGGCGGGGTCTCGTTTGGTCAAGCAGTTGTGGCTGGATTTTCCAAATTCTAGACCAATCTGTTTTTATCGCCCTTCTGCGCGTTTTATTTTGACTGATTGTTATGTGTTTAGCGATTCCTGCAAAGATTCTGAGCCTTGAAGGCACCAAAGCCCATGTGGACTTTGGTCAGGGAGTTTTGCGTGAGGTTAACGTTACGCTTGTTGAAGCCAAAGTCGGTATGTACGTGTTGGTTCATGCAGGCTACGCCATTCAGGTTTTGGAGGAAAAGGAAGCCTTAGAAACCTTAAGCCTCTGGAACGATGTTTTAGCTTCTGCTGGAGAATAGCCTGGCAAGTTGAGATTATGGCGCAAAACGTAAAGTTTCGAAATCCCGAACTGGCACACAGCATCGCAGAAAAAATCAAGACTGTGACACCAAAGAAGGGAACGATCAAGTTTTGCCATGTCTGCGGAACACATGAGTGGACAATAACCCACTTTGGCTTGCGCAGCCTCTTGCCTGAAAACGTTGAAGTCATCGCTGGACCTGGATGCCCAGTATGTATTGTTCCTGCCGCAGAAATCGATGAAGCGGTCCAGTTAGCCCAGAAAGGTATTGTGATTACGTGTTTTGGCGATGTTTTGAGGGTACCCGGAAGTCAATCCTCGCTTTTAGAAACTAAAGCGGCTGGTAATGACGTAAGAATCGTCTATGCAGTTTCCGATGCAGTGGAAATGGCTAAACGTGAACCCCAAAAAGAATTCGTATTCTCAGCGGTAGGTTTCGAAACCACAGCCCCCATCACTGCAGTTGAGGCACTCGGCGATTTACCCAAAAACTTCAGCTTCCTTGTTTCCCATCGTCTAATCCCGCCTGCCATGGAGCTCTTGCTCGGGGTGGGAGACCTGCAAATCGACGGATTCATCGCGCCCGGACACGTAAGCGCCATCATCGGCTTAAAACCCTACGAACTCTTCCCCCGCGTCTACCGTATGCCCACGATTGTAGCTGGATTTGAACCCAACGACGTGTTGATGGGAATTTACATGCTTCTAAAACAAGTCAGCGAAAGCGATGCACGATTGGAGAATGAATATTCCCGTGTGGTCAAGCCTGAAGGCAACGTGAAGGCACAGCAATTAATGAAGCAAGCTTTCAATGTTACTGCGGGCAACTGGCGTGGCATCGGCAGACTACCCGACTCGGCTCTGCAACTGCGCGAATCACTTAAGGAGTTTGATGCCAGAGAAAAATTTGACGTTCACATTAAAGAAGGCAGAGACATCAATTTCGGATGTGAATGTCACCTAGTAATCATTGGAAAAATCAAACCTAAAGAATGCCCTCTGTTCATGAAAACATGCACACCCGCCAAACCCGTTGGCGCTTGTATGGTTAGCAGCGAAGGCACCTGTCGAGTCTGGGCAAAAAATGTCGCTGCCCAAGCCTAGCAGATTCTTGGCACGGGGTCGCCGACTGGTTTTGCGATTATTCTTTTTCCGCCAACCAGAGTCTGCATTGCGACGCCTTTGAATTGTTTGGTGGTTTCACCGATTATTTGGGCGTCTACACCTTCAGTTGTTTGCTTTAGGAATTGCAGGATTTCCTCTGCTTTTTGCGGGACTGTGCCGATGATTATTTTGCCCTCGTTCCCAATTTCAAGCGGGTCTAACCCAAGCATCTCACACGCGGTTTGAACGTCTTGATGGATGGGAACTTTGTCTTCCTGGATGAGTATTCCAATTTTGGATTTTTCGGTCCATTCGTTGAGTGCGTCGGCTAGGCCGCCTCGTGTGGGGTCTTTCATTGCTACAACGCCGCCGACATTGCCTAACATGCTCTGAATCATACGGTTAAGCGGCTTCACATCGGACAGGATTTGGCTGCCAAACTTCAAGCCCTGTTGCGAAGAGAGCACCGCTAAACCGTGGTCGCCGATTGTGCCTGATAAGATGATTTTATCGCCTACCGCAAGGTTGGAGTCGAGTGCCCAGCGGGTTTTGAGTTCCCGATACTTCCTAACAACTGAAGGTTGCTTTCCAGAGCTGGAGTACGTTTACCGATGCCTGAGACGTTCATGACACAACCGCCTAAGGCACCTTTCTCTACAACTTTCGTATCCCCTGTAACAATTCCCACTCCAGCCTCAATACACGCCTGACGCATACTGGCTAAGAATCTTTTCCAAATCCGATAGCGCCAACCCCTCCTCCAAAATCAACCCGCAAGCTAACGCATAAGGCATTGCGCCCAAACACGAAATATCGTTGACCGTGCCTGAGATGGAGAGGCGTCCGATGTCGCCGCCCGGGAAAAATATGGGCTTAACCGCATGAGAGTCGCTTTTGAAGACTATGTCGCCGATAACTGCCGCATCATCCATGGCTTCCAACGGCACCTCGGCATCGTTCCCTAAACCGCCAAAGTATTTTACTATGTAGTTTTTAACCAGGTCATGCATGACTGAACCGCCTGCGCCATGCAGCATGGTGATTTTGCCGTTTTTTTCCATGGATTTGCTATCTCCTACAGTTTTTGCTAGAATAGACTACCCGAAAGGTGAAAAATAAACGCATCGCCAAAAGCAATGAATATCTATTCATATGCTCAGTTGGAAAAAAACAAGAAATGCCACGAAAACTTGCATCCAATGACTTGTTGTAGCTTTGTAGCAACCACATTGTCTTTAATAGATTTGACTACCTATCGATAAATTGATAGAAGCAGTTTTTGGAAGTTACTTTTTATGAAAAGAGGCCATTTGGAACAAAGGAGAATGATTTTATGAATTTTTTTAAGAAGATAGAGTGGAATCTTGTTGCGTTGGCGATGGTTCCTTTCATTGGGGTTGAAACAAGAGAGAAGGACAGACGGCTTAAAGAAAGGTTGCAGCGTTCAAAACAAAGACAACTGAACAAACATTATGGCTGAATAATTAAAGGATCAGTTTTCCCCTTAATTCTAACTTCTGATTTCTTTTTTGGTTTCCTGGAGTTGCTCGAAAGACCATTTTGGCGTATTCTTTTTTCTTAAGCCTAAGTCGACTCTCGCAGTAAGTCGTAGTTCATTGAAAACTTCGAGTTTTCTAGGGGTGTTTTTGGGCAAACTATAAATGCTTAAACGCAATCCCAAAACTGTACACCTCACGCGTTCGAATAGTTCTCTCGCAGGGAACACCAATCAGTCTAGTCACTTTAGACTAAAATCTTAGTTGTGATACGGAAAGCCATATAAATTGCTTTTACGTGTTTGAATGCGCACTGGAGAAATTATAATGCCAAAATGGGGATACTCAATAATTGAAGAAATGCTCAATCCAGAAAAAACAGCGAAAGCAAGCGGAAGAGAATTAAAGGTATCCCACAAAGCCGCACGGGAAGTCTGCAAAGCTGTTAAGGGCATGAATCTTTCTCAATCCAAAGAGTTTTTACGCGACGTAATGGTCAAGAAAAAACCAGTTCCATATACAAGGTACACTAAAAAGCTAGGACACAAAGGCGGAATGCAGGGCAGATGCGTAGGCAGATTCCCCATAAAAACCGCTGAAACAATCCTACACGTCATAGAAGCAGCACAAGCCAACGCAGAAAACAAAGGTTTAGATGTCGACCGCCTTCGAATTATGCATGCAGCTGCATACCAAGGAATAAAACTCAAGCGTTACGCGCCAAGAGCACATGGCAGGGCTTCACCAAAATACGACACAACCACACACGTTGAAATTGTCCTAGAAGAGAAACCGACTCAAGGAGAGCAATAAATGAGCATAGTCAAACGTTTTATTACAGAATCAATCAAAAGAACAGAAATTGATGAGTTTTTACAGAAAAAACTTGAACGCGCAGGATACGGCGGAGTAAACCTGTCCAAAACCCCATTGGGTACACACGTTGTTATTTACGCCATGCGTCCAGGTCTAGTCATCGGCAGAGGCGGAGAAACCATCAAAGAACTCGCTTCAGCCCTAGAGCAAAACTTCAAAGTTGGCAATCCTCAAATTTCCGTTTCAGAAATAGAAGTTCCAGAATTCAACGCCCACGTAGTTGCAAACCGCGTGGCCTCAGCTCTCGAGCGAGGAGTACACTTCAGACGCGCAGGTTTCTGGGCACTAAACCAAGTTATGGAAGCAGGCGCATTAGGCGCAGAAATAGTAATCAGCGGTAAACTCACAACCGAACGCGCACGTTTTGAGAAATTCAAAGCAGGGCACTTCCCAATTGTGGGAGAACCAGCGTTAAAAGCTATGAAAACAGCTGAAGCACATGTTCAGCTAAAACCAGGCATCATTGGGGTACGCGTAAAAATCATGCCGCCAGACGCATATCTTCCCAGACAAAGTTACCATCGTGAAACCAAAACCAGAAGAAGAAACAATAACAGTTGCACAAGCGCCAGTTCCAGCAGACCGCACCAGCACCAGTTGTAACTAAACCTGAACCAGAGCCAGAACCAGCGGTGCAGGCAAAAGAGGTCATCGATGAGCCTAAACCAGCGGCAGAAGCAAAACCTGAGGAGGCAAAGGCATAATGCGAATAAAAGAGATCAATGCCCTGTCCGCTGAGGGTCGCGCAAGTAAACTTGCAGATTTACGTATTGAACTAGCACGGTTCCGAACCATGGTTAATGCAGGCGGCGCCGTAGAGAATCCAACAAGGATACGAGAACTGAGGCGAACAATCGCTCAAATATTAACTGTTGATAACGAGAAGAAACTTGGGATTAGGCAAGCAACTGCAGAAAAAGAGGAAAAACAAGAAAAGAAAGTTGCAAAACCAGCCAAAGCCCCAAAAGCAAAGAAACCAGCTAAGGAGAATGTTTCAAAATGAAAATAACTCCTGACATTATCCGATACGAGTTAATTGGGACCCAAGCCAAAATAGCCCAAAGCGCTCATGCAGGCTACCTGGGGTTAGCCGGTCCAGTAGTAGCGGAAACAAAAAACACATTAACTCTAATTCATCATGGTCAACCAAAAAGTGTGATAAAAGACCTGGCAACTTTCGACTTTAGTTTTGCCGACGGCACAACAGTTGAGGTTGACGGTTCACTTTTAGTCGGTAGATCTGAAGACAGGTTAAAGAAAAGTGTAAAGAGGTTATGGTAATATGTCGATGCATTTCAAGCAACCCAAAAAAACATGTGACGATCGAAACTGCCCATTCCACGGAACACTTGCCGTACGCGGACGTGTACTGGAAGGCATCGTTCAAACAGCAAAGATGGATAAAACCGTTATCGTTGACAGAGAATTCCTACAGTTCTCCTCAAAATTCGTACGTTACGAACGTAGACATGGCCACATCGCATCTCACAACCCACCATGCATTGACGTTAAAGAAGGCGACCGAGTAAAAATCGCCGAGTGTAGACCAGTCAGCAAAACAGTATCGTTTGTTGTTGTAGAAAAACTAGGAGAGGAAAAGTAAAATGTGTGCGGCGAAGGCAAAGCAGAGAGCCCTAACAGCAAAAGGCATGTTATCCCACGGACAAAAAATCAGCCGTGGACTATTAGCAGGTTCAGAAATGAAATGTACTGATAATACAGGCGCAAGAGTTCTGCGTTTAATTCAAGCTATGGGCTATAAGGGGCGACTAAGACGTTACCCATCTGCAACAGTAGGCGACAAAGTTACTGTTTCTGTACGCCAAGGCTCACCAGACATGCGCAAGAAGATTTTCCAAGCAGTTATCGTACGCCAGAAAAAATGCTTCAGGCGTATTGATGGTGTTTGGGTTCAATTCGAAGATAACGCGGCAGTTATCATTACTCCTGATGGCGAAATGAAGGGTTCAGAAATCCGTGGTCCAGTAGCAAGAGAGGCAGCGGAACGCTGGCCAAGAATAGCAAGTGCCTCAAGTATAATAGTGTAGGTGCAGAATGATGCAAGATACAAAACGAATAAAGAACCCTGGTAAACAAAGAAAAAGACTCTTTAATGCTCCAGCTCACATACGCCACAAGCTTATGGCAGCACCCTTATCAAAAGAGCTAATTGCTTCAAAAGGAGCAAAAACTCTTCCAGTCAGAAAAGGCGACACCGTCCAAATAAAACGCGGTGACAACAAAGGTTTTGAAGGCAAAGTTTCCCGCGTTGACCTAAAAGCCTACCGCATATACCTTGAAGGGTTAACACGAGAAAAAGTTGATGGAACAAACATCTTCATTTCAGTTCACCCATCAAAGGTCCAAATACGTAGCCTCAACCTTGACGATAAATGGCGCAAGAACATCCTTGAAAGGAAGAAGGCTGTTGAAAAGCCAGCAAAAGCCGAGAAACCAAAGGCTAAACCAGCAAAGAAAGCTGAAAAACTCCCCGCCAAGGTTGAAGAAGCAGCGCCTGAAATTACAAAAGAGCAAGCACCAGCAGAAGAGGCACCGGCAAAACCAGTAGCCAAGAAACCTGCGGCTAAGAAAGTTGCTCCAGCAAATAAGGCGTCAACAAAAAAGACAGAGGAAAAAGAAGCTACGCCAAAAGCAAAAGCTAAGAAAGCCTCTGAAAAAACTAAAGGAGAACAATAGATATGGGTAAAAAAGGAAAAACTGCAAGGCTTAAACGTAAGCCAGCTCCAGCATTCTGGCCGATTCACAGAAAAGAGTTGCCGTGGGTAGTGAAGCCCTCGTCAGGTTCACATTCACTCAAGAACTGTCTACCTTTAACTTTGGTTTTAAGAGACATTCTTGGTGTTGCACAAACACGTAAAGAAGGCAACTAATCCTCACGCAGGGCAAAGTAATAGTCAACGGGAAAGTCTACAAAAAAGATGATATTCCAGTCGGCTTAATGGACATTGTAGCAATGCCCGAAAGTAACCAATACTACCGCAGTCATGCCATCACACAAAGGATTGTACTTAGCACCAATCAGCAAAGACGAATCCAACACATCTTTGCTTCGTGTTGAAAACAAATCAACTGTCCACAACGGAGTCCAAATTGCATTACACGACGGCTCAAACATACTAGTTAAAGTTGCTGACCCCAAAAAACCCACCGAAGTCACCTGCGAAACATTCGACGTACTCAAAGTAACATATCCAGAAAAAACCGTCACACAGACCCTGAAAACTAAAGAAGGCAACATCGCAGTCATCACCGGCGGCAAAAACATCGGCAAACAAGGCAAAATCGTCGAAATCGAGAAAACTGAAGCTAAGAAACGTCGACAAGCACTAGTAATGATTGAAGACTCGCAGGGTCAACGCTTCCAAACAATCCTTGACTTTGTCTTCTCATTAGGTGAAGTTACCCCGCTTGTAAATACCTTGGAGGTACTCACAAGTGTCTGAGGAAGCCTTCATTAAATCTTGGGAAGAGCATCCAATGCGTATGCCCCGTATCGAAAAAGTTGTTGTAAACCTAAACGTGGGCAAATCAGGCGAACCACTCGAAAAAGCAAACAAAGTCCTCGCAGAAATTACTGGTCAAACACCTGTAAAACGAAAAGCCAAAAAAACCATCCGTGACTTCGGCATACGCGAAGGCGAATCAATCGCTGTCGTCGTAACTTTGCGAAAACAAAAAGCTATTGACTTCCTCAAAAAGGTCTTGCCAGTGGTGGAAAACAAAGTTTCAAAGCGTTCGTTCGATGAACGCGGCAACTTTGCATTCGGACTAAAAGAGCATATTGAAATCCCAGGCGTAAAATATGACCCTGAAGTCGGCATCTTCGGTATGGATGTCTGCGTCACCGTTAATCGCCCTGGACAAAGAATCAAAATCCGAAGAAAACAGAACAAGTCAATCGGTCCAAAGCACCTGTTGACACCTGAAGAATCAATCGTCTTTATTAAACAAACTTTAGGAGTCGAAATCGTCTAAACTAGAGAGTGAATGTATGGGAAAAGAGCAAGTTAAGAAAGTAAGAAAATACGGCAAAGGTTCCCGTCCGTGTGTTAGATGTGGCGCGTATGGACCAGTTATCCGACGTTACAATTTATATCTATGTAGATGCTGTTTTAGAGAAGCAGCCCCAAAATTAGGTTTCAAGAAATATGAGTAGGAGCTAAGAAAACAATGGATACTTTAACAAATGGTTTGATAACCATCAAGAATAATGAAACACGCAACAAACGCGAATGCATAATTAGCCCTGCCTCTAAACTTTTGGGACGCGTTCTACGCATCATGCAACTTCACGGTTACATCGGTGAATTCGAATTCATCGACGATGGACGCCAAGGAAAATTCAAAGTCCAACTTCTGGGCAGAATAAACAAGTGTGGTCCAGTTAAACCAAGATTCGCAGTGAAAGTCGACGAATTTGAAGAATGGGAAAAGAAGTTTCTGCCATCCAGAGACGTCGGTATAATGGTTGTTTCAACTTCCAAAGGCGTAATAGCCCACAAAGATGCTGAAGAAAAAAACCTTGGAGGAAGGCTCTTAGCCTTCGTCTATTAAAGGAGTGTAACTTATGCGGCTTCCAGAAATATCTAAAACTGTTCAAGTTCCCGACGATGTAACTCTAAATATGCAAGGCAAAAAAATCAGTGTCAAAGGCGCCAAAGGCTCATTAACACGCGACTTCTCGTTTGCTCCAATAGCCATAGAGGGCGAAGGTAAAAACGTCCGCATCTCAGCAAAGTGGCCACGCAAAAAGGAAGCTGCTCTAGTAGGCACTATCTACTCACATATCAACAACATGATTACCGGCGTAACAAAAGGCTACCAATACAAACTAAAAATCGTCTTCTCACACTTCCCAATCTCAGTAAAACTACAAGACAAATCAGTCTTGATTGAAAACTTTACTGGCGAACGTCGACCTCGCAGAATAAAATTAATCGGCAGCGTCAAAGTGAAAATTGAACCTGACGACATCATTGTTGAAGGCGCAAACTTGGAAGAAGTCAGCCAAACCGCCGCCAACATCGAGCAGGCTACACGCGTCCGAAACAAGGACCCCCGTGTTTTCCTTGACGGCATATACGTGTATGAAAGAAACGAAGGAATGGCATAATGACTGAAAAGAAAATCTCCCCCTCACGCGAAGCACTCAAACTTAGAGCGCGCGCCAAAAACAAGAAACCCAAATTTGTACGGGCAGAAAGCTGGAAATACGACCGCTTCAGCCTAAGCTGGAGAAAACCACGCGGCTTAGACAACAAGATCCGCCGAAAAATCAAAGGTTGGCCACCAGGACCCAGCACAGGCTACAAGGGACCCATAAGCGCTCGGTTTCTACATCCATCTGGATACCGGGAAGTCATAGTTTTCAACGTAGCAGACCTATCAAACATCGACATAAACATCCAAGCCGCACGCATTGCCCACACCGTCGGTAAACGAAAACGTGCTCTAATCATCGCTGAAGCCAAAAAACTCAACATTAAAATCTTGAACCTTAAAGTCTCAAAGGAGACTGAAGAGAAAACCGAGGAAGCTGTAGAGGGCGAAGAGGCAGAAGCTGAAGAGACAAAAGACGTAAAAGCAGAGACGAAGCCAAAGAAAAAACCAATAAAAAAAGCCTCTAAAGGAACCAAACCCAAGAAAGGAGAAAAGAAACAATGACCGACTTAAGCGGACAAAGACGTTTAGCTGCTCAAATCCTAAAAATTGGGCAAAACCGTGTTTGGATCAATCCTGAACGCATGGATGATGTTGAAGGCGCAATTACACGTGAAGAAGTCCGAAAACTAATTCACGAGAAAATCATCGTTACATTGCCCCAGAAGGGCGTAAGCAGGTCCAGAGCAAAGGTTATCCGAGCAAAAAAGCTTAAGGGCAGACGTAGTGGTCCAGGAAGCCTAAAAGGTGCTGGATACGCAAAAGTCACCAAGAAAGAAGCTTGGATGATAAGAATCCGTTCTCTAAGACGCAAGCTACGCGATTTGAAAGCAAGAAAAGTCATAACTGAAACCACCTACACCCAATATTACAGAATGGCGGGAAGCGGCAGGTTTGAGTCTATTGCAGATTTAGAGCGTAATTTGAAAGCTCATGATTTATGGAGGAAACGTTAGATGGCTAAAAATGCAAGTTACCGTGTACAATTAAGACGTAGACGCGAAGGAAAGACCGATTACCAAGCACGTAAGGCTCTGGTTACTTCCAGAAAGCCAAGACTTGTTACTAGGGGTTCTCTGAAGAATGTTGAAGCACAAATAATAGTTGCTAAACCCCATGGTGATGAGGTTTTAGTATCAGCCAACAGCCGTGAGCTCATCAAAAGTTTCGGTTGGAAAGCTCCAACTGGCAACATTCCAGCTGCCTACCTGACAGGATTACTGGTCGGTTTAAAGGCGAAAGCTGCAGGGATCACTGAAGCAATTCTTGACCTTGGTTTGGTTTCTCCCACGAAAGGCTCAAGAACTTTTGCTGTTCTCAGTGGAGTTGTCGACGCCGGAGTTGAGGTTCCTCACAGCGAGGAAAAAATCGTTAAGGAACGAATGAAAGGCGAACACATAGCCAAATATGCTAAAAACTTGGGCGCAGGCTCCGAAGAGTACACAGCAAAATTCTCACAATACACAGCGAATGGTGTTGCTCCAGAAAAAATCGCTGAACACTTCGCTAAGGTCAAAGCTGACATCATGGCTGGAACTAAGAGCGCAAAATTACCCGTAGAAGTTGCTAAACCGAAAACTGCCGCAAAAGAGAAAACTTCCAAAACAGTTGAAACGGCACCCAAAGAAAAAGCTCCAACTAAGGTTAAAGAAGAAAAATCAGCGAAAATAACGCCTGTTAAAGAAAAAGCTGTAGCCAAAACAACCAAAGGGAAAGCATCCAAAGCAGCGCCAAAAGAAAAAACAGCTAAAGAGAAAGCGCCAAAAGCAAAAACTGAAGTTGAACCCAAAGCCCCCAAAGAAAAGGTTTCTAAGAAAGGTGGAAAGAAAGCATGAGTAGCAGAAACAGAAATGAAAGAGAAAAGCGCACAACTAACCTAGAAGCCTGGATTCCGAAAACCAGGTTGGGCAAGATGATTCAGGAAGGAAAAATAACCAGTATCGAAGATGTATTTTTATCTGGCATAAAAATCTCGGAATCCCAAATTGTCGACTCATTGATTCCTGACCTGCAAGAAGAAGTCATAAACGTTAACCTTGTACAGAAACAGACTGACGCAGGCGAAAAATCACGCTTTAAAGCCATTGTTGCAGTCGGAAACCGAGATGGCTACGTGGGCTTAGGCAGCGGAAAAGCCAGTCAAGTAAGAAACGCCATCGAAAAAGCTGCAGTAAACGCCCGCCTAAACATCATCCCAGTTAAACGTGGATGCGGAAGTTGGGAATGCGGCTGTGGCAAACCACATTCAGTTCCATTTGAAGTGGAAGGCAAATGCGGCGGCGTCCGAGTAGTCATCGTTCCTGGCCCCAGAGGGTTAGGCTTGGTTTCAAGCGAAGTCGCAAAAGTCATCTTAGGCTTAGCCGGAGTAAAAGATCTCTGGATGCGAAGTTACGGTTCAACAAGAACAGTGCCATCTTACGCATGCGCAATCTTTGATGGAATGCGGAAGACTTATAATTTGATTACTCAAGTGGACTGGGTGAAGTAAAATGGCACAGAAAACAGAAGAATGTAAACCTCTTGTCGTAGTAAGGATTCGAGGAACTGTCAGCGCACAGCGTGAAGCCAGAGAAACCCTTGACTTACTCCATTTAGGTCACACTAACCACGCAATCCTAATCGACAGCCGACCAGCCTACAAAGGCATGTTGCAACGAATAAACAGCTACATAACTTACGGTGAACCCACCAAAGAAACCGTGGCCATGATGATCCAGAAACGTGCACTCTTAGCAGGCGACAAAAAACTAACCGAAGAATACCTTACAAAAATCGGGTACAAATCTGTCGAAGACCTTGCAGAAGCAATCGTTAGTTGCAAAGTGCAATACGGCAAACTTCCAGACATACAAGCACGCTTCCGATTGCATCCGCCAAGCAAAGGATACAAGGGTAAAACCAAAAAAGGCTTTAATGCAGGCGGCGAAGCAGGCTACCGCGGAGAAGCAATCAACGCATTAGTCCAACGTATGGTCTAAACACCAGCGTTTTCATTATTTTTTGTTTTGTTTATTTCTCAAATTTTAGACTAGTTATTTTGTTAAAGATAGTTTAGTTCATATTTTCAAAAGATTTTTCTTGATTAGGATTAAGAAATCAAAACGAATTTTTTGTGTTTTTAACGCTTTTTAGTTCCCTACCTCTCAAGCCATTTTGTTTATCATTCATGTAATTCGGGAATGCTGTTAGATCAACAAGCTACACCTAACCAATATATCCACCCAAAAAACATTGAGCCTATAAATAAACAGAGGGTGTACTGCCCAGAACAAATGGTTCTGCAACCTAGAAGTAGCTTGCGATCGCTGTTTTCATGGATATTTTGCGTCTTGTTGTTCAGGGGATTTGTCACCCTTTATGTGCGATACATTTTATAATGTCATCAGAGAGATGCGTTAGTTAATTGGAGGGGACAGATGTATGAGTGCAAAATGGAGAAGAACTAGCAAAAACCGTAAATGGCTGGATTTCAAAGAGTTAGAAGAACCAAAACCCAAAACAACCGGGAAAGCTCAACGACTAAAAACCATGCCTACTCACCCAAATTTTCGTCCATCTAAAAGCTACTCGAAACGTAACACTGCAGAGCAAAAACCCTTAATTGATATTTTCCAAGAAAACAACTATGTTACAGTCGTGGCTGAAATAGTAGGCTTTAATAAGGAAACCCTCAAGATAAATGTGAAAGACCAGAAAATTACGCTGTCGGCAAAATCAAAAGATCGAAGATACTATAAAAGTTTAAATCTGCCGACGGTAGTGATTCCAGACGCAATGCACACCAAATTCAAAAACGGTGTGCTCGAAATCAAGCTTAAAAAAGCTGAAACAACCACCATAGGAAAAGAAGCGGACCAAAATGCCACATAAACTTAGAAAAATCAGGAAAACAAGAGGCTCAAGAACACAAGGTTACGGAAGGATAGGTCAACACCGCGATTCAGGCAGCAAAGGCGCCAGAAAAGTCGGACGCCATAAGCACCTTTGGAGCTTAGTTGTTACATCTGAACCAAACTACTTCGGAAAACACGGTTTCACCTCTCCACAAAGCCTTCACACAAAAACAAGCACAATTAACCTATGCAAACTAGACCAATTAGCGCAGGGATCAGAAATCAACCTGACCGAGATGGGCTACACCAAACTGTTAGGCACAGGTAAGATAACTAAGCCTTTAACCATACAGGTAGCTTCCTGCTCAAAATCCGCAGCAGAAAAAATCAATCAAGCGGGCGGAAAAATCGTAACCTCCCAAACCAACGGAGAGTAAAACATCTAAATGCCCGGAAGATTCCTCAGCCTCTTCAAACCAATAGGTAGAGTCTTACCTGAAATAAAAAAACCTGAACGCAAAGTCAGTTTTAACGAAAAAATCTTCTGGACAGCACTCGTACTTGTAGTTTTCCTAGTCATGACTGAAATCCCGCTCTACGGGGTTGCAACTTCAAGCCGCAGACCAATTCGGCTCATTAAGAGTAATTTTCGCTTCCAACCGCGGCACACTGATGGAACTCGGTATCGGTCCAATCGTCACGGCTGGGTTAATCCTGCAGCTTCTTGCAGGTTCATCAATCATCAAATGCGACATGTCAAACTCTGAAGACAGAGGACTCTTCACTTCAGCAAGCAAAGTCTTCAGCATCGTACTAACAGGTATCCAAGCAGGCGCATACATCCTAAGCGGTATGTATGGAACAAGCCTTGCAGGACCAACAATACTTGTCATCTTCATACAGTTACTAGCCGCAGGCATAATCGTTATGTTAATGGATGAACTTGTCCAAAAAGGTTGGGGGCTAGGAAGTGGGATCAGCCTCTTCATCATGGCTGGTGTTGCCCAAAACATTCTTTGGTCAACATTCTCACCGCCAAACGGCTTATTCGTTGGCTCACTCTCAGCTCTCTTAGGCGGTCAACAAACATTAGGTCAGTGGGCTTTTGGTTCATCATCAGGCGTCTACCCCTCACTGCTCGGGTTCATCGCTACAATAGCAGTCTTCTTGATAGTAATTTATCTGCAAGGTATCACGAATTGAGCTTCCAATGAGTTACGCTGGATACAAAGGCTTCCGCAGCAGATACCCAATCAAACTACTCTACGTTTCAAACTTGCCAGTCATCTTTGCATCAGCACTGTTCGCCAACGTATACTTCTTCAGCCAACTATTATGGAGCCAATTTGGACGACCCGCACCAGGAACAAACATATTCTTCCAAATAATAGGTGACTACTTCCAAAACGCAACATCACGGCGCTGTTTCAACTGTGGGCGGCTTAGCCTACTACGTAACTGCACCACGCAACATACAAGGCGTCATCGACGCACCCCTGCAAGCAGCCGCTTACTTAGGAATCATCATAGTTTTCTGCGCTGTCTTCTCACTGATTTGGCTTGAAGTCGGCGGCTTAGGACCAGCAAAAGTTGCAAAACAACTTATGGACAGTGGCATGCAAATTCCAGGTTACCGACGTTCAGGAAGACCAATCGAAGCCATCCTCAAACGCTACATCCCAGTAGTCACGGTATTAGGAGGCATTATCGTCGGGCTTGTGGCTGGGGTCTCTGACTTCCTTGGCGCCTTCGGTTCAGGCACAGGTATCTTGCTGTCAGTTGGAATCATCTACCAGTACTATGAACTACTGATGCGAGAACGCGCAGCAGAAATGTTCCCAGCATTCCGAAGAATCCTGGGTGAATAGCATAAAAATCACTTAGCCGTCTCCTTTTCTTTTTCCTTTCTTAATATTTTTGTGTACCAGACAATCGGTTTAGGGAAAAAGACATATTCCTGAAAAATTACTTGCCGGAAGCAAAAACGGTTATTAACGAGATAACAAGATACGGTACCCATAGAATATAAGGGGAAAAGTGATGTCTGAAGTAGTTACTTCGTTGCCTATAGCAACATTGATTATTATGGCTATTGCGGCTGGAATTGCCTTTTTAAACTCTGGAATAAACAGGGTTTTAATTAACTACTTCGTAGGCTGGGAACAATACCGAGTTATGCAGAGAGAAATGGCTGAATATCGGTCAGAAACTATGGCAGCCATGCGCGCAAAAGATACAAAAAAGGCTGAGAAACTCAAAAGGAAAGATTCGCAGATAAAAAATATGCAGGCAAAAATGATGAAACCCCAGATGGTTCAATTCGGAATCTCGTTCGTCTACCTCATCGTCTGGTTTCTGGTCTTAACCCCAACCTTCCACCAAGCTCCAATGGCCTACATACCAGGTATTGGAACAATTGCAGGTTCATTCCATATTGTTAATGGCATTGCCAATGGAGCAGCAATTCCTAGTGCAATCCCAGTGTTCTACTGGTACCCCATTTGCTCACTATTTTTCGGGCTGTTATCCTCACGCATAATAGGTATAATGCCTATAGAGCAAGGCGCAGTTTAACGATGATGATTGAGTGAACGCCAAATGGCCAAGCACGAAAAAACCTGCGCCGTTGCCGCCAAAAGAACAGTGATCTGCATTTCAGGGATGGCTGGAACCGGAAAAAGTACGCTTTCCAAAAAACTCGCTGAAAAGTATGGTTTACGGTATTTTTCTGGTGGAGACGTTTTGAAAGATTTGGCAAAGCAGGAAGGTTATGATGTTTCTGTTCAGGGTTGGTGGGAGAGCCCTGAAGGATTAAACTTTCTTAACAAGAGAGTAAATGATCCAAAATTTGACAAGGAAGTCGACGACAAACTCTTAGAGTATGCTCAGCAGGGAAATGTTCTCTTGGACAGTTGGACTATGCCTTGGCTGTTAAAAGAAGGCTTTAAGATCTGGTTGGAAGCATCGTTTGAGAAAAGAGCTGCAAGAGTTGCAGTGAGAGACGGGATGACTGTTGCTCAAGCCTTTGCAGTGTTGAAGGAGAAAGAGGCTCGTACAAAAGCAATTTACAAGGCACTTTATGGTTTCAGTCTCGGTGAAGACCTTAAGCCGTTTGACTTTATTTTAGACACTGATAATTTGAGTGCAAACGAAGTCTTTGAGGTTCTATGCAAAGTAATTGATAATGTGGCTTTCTCCAGTGATCAGTTAGTCAAATAGAACTATCCTCTATAACTTAGTTACAGACGACTTAAAACAAAAAACGAACAAATTAGCCTTTTCTCTGAAATCGAACTTTAGGGTAAGGGAGAGGGTAAACCAAGTGAAGACTATTAATCGAATAGCAATAGTTTTTTCAGTCGAAATTATTATTTTGTGTCTAATCGCCTCGTTACGCTTCGTGAACATCCAATCCACGATCACCCTCATAATTTTTAATCTATTTTTTGCTTCACTTTTTTTCCAACTTAACGGAAGCTCCACAATAAAAGTTGGAATGTTAACAGCCGGTAACATCATAGGTGTGTTCTGGAATCTATTCTTCTACTACCTCTCTTTAACCTGCTGTGAGTATTTTGGGTTATCTTTCAACGCTGTCTTCACACTGATTTACCCAATCTTAAACCTCATGTGGATAGTACCTTTCTGGTCGCTAAGTTTGAGTTTTCTTCCTAAAATGCAATTTCCCAAAACTGCTTAAAAGATGAAAAAATGCTAACGGAAATCTTAAATCTATTCTTCTTTTTTTCAGCTTTAATAATAGGCGCTTACCTAATTCGTCATTACATTTTCACCTTAACTGTTTTAAGAAGCGTAAAAAACAAGCCTGTTAACGCTGCCACCTGTAAGACCGTGTATGAACCCTCCGTTTCTATTTTAATCCCTGCCCATAACGAAGACAAAGTAATTGGCAGATTACTGCAGAAAATGACTGAACTATCCTATCCCAAAGACAAACTGGAAATCATCTTGATAGATGATGCATCAACAGATAATACAGGACAAATCGCTGAAGATTACTCAAACCAGCACAAGCTCATAAAAGTGCTGCATCGAGACAAACAATCGGGCGGCAAAGGTAAAGCTTCTGCTCTAAACGCAGCTCTAAAGCAGGCAACAGGTGAGATTGTGCTTTGTTTTGACGCGGATTATCTCCCGCACTCTGATATTGTAGCTAAAATAGTGGAAAAATTTGCTGATCCAAACGTTGGGGCAGTTCAAGGTCGACCCGTTGTCCTAAATGAACCCCGCAATATTGTGACCCGATTAATAACCCTAGAGCGGATTGGCGGGTACCGAGTTGATCAGGAGGCTCGTGACATTTTAGGTCTTGTACCCCAATTTGGCGGCACAGTTGGCGGCTTTAGGCGAAGTATCGTGAGTGGTTTTGGCGGTTTTGATGAATCCATGTTGACCGAGGATACAGATCTTACTTTTCAAATTTACTTAGCTGGCTATAAAATCCGTTACGCAGGTGACGCAGAATGCTACGAGGAGGCGGTTGACACTTGGAAGGCTTATTGGAGGCAAAGACACAGATGGGCTAAGGGACATATGCAGGTTTGTTTTAAGCATGAATACCAAGTTTTGACAAGTAAAAAATTGAAGTGGAAAGAGAAAATCGATGGTTTGCTGCTTCTGCACATTTATTTTATGCCGATCATTACTTTTCTCTCTTTTCTAGCAGGTGGATCCCTTATTCTTTTTGGTTCACCTGTTGCAGGAGCTCTATGGTTTGTTGTGCTCGTTTCTTTCTACAGTTTTGTAGGCAATTACGCACCTTTTTTTGAGATAGGGATAGGCGCATATTTGGATGGTAGAAAGCGCGTTCAGTGGTTGGCGCCTTTGATGATTTTCTCTTTTTTGTATAATGTGTTCATTTGTACAAAGGCTTTTTTCGATTTGATAGTTGGTAAGTTGTTGGGTAGGTCTCACAGTGATTGGGAGAAGACTGAACATTTAGGGAATGGAAATTGTTATATTGAGAACTAAACAATAAGGCATTTCTGATGCTATGATTCCCTTTATTCCATTGCTCGTCGCTTTTCCGTTGACTGCCATTGTTTTTATTTTGATGTTTTTGCCAGCCCTAATCGAAGTAAAGAGACCTCAAGATGCAGGACCAAGATTAATAGCTATCTCCTTTACGCAATTGCGTTTGCACACACTAAGAACAGTCTTGTCAGATATTGAAGAAGAATTGAACTTCGATAGTCAATTAGCCAGCAAAATCGCGATTTTTCTTGCTTTTATTCCAAACCTGGAGGCTTAAGCTATTTGAATATTAACTTAGCATTTTTCCATTGGTCTCTCGCTAGCGATAGGTGACCTTTTGGGCTTCCGTGAAGTGAATAGAACATATAGCAGAGATAGTTGCATTGAGTGCATTCATGGTATGTCTCTCGCAGTTGCTTAAATTCTGTACTTTTCCATTTTTCTGGCAATTCAAAGATTGAGCCTGCGAAGTTGTGGTTGTGGCAACCTGCAACTCTTCCCAAGTGGTCAACCACCAAGAATTGGTTGAGTGCTTGACATTTCCAAGTTCTGTTGCTGTCTTCCTCATACAGACTTCGAAGTGCTATAAGCAGTTTATCGGTCATGAGAATTTTCCTATTTTTCTTCTTCATTTCAATTAGCTGGTTGCAGAGGTTAACCATTGCTTGCTTGTCAGTTATCACTAAATCGTCGTTTTCTTTGCCTATTTTGAACAATTGTTTGTTATCTATTGAAGTATCATAAGAATAGAGACAGTACCAAACTGGGATTCCTTTTCCTGTAAAATGGTTTGTTATATCAACGATTTCATGGAGGTTCTGTTGGGAAATCGTCGGTGTAACACTGACCTTTATTCCTTCTTTGTGAAGAGCTTCTACTGCTTGCGTACCACTTTTCCAAGCACCCGGTATATTTTTTAGGTAATCATGTTTTTTTTCGTCGAGGCTGTCGATGGAAATTGCTACAAAATCAGCTTTTCGCAAAACATCTATTTTTTGTGCAGCCAAACTTCCATTGTCATATACCGTTGTAACAAATAATTCTGTTGCGTAATCGATAATTTCGCCAATGTCCTCTCGAAGCAGTGGATCTCCACCAGAAATTACGAGCTCAACAATGCCGAGTTCCTTTAAAATATCTAAGCCTTTCTTTATTTCGTCGGCTGAGAGTTCTATTTGGTCTTGTTCTTTCCAAACGTTGCAGCCGCGACATTGATAGTTACATTTTCTAGTGACTAGCCACTGCGCATGATGCGGTTTGCCAGAAGTAAGTGAACGTGCTGTTATTGATGCTGCTTTCCTGAAACCTGACGTCAAATAAATGTCACTAGCCGATTAATTGTTATTACCTATCTCAAGTTGGAACTATAAAAACCAATATTGTAAACGTGCATTATCGTTCTTGATCATCTCAAACGGAAAACATGGAGTACTTTCTCTATTTATCTTTGTTTAACGAGCTAATGCAATCCAAAGGTGGTCCGAAATGGGTTTTGGCAGCATTTCTACCGAATCATCTTTGTGGATAAGCATGCGCTTGTTTGGGTTCAGATTAAATTCTCCGATTACGTCAGCGTAAATATGTTCTCTGCAGAGGTTATCAACTATTTTGTTTGCCGCCTGAGGTTCAGCAGCAATAAGTAAGGCACCCGAACTTATCAGTTGGAGCGGGTCTATTTCATAGAATCTGCAGATTTTAGTGGTTTCCGGTTCGACGATGATTTTTTCTTCTATGACGCGGACACCTAAACCTGCTGCATCAGCCATCTCGTGGATACCGTTTAGGATTCCGCCTTCAGTTGGGTCATGCATAGCGTGAACTCCTCCTGATCTATAAGCGATTAAGGCATCTCTTACGATGCTTATTTGGTTGTAGAAGCCCTTGGCGGTCTCCAGCAGGGTTGAGTTAAAGGTTTTTGAGAGTTGGGCTTCGCGGTCTGTCGCCAATATTGCAGTGCCCTCGATTCCTGCGCTCTTAGTTAAGATCAGTTTGTCACCCGCTTTGGCGCCTGCGGCAGTTACGTATTGACCTTTTTCGGTTAAGCCCATTGTGCAGCCCACAACGATAGGGTTTGATAAACCAGGAGTGGATTCGCAGTGGCCGCCCACTATAGCTATGCCCAACTCTTTTGCGGCGTTGTGCATTTGGGTGCTTATGGTTTCGATGATTTTACTATCAGCGCCCTCTGGAAGCATTATGCATGAGAAGAAAAACGCCGGTTCTACGCCAAAAGTTGCTACATCGTTGGCGTTGATGTTTATGGCTTCCCATCCTATTCGTTCTACCGCGCCGGTAATGGGATCCATGGAAACTATGGCGTTTTTGTTTCCTATATTCAAAACTGCTCCGTCCACTCCTGCAGCTGGACCTAACATGACTTCACTGCGGACGGCGCCCAAGCTTTTGAAAACTACATTTTTTAAGATATCGATTGGAATTTTTCCAGGCGGAAGCTTCATGCTTATTCCTCTATTTAATCTAGCTTTTAAGTTGTGGGATAACACGGAAAACCGCGTGCATTACTGGTACCGCTACTATTAAGCCGATAAGCATCTGTACAATATTAAAGGGAACTTCTGCTAAAGCAACCGCGAATGGATAGCCTATAACGAATTGTTCATAAAGAAAATATCCTGCAACCATTTCTAAACCCCCAACTATGACTGAGATAGTGGCGCACAGAGTAAGGTTTGAGATTCGCTTTCTAAGATTTACGTTCAAAAAGCCAACGATTAATCCTTCTCCACCTTTGATGAACAGGGTGCCTGGAGCAAACAGTCCAAAACCTAGGAAGACATCCGATAGTGCTGAGCCTATTCCCCCAGATAATGCGCCCACCAGCGGACCAAAAATCAGGGCTGTAACGTAAATGGTTGTTTCTCCGATGTTGAAGTAGCCCGACGTAGCTGGGATGGGTATGGGCGGAATCTGCGAAGTGACAACAAACACGAGTGCGGCGAAAACTGTTGCTACAGTAATCTTGAAAACTGCGGATTGGTTATACCCTTGTTGTTTTGCTGCTGGTTTCTGTTTTTGCTCCTTCATTGACTTCACAGCTTCAAGTTTCAGAGACAAATATTTTAAATCGCACTATTAAAACATCCGTGCTAAATCTATGCCAAAAAGAATTTGTCTTAAAATAAGGAAGCTATAGTTTCCGCCAAACCAAAGAAGTGACATGTTGCGGAAGGGGAAAATCTAAATGTGACCTCTTCGCAGAATAATACAGAACTAAAAGAGTTGCATAAAATGAGCACAGTTAGAGAAGACCCAATTAAGATGCATAAGGACGCTAACGCGTTGATGGAAAACGGCAAATACGCTGAGGCACAAGACCTCTTCGTCAAGGTAGCTGAACTCTACTATAAAGGTCAGAACTATTTTGGCGCAGCAGAAATGAACTATAAAGCAGGCGAATGCAGTTTTTCACTAAAAGATTACAAGAAAGCCGCAGAGCTCTTCACAAAATCCGCTGATATTGCCTTAAGCAAAGGATTTGACCGTTATGGCGTTAGTGGACTTGAGCAGGCGCGGGAAAGCCAAAAAGTGTTGGGCAACACTAAAGAAGCTGACGAGTTAACTAAGAAAATTAATGACCTAAACAAGAAGCAGGAAGAGCCTGAAGGGGAATCATCCTTTTCAGTATTCTCTTAAGCTTGTCCATTTGCCCTAAAGCCTTTCTTTCTTTGATTACTAGATTTTTTGCACCAACATTGGCTAAACGCTTAGTAACGGCTAATTAAATAGACAGCTAACACGCTATTTCTATAGGGACAATTTTGGGATTAACCATGCCTACACTCTTCAAATCCCTCGCGGAACTGCTTGAAAAAGTCGAAGCGACCAAAAAGCGCCTCGAAATCATAGAGCAAACCGCAAACTACCTGAAAACGCTGGATGCCGAAGAGATAGAACCTGCCGTAAACATGATGGTTGGACGAGCCTTCCCACAGTACAGCCAAAAAACCCTAGACGTAAGCTGGTCAACTCTCACTCGTATCTTCGAACGCATAAGCGCATTTAACTGGGACCTTTTCCGCCAAGCTATGGCAAGCACAGGCGACATCGGCTCAGCCACAAAAATCATTCTTGAAAATTCCAAGCCTAAAAAGCAAACCCAACTAACCCAAACATACCTAACACTAACCGAAGTTAGACGTGCATTTGACGCCATCGCTCAGGTGCAAGGTTCAGGAGCAAGAACCAAAAAAGAACGTCTAATCACTACACTGATGAGCCAAGCTACACCAGTTGAAGCCAAGTACCTTGTCAAGATTTTTACAGGAGAAATGCGTACGGGCTTAAATGAAGGCTTAATGGAGCAAGCCGTTGCACTTGCCTTCGATGTTCCTCTCCCAATGGTTCAGCACGCCGGAATGGTTTTAGGTGACATAGGCGAAGTTGCAGAGACCCTGAAATCCCAAGGTCCCCAAGCCCTAGAAAAAGCAGATTTCATCGTATTTCGCCCTGTAAAGCTCATGCTTGCGCAAAACGCTCAGTCAATTGACGAAGCGCTGGAGATGCAAGGCGGCAAATCGGCTTTTGAATACAAGTACGATGGGGCAAGAGTGCAAATTCACAAACAGAACAATGTGGTTCAGGTTTTCAGTCGAAGATTAACCGATGTAACTGCGAGTTTGCCAGAGGTGGTTGCAGCCGTAAAACAGAACATACCTGCCCAATCCGCCATTGTGGAAGGAGAAGTGATTTCTTTAGATAGCGCGGGCTGCCCAATTGCATTCCAGCATTTAATGCGAAGGTTCAAACGAGTTCGAGACGTTGGCGGAATGATGCAGAAGATTCCCTTAACCCTATACCTCTTCGATATCCTCTACTTGAACGGCGAAAGCCTAATTGCCAAACCCTACATCGAACGAAGAAAAATCTTATCCCAAAACATAGGCGACATTCTCCTGACCAGCCAAATGGTCACCAACCAGCAGTCACAAGCTCAGGACTTCCTCAAAGAAGCCATCGACGCGGGGCACGAAGGATTGATGGCTAAGAAAACAGACAGCCAATATACGCCTGGGCGCAGAGGCAAACGGTGGCTTAAAATAAAAACAATCCTTGAACCCTTAGACCTTGTCATAACAGCCGCAGAATACGGTTACGGCAGGCGAAAAGGTTGGCTTTCTGATTATTATCTTGCCGCAAGAGACTCTGCCACAGGCGAATTCTTGAACATTGGAAAGACCTTCAAGGGGCTAACTGACGCTGAAATCATAGAGTTGACCAGGCGCCTAAAGGAATCTGCCCTTGACCAAGATGGTCACCGAGTAATCGTCATGCCAAAAATCGTGGTTGAAGTTGCCTACAACGAAATCCAGCAAAGCCCCAAGTACATGAGTCAGATGGCGTTACGTTTTGCGAGAATCACCCGTATAAGAGACGACAAAACACCGGAGGAAGCCGACACAATTGGTCGGGTTAGGGAAATATATGAAAGGCAGTTCCGCAATAAAGGCAAATACAGCACACGTTAACAAGGAGAACAGTCAAATGGATTTGGCAGAAAAACGGTCATTTGCAAGGGAATTCTACAGTCGTCAGACCATACTCAAAGAGTTGGGCGAGAAGGGGCAGCAGAAGCTCGCGGAATCTAAAGTCGCCGTCGTTGGCGTAGGCGGATTAGGTACAGTATCTTCACTTTACCTGGCTTTGGCAGGTGTTGGTTACATCCGTTTAATAGACCAAGACACCATTGAACCGCATAACCTCCACCGCCAAATCCTCTACAACCCAGACGACCTGCACTACCCCAAAACCGAGGTTGCAGCAAAACGGCTGGAAAAACAAAACCCTCTGGTAAAGGTTGAAGCGATTTCCGAAAACGTGAATGCAGGTAATGTTGAACGGCTTCTGAATGGTGTTGACTGCGTTGTAGATGGGTTAGACAACATGATCACCCGTTACCTTGTTAATCGCGCCTGCGTAAAACTGGGCATCCCATATGTTTTTGGCGCAGCCATCGGCATAGAAGGCAACCTGTCCGTTTTTGCTCCACCCGACACAGGCTGCCTTGAATGTTTAATGCCTAACCTCTCCGACTCAGACCTGCTAACCTGCAACACCCGCGGTGTCCTAGGCGCCACAACTGGAATAATCGGCTCCCTGCAAGCGATGGAAACCATAAAACTCCTAACAGGCGTAGGCTCTACCCTAAAAAATAAGCTGATGGTTTGTGACTTCAGCGACATGGACTTCACCATAATTGACATCTCAAAAAACACTCGTTGCCCCGTGTGCCATGGCGAAGTAGCGTCGATTGCGGGCGGAGAGCGATTGGTTTGGCTCTGCGGCAAAGAAACCGCCAACATCAACCCCGA
>CAVZPM010000016.1:0-13942 GCA_963777155.1 Candidatus Bathyarchaeota archaeon
CAAGATTCTTGAATCAAGTTCACTTATTTTGGGCAAATTTTTTCCCTTTTCTCCGACGTTTTTTAGGTATTCGAATCTCTGATTTCTTTTCTTTCTCTTGATTATTTCAGTCAAAATTTCCGATGGTTATTGGATTATGTCGAAATTGAATGATTTGCCTTTTAACAAGTTCGTTAAAAGGTTGATATATATTGGCGTGGGCTTGGCCATTTCTTCCATTCTTCGTTTATTCTTGAAATTTCCTGTTCAATTTTTCTTATTCCTGAAATTTTTCCAATCTGTTCTTGAATGTTAAGCAGTTGACCTATGTCCTGAACCATTGCATATATTTGTAGGTCACAGTCTCCAGATGTCTTCATAATGCTTATGATATTGGGTATTCTGCTGACTTTTTCAACAATCAAATTTGGCTTTTCATTGGAAATAGTAGCGAAAAAAATACACATCGCTTGGTATCCGATTCTACTAAGATTAATTTGAATTGTTACTTTTAATGCGCCTTTTTTCTTCAGCTTTTCATATCTTCTTTTTGCTGTGTCAGGTGAAATTCCTATTTCTTTAGCCAGAACATCCATTTGGATTCGACCGTTCTCAGCCAGTGTATCTGCTATTTTTTGATCGATTTCATCAATAATTACAGTTTGAGTGTCTTTTTCATTTTTCTTAATTTCATGATTCTCCTTTATTGTGTCTTTCAGATCTTGGGTGACAAATGCTAGATTCTGGTTCATTTCTTTTACATCTGTCCAGATCGCTGTTTTCATTTCCAAAACTGGAAAATTATTTTTTATCGAATCCTTAACCATGTTCAGCTGCTCAAGCGTTTTAAGGATCACTACTACGTCCACAGTTCCTTTTACTTCCTTATTGAAGGCAGAATAAACCTCTGGCTTTTTTTGTAAGTACTCGACGAGTTTGTCTGCTTGCTGGGCGTCCATGTAGATTAACATGTGTGCAACTGCTTTGTAACCAAAACTTTTGTAGTTAATGTGAATCGTAGCGCCAGTAATAACTCCAGTTGCTTCCAATTGGCGATAATTTTTATTAACAACTTTTTTAGTTAGGCCTAGTTTTTTTGCAATCTCTGTTTCAGTTTTGCGTCCATCCTCTATTAATTCTTTAAGAATTTTTGCTTGGACTTTTGTAACTTGCTCAGTTAAGATTGATACCCCTTGTTGAACATTCACGAAGGTTTTTTATCATAATTAATATTGTGGTGTATTTAGTCTTTTACATAGGCTGTTTCATGTCAGGAATCTTAAATTAACAAGATAATATTGCCATTTGACAAACTAAAAAGGCAATATTATCGATTAAATCCAAGTTTTTTATAAAGTTTTATATACGAAGGAAGCGCTCGATTCTTTTCGTTAGAAAGAGAAAGAAAAGTGTTGCAATAGGTGGAGATGTGGGGCTGAGTAGGCTTTAGTAACTATTAACGAAATAGCCAATAGTTAAAAGAAGAGCTTTGCATTTGCTCTTTTTCTCCTTAAACCAGAGCCTCAGCAAACCCTAACATTTCTAAACATTCGGCGGGCGTCTTATTTGCCAAAAAGGTAATGCTTCAATGTAAACCCAACCCTATGAGAATCGCTCGTTTCGTCGATTATGTTGGCGCTACAAAAATGATATATGCATCTGAGGGAACTACAAGGAATTCATGAACAGGCAACCTAACGGGGTTAATGAACGACTTAGGACCTTGTTGTTGCCTACTTTAGTATTATGCACTTTCGTTGGATTTACGATAACCGCTTTTGTTAGCACGCTCCTTGTGGATCTTGCAGAATCTTTTAAGGTTTCAATCGGAACAGCGAGTGAACTTGTACTGATTAGTAGTCTCACAGGGCTAATCGTGGGAGTGGTTATGAGTGCAATTTCCATTAAATTCAAACATAGGTCTCTATTTCTCGTCGGAATGTCAGTTTTTACGATTGGTACATTTGGTTTCTTCTTGGCACAGACCTTTATCGACTTGTTTTTAGCCAATTTCTGGTTGCAGCTGGCTCTACAATTATCTCAATCATGACTTACGCCTTGATTGGGGATCAGTTTCCATTGAAGAAAAGAGGCTGGGCTATCGGTCTGCTCGTTTCAGGCGGAATGGCTGCGTTCATTATTGTTGCACCCTTGTCAGGGCTGATTGCAGGCTTAGCAGGGTGGCGGTCGAGTGCTCTCCTGGTTCATAATACCCGCTTCATTAGTTTGCGTGGCTCTGAGTTTAATTTGTATTCCTTCGAATCAGCCTAAATTAGACCCTTCAAGCCAATCTCTCTATTTGCAAGCATACAAACGCATTTTTCTTTGCAAATCAACAGTTGCTTGTCTCATAGGTACAACGCTTGTTTCGTTCATAAGTGTCGTTCCTATGTACGCTGTATCCTTTTACAGAACTGCTGAGTCTGTTTCCCCGATTGTGGGCGGAGTTTTTTCTTCAATCGCTGGTGTGGGAGCGGTTGTCGGGGGGATAGTTGGAGGAAAATTAGTTAATAGGTTTGGCAGAAAGTCACTAGCTGTTATATTTTACTTCGTTTCAGGCGTAACTGTGCATTCTTTTTACTTTCATTCCAATAATTGGTGTTTCGGTGGCTATATGGGCTCTGGCAGCTGCCACGGGAACCTTGGGAATGGCTGGTCTAACCAGCTTAACGCTGGAACAGGTTCCAACATTTAGGGCATCGATGATGTCGATTAGCGGATCCTTCCAAAATGTAGGAATGGCTTTAGGGGCAATTATTGGCGGATTAGTGCTAAATTACTTTCATAACAACTTTCAACTTCTAATGACTGTTCTCGGGTCACTTGGAGCTTCCGCCGCCATAGTGCTCTTTCTTTTCACAAATGACCCATACACAGACGGGTCTCCGAGCAAAAAACCCAAAGCCTGATTCATAATAATTTGTTGAAATTACCCTGTGAATTTGGGCTCGGATTTTTATTTGTGTACTCGCTATTTAGTGAAGGACTGATGCCTGCTTGGCTGAACAAGAACTGAATTCAACGTTGTTCCACACTTATGTGTTTCTTGTAAAGACTGGGAAACCTGTTGGTCCCAGGGATTTGATGCGTGGAGCCAACCTGAGCAGTCCAAGCGTCGCCTACCGTAACCTGCAGAGACTAATGGATTTGGGTTTAGTTGCCAAAGACGAGTACGGCAACTACATTGTTAAGAAAAAGGTCGCTATGAGTGGATATGTTTGGGTTGGAAAAACCCTCATCCCAAGCTTCGCCGTCTACGGCTTTATTTTTCTAGGCGTTTTAATCGCAGAAATTCTCGTATCTGATTCCCTCATATGCTAAAGGGTTCTGCCATAGAGGAGTCATTCTGGCTTTTAACGGTAGTTACTGTTGTTTCTGCAGCAGTTTTTCTGATTGAAGCATGGCGGTTTAGGAAAAAGTCAAAACATTAACTTACTCGCTTTTTTGTGGTTCAAAGCTATTTATGGCCAATATTTGGGCGCGATAGCCTCGCTGTCGATTAGTGAAGGAAACAGGTTAAGAGGCCAAGCTGGTGGCAGCATAGTCAAATGGACCGTTATCGACTCTACTCCGGTTATTTTTCTGATTTTTATATTAGCATCAAACATCTGTTCAAAATCCTCAAGGACAAGTCCACAATACAAATCATAGCTGCCGATTAGCCTAATGATAACTATTAGGTTTGGGATTTCAAGTATTTGAGCGTAAATTTCATTCATTTTGCTACGGTTGGAGATTTTTAAGTACAGGTTTGCAAAAGCTTTGTATCCCAATTTGGAGAGGTCAACAGTTATGCTGGAAGAAGTGAACAAGTTATTTCTTAGTTTTTTGTACCTTTGAATTATAGTCTTACTTGAAACATTCAGTTCTGTGGCAATTTTTTTGAAGGGTGTGCGTGCATTTATGGAAAGGATTTTTGCAATCTTTTTATCAATTTCGTCTAGCGCAATAACTGGTCGTTCTTGATGATTGTTTATCAAGACTTTTCTGTCTTGTCGGTTATTTTCCTTTAACGGTTTGATGATTAAGTTTTCTGGGTATTCTATGTTTGCTGCCTTCGCCCAGATTAATGCATCTACATGTTTAATGCAACTGTTAGCTTCCATCTCCTCGATAATATCGTGCAACTTTTTGAGGTTTCGTATAGCTACTTTGCCAAGGAAGTTGTAATTGCCACATGGACCGACTAATCCAGCAATGTAAGGTTTGGTTTCGAGGAATTTTGTTACTTCTTTGTCATCTTCAATCGCGTTCGTTATGCATAGATCAACAATGTGTTGGTATCCCAAGCAGTGAGGGTTAATGAGCATTACTTCGCCGTTTATTACGCCTTCTTTCCATAGCTGTTTGTAACGTATTCTAACAGCTGTGACGGTAATTTTGCAGGCGGCAGCGATATCGGTGAAACTGGTGCGGGATTCCAATAAGAGTATCTTCAGTATTTTTGCATCAATTTCATCGATTTTCACTTTAGTTGCCAAAGTTACCTTGACCTCTACAAAACTTGGAATCTTAACCATGCAAAACGTGATGCTTTATTTAAGATTTTTCAAATCTATTGAGAAAAATATGTTTAGTGTATCTCTGTATTTGTCTGTTTAAGGTCTATTATCTGAATAATAAATAAAATAGTTTGTCCAATCTTCGTTCATTTTACAAATTCTGGCAACGGACTTTCCCTACAATGTTTTTTCTCGCAAATTCGATATGTGAGCAGTTGTTTTTCTATTTTCTCCTAAGTTTTAATTTTACATCTGAAATTAGGTTGGCAGCAAAAATCAACGCTGTAGATAACTTGAACCTTCTTTTCTTCTCAAAGAGAAATGCAGTGCGCAGGTAGTAATGGTGGAACGCACCTTCTCTTAGTTTACCCAGGTCTTTCATACTCAGCCACGGTGTCTCAAAGATTGGGTGGGTCGTGTCGTAGAGATCAAAGTCGGTTACTCTAAGCCATCCCTTCTCCTTAACCATGTCATACATAGGGGTTCCTGGAAACGGCGTTGCCACGTTGTAGAAGCCTACATCATCGGGAGCGATTTTTTCTACAAACTTTATAGTTTTCCATGCACTCTTCTTTGTTTCGCCTGGGAAACCCAAAATTACGTTTGGAACAGGTTTTAAGCCGAGTTCTCGGACCCAACCGAGGACTTTAATGGTTAATTCGGGGCTGATTCCTTTTTTCATTGCATCTAAAACCTGCTGGGTTCCGGATTCAACTCCGAACCAAACGGTGATGCATCCAGCCTCCTTCATCTTCGCAAGCAGATCTTTAGTTATCATGTCGACACGTGTTCCACAGTTCCACTGAATCTTTAATCCGCGCTTTAGGATTTCGCTACAAAGCTCTTCAGTTCGGGGCTGGTCAACCGTGAAGGCGTCGTCACAGAAAGTAAACTTGCTAATACCATAGGTCTTGTTTAGAAACTCTAATTCGTCAACTACATTTTTTGGGCTTCGCATTCGGTATTTGCGTCCATGCATCCTAACGGTTGTGCAGAATTCGCACCAGTAAACGCATCCTCTGCTGGTTGCCAGGTAAAGTACGTCTTCGAGTTCACGGAACTTCTCCATAGGCCAAAGGTGACGAGCAGGAAAAGGTAGACTATCTAAGTCTTCAATGTATGGTCTGTCGGGGTTTCTTGTGATTTTCCCGTCTTTTCGACAAGTGATACCCAAAACGTCATCGTAACTTTTTCCTGCCTCTATTCTCTGCACAAGCTCCAACATCGTGTTTTCACCTTCTCTTCTAACTACAACGTCAAGTTCTGGGCATTCTTCGAGGGCTTTGTCATCCCAAAACGTGACATGGGAGCCGCCGGCGATGGTTATGCAGTTTGGGCAAGCTTGTTTTGCAATCTTTACCAGTTTAAGTCCCGACTGATAAGTGAGCGTAGAGGATGTGACTCCAACGATGTCTGGTTGACGCTTACTAATTTCGCTTCTAAACTCTTCAGGTGAGAGCTTTAGCACTTGGCAATCGATTACGTCAACTTTGTAGTTGTTTTTCTCTAAGACTGCCGCTAAGTATCCTAAGCCTAACAGTGCAAAGGGCATGTGCATTGCAGCGCCAACTGGAGCAGATGGGTTAACCAAAGTTACATGAGGCTTCATTTTCTAGTCACTATTTGTTGTTCAAAAAGAGACGCTTTATGCTTAAACATTTCGCCTAGATCGATAAAAAGCCAAAAGAGCAGAAGAAATCAAATTCAGAAAAACGTCAACTTGAAAACACAAGGTGATGTAAATACTTCGTATTGGTCTACCAAAGTGAAACACTCAAACATCATTGTTTTAAGTTTAACAGCATAATTTCAGTCAATTTACAGCTGTCAAACTCATTTATTGGATAAATTTATAAACAAAACAAATATTTCACTATAGGTTAGGAGAAATAAGAAAAATGCAAAATAAAAATAAAACTTTAGCTATTTCTATCGCTTTGATCTTAGTAGTTTCAATGGCAACTTCAATAATGCTTGTACCAAACGCTGACGCACATACACCTGCATGGCAAATATTCCCACATACGCATACATTAATGCTAGCCCAAACCCAATAGGTGTCGGTCAGACAGCACACGTCTACATGTGGCTTGACGCTGTTTACGGCGTAGCAGGAGGAACCACTGCATAGTTCGAACGAACGCCTCAACAGCCAGCGCAGGATTAACTTTCCAACATTTACAGATTCCACAACTACAAGCTCATTATTACGGCACCCGATAATACAACTACAACACAGAATTTTGCCGATTATTTCTAGACACAACCTCAAGCCAATTACGTGAAATTCACACCTACACAGGTCGGCACATACAAGTTTGACTTTAGTTTCCCAGGCCAAGTATATGGAGCAAACGGTAATGGCTACGAGAAATCAGTGCTGATAGGCGACACATATCTTCCTAGCAGCGCATCCACAACACTTGACGTACAAGCAAGATCCGATTCCCGAGTCCGATAAACAGCTATCCGCTTCCACAGCAGTATTGGGCACATCCAATCTACGGTGAAAACACTGACTGGTGGAAGATATCGTCCGACTGGCTAGGTTCAGGTGCCCCAGTTCCAGCAGGCTACACTAGCTCAACATTATTCCATGGCGATGCTGTAGGACCTTTGACTTCCCACGTGATGTGGACAAGACCGCTTCAATTTGGAGGAGTTGTCGGAGGGAGCAATTTCGCCGACGGCGGCTCATTTCCTGATGGAGCAGTTTATGGACCAGCTTACTGGGAGGGTTCTTCATACAGACCACGATTCGTTAATGGAATAGTGATGGACGGAATACTCTTCTATAAAGGTGTGATAGCAACTGGAGGAAGCACCACTGGACCAACCATCGCACTTGACCTTCGAACTGGAAAAGTTCTTTGGTCAAGAGACGATGTACCCCTACTTTCCTTCGGATACATATACAACATTTGGAACCCAGACCAACACGGAGTAATGGCACCAATACTTTTCACAAGCAACTTCGCCAGAGCCTTTGATGCATATACAGGAGTCCAATTGTTCAACGTTACCAACATGCCTACAGGAACATCCACCACAGTTGCGGGTCCAAGCGGTGAACAAATAAAGTACTTCTTCCAAAACGCGGGCACCAATGCAGCTCCACAATGGTATCTTGCACAGTGGAACTCCTCCAGACTATGGATCCAAGATGTCAACCCATTCACAGGCGGCGGCAGTCTTAATGCGCCCTCAGTGCTTAACTGGACAACCGCAATAAATGGCGTTCCAGTTGTTGGACCTTTACCCAGTAGCTCTATACAAACAACAGTTCCTGCATCGAGCAACCCCACCGACACTATAATTGTTAACGGAAACATTCCTTTGAATGCAACCACCAATGCACAGACTGGGGTCTACGCAATACCGATAACCACCTATGACTGGAACATTTCAGTGCCGTGGCTAAACACTATGCCTCTACAACCAACTTTCAACTCAGTTACAGGAAACTTTACAATGCCTGCAGCTGGAACAAACCCAGTGTCAATTCTTGCAGCTAACTTCGGAGATGCAATGCTCTGCAGAAACGGCTCCTTACCAGTAGGGTACAAAGGAACAAGCGCAGGCCAGCCACAACTGCCATGCACAATGTTCCTTGTTAACCTCAACGCTTCAAAAGGCGCAATCGGCTCAATACTTTGGATGCAGACTTATAACCCACCCGCAGGAAACCTCACTATGTCTTTCGGAGCAGTCGACTGGCAGACACGCGTTTTCACTTTCAATTACCAGGAAACACTCAATTGGGTAGGATACGATATGAACAACGGCAATTACCTATACACGACTCCACGTCAGAGTGACTTTGACTACTATGGCGTCGGCAACACTATGGTCAGCGTACTTGCTTATGGCAACCTGTACACCAGTGGATTCTCAGGTGTATGCTATGCCTTTAACGATAGAACTGGAGAATTACTATGGACTTACGGCAACGGTGGAGAAGGCAACTCCACTAACGGTGGCTTGCAGATATTTTACGGCGTCTACCCGACATTCATTCAATCGATTGCCAACGGAGTAATTTACTTATCGACAAACGAACACACAATTCCCAACCCAATGTACAAGGGCTCTACATATCGCGCTATTAACGCAACCGATGGAACAGAAATATGGCAGCTTTCAGGTTACCCCAGCGAGTGGTCTACTCCTGGTTCAGCATGGTATACAGCAGATGGCTTTTTAGCATGCATGAACGGCCTTGACAACAACATCTACAGCATCGGCAGAGGACCAAGCGCTTTAACAGTTTCAGCTCCGAACTTAGCAGCAGCATCTGGACAACCAGTTATTATCAGCGGTACAGTAGTGGATATTTCCGCAGGTACTAAACAGGACGAGCAAGCAGCACGCTTTGCGAATGGTGTTCCATGCGCATCTGATGCCAGCATGAAAGACTGGATGGGCTATGTCTACCAACAGAAACCACTGCCAACCAACTTCACAGGTGTTGACGTAACAATCAACGTGGTGGACGCAAACGGAAACTTTCGAAGCATCGGCACAGCAACAACTGACTACACAGGCGCATACAATTTAGTATGGCAACCAGACATTCCAGGCACATACAACGTCATCGCAACATTTGCAGGCACCAACGGTTACTGGCCATCATCTGCAACTGCCGCATTCAACGTAATGGAAGAACATCCAACAACAGCACCAACACCGACTGCAGCACCATCAATGGCTGACCAGTACTTTATTCCAGCAATAGCAGGGCTATTTGTCTTCGTAGCTATAATCGGCGTTGTAATCATCCTGGTCCTCAGGAAACGACCATAAACAAACCAAGTGGACAAACCACTTCCCTCTTTATTTTTTTGTTTTTAATTTTAACACTATTTTTTCAAACTTTATATTAATCCCAAAACCAACAATACCTCACTCATACCTCAGCCTGGGCGGTCGAATGCTCAAAGACAACAATTTCAAAGAACAAATTCACGAAGCCAACGTTATAGTTCATCGCTTTGAAGCACCATACTACGAACTGCTCCACCCAGAAGTCTACAGCAGACACGAACAAAAAAGAATAATCGCCAAACTAAAAAAAATCGACCAGCAAATCGCCGATAACCAAAAGATCGCTCTTGACGTAGGTGCAGGAACAGGTAACCTAACAGGCAAACTCTTGCAGATGGACTATAACGTAGTGGCAACCGATATTTCACCTGAAATGTGTGGGATTCTCAAAAAGAAATTCGCTGGTTATTTGCCTGATAAACTAACTGTAATTAACTCGGCCGTGGAAGATCTAAGTTTTAGCCAGGGTAAGTTTGATTTAATAACCTTCTACTCAGTGCTCCATCATCTGCCTGACTATCCTTCTGCTCTTCGCACAGTCTGTGGCTTTCTAAAGAAGGGTGGCGTAATGTATATCGACCATGAAGCATCCCCGTCCTACTGGAAAAGCGAACCCAGTGGTCTAGCTAGCTTGGTTAAAGGACTATACTTTCATTCAAACCCCGCAATCAACAGCCTTTACTTCCAACTCATAGGCTTAAAAGTTCCCACAATTGACTACACCCTGTCTGATTACTGGCACAAAAAAGAACATGCCCTAAGCCACCAAGCCATACTAGAAGTCTTCAAAAAGGAGGGGTTCGATTTCTCCAAACGAACAGACTATTATCAGCACGGAACCTGGATTCCGAATCCGCTGTTTCCGTTTTACAGTCTTCTTTGTCAGCCAGAAATGAGTTATTGGATAGCAAAAAAATAGTTGCCTTTGAATCCATGGACGCCTGTATTTCTCGGTTAGATAATTTTGATAAAGAACTCTAAATTATTTGGTTCAAGTTAAGCTTAAGACTATGAGGTTGTTTGTGTGCCCAGTATTGAGCTCGTAGTGGCGGCGTTCCTAACTATCACTTTCTTAGTCGGCAGTCCTATCTAACAAGCTTAAGGTACCATACACCCTGGTTGTGGTTCTACCAGGAATTACATAACCGTTATTGCGTTTTTGTTTTAGTAACTACTGCAATTCCAGGTGTGCTTTCCTAACTTTATCTGTGACCTGCAGTTTGTAGTGGCACTTATTGTCGCATTCTTTGCAATCTGTGCATTTGTCTGCTTTGACTTCTAAGCCTGCGTAGAGTTTTTTAGCCCAGTTTCTCAAGCCGTAGCCTGAGTAAAGAGTTTGAAATCGTAGAATTGCGGCTATGTTTATGCCTTGTGGACATGGGAGGCATTGTCCACAGTCTCGGCAGTGGTTTGCTCCGAGGTCAAAACTGAATCTTTGCTGTTCTTTGGATGTTAATCCCCTGTACTTTTCTCCCGTCTTAGCCGCTGTTTCTACTTCGTTTATGGTTTTTAATCCAGGAATTACCGTCGAGATATCTTGCGACAAAACATATCTTAGAGCGTTGCTTGCCATTGTTTCGTTGTCTTGTCCCAATATGGCTTTAATCTCTGGTTCATCCGATATCAGGGAAAGCGAAGGCTGGTATAGGCAAGTTATAAGATTAGAGGTTTTGGCTGAAAGGGGCTTCATCACAACAACGCCTATGTCATGTGCCCTCGCTGCTGGCAACAGTTCCTCCAACGCTTGCCGAGTTACAATGTTGAGGGGAACCAGAACCGTGTCAAATTCACCGCTCTCAATCGCCCGAGCTAAGATTCGAGGTTTGTGTCCTGTGATGCCGATAAAATCAACCAGCCCTCTTTTGCGTGCTTCCTTACAGGTCTGTAGCGAACCATCCGCACCCATGGCTTTCGCAAGTGTTTTCTCATCATCTATCCCATGAAGTTGAATAATGTCGAGGTGGTCGGTTCTAAGCCGTTTTAGGCTGCACTCAAAATCTTCAAGGGATTCCTTTTTAGTCCTAGAACCCGTCTTTGTGGCAATGATACATTTATCTCTGACCTCGTGAAGGGCGGCTCCAATTTTTTCTTCACTGTCCCCATCCAACTTGGCGGTGTCAAAGTAGTTTATTCCTAAATCAAATGCGTGTCTGACAACTCCTACTGCTTCAGGTATGGGGAGTTCTGAGATCCAAGTTCCACCAAATCCTACTATAGACACTTGAAGGTTTGTTCTGCCGAGTCTTCTTTTCTGAAAAACGATTCGCCTCTGGGGTTTCCGTTTTAATTTAATTATTGCTTAGGGCTTGTTTTATTTTTTCTACGAGTTGTTGATTGTCTTTGGCAGAACGAATGGTGATACGGAAATAATGGTCGTCTAAACCCATGAAGGTGCAGCAATCACGTATTAGTATGCGCTCTTTGGCAAGCATCTCTTTAAGCATGGTTGATGTAATTTTTTTGTTCTCAATTTTTACTAGCAGAAAATTCGTTACGGATGGGTAGACATGTAAGCCTTCGATTTCACCCAATGCTTTGACGAGGGTTGCTCGATTTTTGGCGATTGTTTCTTTTGTATTCTTTATGAATTCTTTGTCTTTAAACGCTGCCAATGTAACCTGGCCCGCTAAGCCATTGATACTCCATGGAAGTCGGGTAGTCTGTAGTTTGTCGATGAGGGTTCCGGCAGCGATGGCGTAGCCAAATCGTATCCCAGCCATGCCATAGAACTTCGTGACCGAACGTATAACAAACAGGTTCTCATAATCCTTAACCATGCCTGCAAGGGTGTTATCTAAGCTCTTATTGGCGAATTCGATGTAGTTCTCGTCGATGCTGAAGATGACGTCTTTTTTATTGCAGAATTTAACCAGATCTAAAAGAGCTTCTTTACTATAGAGCGTTCCAGATGGACTATGCGGGTTACAGATACACAGAATCTTCGTCTCATCTGTTATTGCTTTCTTGATTTTTTCTGTTTCCAAGGCAAAGTCTTGGGGCAGTTGCAGAAACACGGGTTCGCCGCCAACTCTCAAAGCAGCCTTCTCGTACTCTGAAAAAGAAGGTACCGGAATAAGTGCTTTGAAGCCTTTTGGCAGAATCTCAGTTATCATGTAGATGAGTTCAATCGAACCGTTTCCTAACAGCAGGTTTTCAGGTTCGACATTGTTGCCGACGTACTGTGCGATTTGTTCCTTAAACTCAACTGGGTTTGGGTCAGGGTAGTAACGAATGAGTTTGGCGTTTTCTTTCACAGCTTCCAATGCTTTGGGTGAAGGTCCAAGAAAGTTAATGGGTCCGCTGAATTCAAGTACTTCTTCTAGGGGAATGTTGTATTTTCTGCTAAAACCCCAGATGTCTCCTCCGTGGCTAACGAACCTTCTTTTTTTACACGTGCTTGACAGTTTTTTCTTCCCCCATCAACCTGACTATTTCTTTTTCAACTTGTAAATGTGCTTTAAAGTGGGCGTTGTACAAGTTAACTACCTTGTATAGCCAGTATACACCCCCAACGCCCAACGTAACAAAGGTAATTATTGCATATGTTTTTATCGGTATTGTCTGCGGCATAAAAACTCGTTCTGGCAGAGCAGCTGCAAGATAAGCATCCTCTTTGCTTTCATGGACCCGCAAATCCTTAGACAATAAATACAAGATAATGAAAACGGGCACAACTAGAATTATACTGGCTGCCCATACCTTAGAATTCATCACTTTGATTCGTTCGTTTAATACAGGTGGCTCCTTCCCTTGAGCCTTCAGGTAAACTGCAACCTGCTTCTCAAACTCGGTCTCGCTGTGGAAATGCCTGTTTCTACCCTCGACCAAACGGTAAAACATTGGGAAAAAGGCGACGCCGAAAGTGACGATGGCCCCTAAGAACCACATGGAAAACCAGACCTTTCGGTCTCCTTCAACTTTAATTTGCATAGTAGTTTCCATGTAGGTTCAGACTTTCCATTCGATTGCTATCAAGGTTGGGGTAGCCAAACTTTATAAGGTCTTCCATTGGCTTCTTAAAATCAAATGCACCCGAGTAAAATGCAGCTCTCTATAGTTATTCCTGTTTATAATGAGGAGCAAACAGTCGGCAACATCATTGAGCGCACGAAAATAGCTCTGCAGCAACAAGGCTTAGATTTTGAAATAATTGTTGTTGATGATCAGTCACATGATAGATCCGTTGAAGTTGCAAAAAGACATAGCGTTAGGCTCTTTTCTCTGAAACAGCATTTAGGCAAAGGCTATGTTCTACGCGCTGGGTTCGCACAAGCAAAAGGCGACATCATAGTCACCATTGACTCAGATGGGTCCCACCGACCGGAAGAATTAGCTGAAGTTTTGGCCCCTGTTCTCCAAGACAAAGCAGATATGGTAATAGGTTCCAGATACCTAAATCATAAACGAGTTACTGCAAGAAAACTCAACCAATTTGGTGTACGGATCTTCAATTTCCTAATTCAACTATTTACTGGAACAGCCAGCACCGATTCCCAGTCTGGCTTCCGCGCCATGAAACGGGAAGTTGTCGACAAGCTAAAGCTCTACGCTCGCGAATATGAAATAGAATCGGAAATGCTAGTTAAGACGGCCAAAGCAGGCTTTAGGGTAGCTGAAGTGCCGATTAGCTTTGAGCA
>CAVZPM010000017.1:0-30184 GCA_963777155.1 Candidatus Bathyarchaeota archaeon
GGTTTTTTGGCTTTTTCCAACTCTTTTTTAAGCAGGTCAGCCTTGTCAGTCTTTTCCCAAGGAAACTCTACGTCTTCGCGGCCAAAGTGGCCAAAGACGGCTGTTTTCTTGTAGATGGGTCTTAGCAGGTCTAGTTGGTCAATTATTGCTTTAGGTCGCATGTCAAAGTATTTCGTGACCAAGGCTAAGATTTGTTCGTCTGGGAGTTTGCCTGTCTCATTGGTGCTTACCAACACCGATATTGGTTGAGCAACACCGATAGCGTAGGAAATCTGGACTTCGCATTGTTCAGCTAACCCTGAAGCGACAACGTTTTTGGCGATGTATCTTGCCATGTAACAGCCAGAACGATCCACTTTTGATGGGTCTTTGCCGCTGAAACATCCGCCTCCGTGGCTTCCAACTCCACCGTAAGTATCAACGATGATTTTTCTTCCTGTTAAACCTGAGTCGGCAAGGGTTCCGCCAATGACGAATCTGCCTGTACCGTTAATAACGTATTTTATGTCTTCAGCCAACATGTTTGGTGGGATTACGTATTTAATGACCTTTTCGATTACATCTTTCTTTAGTGTCGCGTCGTCGACTTTGCCGTTATTCTGTGCAGCGATTACTACGGTTTTTACGCACTTTGGTTTGCAGCAATCATATTCAACAGTAACCTGAGATTTGCAGTCCGGTCGAAGATAAGGCATGATTTTTGTTTTTCTACATTCCGCTAGACGTTTAACAAGTTTATGCGCTAGTACTATGGGCAACGGCATAAGTTCTTTTGTCTCATTAGATGCATACCCAAAAACCATCCCTTGGTCTCCAGCACCTTGCTCGTGACCTTTAGACTCAGTTACTCCCATGGAAATGTCCGGAGACTGCTCAGTTAATGAAACTAAAACGCCGCATGTTTCCCAATCTAAACCATCTTTTGCGTTGTCAAACCCAATTTCCTGCAGAGTTTGACGGACAATTTTTGGGATATTAACATAGGCGCAAGTTGTTATTTGACCCGTAATCATTACTGTTCCCTGCATGACAAGGGTTTCACAGTCTACACGCGCTTTGGGGTCATGGGTGAATATTGCGTCTAAAACGCTGTCGGATATTTGGTCTGCAACTTTATCGGGGTGACCTTCTCCAACTGATTCGGATGTGAACAAGTATCTTCCATTTTTTTTCATTAGATTCTCTCTTCCGTTCAATCGTGTGATAGGCATAGTAACTTGCCATTTTTCTTAAAAGGCTTTCGACAATGCAGACAACTATTCGATAAACAAATTCAAGGCAGATGCTTTACAAAAACCATTTTTAGTCCTAAACTAACAAACACACAGGATGTCGATGAAAAGAACTGTGATTAGCCAAAATGCGCCCAAACCCCTTGGTCCTTACAGTCAAGCTGTGGAAGCTGGAAATTTCCTATTTGTTTCCGGACAACTGGCTGTTGATCCAAAGGAAGGTCAACTAATCGTTGAAAGCATAAACCTTCAAACACACCAAGTTATGGAAAACATCAAATCCATTTTAGAAGCTGCAGGTTATAACCTAAAAGATGTGGTTCAATCTACCGTATACCTTTCCTTAATGTCGTTGTTTGAAGAGTTTAACCTCGAATACGCCAAATACTTTGAGACTAATTTTCCCGCCAGATTAGCGGTTGGAATAGAGCTCAAGTCAGGTGCACTTGTTGAGGTTTCTGTTGTTGCCTTCAAAAACCGACCTCTTCAATTTGACAAGTTATAAAAACCCTGTCACCTCTTAACTATTAAGGTGCATAACATGGCCTCATCCCTCAAGAAATTCATGCAGGAAATTGCAGGAAAAAAAGCCCCCGGGCCATCAACCACCTTCACAATATTCCATGTTTTCTATGCTTTGGAATTACTGTCGGAGAGATCGTTGGGCAGAAACAAATTAGCTGAAAAACTCAACGTTGGGGATGGTGCGGTACGCACCATAATAAGCAGACTAAGAGAAGCTGATTTGATTGAAACCTCTAAAGAAGGCTGCAACTTAACCCAAAAAGGTTTGGATATTTGGCGACAATTTCAAGAAATTTTCCCTAAACGAGTCGAAATTCCAAGATCCGAATTGGCTCAATCTGAGTTTAATTTCGCTTTTTTGGTTAAAAAAAGTGCGCAGAAGGTAGAGTCTGGGATTGATCAGCGCGATGCAGCCATTATTGCGGGTGCTCGCAAAGCCTTAGTCATCGTTCTTAAGAATGGGCATCTATGCATCGAATCCGTGAGCGATTGTATAGAAAAGCAATATCCTAAAGCTGCAAACCTACTTCTTAAAGAATTGATGCCCCAAGAAGACGACGTTATCATCATCTCAGGTGCTGAATCATACCTGAAGGCTAAACGCGGCGCGTTTGCAGCAAGTTGGTCTCTGATCAGCATTTAAGTTGTGTATTTTTCTCCTTCGTTCAAAATGCGTTCAAGCATCGTGTTAACGTTTACCATGCCTTCGTTCGATTTAGACGAAACAGGCATCAACAAGAACCTCAAGCCAAGTTTATTGATGGCTTGCATCATGTTACGACTGAACAAGCGTTTCGTTCCCTCGAGTCTTTCTTCAATGGCATCTTCTAAAGCATTGGTGTTTGCTGACCAACTTGCAATAGCCTGTACATCTTTTTTGGGTATCAAGTCGCTTTTTGAGAGAATATGTATTTGTGGCTGGAAAAACCTGTTGTAAACTGCTGCGGACAAGAACATGTTCGAAACATAGTTTAACGGGTTAATTGAGAAAACAGCGTCGAAGAGATAGATTAGTGCTTTAGGCTCTTTGGTTAATTCATTAACGATGTATGGACCGCTTGCGCGGAAAGCAAACAACTCCATTTGACCAGGAGTGTCTACAAGTACGATGTCTGCGTGGGCTTCCTCGATGTCGCGGGTTAAGTTTTCAATCTCATCCGCTATTAAATCAGCAGCCATAACTAAAGCGCCGTTTGGACCTAAACCATATTTTTCCATTATGTTGCCAACCTCTACGTAGTTTCGGACATCAACATCTGGTTGGTAAGGCAGTTTTAATGCTCCAGGATCCAAATTGACCACTGCAACGTCCTGCTTTGACATTTTAAGCCATTCGGCAAATGCTGCCGTGAAGAGGGATTTGCCAGAGCCAGCAGTTCCAATAATAAAAGCTAGGGGCACAGTATTATCTCCAATCTACCGACTATCATACGTAGAGTAAAGAACCTTTCTACTCTCTGTTATTTGGAAAAAACTAAGCGATGAAACAGGGTGGAGGGTACAAAAACAATTTGTTTTCATTTTAGACGATTGTTAGAGTATGCTCGCATTCAAACAAAACTAGAAAGGAAAGAATGGGTTTAGTTTACTGTGTTTTTCCCATGGGGCTTTTGCGGAGTTCCTCAATATATTTGGGGTCCTCCCGTAAAACTTTGGGTATGTAGTTGCATGCTGGGTCAGATTCGAAGAGGTCGCCAGTGTAGAATTCTGCTCGTGTTCTGCATCCGCCACAGATCTCTCTGTATTCGCATACTCCACATCTGCCTTTGAGGTTGCTTTTATCGCGCAGTTTGAGGTGGAACTCGCTTTTTTGGAGTTGCTCCCAGGCGGTGCGTAGCTTTGTATCTTTGACGTTGCCGATTCGGTAGCCTTCGTGGAAGCCGCAGCTTCGGTAGTCACCGTTTTCTGTGATGCCGATATAGTTGCCGCCGATGGTACATCTGCCCAAGTATCCTTCGTTGAACCAGTCCCAGAAGTCAACAGGGTTCTTCTGTTTGACTATGCGTGCGTAGAAGGGTGCGTAAACATTGACTTTGACTTTACCATAGAGCTTGCGTTGTATGTCATAGATTTCGTTGAATGCGACTTCATATTGTTCGGAGGTCGGTGCGAGGTCTTCCATGTGTTCACCTGCCCGTCCTACTGGCACGAGGTTGTGGTAGACAACTGAGCGGGCTTTGTATTCTTCCGCCAAAGCCGCTGTGTGTGCCATCTGGTGAATGTTATATTTAGTCATGGTTGTGACTAAACAATCAAGTAAGCCAACGCTGGATAGTTTCTTCATGGCGTGTAGGGCTTTGTCGTAGCCACCTTGGCGTCTTATTTTGTCGTTTGTATCTTTCATTCCATCGATGCTAATGGCTGTTTTAACATTATATTTGCGCAGTTTATCGAAGCGTTCTTCATCCCAAGCATAGCCGCTTGTGATTAGACTGACGTTGAGGTTATGCTTCTTTTCAGCGTACTCTATTATTTCCCAAATGTCCGGTCGGACTAGGGGCTCTCCCCCGCTGATTCCGAACCATTGTGAGCCGAACTCTGCCATTTCGTCAACCATATGTTTGGCTTGTTCGGTGCTTAGTTCTTGGTCTTTAGCGTAATCTTTAATGTAACTGCAATATGTGCAAGTGCCGACACAGTTGCGAGTACACCGCCAAACAACCATAAACAAGGGAGTCGTGGTTGGATTCATTTATTTCACAGTGGAAATAGTTTGCCCAGCTGATATAAAACTTACTCTAAAAAAATGATTATTTCCTTTTTTAAAAAAACTGCAAAAAGCAGCCCATTTTTGCTAATTAGAAGAAGAAAATGGTCTCACATAAATCGTTTCTTCTTCTCTTCAGACTTTTCTGTTGCCTGTATTTTGTTTTTTACAGCTACTACAAACTAGAGGAAGAAATTATTGTTTTTAGGGAAACCACTTTTTATTCTTTAAATTTACTGAAAGAAAAATACGATAAAAACATGCCAACAATTTTCCCATACCTTCTACGTCTTTATTCGGTTAAAGCACTGGTTTTTCGTTTGCTCTGTAGCATCCCTTCTACAGCGAAAACCCCAAAAGCCAACCCCGTTATAAGAGTGAGAAGGAAGAAGAAAACTTTGAATTCACTTGTCTCAACCGCATAATGAAGGATTAAAATAATGATTTCAACGATTAAGATTGCAAGGAACAATGAGGCATAGAGCCACATCTTGGGTAACAATCGGTTGCCAACCCAAACCTGTCCCCTGATATGCGCTTTTCGTTTAACGGTATATTCACCATACTCGTTTTTCTGTAAATCTCCAAGATCTTCTAGCTTCTGCAGGTGCCTGTAGGCGACGCTGGGGCTGCTAAGTCCGACGCCTTTCATGACGTCTCGGGGACCAACAGGCTTCCCCTTATTGACAGTATACATGTATACTGCTAAGGTTATTCCTTCAAGTGCATTGTTCTCTGCAGTCGTCAAAGTTTTCTGCTCCTTAGCCAAAGATAGTTTGTTGCCTACATGTATTAGGCTTTACCCAAAGCACGGTTTGCTGGCTTGGATTTGCATATCCGCTATCTCCGAAAGAGTTTAATAGATAAGACTTTAAATAAAATTCTTCATTTGAGAAGGTTAATCAAATGAGTAATCAATCACCAAACGATCTAGTTGTAAACCCAGCACCCCACATTACCGGTTCAATGTCAAAGAATCGCATGATGCAGTACACCTTTTTCGCTATACTTGCAGTAACCGTTGTTACAATCGCACTCTGGTCAGAAGTCACCACTCCTTCAGGATGGAACCTAGGCTTAACCGTCGCCATCGGCGCACTCATCGCAGTCGGCATAGCAGTCGCAGTTGACCTATTGATCGGCAAATTAGCAGCTGATAGCGAAGTAAACACTTGGTCCGCCGGAGTATTTGGTTTAATCGTCATTAATTGTTTTACTCTCGGATTCCCATCAATGGCAATGGGACAGGAAACTGGAATACCTGTCGAAGCACCCCTCGCATTCTTCTACATCGCCTTAATATCACTCATAGGTATTGTTGTTTTCAAGAAAATTGCAGGTTTAGCAGGAAGAAAACCAGTAAACCCCGCGGCAGCAGCCAAATTCCTCGTACTACTACCAGCCACAATGACAACTCTCATTACAAGCTGGCACCTAACAAGTGGGCTCCTCAAAGTTCCATCACTGGCAGGCGGCATAGGCGCAACCATTGTTGGCAGCAACGGAGGTTCTGCAGGATATCCATCATTTGCTGGCTACCTACAAACCTGCTATAGCTTACCTACCGTAACGTCTCCGGCTAGCCTTGAATCAGTTATGCTATTGGCAAAGTATCACGGATGGGTCGGCGGAGCAAGCAGTATCGCGGTCATCGTAGCAGGTATCGCACTCTTTGTAATCGGACGTAAATACATTAAATGGAAAATCACCGCAAGTTACCTCCTCGCTATTGCAGTACTCTCATTGACATTCTCTTTCATGTTCGGCGACGCAGACTTAACCACAAGACTATTCTTCGAACTATTCATCGGTAGCTCAATATTCATGGCGTTCTTCATGGCCACGGATCCCGCGACAACACCCTTTAGCGGAGTCGGACAAATTATCTTCGGCGTCGGCCTGGCGGTTCTGACTATTCTGATACAAACCTTTATGGGCTTCTTTGGCGGCTCACTGCTAGCATTGCTCATCATGAACTTAACAGTCCCGCTTATTGACCGTGTTCGCATCGGCAAACCCTTCGGGAGATGAACAAAATGGCAAACTTAGTTGAAATAAAAGAACAAAAAGACATTGCAAGAAAAACCCCTATCGAAATCTTCCCTGACCCAAAAATCGCAGTCGTACTCACCAACCAACAATCCGGGGCAACTAACAGTCCCCTGGTTTCTGTTGGCGACATCGTGGTCATCGGACAAAAAATCGCAGACTCCAAGGAACGCATAAGCGCACCAGTCCACAGCCCAATCAGCGGCAAAGTTATAAAAATCGCAAACGTTTTCAACAGCTGCTTTGAATACGCAACTGAAGCAATCTACATCGAAGGCGATGGCAAAAAAGTCAAAGACAAAACCCTGACTCCAATTTCTGAAGCTGAACTCAAAGACACCTCAAACGAAGTACTGCTAAAACGTATCCGCGAAGCAGGAATCATCGGAATGGGCGGCGCAGGTTTCCCAACTAGCATCAAACTGTCCATCCCCGCAGACAAGAAAATAACAACCCTGATCGTAAACGGAGCAGAAGGCGAACCATACGACACAGCAGACGAACGCTTAATGATTGAGAAAACCGCAAACCTTGTACGTGGTGTCCGCGTCATACGCAAACTTCTGGGCAATCCCAAAGTTATCGTTGTAACCAAAGAAAGCAAAGTTGAAGCTATACCTAAACTTCAGGAAGCATTCGGTAAAGAACCAGAAACCCAAGTTATCGCAAAACACCTGACCTACCAACAGGGCGACGCAAGTGTCCTGCAAAAAGCAATCCTTGGCTACGAGGTACCGCCAGGCAAACGCAGTTACGAAATGGGTACCATCGTACAGAACGTCTCAACCATAAACGCGATTGCAAATGCCGTATTCGACGGTGAACCACTCATATCCAGAGTCACAACCCTTAATGGTGATGTTGCAAAACCAAAAAATCTACTGGTGAAAATTGGCACCCCGATAGCTGATATACTGAGCCAAAGCAACTTAAACGCAAAAGACATCGGAAACATAGTCGTCGGCGGAGTAATGATGGGAACCGCTCTCCAAACAATTGACGCTCCAGTAACCAAACGAACGTCAAGCATAATCTACTTCACAAAAAGCACCGTTAAAAAACTCAAGAAAGCAACAGCTTGCATTCACTGCGGAAGATGCCTCAACGCTTGTCCAGTACGTCTACAGCCCATAGCAATCTACAACGCAGTAACGAAGGGCGACTTCGCAAAAGCTGAAAAACTCTGGGCCAAAGACTGTCTAGTATGCGGAACATGCTCGTTTGTCTGTCCATCACGACTGCCCCTAGCTAGCACCATCAAGATGGCGCGTCAATAAAGAACTCCCCTTTTATCTTTTCTTTTATTTTTTTATTCTAATTGCGAACTTCAATTGATTGTGTTATTCGTGCGATTGCTTGTGTGAGGTTATAGCGGGTTACCTTTTGGTGTCAAAGAATGCAAGCATTAAGCTTATAAACACGTCACCACGTAAAATAAGTCAAGGGATAAAAATTGGAAGAAAACAAATTCAAGTTATCGGACATCTTCGGCGGCATTATTATTCCAATGATTCTAGTAATTCTAATTTATGTTCTTGCGGTTTACGTTAACGTTGGCGGACAACACCATGTTCTTCGGTGCAACAAACACGATCGCGGTCATTCTCGTTAACGGCTTTGCAGAAATGATTATTCTCGGTATCCCATTGGTTTTAGGCTTGCTATGGAATAAATGGGCAGGTGGAGCTGCAGGCTTCATCATGGGCGGCCTCTATTACGTAGCGCAAGCAGGTCATTATAACGCAATTTATGCAGGTGCAGGAGTAACTACTTACAACTTCTTTGGTGACATCAGTATGCTCTACTGGATTGTCTACGGTGTTATCATTGGCTACATGGCTGGCGCACTCAACAATGGATCTACAACCTTCAAACGAATGCTCCTCTCAGGTTTGACTGCTTCGGTGATAGTCTCAGTACTCAAAGCTTACTTGAATTACACTATCTCGCTTGCACCCGCAAGACAGATGGCTCAAGACTCTTGGACACAAGATCCAGTGTTGGCTGTCGTAACTAATTTTGTGCCATTAATTGCATTAGGCGTAATCGTACCGATACTCGGCAAAGTAATGACCTGGTATGGCATTCAGCCTCAAAGGCATTCAGCCTATTAACCTCCCCCTACTTCTTTTCTTAATCAATCTATTTTGGAATCAGAAGCACCAGAGTTTTCCTCACAGTTTGTAAGTGTTCATACGTAACCTTGTATCAATCGATTTCACTCTGTTTCTACGCCTGTCTTGGCGAACATAGTCCGCAGCGAAATTCGAAGAAAAAATTCGTGTCTTCTTATGGTATAGAGATTGGTCATGTTGCGGCTTTAAGGCTACAGAAATAGTGGCGCTCCTTGGGAGTTATTTGCAATTTGCATGGATACAAATTCTTGGAAGAAAGCTTTCAAGCATTAAAGCTTATAAATATGCCATCATGTAAAATAGAGGTAAGGGATAGAAATTGGCAGAAAACAAAATTAACCCATCAATAATCTTCGGCGGCATTATCATTCCATTAATTTTAGCATTACTTATCTATGTTCTTGCGGTTTACGTCAACGTTGGCGGACAACACCATGTTTTGGGTGCGACAAACACGATCGCGGTCATTCTCGTTAACGGCTTTGCAGAAATGATTATTCTCGGTATCCCATTGGTTTTAGGCTTGCTGTGGAATAAATGGGCAGGTGGAGCTGCAGGCTTCGTCATGGGCGGCCTTTATTACGTAGCGCAAGCAGGTCATTATAACGCACTTTATGCAAGTGCAGGAGTAACTACTTACAACTTCTTTGGTGACATCAGTATGCTCTACTGGATTGTCTACGGTGTTATCATTGGCTACATGGCTGGCGCACTCAACAACGGCTCAACCAACTTTAAACGACTGATTGGCGCAGGTTTGACTGCTTCGGTGATAGTCTCAGTACTCAAAGCTTACTTGAATTATACTATCTCGCTTGAACCCGCAAGACAGATGGCTCAGGACTCTTGGGACAGTAGATCCAGTGTTGGCTGTCGTAACTAATTTTGTGCCATTAATTGCATTAGGCGTAATCGTACCGATACTCGGCAAAGTAATGACCTGGTATGGCATTCAGCCACAGAGGCACTAAAAACCCCACTCTCTTTTCTTTTTTTAAATTCTTTAAAGAACAATTTCGCTATTCTTATTGCCAAAATCTTTTAAAAAAATTAGAATAAAAAGAAAATTTATTTTGTTTGGTTAGGCGCAAACTCCCAAGCTATGTTGCCCTTCCAGAGTTCACCTTTCTTAGTTAACCGAATTTCTTTGTCGTCAATCTCGATCAATTCCTGTTCCTTAAGTTTCTGCAGTTGCTTTGGAAACACCTTTTCTGGGGTGGTGCTAAATTTCTCCATGAATTCTTTTTTGCTAACTGGCAATCGTAGGTATAATCGTGTCATGGTTCTGCGCATCATATCTTCAGTTGTTGACTCGGAGAGTCTGCATATTGGAAGTTTTCCAGACTTCACAGTCTCCATGTAATCGTTTATGTTTTCAATGTTGGAATAGGAGAATTTCTGAAGGTACCCCATGAAGCAGCCTGCGCCCGTAGTTAAGATGCCTCCCCATGGCCAACCGTTGAGACAGTTTTCACGCATGTGCCATTCAACACGACTGTAACGGTCGTGACCTACTGCTTTGTAGCCTGCATCGGTGAGCATTTTGTGAGCGGTTATGAACATTTGCTTCTCGTTCTCAGCATCGCCTTGCGGTGGTGAGGTACCATTTTTAATCATTTTCTCTAAAATTGTTCCAGGATCTACATGTAATGAGTAAGCGTCAACTTCTGCATCTAACTCGATTGTCTTCTTAAGTGTATCTACCCAACTTTCCATTGTCTGCCCTGGCAGATTATACATGAGATCAACGCAGACCACTAATCCAAGTTTTCTTGCATGCTTTATGGCTCTCTCGACATCGACAGCGTTGTCGGGCAAGCACAATGCTTTGCGAAGTTTGTCGTCGAAGGTTTGTGCACCCATGTCCATCTGGTAGACGCCGTACTCTGCCAACTTGTCGATTTTTGGAAGTGCCAATGTCTTTGAGGACCCGGTGACTTTGATGAAGTATTCTTTGCTTGTGTTAAAGTTAGCTTTGCAAAAATCAATTAAATCAATTATTTGTTCCGCGCAAAGCACGCTTGGGGTTCCGCCGCCCAAAACTATTTCGTCAAACACGCTTGTCTTAACGTACTTGGTTTTAGCGTACATGGCAAGTTCTTTTTTGAGCAAGTCAAGGTAGGATCCAATCTGCACCTTGCTTGATGCAGTGGTCGGGAAATAGCAAAATGCACACCTACTGTCGCAAACCGAAACCCACGGTTGCAAGCTCCATTAAGCGGCCTGAAGTATTCTCGGTATCTAAGAATTTCATGAAGGCTTCGTATGTTTCAGGTTTTATGCCTGGGTAATCCCTGTATGTGTAAGGCGGCCAGTTTTCCCGTGAATCATAGGCTTCTGACTTGCCTTTTTCAGGCTCAGAGGCTTTTTTCATTCGAGTTCCCTTCGATTGTACGTTTAAACGGGCCGCTAAGAATAATAAAGTTTCTGTTAGAATTTATTTTTTGTGTAAGAATTTAAGATGCTAGCTTTTCTCGATAAAGAGTGTGGAAAGGTTATTCCGAATAGCTCAAAGGCACTTTTGTCCCAAAGCCGGGAAAGCCAGTGCGCTATGCTTCAGTAACATAAGACTAAAGGTTTTAGCAGTACACTTAATTATCATCTAATGGTGTTGAAGGCTGGCTTTGATTCGCCAGAGGTTATAATTTAGTGCTGTTCTTGCCATGATTTTGCTATACAGGTTGCCTTTCAAGTACCCTTTAGCTGCTTCACGCATTATGTACTTTGGAGAGTAGAACCTGTTGTAGAATCGTTTTCTTATTTGAGTTATTTCTGATACAGGCAGATTTGGGTCTTCAAAAGTGGGATTCATTGTATTATAAAGCTTCCAATTTTCCGTCATTTTCCAACCGTTTTTTTTCACCAATTCGCGCAGGGCAGTACCCGGGTAGGGTGTTGCATAGCAGAGCCAAACATCATCAGGTTCAGCTTTGCGGACAAAATCTAAAGTTTCTTGCAGTGTTTCTTTTGTTTCACCTGGATAACCCAGAATCACTGATACGGTAACGAACATACCTGCTTCTTTTGCCCATCTAATTGCATTATCACAATGTTCGTTCGTAACTCCTTTCTTTAGTACATTGCGCATTTTCTGGCATCCTGATTCAACTCCGAACATAATTTCATTACATTTTGCCTTAGCCATTTTTTGAAGGATTTCTCTTGTCACGATATCTGCTCGCGTTCCACATCCCCATGGCAGGTTAATTTTTCTCTCAATTATTCCATCGCATATTTCCATGGTTCTTTTCTTGTCAAAAGTTAATGTATCATCTTGGAATGCTATTCCTTCAGCACCATATTCATCTCTTAGCCACTCAAGCTCGTCGAGAACGTTTTTTGGGCTTCTGGCTCTGAACTTTGACCCAAACATTTCAGAGGCTACGCAAAAAGAACACTGAAAGGGGCATCCCCTGCTTGTTATTATGGAAAGAAGTTTTCTTCCAGCAATCCAGTACTTTTCGATAGGCACAAACCTGTAGGCTGGACGTGGTAGGGCATCAAGGTTTTGGATGAAGGGGCGTGTAGGTGTTTGGAATATCTCGTTTCCTTTCCTAAAAGTTATTCCCTTGATATCGCCGATTTTCTGCATGCTTGTCGACTGCTGGGCAAGTTCAAGGAGGGTTTCTTCTCCCTCACCCCTCACTATAATATCGACTGATTTCTCATCTTTTAATATCTGTGCGTCTGCAAATGTTGCGTGTGATCCCCCCATAACTACTTTAGAGGTCGGGCAAACTTCTTTGGCTGCACGAGCAGATTCGAATGCTGAATCAACCGTAGACGTCATGGAGCCTATCCCAACTATTGTTGGTTGGAACGCATCTAATTCGGCCTTAAGTTTCTGAGGACTAATTTTGCATACTGGACAATCAAAAATTTTTACCTCAAAATCGTTCTCATCTAGTACAGCAGCAATGTATGCCAATCCAAGCGGTGGAAAAATTGGGTGGTGACCCATTTCTTCCATGTAGGGTGGAGTAACAAGCGCTATTTTATTTTTATTTGCCGTCATTTGAATGCACGTTGGACCTTAAATGCGTAGACCTTGTTATTTGAACATTTGAACCTTTTGCTAAACTGCGCTTTTTATGGGAACTATTCTGCAGTAGTTAGATTCCGCCTTCAGAATGCATGTCTGTAGTTTGGGCTTGGTTTGGTTCTAAAGAAAATCAGACCAAGATAAAGGGGGAGATAAAGCTATTTTTTACGCAAACTCTCCGGTATATATGCGCATGCTGGGTCTGACTCGAAAATGTCGCCCGTGTATGCGTAAGCTCGGTTTCTGCATCCGCCACAAAGTTCTCGGTACTCGCACACTCCGCATTTACCCTTAAGAGCACTCCTGTTATGGAAACTGCTGTAATATTTTGATTCTTGGATTTCCTTCCAAGCCGTGGTTAGGTTCTTGTTTCTAATGTTTCCCAGTATCATGGGCTCGGATGGCTGCAGGTCAGTGTAAAAGCATGGAATCAAATCGCCATTTTCTGTTACGCTCAGATAGCCGCCGAACGCGAAGTAAGTGCATTTGCCATGGAACTTTTTCTCGAACCACTCGTTGAACTTTTCATCTGGGATTTTCTGCTTGACTACGCGGGCGTAGTGTGGGCAGTGAACATGAATTTCAAATTTGCCTTCGTATTTTTCGGTCAGATCCCAAATGTGATTTAGCACCCACTCGTATTGTTCAGGGGTTGGAGTTAACGCCATTGTTGATTTCGCTCTTCCACTTGGCACCAGATGGTTGTACCATACAAAGTTCGCATGGTACTTATCCGCTAACTCGGCAACATGGTCTAGATGCTGGTAGTTGATGGTTGTGATGGTTGCGGCTAAGCCGTTTAGGATTTTAGCCTGCTGATAGTTTTTCGATTGCTGCCAGCGCTTTTTTGTAGGAGCCTTTGTCCCCGAAGTTGATCGTTGATTTCTTCTGGTCCATCGATGCTGACAGAAGTCCAAACTTGGTTTTTCACCAAGTTATCATAAATTTCTCCGTCAACGAAGCAGCCGTTGGTTAACAGGCACACGTTTAAGCCTTTGCTTTTAGCGTATGTTACAATTTCAAAGATGTCTTTTCGTATTAAGGGTTCGCCGCCTTTAATGCCAAACCATTTTACACCGAATTTGTGTACTTCATCAACCAAATGGAAGGCTTCTTGCGTTGTCATCTCTCTTGGAGCGTGTTTTCCTGTTGCGTCAACGTTACAGTATTTGCATCTGGCGTTGCAGGCGCCTGTGGATCGCCAAGAAGTCATAAGTAGTGGACCTTTTTGGGTCAAAGTAACTCCTCTATCAGGTTCCCTTTTTTGTAAGTTAAGGGTTCTTTTCATCCTAAAAAGGATTGTGCGTTGCCTGAATGTTTTTTTTCACAAGGTGACCATGCAACTTTTCTGGCTAAGCAAACTAAAAAATTGTCATTTCGAATTTTCCATAAAGCTTATAGTACAAGTTAGTTATGTATACGTTTAGGGCAAGGAATCACGTATCTCTTGATAGTAATCCGAAACTTCGCCCAAAACCTCTGGGGGTAATTGTAATTAACAAAAAAATACCAGTCATAACTGCTTTGGTTTTCTTGATTGTTTTCTGCAGTTTTCGCTTCCATATCTGTTCACTTGCTCAAGCCGCACCAACGTTAGAACCAGTATGAGTGGACGCAGCTTCAAGGCGACTCCTCCAACACTCGCTTCTCCGCTGGACCTGCCCCGGACACCTCCAACGTACTATGGAAAGCCAACATAACAGGCATACAACCTTACGTCATCTGCGTTTAACGGCAAAATATACGTCGCCAGCACCACCACCGCCTACGCGCTGGACCAAGCACGGCAACATCGTTTGGCAAACCGACTTTCCCAGACGCCACCACTTGGCCAGTCGCATACAAAATCGACAATCACCCACATGGTTATAGAAAACTATTGCTTTAACCCCGAAACCGGTCGCACTACTCTGGACAAGCCCCGACTTTAACGCTTACACGGGCATCTTCAACTCCAACGTGTACAGCCCAGAAGAGCAAATGTTCTACGTCAAAGTCGACAGCTACATCGAAGCTTGGAGCTTCGCCAACCCCTCGCAGCCACCCGACAATGGTTTGGCAGCACCTACATCCGAGGCGGCGGCATAACCGGCATCGGAACCACCTATGGCGACGGCAAAATCTTCACAGGCTCATTCGAAAACATGCAGTATGGCACTTGGACGCCAAAACAGGCGAAAGTCATCTGGACAACCAACACCAAAGGCCCCATGATTTTCACAGGCGCCTACGCAGACGGCATCTACTTCAAAGGCGGAAGCGACGACAACACCATGTACGCCTTTAACGCACACGACAGGCGACATCATCTGGAGTTACACGCCCCGACACCGACGGCTACTTCGTCACGGGCTGCGCAGTCGCATACGGCATGGTCTATGAAATGAACAAGGACGGCTACCTCTACGCCTTTGACATGTACACAGGCGACGTAGTCTGGAAATATAAAGGTCCCAACGACTCGTTGATGTGGCCTGGTATGCCTACGGTTGCAGACGGCAAAATCTACGTAACCACAGGCGAAGCAGCCCAATATAACGGTCCAGCCGGCATCTCAGAGTTCTCCTGCCTAAACGCTCTACACGGGTGAACAGCTCTGGAAGCTATAGATATGGAAGCGTTGCCTCCCCGCGAATCAGCTATCATCGCCTATGGCACTCTATACATTATTCCCGGAGACGTAACAACCTCCGTTGACACCATCTCAGGCAACGAATACGCAACAGACCAACGAAGTCTGGGCAATAAAAGACGTCTCAACCTCAATGAAACCCCGACCAAAATGTCTACCTAACTGGCGGCAATGGCGAAGCTGACCCAGCGCATTCCTCAACCGCATCAGTTGGTCCCTCAAACCTCATCTCTGTCATGGAAGTACGAGACCGGCGGCTCAGTTATTTCTTCGCCAAGTGTCTCCGACGACATCGTCGTACGTCGGCTCAACGGATGGCTACATCTACGCGCTGGATGCATGGGGCGGTAACTTGAATTGGAAATTCAAAACCGAAGCCCCAGTCGAATCCTCACGCTGCGGTAGCTAATGGCTAGGGTGTATACGGGCGGCGACGACGGCTACGTTTACTGCCTCAACCCCTGCACAGGCGCCTGGTCATGGAAGACGTTTGTTAACGGCAACTTAGGAGTTTACGTTTGGCAACTTGGTTTTGAAGTCCTCCCCCGCAGTAGTCGATGACACAGTCTACATCGGCTCCTCAGACGGCTACCTATACGCCCTAGATGCTGATAACGGGCAACATAACTATGGAAAACCCAAGCACTGAGGCCCCATAGAATCCTCCCCAGCAGTAGCAGACGGCGCAGTCTACTTCACCGCAGAAGAACCCACCACAGGCATGGTTCTACAAACTCGACGCCAGCCACCGGCCAAGTCCAATGGAACTTAAGCATCGCCTACCGCTCATCGTTTACTGGCGGCAACCAAATGCTTGGCTCCCCATCCGTCGCTGAGGGTAAAGTGTTTGCGTCTTCAAACTGGGGCGACTACTTCTGCTCTTGACACTCAGACAGGAGTGGAAATCTGGCACTTCTACGAACACCAGCAGCAGTAGAATTCATAGTTTCCTCACCCATCTGGGTTACGACGGCAAAGTTCTACTTAATTGACAAATTCGATCTTAGCCTGCGTGGATGCGGCAAACGGCAGCGCAATCTGGAGCAAATACACCGGCGACGAACTCTACGTTTCACCTTCATACGCCGACGGCAAAGTCTACATGGTTACCAGCCAACGCCACATATTCGTGCTCGATGCAACCAACAACGGAACCATAATCGCCAATGCCACCATCGCCTTCAAGCAGCTTGGTCTTCACCCAACCATAGCCAACAACCGATTATACATTGGCTGCAACGACTGGAACGTCTACTGCTTCGCATGAAGCCATAATAAACGAACCCACAGCGAATACTCCTTCGGCAAACGAGCAGCTTCACAAAATTGACGATGATTTTGGTAACAATATTAGCTGACCTCTGTCGTAATCGCCATGCAGTAGTGCTGCAGCTTACGTAGCTACAAGCAGAAAAAGCAAGTAACTTAAGCTTGAGCTTCCTGCTCCTAGTTGAAGTACTGTATCCTCCGGCGCTCTTCTTTGTGCCCCTCACCTTACTTAGTCTTCTAAATAGCCCACATAGCCGCTTTATTATTCCAGACCAGGTGGTTGAGGGCAGCGCGTGCCATGATTTGGCTGTAAAAGTCGCCTTTGAGTTTCTTGCGCAGGAAGTAGCTGTTGGTGAAGTAGTGGTCAAAGAATTCCTTCTTGACTTCCTTCAAGTCTCTCGAGTGGGAGAAGTGTGTTTGTGAAGATTTGGGTTTCTTCGCGGTACTGGTTCCAAGTCGAGGGCAACCTTCTAAGCCGAGTTCTTTGACGAAGCTGGCGAGTTCGGTGCCGGGGTACGGTACGGCTTCGCACATGTAAACGTAGTCGGGTTTGGTTTTGTGGAGGAAATCGATGGTTTGCTGCAGCATCTCAGGTGTCTCAGTGGGGTAACCGATGACCAGGTCGCGATCTCTGCTAAAGGCAATTTACCTTTTTTCACGAAGCGGAATTTCAGCGAACTTAGACAACCTTAATAATATGTAGTTTCCATTAAACTAACTATTTCACAAAAATAGGTAAAAAAAATGAAGACTCATATAACCCTTGTCAACCCGCCTTACCCGGGCCAATCATTTCCACATCCTCCCTTTCCTCCATTGGGCTTGGGCTATGTCGCCGCGATTTTGGAACAAAACAAATTCAATATTGATGTTCTCGACTGCCTAACCTACAACCTAAGCCACGAAGCCTTCAAAGAAGAAATAGCAAAACGGAAACCAGACATCGTCGGCTGTACCTGCAACACCCTCACCTACAAATCAGCTCTACAATGCCTAAAAGCAGCCAAAGAAGTTTTGCCCAACTGCATAACAGTTATCGGCGGACACCACGTCACCTTCGAGGATGAACAGGCCTTCAAAGATTTGCCTACGCTGGAGATCGTCGTCCGAAACGAAGGCGAATACACGATGTTGGAGGTCGCCGAACGGGTGGAGGCAGGCAAGGATTACTACGACGTAATAGGCACGACCGTCAAGAAACCAGACGGCACAGTCGTGAGAAATCCCAAACGAGCTTACATCGAGAACTTGGATGAGTTGCCCTTCCCAGCCCGTCATTTGTGGCCACTCGAAGCAACCTCACAATATGGCAAAATTATGTTCGACATAATCGCAGGCCGCGGTTGTTCGTTCGCGTGCGACTTCTGCATAGAAGTTCGAATGCACGGGCAACATTATCGGGCGCGCAGCGTAAAAAATGTCTGCGACGAACTGGAAGAATGCAAGAAAAAGTACGATGCAGATTGGTTCAGCTTCGTTGACGCAGCGTTTACGGTTGACATGAAGTTCACGGAAGATTTATGCGACGAGATTATCAAGCGTAACCTCAACATCAACTGGGTAGCTGGAACTCGTGTTGATATGGTTACCAAAGAATTGTTGCAGAAAATGGCTCGGGCAGGCTGCAAATCCATGTGGTACGGCGTCGAATCAGGCGCACAAAATGTCCTTAACGAAATGCGTAAAGGCATCACGTTGGAGCAGACGAAGAAGGCGTTCCAATGGACTGTTGAGGCGGGGATGAAACCAGACCCAAACGTTGTCTTGGGGTTCCCAGGTGAAACCAAAGAGTCCGCATGGGCGACTATAAAGCTATGCCAAGAAATTGCGCCTATGTACATGGCTTCCTACACCATAGCTACACCATACCCTGGCACACCCCTCTACTACCTGGTTAAAGAAAAGGGTTGGCTAAAAGACACAGACTTCGACCACTATGACACAGCCACGCCAACATTCGAAACCCCAACAATGTCTATCCAAGAACTAAGAAAGCTTCGTGCCAAAGCGTGGTCAAGTTTCTACGAACGGCCAAGCTTCATTCGAGCAATGTTCAAAAAGGGTTTCATATATGGTTTAGCAGCTATGAAAGCAGCCGTCACTTTTAGGATCATCGACCTCAGAATAGCACTTCAACCCAACAAGGTACCACCAAAGCCACCGTCAAAAAGCCACTTCTAAGACATTTTCTTATAATTCTTCTAAAATCTTTATATTGTACAGCATCGGGCGTTACAGGTGCTGGTTGCCCGCCAAGACGTCATCAGTAAAGGACCTTTTTTATCTGTCAAATAACATCCATCCTTTTGTTTCGTCTTAAAAAAGATTGTGCGGTTCGGAGAAATTTGTGGTTCTGGAAGAATTATGCATATTTCAAGCCAATTTCAGAAAAACACTGTTTTCCGCAAAGTTTATAGTGAAATAGATGCTAGAAAGTCTTTCGTGGGGTAAAGATCCAACGTTAAATATCAACAAAAATTTACTTATTTACTCTAATCAAAGGAGGCAAATGATATTCAAAGAAAACTGATGGTTATTGTGGTCGTGGTACTGTTATTTGTTTTATCGTTTGCTTCACTTTCAGCCTTCCAATCAAATCTCACCAAAGCACAAGTAACTGCCAATTCAGCCTCCAATAGCACTTTAAACCAGTACGAGTGGATACAGTCTCAAGGCGATTCCTCTTTCACACGATATTCAGCAGGACCAGCCCCCGATACCCCAAACGTACTTTGGAAAGCTAACATAACGGGAATTCAACCCTACCTCACAGCGTTTAATGGACTGATTTTTGTCGGCACCCAAGATTCTTTAGTTGCAGTTTACCAAACAGGCGAAGTTGCTTGGTCCACGAAAGTTTCGATGAATAAAACTTGGCCAATAGCTTACAAAATCGACGATTCCCACCTAGTAGTTGAAGGTAGCTGCCTTGACATAAACACGGGGAAACTACTTTGGACAAGCTCCTCCTTCTGCTCAGACACGGGGATATTCAACACCCCAGTTTATAGCCCTGACCAAAAACTGTTCTACGTAAAGTCAAACTCGTACATTGAGGCTTGGGATTTCTCTAATCCCTCTAACCCGCCGACTTTAGCGTGGAAAACCTACATTCCAGGCGGGGGCATAACTGGCATCGGGACAACTTATGGTGACGGGCTTGTGTTCACAGGGTCATTCGAAAACCAACAATTAGCACTAAACGCCTCAACGGGCAAAATCGTCTGGGATTCCCTTACAAAGGGACCAATGATTTTTAACGGCGCCTACTCTAACGGCCGATTCTTCAGAGGTGGAACAGATGACAACACTCTCTACTGTTTCGACTCAGCCAACGGACAAATACTTTGGGCATATACGCCACCTAACGGTAAAGGCGGATACTTCACAACAGGTCCAGCATTAGCCTACGGAATTGTTTATGAAATGAACAAAGACGGTTACCTCTACGCTCTCGACCAAACAACAGGCAAGCTTGTCTGGAAATACAAGGGACCCAGTAGCGAACTTATTTGGCCAGGCATGCCAACGGTGGCAGACGGCAAAGTCTACGTAACCATCGGGGAGCTGGCCTACTATGGGTCAGTAACAAACACTCAATCGGAATATGCATGCATTAACGCTTTCACTGGAGAGCTAATCTGGCAGTTACCCATCGAAGCTCTGCCGCCACGCGAATCAGCAATAGTTGCTTACGGCACACTATACATAATTCCAGGTAGTGTCACAACTGCAGTTGATACTACCTCTGGAACTGAATACTCAACTGACAGTCAATTGTGGGCTATCTCTTCCGGCTCTACTCCAACCACAGGTCCCTCCATTACTCCGAAGCCCGAGGCTCCATCAACGCCAACACCAACCTCAAAACCCACGCTAATCCCCGTTTCAAGCGTTAGCGATTGGACTATGTTCCGTTCTGACCCAACCCACTCCTCAAAGGCTGCAGCAGGCCCAACAAACCTCACATTGGCTTGGAAATTCACCACCAAAGGATCCGTTATCTCTTCCCCAAGCATTGTCAACAACGTAGTTTATGCGGGTTCACAGGACAAAAATATGTATGCGATTGACGCGGAAAACGGAAACCTCATCTGGAACTACACCACTGGAGGACCTATCATAACTTCCCCTGCAGTTGCAAACGGGAAAGTTTACTTTGGAAGTGAAGATGGCTATGTTTACTGTTTAGATGCAGCCTATGGCGGGCTTCTGTGGCATACCCCAATCAACAGTAACTTGGAGTTTACGTTTGGAAACTTGGTGCTGAAATCTTCACCCGTCGTCTCTGACGGCATGGTTTACATCGGCTCCTTAGACGGTAACCTTTATGCCCTCGACGCAGAGACAGGCTCAGTAGTTTGGACGACAAAAACAGGTGGACCCATAGAATCTTCCCCAGCATTTGCTGACAGCGCCGTATACTTCACTTCTCACGAGCCATCATCAGGCATGCTCTACAAGCTAGACGCATCCACTGGAGACGTTCTCTGGAACCTATCGCTTCCCTACCAGTACTCGTTTGTAGGCGGTACAGAGATGCTTGGTTCCCCCTCTGTTGCAGTTGGTATGGTGTTTGCATCCTCTAACTGGGGCGCTTACTACGCAGTAAACATTACAACCGGCAAAGAAGTCTGGCACTTCATAGATTCAGAGGCCATAGAATTCATCGTTTCCTCACCAATCTATTTCGACGGCGGAGTCGTCATCATCGACAAATTCGACCTAACCTTCCTCAACGCAACCAACGGACAAAAAATCTGGAACGCCTACACGGGCGATGAACTCTATGTTTCGCCCTCGTACGCGGACGGCAAAATCTATGTAACAACCAGCCAACGCGACATCTTCGTTTTAGACACCACAAGAAATGGCGTAACAATAGCTAATACAACAACACCATCCAGCAGCTGGTCTTCCCCAAGCATTGCTAACGGAAGATTATACATCGGCTGCAACGACTGGAACATCTACTGTTTCTCGAGTTACATTACTGAGCAAGCTTCGGCTTCCACTCCAATCGTATATTTGATTGCGGTGGTTGTTGCTGCTTTGGTTGCAGTACTTGCCGCGGTTGGCTACATAGTCACGAAACGAGGTAAAAAATAAGTAAAAGCATGGGGCTAAGCTATTCCAACCCTTTTTGGAGCATTTGGATTCAACCTTCTCTTGGCAAAATTCACAACGCCCTCGCGTCTAATTCGCTTCACGATTTGTTTGGGCGTCATGTTGAATTCTCGGAAGAACCGCCTTTGAACAGCCATAAGCGAGTTGAAATCGTACTCTTCGGTTTTGACGGCTAACAAGAACTCGTCGAGTTTATCGTATTTTTTGGATTCTAAAACTTCTTGGTAGAGCTTGCTGTCTGGATTAGCGATGAAGACGTTGAATAGGCACCAGTCAGGGTTCAATTTTTTAGCAAACTTCAGTGAAGCTTCCATGTCCTCTAACGTTTCATCAGGAACCCCAAGCATGAATGAGCAGGCGGTTTGTATCCCGTTTTTGCGGCAGAGCTTAAACGCGTTCTCTATCTGTTCCAGTGTTGTGTCTCTTCCGATGCGCTTTAGAATTTTCTGCGAGCCAGATTCAACCCCGAACCAAATAGTTTTGCATCCAGCCTTCTTCATCGCTGCCAAAAGCTCCTGATCCACTAAATCCACTCGAGTGTCACAGACCCACTCTAAATCCAGCTTGTTTTCAACCATTAAGAGACATAATTCAAGGGTTTCTTTTTTTCTGAGTGTAAAGTTGTCATTAATGAAGTAAATTCCTTTTGTGCCGTATTTTTGTTGTAGGTCTTGGATTTCTTTGATAATTCTTTGTGGACTGAAGCCTCGGCAAATGTTACCCCAGAGCTTGCGTGTTTCGCAGAAACCACAATGGAATACGCATCCTCGTGCGATGCTCATGACGTCGGCTGGTTTAACGTTAAGGTATTCAATAGTGCGATCGTAGAGTTCAAGCGGCAATAAGTGCCTGGCGGGATATGGGATTTCGTCCAGGTTCTCTATGAAGACAGGTGGGTTTTTGATGTTTGCTCCTGCACGCCTACACGCAACCCCTGGTATTGTGATAGCAGCTGGTTCATTGTTGTTTACAATGCATCGGGCAAGGTCGGTTACTGCTCTTTCGCCTTCACCCATGACCACATAATCAATCTCTGGGTTCTCAAGCAAACTATCGGGTACATAGGAAGCATGCCATCCTCCCACGACTATTTTGCATGTTGGAAGGGCTTCTTTGATGGCACGAGCGGTTTCTATGCATCGCCGGTAAGTGGCTGAACCGCAAGTAATGCCGACGATTGCCGGGTTAACTTTAACAATTAATTCTTTGACTTCCTCAAGCGGTTTCTTCATAAGGTAGTTATCGAGCATCTGCACCGCAAAACCCTCTTTTTCAAGAGCAGAGGCGACATACATCAAACCGATTGGAGGCAACCGTTTCCCCAGGTACCATGCGCCGTTTTCAGGGGGCGCCGTAGTCATAAGAAGGACTGTGTTGTTTTTGACCAAGTCGGCATCATTGTTTTTGGGTTCGGCGGGCACGTTTTTGCCTCTGTGAATGATTTGTTGTTTCTTTTGATGGTTCGCGAGTTTATAGCTTTAGCGGATTGCAGTTTGGATAAAGGTTTGCAAGTGTCTTTGCTGTTTTTGGATAAATGAAAAGGTTTATAGTCACTTTAGACGCATTTCCAAACCAAGAGGGAATCGAGATGAAAGTTGTCGTCCATTGGAGCGGGGGCAAAGAATGCTGTTTAGCTTACCACAAAGTTATCAAACAGGGTCATCAAGTTGCTTGCCTTCTTAGCTTCGAATATCAAAGACCCTACATTTTCCACAGTTTTCCTATAATGGAACTTCAATCTAAAACTCTTGGCACTCCCCTCAAGGTTGTTAGAGTAAAGAAAGCCTACGAAGACATCTTGGGCGCCCTGACAAAACTCAAATCAGAACAAGGCATTGAAGGCATAGTTACTGGCGACATAGCTGGAGCGGGATGCGCCCTAGTTCACTCAAGCTACTACGAGAGTATGGCTAAACAGCTGGGTCTTGCTTTCATGATGCCAAATGAAGGCGACACATACGACGTCCTCAAAGAAGTCGTTGGCACTGGCCTCCGCCCTGTCTTAAACTGTGTTAACACAAACTTTTTTGGTGAAGAATGGCTGGGGCGAAAACTCGACCCCGAGTCAGTCAAAGAATTGAAGGCATTGGCCGACGCAAAAGACATAGATGTCGCAAGCGAAGACGGACAGGGTTATCATAGCACGGTAGTTGAGGCGCCACTCTTCAAAGAATCCATCGTCATCGGCAAGTACAAAACTAAAAAGAAGAAAGAAAAAGCGAAAAATTGGAAGCGCAACTGGCTTTATATGGACATCAAAGAGTGCTCTCTGCACCCTAAACAAGAGTCCCAATGATCTATTTTATTGATTAATCGTCCTAACTTAGAAGTAGTCGTCCTGCAATTCCCAAGATGACTATTTCTAATGCTTTGCCCAGAGCTGAAAAACACTCCAGAACCTTAATGATGTATTGGTTTTTGGTCAACCTGAGACTTTGTAGCTGTTTAGCATAATTCAAGGCAGCAGAAAAATTGTTCTTTGAAAAAACGGTGTTTTTGCAAAAAGTAAATGAACCCCAAGCCATAACCTCTACGTGTTTCAGTGAAGACCATGAAAACTCGCATAACCCTTGTAAATCCGCCGTACCCTGCTGGTTCTCATCAGCATCCGCCATTTATGCCTCTGGGCATTGGATACTTAGGTGCGGTACTGTACAAGAATCATTTTGAAGTAAACGTAATTGATTGTCAAGCACAAAAGATCAGTTATCAACAGTTCAGAGAAGAAATCGCCAAGTATAAACCAGATATAGTCGGTGTCACTTCCACAACACTAACCTACAAGTCAGCCCTGAAAATAATAAAAACAGCCAAAGACGTCTTTCCAGACTGCGTAACCGCCATCGGCGGTCCCCACGTCACGTTCTGGGATGACAAAGCTTTGCAGGAAGCACCATCATTGGACATCGTTATAAGGGGTGAGGGCGAGCAAACGATACTTGAACTTGCGCAAAGAGTGGAAAATCACCAATCCTTCCACGACCTTATCGGCACGACTTGTCGGAAAGATGGCGAAATTGTAAAGAATCCTGACCGCCCCTTCCTGGAAAACCTCGATAGCCTACCGTTCCCAGCACTTCATCTATGGGAAAAACTAGGTGAGATACGCAAATACGGAACTATACCCTACCCAGTCATGACTAGTAGAGGATGTGTGTACTGGTGCAACTTTTGCACTGCAGTTAGAATGTTTGGCAGAAAATACCGCATGCGCAGCCCAAAGAACGTCGTCGACGAAATAGAATATCTTCACAAAAACTACCATGCAAACCAATTCACTTTCTATGACGACGCTTTTACTGTGGATCAAGCAAGAACCGCCGAGATCTGCGACGAAATCCAACGCCGTGGACTTAAAATTAAATGGGACTGTGAAACCCGCGTGGACATGGTCAGCAAGGAACTCTTCGTCAAAATGCGTAAAACAGGGTGCATAGCGGTTTGGTTTGGTGTGGAATCTGGCTCAAAGAAGCAGTTAACCAGTATGGGCAAAGGCTTCAACCTAAACCAGACAAGGCGAGCTTTCAAATGGGCAAAAGAAGCTGGGCTAATGACTGTTGCAGGCGTAATCTTGGGCTTCCCGGGAGAGACAAAAGAGAGTGCTTGGGAAACCATACGTTTCGTGAAGGAGCTTAACCCAAACGACGTAGGCTTTTACATAGCCACGCCCTACCCGGGTACGCCCATGTATGAGGAAGTTAAAGCCAATGGATCATTGAAAATAACCGACTTCGACAGGTACGATACCGCCACCCCGACCTTTGAGATTCCAAACATGACCATGCAGGAACTCGCTCAAATTCGCGAACAAGCCTTCCAAAGCTTCTACCTGAGCCCAAGATACTTCATTAGCGCAATAGGTATGTTCAAGAAAGGAAAAATGTGGGGGCTGGGCGCAACACGACTCATAATGGCACATTTCCGAAGAGCACTAATGGCTAAAATAAGCAGCCCAGCTAAATAGAAAACTGCACAACATGGAGAAAGCAAAACTTGATTCTTCTGATGACCACTACCCTCCCTGAGAAGTCACCTTGGGGTATGGCAGGAAAACTTGCTCCATTGGGTTTAGCCTATGTTGCTTCGGTGCTGGAAAAAAACGGTTACCCAGTTGAGATTTACGATAATTATCTTTTGGGGAGACCCTTCGAAGAGGTTAAAGCTGAAATTAGAAAGCGGCAACCCGAAATTGTGGGTATAACCTGTAGTAGCCTGACTTATTCGCGGTGTATAGAGTTAGCTAAAACCGTCAAAGAAGCATATCCGTCTTGTAAAGTTATTGTCGGTGGTCCCCATGCATCATACATGCCTGAAACCCTACTGCAGCACAGTGAAGTTGACTACGTAGTTGTCGGTGAAGGCGAAGCAGCGATAGTGAAGCTTGCAGCCAGTATTCTTAAAGGTGACTCAAAAGGTGTTTCGGTTGCCATTCCAGGGGTCGCATGCAAAATCGCTGGCGAAATTGTCAGAACTCCCCAACAATTCATCCTCGACTTAGATACAGTTCCTTTTCCAGCGCGCCACTTATTACCCATGAAAATGTATGACCGCACCCTTCCTTACATCGACGTTGAACCTGTCGACACCATGAGTATCCTCCGAGGTTGCCCGTACCAATGTACGTACTGTGAGACACGCGAGTTATGGGGGACCAGTTGCCGGGCATTTTCGCCCCAAAGAGTCATCGATGAAATCAAAAACATGATGCAGAACTATGGCACTAAAGGCATCTATTTTGTCGGCGACAACTTTACCATAAACAAGAACCGCACAATTGAACTCTGCCGTAAAATCAAGGAAAACAAGCTTGACCTTAAATGGACCTGCGAAACCCGCGCAGACCTCGTAAACAAAGAAGTACTCTCAGAAATGAAGTCAGCGGGATGCCAAACCATTTTCTTCGGCACCGAATCTGGGTCAGAGCGGATCCAGCAGAGACTTGGCAAAAACGTCGACCTCCAAGAAGTTAAACGTACCTTTGAGCTTACCCGCAAGGTCGGAATAAAAACAGCTACCTCTTTCATGCTTGGAATCCCAGGCGAAACTGTAGAAGACATGTATGCCACCTTCAAGTTCGCCAAGAGCCTAAACGCTGATATCTGCATGTTCAACATCTATATTGCGTGCCCTGGTAGTAAACTCTACGACGAGGTAGTAAGCCAGCGTCTCTACGACCAAATGGACAACTACCTTGCCCGAGTCAAAACTTCAGACTTTGACTATGACATGCTTGTCAAAATTCAAAAAGAGTTTCAGGCAAGTTTTCGGAAGTCTATGGCATCAAACCTGATTCGTGTGATCCGTCAGGAAGGCATCGGAAGCGCTGTTAAAAAAGGCGCCAAACTAATATTCCATTAGATAGGCACTTCGAGGACTCTAAGAATATCCACGTACGCTTTAGGTGCCAACTTCTCATCGGTCACATTCTTTATCAGCATTCGTCCCCCATCAAAAAGGCTGACTTCCATCTTTAGATAGTCAAAAATCACCAACATCGGCGCTTTAACTCGGATTTTAATTTTCTGTTTCTTTATTTTTTCGCACGCCTGTTCCATACTGAACTTTACTTGGGGCGCTGGAGTTATGTCGGCGGTTGTTCCACCGCAGATCCAAGCAATATTCAAGGTCAAGTTGCCGACAACTTGTTTCTGCTGCGACGTATTCTTCAACTCCAGCTATGCAATGCTTTAGGCTCTGGTTGGTTTATCAACATTGCGATAGAAGAGGCGACGGGATTTTGTTTTTGTTTGTGTGCTATTATGGAGGCTTACAGTAACATCAAATAGACGGTGTTTATCTTTGCTGAACACTTTTTCACTTCTTGGCTAGGTTGACCGAGATTTGGTAGAACAACAACAGATGAAAATGCAGTGTTGTTGTTCTTCCAGTTAAATTCAATCGTCTTTGAAAGGAAAAAACTCGTTTTTTTCAGAAAATTCCCATTTTTTCTTTTTCTCGACTTAACTAATAGGTTCTTGAAAGAAGAAGGATAGACCTTGTCGAGAAAAAATGATGTTGTTTTCTTCTTCTCGTCAATGTCCTAAAAATGCGGCATTTGGATTTAAATTCTATATTGTGCTTTCTAGGTGACTGACTTTTCTTCTTTGGGTCTGAGAATTGCCTCTTCGATGTCTAGGTAGAGGAAATCACCTTCGCGGAAGGGTGAGCCGCCAAAATCGACCACTTTGCTTTTCTTGGTGTACTTGGTTAATTCGACGCGTTGCTGGAAAAGTGGTGCATCGAGGGTTGTGGAGTGGTATTCTCCGGGTTCGCCTGAAACATCAATGCCTTTACCTGCTGGACCCACGAGCGGTTGCATGTCTTCGATACATTTTCTGTCAATTTGGCGTCCCAGCCACTCTGGAGTGAAGTATCTTTGGTCTATGCAACTTAGAATCGCTTTCACTCCGGTTGTCTGTTCCATTTCCATGATTCGTTTGCGGCGTCGGTTGCCCGGAATCAGGTTCAGTGGGCGGTCCCAAAGCGGCATCATAAGCTTGTACTCCGAGTTTTTTGCAGGCGTCTTTCCAGACTCGTCGATGGTGGACGTTGTCGATGTCGCCTGTGACGATGGCCTGTGCGCCTTTTTCTTTGTGGAGCCTTTCAAGGGTTCCCATTATGTCGTCGTAGCGGTTATCGGTAATTTTAACGAATTGGTGTGGCATACCCAAGGCTTTGACTTGTTGTTCTATGACTTTGAGACTGTGGAAAACGTAGGGTTCCATGTAGATGTAAGTGACAAGGGAAGCGACTTCGTGTCCCTGCTCGACAACTTTGTGCAACGCGGTGCAACAGTCTTTTCCTCCGCTCCAGTGAACAATAACTTTCAAACTAAATCAACATCCAATGTCTCGTCTGAACCTGTTTGATGAGGGATAATCATTCCCGCATATAAGCGTTTTAGGAATTGCGTTAGCTTTGTTGGTCTTTGCTGGGTGTGCTGTGTCCACCTGGGCTCTGCTTTACTCGTCTCACCTTGCCCAATTGCCTAAACGCCCATCGTGTGAAGCGGTATTTCCAGACGAGGTGGTTTAGTGCCATGCGCGCCATGATTTGGCTGTGGAAGTCTCCCCGGCGCCTCATCCTGAGGTAGTAAGTTGGGGTAAAGACGCTATCGTAGACGGCTTTTTTGGTTGCCTCAAGTTTCGGAAGCGGCAGAAGTTTATTTTCGAAAACCTGCATCTGCTCATGGTAGCGGTTCCAGTCTTCGCTCATGGGCAAGCCAAGTTTTCGAACGTAGTCAGCGAGCTCCGTGCCGGGGTAAGGTACAGCTTCGCACATGTAAACGTAGTCAGGTTTGGTTTTGCGGATAAAGTCCACGGTTTGCTGGAGCATCTCAGGGGTTTCGCCTGGGTATCCGATAACAAGTGATATGGCTACAAGGATACCTGCATCTTTCACCATCTTTATGGCTTTAGCGTTCTGCTCAACGGTTGTGCCCTTCCGCATAATGTTTAACAGTTGTTGGCTACCCGACTCCACGCCGAAGTGGATAAGCTGGCAGTTGGTACTCTTGAGTTTCACCAGTAATTCTTTGGATATTCGATCTACTCGTGTTCTGCAATCCCAAGGAAGCAAAAAACCTCTGGTCTGCATCTCATCGCAGATTGCTATTGCCCTGTTTATGTCATGGGTGAACGTGTCGTCGTAGAATGCAAACGCGCCTGCCCCAAAAGTGTCCCTTAGCCACTCGAGTTCATCGACAACTTTGCTCGGGCTTCTGGCCCTAAACCCGTTGCCACACATCTTTGACGCCAAGCAGAAAGCGCAGTTAAAGGGGCATCCTCGGCTGGTGATTATGGGCATGTAGTTTTTGCCGTTGATTCTGTAGCGGGTCATATCGAAGAGATGGTGAGCTGGGCGAGGAAGAGAATCGATGTCTTCAATGAATGGTCTGTCGGCTGTAGCCACTACTTTGCCATTCTTCTTGAAAGTTATACCTAAAACACTGTTGAGGTTCTAGTTTACTCTCTGATAATAGGCTTGCGAGTTCCAGTATCGTCTGCTCTCCTTCACCGCGGACAACAATATCTACGTCTGAACTGTCGGTGAATGTGCGCTCATCCAAGACTGTGACATGTGGTCCACCAATCATTGTTACGCAGTTGGGAAGCGCAGCTTTGGCAGCTTTCAATATTTTAAGCGCCGGAAAATAAGTCACGGTTGCCGTAGTTACGCCAATTATGTCGGGGTTGAGGCTTCTGAACTTGTCCTCCATCTCCTGTTGGCTTGGTCGATTAACCTGACAATCAATCACATCCACCTTGTACCCCTTTTCCTCAAGAACCGCCGCCAAGTAGCTAATGCCTAATGGGATGAAGACGGCTTGAGGGCACATCGTCTGGATAGGTGGATTTGCAAGGACTACGTGAGCTTTCACTTGTTTTCCCATCTTTAAGGTGAAAAACGGTTGTTGGGGCTATTATGTGTTTTGCAGATTACAACGACTAATCAAAATTTTGTTTT
>CAVZPM010000018.1:0-25398 GCA_963777155.1 Candidatus Bathyarchaeota archaeon
AATGCGGACAATGCAGGTGGAACGTGGAAAAACTCGCCCAACACGATGATGACAGGTCATACGGGCTACATTACATACGCAAGAAAAATCATGAAGCCACCAACCCAAGAATCTTCACAGTCACTTTTACAAGAGGCAATGCCTGAGGTAACAGTTGAGAAACCGATAGAGCAAGAAGAAAACATTGAAGAGTTAGAGAAAGAAACTGCTTAAACCTTCTCTCTTATTCTTCGTTTGGTTGACTCAGGCATAGGCATACTTAACTGCCACACAGCCTGTTTTAGTTGTTCGCTCTTTTCTCCACGTGTTAGGCCATAGTATGTGCCTAAGATTTTGCCGAAGTATGGAATGATGAAGTTGTCGAAGGTTTTGTAGAGCAGTGGGTTGGATATGCGGTTTTCCAGGAAGGTTGGTTTCCAGATTTTAACGTTGTATTCCCAGCATTTGATGAAGAAGTCCCATCGTGCTTTGGAGAGCGAATCCATTTCTGCGCCCTTCTTGTTCATCAGTACGCAGTTTTCGAGTGGCACAAAGAAGAGCGGCACATAGAATGCGTTGTAGCCTTTGAGTTTATCCATCAACTCAAGTGTCTGCAACATGTCTTCTTCTTTTTCGTCAGGCAACCCAATAATCAAAGTTGCCAATGGATACCAGTCGTTATCGTTTAGGATGCCGAAAGCGTTGGTGACTACGTCTTGCCATTGTTCAGGCTTAAAGGGTAACATTTTGCCAGCCATGTACTTTTTCATGAGGCGTGGACTACCAGTTTCAACGCCAGTTTCAGCGGTGATGATTGGTTTTTTGCCAAATGAATACCAGCTTTTCTCGATGAGGATTTCGGCAAGTTGCTTAATCATGAGTGGGTCATGCCAAATAGGAGCTAGGGACATGTGTGCTGCCTGAATGCTTTTGACGCCGGGATGTTTTGCGACGCTGCTAACCAGTTTCACGATTGCTTCGCGGTTAGGGATGAAGTGTTTGTCTGTTGCGCCATAGAGAAATAGGTCTTCTGTATTAGGGTTATGTGGTCGCTGCCCTGAGCTGTGCTTAAGGCGACTTCTTTCATGATTTTTTCAAGCGGAACATCAATTTTATGTTGCATTGTGGGTGTGCAGAATTGGCAGTTTCGACCGCAACCTTTTGAGATTTCTACGGCTCCATGAATAGCCACGTTCTTAGTAAGCGGCATCTCTTCGTTGTAGTTCCAGTTATCCAGTGATTCATCCGCTTTTGCTATACGCGGAATTGGTTCACCGTTTATGGCTTTTTTGAAAAGCTCAACGATCGGGGTAGGTCGACCGCCCATGAGGACACAATCTACACCGTAGCTTTCAGAGACGTGTTGACGTTCAAGTTGCCATGAACCATACCCGCCCACGATGATTTTTGGCCTATACTTTTTGATTGCAGGATGTGTGACGAGTTTTTTGAATTCTATGCGGTTCATCGGTTCGCCGCCGCCAACTATTGAGCTGTAGGTTTTGCTTACATAGCCCATACCTAGTTGGGTCCATTGAGGATATGCCTACAACTTTTGTGTCTGGACCGATGAATAAGTCTAAATCTTCCGGATATGCAACTGCGATGTCGTCTGGAGAAAATCCGCCTTCAAGTAGTATGGATTCGACTTTGCGCAATCCATAAGGAACGTAGCTGGCTTGTCCATCGGCTCTTTTTGGGCGGTGTGGATAAAGCGTTTTTCTCACGTATGATAAGGGAATGGGGCCTTTGCCGAAGCCTCCCACGAATGCTATGAAAGGATTATTGAAAAAATCGCTCATTTCTGTAGCGGATGCGGTTAAAACGATTTTCCTGCCAGATACTGCTGATGCCAAACCTCTGTCTTCCTCGCGAATAAGCTTAATGATTAGTTCATAGCCCTTTTAAGAATTACTATAGCTGGCATGTTGAAGGTCTAAGGAGTTAGTCGTAATAATTAGTTTTGATCAAATTTTTCTGAATCGATAGTTAAGCTAACAACTCCATACGACAGAACGCAATTACCACCTTATTATTGAATCTAAACGGTTAAGATAGCAGTGTTTGTTCTTCTTGAGGAATTACGATGAGTTCGAGTTCTTCTTTTTGTTTTGATGTCGTTTTGCCTATTGTTTTCTTTGGTTGTTTTGTTTGTTTTTGTCCGATCCAGTAGAAGCTCCAGCCCATGAGAAAGAATATTGCCAATATGGGAAATAGTAGGACTTTCGTTGTTTTGCTGTGCTCTTTTCTTGGGGGCTGGTTTTGTCATGTGTGCGCCTACTGCTATCTGGTAGCTTAACTCTTAATATAAATGTTGCTGATAAATGCTTAAGGAAAAAGCGGGCTATGACCCGTCATTGTCAAACTTTCTCTGAGACAACAATCTCATGGTTTCTGTTTATTGGACTTCTAATCCCCAACCTCAAGAGCTACCCCTTTTTTTCCTACCTCCTATAAAAAACGAAGATTATTCAAAATTGCCTGAACGACTTCTAAGTTAACTTTATTAAAGTTTTTTGAAACGGAAAAAAGGGAGGAATTGTTTTGTTTGGTTTATTCGGTCTCTTCACCGACAATTGTTATGGCAAATCCTATGGTTATTGAATTATTATGGCTGCGACGATGGAACAAAGTACATGTGAACAACTGATTGTGGGTGCTTGGTTGGTGTGGGTGTCGAGCTACATGTTGATGGAATGATGTAGATGCCGATGAAGGATAGTATGAGTTTGAGCCATTGAAGACACGGTGTAGAGTAATCGCCAATGTCAGGTGTCCTGTTAAAGATGAAGGTGCCGTCTGCTTTACTTGTCGTTGTGCCGATTTCTCTAAGTTTCCTTTGAGTCAAGTACGTTGATGCTAATTGGAACGCCGGTTGCGTTTGTTGGGCATGGTTGTTGCATATCGACATACTCCATCCATGCGGCTTTGCTTTCGTCAGAGACTACTGGAACGCCGTTGGGGTTGTTGGCTTCTTTGCCGCAACTTGGACAATGAACCATAGAAATTCAATCAAAATAGGGATAATTTTGCATAAGAGTCTTATGAATTCAGAATAAATAAAACAGAGTAGTCTTAGGAATAATGGTGAAGAAATTTTTTACTCCTTAGGGTTCCAAAGATCCTCTTCTGCCGTGCCTTTTCGTTTTAAGGATATGGGCGATCTGCAGTTGGGACAATATTTGATTATGTTAGAGGATTTGGGGGGTCCAAAATTTATCATATAATCTCCCTCGAGGCTTCCTAGGCTAAACTCTTTTCTGCAGGCTGGGCAGAACAACTTAGTAGGTTTGATTACTACTTGTTTGACCGGCTGCTTCTTTTCTCCAAAGACAAGCTCAATATTGCTTGTAGGTTTTTGCAAATTGACTTTTGGAAGACTTGCGTCTGCTTTTTCATTTGGTTCTTGTTTTTCTGCAATCATTGCCTCATGTTTATCCTTGTTGACAATCGTCACCATGACTATAGCTAGAGCCACTGCCGCTGCTAAAGCCACATATGCAATGCTGTCAAAAACGAAAGCAGGAACAGAAATTAGATTGAAAGCTACAAGATTTGCATAGAACAATAAACCAACCACAAATATTGTCATAATGCCAAAGATTTTTTGTTCTTTAGAAAACTGCCTCATTTTCATCGCTCTTTCTTTTGCAAAAGTTAGATTGGAGATTTGTCAATAAAAGTTTTGGCATTCTTTTATTTCAGGATTAATAGGTCAAGCGGAGAATTGATAGTTAACCTTCAAGCAGTGAGCTTAGACCTTCCGATAAGGAGACTTTTGTCTTGAAGTGTAGCTTTTCTTCTGCTTTGGATGGGTCTCCATAACTAAACTTTATTTCGCCTTGGCGAGCTGGTTCATGAGTAATGGGTAAATCTTTTTGGGTAGCAACTTGAACGGCTTTAGCAAGATCGTTAATGCTGGTCGGGATTCCTGTACAAATGTTGAAGGTTTCTCCATCGACTCCTCTGGCTTCTAATGCTAGAATTAAGGCTTCAACGATGTCTTTTACATGAATGAAGTCACGGGTTTGTTTGCCATCGCCAAAGATTTTGAGGGTTTCGCCTTTGTTAGCTTGCTGCAAGAATTTTGTGATTACCCCGCAGTAGGGGCTTTTTTCGCTTCTTGGTCCATAGACATTGAAAAAACGTAACACAACTGTACTTAGATCCGTAGCTTCCCGCGAAGGCTTTGCAGTAGGCTTCGCCTGCAAGTTTTGAGGCAGCGTAGGGTGAAATGGGATTAACATCAGAACCTTTTCATTTATTGGCAGTGTCTTTGCATCACCATAGACAGCGGTAGAGGAAGCGAAAACAAACCTCCTGACTTTGCATCTAGCCGCCTCCTGCAGTACATTCAGGGTGCCTAGTGACGTTTACGTCATTGGTTGAGGCTGGGTCGGCGACGGAAGCAGCAATATCTATCAATGCCGCCAAATGTATAACCGCATCTACACCGTTAAAAGCAGCCTCAAGTTTGACTTTCATCCCGAATATCTCCCTCTATAAATTCAAAACCCTTCTTTCCACTTATTTCTTTTAGATTTGCGATTTTTCCCGAGCATAAATTATCGAATACAACAACTGAGTATTTTCTTTTCAGAAGCTCTGAGACCAGATGTGACCCTATAAAACCTGCTCCACCAGTAACTAAAATTCTGTTACTTTTGTTCATTTATTTCCTTCTATCATTGGGATGTTATTTCATTCAGCGTCTGATTTATAGCTAAATTAGCTTTGATTAACTTTTCCATCTTAACTTTTTGGTTTCTATGCCCCAGTCGATAACAAAAGTGCAGAGGACGTTTTGGGAGATAGAGCAGATATTGATTCCCTTATGAAAACAAGAATCTCTCATATTACTTTTAATATTGAAGGCGTCCAATTCCTTTTGACTTTGCGGTTGTCTAACCACAGTCACATATACTTAAGAACGCTCGGCTGCTTTCTACTCTTAGGTGCAAACTATGAGTAAAGATAAACTTCATAATCATACATTAGGGGCTCCTTCATCCCAAGAAATTCCCATAAAAGGAGCTAACCCCGATCAAGTTCCATGTCCAGTCTGCGGGAAACCTTTCAGAACTCACTCAGAAATGGAGAGACATAGAGATACAAAACACCATGAAACAAAAGGACATGAATAATAAATAATCGAAGAATTACGATGTGTTTTTTTATGTCTGAACCAGACGTACCCTATAACAAACCTGCAACAGATCTATCTCAAGAAACAACTGAAGTTACCCCGCCATCTCCAGACGTAAAAAACCCGCTGCCTGATCATGATCCTCTGGAAAAGATAGAGTTAGGCGATTTTATTTGTCCAGTTTGTGGAAAATCCTTCAATACTAAGGCTGATCTTGATTTGCATCTGGCAAGAAACCACAGACTAACAACAAAAGCATAGAATAGGTCTTATTGGAGCAGGGGAAGCTGGTGCGCAAAGATTGGGCGGTTGTTTCTCTTCTAATTTAAAGTTGCTTTCTTCCAAAGCTGTTTTGTTTTGCTTCGAGTAGCGTACGAAAACATTGTTTTCAAGTCTCCGAAATTTAGGCATTTTATCGCGTTGGTGATGGGTTTCGCCTTCTTTTTCTGTAAGCGAAGTGATTCCAAAAGCGTGGAATCACCATTACATGTTAGCTCTTATTTCTAAACGGTAATTTTGTTTGTCTGCAATTTACCATCTTAAACAACGTAGTACAAAAAACACGATAAGAAGCCCTTTATCAAAAAACAAAAGTATTGTAAAAACGGGAAGTACGATCCCTTTGATTGGAATCGTTTGGCCGGGTCAACGTTGGCAAGACGCGGAGGCTACTTAGCCCAAACAAAGAGCCATTTGACGCATCTGTACCAAAACGTGCTTTGATCCCCCAAACACTTACTCCCCCCTTTTTTTAAGGACTAATTGTGTATCTATATTGGTGGATCATCTGTTTGAGGGTTGCAATGCAACTCTGCTCTTTTATTATGTATTTACCAATTAGTAAACAATTTCTGTTAAACGGATTTCCCTAAATCAAGCTAGCTCTTAGGGCTAATGCAAAATCTTTTATACTAAGTCATTAGAAAGATGTGTTTGAGGGGTTGCCAAAAATGCTATTTTCCGCTTATTATGGCATTTTTGTCTTTTCTCCAAAAAGAGGCACCCCCTCGGCTTTGCTTCTAACTATCTATGTAAACCCAAAAATGTTCAAATCCCGTTCGAGAACGGTTAATGTTAACAGGAGCGTTTCACCGCAGATTACTATCTAATGCTCACTTAAAACCTGTTTGTGAAACAATTTTCAAAAATTAATAAATCAGTATTGGTTTCAACCTGATGTTGGAGTTTCAAATTTGATAGCTGAAAAAAACACTCATGTTTATGGATGCCAAATGGCTACCTCAAATTCTGTAAAACAGCACAAGCTCAGGAAATTCATTGCCTGGCTATCAAATAAAGAGGGACGGGGCTTAGAATTTATTTCGCTATACATACCCAAAGAAAAAACTGTGGATGAAGTGATAACATACCTTAAATTTGAATTGGATTCTTCCACCCCGAAATATGAGAATAGTAAAGATGTTAGGGATCGCTTTCAAAATGCCCTCAAGAATGTAATCCAGCGACTAAAACAGCGCAATCAAATTCCCGAGAATGGGCTTGCCATATTTGCAGGTGCTTTCCCCATAGATGATTCTGAAAATGAAACCGTGAATGTTGAAGAGGTTATCCCACCAGAGCCAATTACCACATACTTCTACACCGTTGACAACCATTTCTGGTTGGAACTGTTAAGAGATATGCTAAGAAACCAAAAAGTGGTAGGTTTAGTTAGCATGGATTCGAAGGAGGCAAGCTTTGGATTACTGAATGGTGAGCGTCTTGAAATTATCGAAAACATCACCTCGGGGATCCATGGAAAGTCTGGAAAGGGCGGGTCAAGCCAAAGAAGGTACGAGAGAGAACGAGACATGGCACTCACTAACTATTTCCACCGAGTTGCAGAACACTCTGCAAAAACCTTTCTTGATAACCACAAAGTTATGGCTTTGATAATTGGTGGGCCAGGTCATACTAAAGAGGAGTTCTCAAGAGGTAATTACCTTCATTATGAGCTTCAAAATGCACTTCTAAACGTTGTTGATACCCAATTCGCCAACAGAGAAGGGGTAAGAGAGGCGCTTGATAAATCATCCGAAATATTGAGGAATATGTGTGCGCCAGAGGAGAAAATGGTTGTTCAGCGACTTTTGGCATATATGGGCAAACAGGACGATCTGGCTACTTATGGTTTAGATGTAGTTTTGACCGCTCTTAGGAATGGTGAAGTGGAAGTTGCAATAGTGACGGATAGTACGGAAATGGTTGAAATTGTTTTATTATGCAAAAAATGTGGATTATCGAAGTCGAAGATAATGAACATAGAACAGAAGGTTCAAGTTGTTCAGGAAATGGTTTCGAAACCTTGTGAGAGGTGCAGTTCGGTTGATTGGGCGTTAGAAGAGAAGGACATAATAGATGTTTTGGAGGATTTGGCTTCACAGACTAACGCAAGGGTTGAAGTAATATCTACAGAGTCTACGGAAAAGGCAAGGTTGACAGCTTTGGGCGGTTTTGCCGCTATCTTAAGGTACAGACTTCGATAGAATAATTAAGAAAACATCTGTAATTTGTGGTATTTTCAGCGAGATCGTTAATAATCTCGTAATTTACTTCATAGGCAATGCAAAAAGTCAAAAATCTAGCACCTATATTTGCAAGTCTGCTTTTGGTTGTAGCGATAACTACTCTTTCCGCCTCTGCCACCTCTATTCCAACTTTCACACTTTCCGCCCAATCATCCCAGCTCAACTATGCATTGCCAGCGGGAACTACATTTAACGGTTCAATCTCAACTACAGGTACTATCCGCTTTTGGGTAAGCGATCCCCAAGGTGTCCAAATCGTTAATTTGGGTCTAATCGATCAAGAAGCCACCTTTGGTTTCGTTGCAAAACAGGTTGGAAACTATACATTGAATTTTGAAAATGACCTTCCTACTGCCGTTCAAGTAACGTTCTCTTACGAGACAAACCCAGAGATACCAACCAACAATTCTACATTCATACCACTTGCTTACCTCTCCATACCAATAGCGATCGCGGTAATTGGGAGTGTTCTGATTTTTGTTTTAGTGAGGCGGAAAAGAAAACCTGACGGAGCTGCTTGCACCTAAGACGAAGTTTACCTAAATTCATTCGACGCGATTCTGGTTTCTTTCATCCTTGCTTTGTTGGTTATGGTTTCTTCGTTGATGGCGTTTTCCATTAGAGTGCGTAGTGCTTGGTTTAGGTTGCCGGCGAAATAGGGTTTTGCAATTTTTCGTGCGAATTCTTTAATCATTTCTGCTGAGAAGTTGTGGAGTGTCAAGCTTATGAGAAAGTCTTTTTCTGTAGTTATCTCTGTTTGTGTCATGAGGTTCACAGAACCCCGATATCATGGATAACGCTTAAAAGGCGGGTGCTAAGGCGACAATGTACAGTTGTGGAGGGGTCATTGAAAGTGCTCAGTGGAAGACGCTTGTCCAGTACTGCACAACGGAGCCTTTTGTAAATCTACAGGTTTTTTCTTAATATCATTATCTAATCGAGGCGTATGCGCAATCAAGTCTCTAGCCCCTAAAACCTGCACACCAATAAAACCCACAAACAATGGGAACCAGAAACCCACGCTCCGCAGCAACAAGGCAGTTACTGCGCTTAATCCGGGGTCTATTCCGTAGAGCAGTAGAATGCTTGCTAAAATTATGTCAAGCGACCCCACTGAGAAGCTTGCTGCAGCATCCTGCACCGCAGTTGCTATGAAGTAGATTACGACGTAAAACTCGAGGGATTGGGGAATGCCGAGAGCGTAAAAGACGGCGATGTAAACGGATAATCCAAGTAAATATGAGATTAGATGAATGAAAAGTGGTTTGATTATTAATCTTGGGTTTTCACGGAATGTTTTGAATCCGCTGTAATAGCCAGCAAGTGATTTTTCTCTTTGCGTTTCCTTCCAAACGGAATAGCGTTTCGGGGAGATCTTCTTCAGGATTTTTTGGTATATCTTGCTGATGTTCTTTGCGGATTGTTTAACGAAGGCCAAGTAAAGAAGAACAGCAAGGTACAGTGTTACTCCGATTAAGAAGAAAACAAAAATGTTTGAGATAGCAGGGGTTATTCCCGACTTGAGAAAGACCAGGATTGCTCCGCTGTATAGTCCGAAGGCAACTATGATGTAGGCAACCAATCGGTTAGTTATGGCTGAAGCCGCAAGGACACCATAGCTTTTTCCTGTTTCCTTTTGCACAAGGTACAGTCGTGTTAGTTCCCCACAAATTGTTGCGCATGGAAGAACTAAGTCGCTAAAGTATCCTACCCAATAGTAGAGGTAAATTCTCCGCAGACGGATTTTGATGGAACATACCCTTAGTATGCTGTTCCAGGCAAGTGACCAACAAAGTACTGAGGCAAGCACTGCAACAAGTGCAAGAGTGTAGAAGAATGCATATTGGGTTGAGTTTATGCCGTTTATGACCTTCAATATTTTGGGTATGCCAATGTAGAAATACAAGTAGATGATGAAGGCTACTAAACCACCTATCATAAAAAGAACGGAACTTCTAATCGACAAGTACTTACTTACTGAAGACAATTTTTCACGCAAATTTGCTTTTGGTTATACAAGAAACCTTGCTTGTTAGAGCTAAATAGCTTTGTAGTTGCTTTTTGTAGTCACAAAACAATATTTGTTCTTCCTATTATTTTGGCAAATGACATTATGTGGGATTTGCGATAAGTAAGCTGGATAAAGATCCAAGTGTTCGCAGGGTTTATTCAATTATGATGTTACCTTCAACGTGGAAAAAAGTTGTTTAACCTTAAGGAAGAGTTGGAATATAGTAGCGAGTAGACCTTCTCTTTATTTTAACGGTTGAAATCCCATTGGCCAGTTCGGTGGTTTTTTGTTGAGTTCCTGTTTTTTCTGGTGGATAGCTGCAACAGTGGCATGAACATTCTTTTCCTCAACGACTAATATGATTTGTGAGGTGTGGGGTGCGAAGATGCCGCGTTTGATGTTGATTCCTGAGATTGCGCTGATGGCAAGGGAGGCTACTCCGGGAGAATCCTTCATACGGTCGCCGATGAGCGTTACCACGCCTAAACCATAGTCGATTTTCATGTTCTCATCGAAGCCCTTGAGTTTTTCCTCGTTCTTTTTCAGGAAGTCTGAGTCTAAGAATAGGAAGTCTCGAATGCGTTCGCCTGTTTCCATGGTTTCTGCTCCGAGATCCATGAAGTCGTTTCTACGTTCCCAGATCCTAAGGGAATCTTCCAGCGAGCGACTTTTCTCGTCACTCATCGAAAGAATAGCACAGCCAGATTTGCCTGTCAAGCACTTCACGACTTCACCCCCGGTTGTTTGCGCTTCAATAATTGAGAACATTTTGGGTTCATCGATAGGCACCACCATCAGCGGCTGACCAAACCGTCTCGCCATGGCAATTGCTGGGCTCTGCACGATTTTCATGCCCATCATCGAGGCCTTGTGGGCTTCGTTGTAGGTTAAGGCGTTGACATGTTCAGTTTTCTGTCCCCTAACAACTTTAGGGTCAGCGCTTTGAACAGGTACGTCCTTGTAGAGAAGCGTTTTTGTCAAGTAAACATCCTTCAGCAGGCAGGAAACAAAAACCGCAGTTAAGTCTGATCCACCTCTGCCCAGAACGGTTTCAAGGCCGTCTGGTGTTACACCCAAGAAACCAGCTAAACATACGACTTTGTTTTCTTCTAAGGGTTCAATTAGAGAATGGAGGCTTTTTTTGCTTGATTCATAGTTGGGCAATGCGTCTTCAAAGTTGTCGTCAGTTACAACTGGCCAATCTTCCATAGTGAGGCAGTATGAGTCCAAGCCGTTGCTTTTTAGGATGTAATCCATCAAAGTGGACATGGCGAGTTCCCCTCCTAATGTGAGCACTCGGGCTTTGATGTTGCCACTGAAACGCTTGTTAACTGCGTCAAGAGTGGTTTGGGTCAGAGCTTTATAGTTGGCAAGTTCATCCTGTGCTTGCCTAAGCAGGTTACCCTTGACGTATTGTTTTGCTAAACGTTCATAGATTTCAAAAACTGGCTCCAAAGACAACTGGCAGGCTTGTGCATAGGATTCACCTATCTTGATGAGGGCGTCAGTGCAACCCATTGGTGCAGAGAACACTATGACTGGTCCACTGCCGTCTTTTTCCCTGATTTCTTTTATCTGCTTGACTATTTTGGGGATTCCCTTGCCTTCCGCGTCAAGGAGGCTGCCGCCGAATTTAGCTACTGAAACCGTCTTGAAAGCGCATTCCACCTATAGGAATTAGCAACATAAAGGTAAGGTTTAATAAAATTTTCTAGTTTTTCGGCAGCTAAATGTTAGTCGCTCTTTAACCTAGAGCTGTCGACTGTTCATCTGACTGCTGTTTCTCCTGATGATAACTGTTACACCACTATTTTCCCTTTGATTGAATAATTATGATTGCGGATTCATGATAGAATCAACTTCTTACCTGTAATGCGTGGCTAAAAAAAGAAAAGGAAATAAACGCCGACACGCTTCAAAATAAACAAGAAGGTTTTAGTTAGTTATGTATGACGGATTTGTATTTTTCTGCACGAAAACTTCCCAGCAACAATGTTTAAGCAACAAACGATATACCTGCTCTGACCAAAAAACCAAACCCAATGAAGAAGACATTAAAGCTGGTTCAATAATTTTCCTTTTTAACATTGATGATAAGAGTCTGCTTGGTCCTTTCACAGCCATGACGGAAGAAGACGAGTTGGATGCTGGTGCATGGGCCATGGATGTTGACACTCATATCCCCTCTGAAGACATTAAAGTTGCCTGGGAAGACCTGCACATTATCCAAAATGCTCCAGAAGAACTCCCGTTCTTGAAGGATCTCAAAACCTGCAAATTGACCTCAATGCAGACCCAACGAACCTTAGACATACTAAAGAAGGGAGAACTCTACATCTATACAAAAAACAAGTAAATTAAAATTTTTTTGCTTCTAACTCTACGATTTTATGGCAGTTAAGGCATCGAGTAAAGTTCAATTCGAAACCGTTGAGCAAGTCAAACTGTCTCTGGTTGTACACTTTCTGTTTCTCATGTACACAGTTAAGCTGCCGCTCTTCAAACAAAATATCCTTCTCCATTCTCCTTCTCCTCAATAGAATTAAGAAATGAGGTAGGCTTAAAAAAGTTTGCAATGATTCAGCTAAATAAAAAAATGGAGAAGGTTAAGTACCTTTTATTTGTGCTTCAACATTAACGGGCACCGCTTCTTTGTAGACAAACATCACTGGGCAATTGGCTTCTGTCCGTCTCCAAGCTGCTTCCACCAAGCCTTTTCTTGCTGGCGAGTCAATGTTTACTTTCATCGTTACTCCAGTTAGCGTCGGAGAGTTGCCTGATTTTTCTGCTTCGACAACAATCTCAATTTTCCCTGGATCAACCTTGCTGTTTTTGCAGACATCAGCGTAAATAATGACTCCGCAACCAGCCAACGCCATCAACGCAAGCTCCAATGGTGTGGGTCCGGCGTTTGTTCCTCCGGCTGCCTCAGATAAATCACAGATAACCTTGTGTCCTCTGCTGTTGTCGGTTTCTAATCGGACATTTTCAAGAAGTTTCGCGTTTGCTTTTAGTTTTGCCATAGAAATCACTGGTAAAGAATTATGCCGCTGTCAATTTAAGAATTCTGTTTCGTTAGCGGACCCATAGAATCTGGATAAATAATGTGAAGCGTTAAATAGCAAAAAAACCGTTTCCTCATAACAAAGAGGCTCAAACCTTGAAAAATAAAGGTCCACTATTTATCGTACCCTGGCGATGCACGTTTGCATGCGACAGTAACTGCGTCCACTGCGCCTCAGCACAAAAATCACCCGCTCCAGACGAAATGAGCACTGAAGAAGCGAAAAAAATCGTTGACCGTATCGCCGATTTTGGGGCAACTTTTTTTGGAGTTACGGGTGGGCAGCCGTTTCTCCGCAAGGATCTCTTTGAAGTGCTTGATTATGCTACAGAAAAAGGTTTGAGCACGAGCATAATAACGGATGGGCGCCTTCTCGATGAGGAAATGTTCAAAAAAATTGTCAAGAACCAAACAAAAATTTCTGTAAGTATCGATGGTACCGAGAAAACTAATGATGCAATCCGCGGCAAAGGTGCCTACAAATCGGCAATCTCAGCCATCGAGCGTTTTTCAAAAGAAAAACTCCTAAATTGCCTAGTTTATACGTTTGCAAACATAGGCAAAAAAACCAATGCAAACGAAGATGATATGTTGCATGTGCTGGATTTAGCTAAAAAGTACGATGCACGCTGGGTGGTCTTCCATGGCATGATTCCATACAGCAGCGATAAAGCCTGCCTCAAAGCCGACTTAACCCCTGCCCAGTACGAGTGGGTATGCAACAAACTCTACGACCTCACACCCCTAATACAACGGAAAACCCTGCATCAACGTCTACATTCCGTTCTACGCCCGAGTAGCCAAACAACGCGGCATGCCAGACTTCGACAACTGGTACAACAACTTCTTCTTGGGTAGGTGCTTTTTTGGAAAATTCATGAGCGTGGCAGAGAACGGCGAAGTTATTCCCTGCAGCTACAACGATGCTTACCGAGTCGGAAACGTCAAAGACAAATCACTCGGAGAGATCTGGGAGGGAATGCAGAGTAGCGAATTCTTTAGCAAAGTCAAAGACAAAGCTAACATAAAGGGCAAATGCGGCGTCTGCGAATACAATGATCTCTGCGGTGGATGTCGATCAGCAGCATTATTCTATACTGGAGACATATTAGGGTCCGACCCTAGATGCGGCTACATTCCAGCTGCTCTTAGAAAAAATTAAGCCCCCAATAGCTCTCAGATCTCACGTTTGCTTGAGATAAATGAATCGCTATTGAGAGAATGGCGGATAGTGACTTCTCTATCCATACTTAGTTTACTGGGCGATTCTGTTTAAGGATGGATGCAACGGTTGCAGCGGTTCTGCGCCTACGTCTAATAACAACCACGATAGCTACAAGAGCAATTAATACAGCTATAACAACGACAATGGCTATCCAAGGTGTCGTGGCTGGATTTAGAGTCTGCATGAAGGGTATTTGTATGGTGAAGGCATGTTGACTCTGACTGTATATGCATGAAATGACCCATACATCGTCTTGTGGTTCGCTGGAAAACGCAAACGCAATCGGTTTTCCATCAATGTTTACTCCCAGCGTGTGGATGTCGCTTACAAGAGTTTTCGGGATGCAAACGTGGACATATCCTGTTGTGCTTGTGGTTCCATTCGTGTTGAAGCTGATTGTTTGGGTTGCCGCGGTATAGTTAAGGTCGGATATGGTTGAGTTTGACGCTACGGAGAAAACGTTGCCTGCTGAATCGGGCATAAGCGCTAGGTTTACAGTAGCGTTCATCCAATGTAGTGTTGAGTTTCCGTCCCATTTAGCGTTGAGCAAGTAGTTGCCAGTTGCGTTGGGGATCCAAAGTGCTCCAAAGCCCCCATCAGGCTCGGGTTTGTACCAATGAGAAGTTTTCCCACCTGTTTCCAGAGTCAGCGCTGAAGGAGAGATATATAGATGCACTGGGGATGGCGGTTTTGTTGTAAGTTAGGGTGCCCGTTACTGTAACTTTGAGATTGCTTGTGGCAGCGGTGCTTTTGCAGTCAATCTCTATAGTGGGTTTAGCTGTAGGGTTCTGGTCTGGGCGTTGGGATTGGAGTTACGGTTGGTTCAGGAGTAGGTGAGGGGGTAGGTGTTGACGTTGAAAATTGAAAAGGAGAATCGGCCAGCGGAGTATAGGCAGGGTTTCCATTATGTGTCAAAGTAATCGTTGAGGAAGCTGCAAGAGCGGTACAGCTTGAAATTATGAGGATTATTGCGAGAAGACCTAACAGTTTAATATTTGTCATGGAAACACCCACTACCGATTGTTTTCTTCTGATATCCAAGCGCTGATATTAGGCGGTGTGAATTTAAGGGTTTTTGAATTTATGCGAATCAAAAACACATTAGTTTGCTACCAAATCATCTTTTGAGCTTTTTAAGTCATTCAAATTTGGCTAGAGTAAGTGGAGCTCCAGTATCAATTCCAAGAGTATTTTACGTTTGCTATAGCTAACTAGGTGAAAGAGTATAATTTGCCAAAACCTTTAAGGAAAAATAATTAGCGAGAGCAACGTGCACCCAATAATGTTTGGAAGAGAGAGGGGCAAGGAATCGGTTGGATGCACGTCACACAGTTATGGGTGTCTCAAGCTCCGTCGGAAGAGGAAACCATAGATTTGTCTGGAACGGTTGTAGTTCTGTTGAGCTTTGGCTTTTGGATAGGACAGTTTTTGTGAACCTTTGCTTGTTATGAAGACGGAGCCGCCGTTCTTGAGGTGCTCTTTAACTTGGCAAAAATCCACTTGTTTTGCTTCTTGAACTTCAACGTCGTCGCTGGCGTCGTTGTCGAGGAGCAACACTTGAAATACCGATGGCTTTGTTCTTTTCCTTAGTTGTATAGTCAAAAATAATCCTTCCTTCAGGTTTGAGAGTAACCTTATATTTCTTCAAAAAATGTTTAAAGCTATGTTGTTGCTAGCGCACTACCACAAGAAAAAACTTTACTGCAGGATAAACTTGAGGATTCTTGGGTCTTTTAGGGATCCAACAATTAAATCAGGCTTTTCAACAGCAAGCTCTTGGCGGGAGTAAACGCCTGTTGTAACGGCAATGCATCCCATTTCTGCGGATTTGGCGGCTTTTACGCCAAAAATCGAATCTTCAAAAACCACACTTCTTTGTGGGTTAGCATTTAGGCTCTCAGCAGTTTTTAGGAAAATTTCTGGGTCAGGCTTTGAGTGAGAAACCGCTTCAACTGTTAAGATCGTATCAAAACAGTCCGCTATACCGTTAATTTGAAGCAAGTGCATGATGACGGAGCGGTTATTCATCGATGCCAAACCCACTCTTTACCTTGCCCCGCAGTTCTTCCAAAAGCTCTCTTGCGCCCTCAAACAACAGCTACCTCGTTGGCTAATTCGATTTGCACTTTACTTTTCCGCTCAACAAGCTGCTTAACAATTTTCTCGTCAACTCGTCTATTTGCTGCTTGAAGAATTTCGCGGAAGGTTTCAGATGCACCGATGCCGATTCTGCGTTCAATATATTCGGTGGGGACTTCGAGGTTAATTTCTTTAAGCGCTTTTTGGAATGAAACTACGATTGCTTTTCGTGTATCGGCGAGTGTTCCGTCCCAATCGAAGATTACTGCTTCAAACATTACGTTTCGCTATGTGAGGTTTAGTTTTTCTCGGATGGCTTGGCTTTTTTTGGTGGCTTCTTCGATGGCGCGTATCATGGCGGGTCGAATCTGAGATTGCTCGATTTGGTAGATGGCTTCGATGGTTGTTCCGCCTGGCGTGGTGGTCATGTCTTTGATTTTTGCTGGGTCCTCGTTTAGGTCGATGACGAGTTTGCCTGTTCCCATCACGGTTTGGGCGGCGCATTTTAAAGCGATGTTTCTTGGCAACCCAACCTTCAACCCTGCGTAGGTTAAGGCTTCGATGATGATTGACATGTAGCCTGGTCCACTGCCGCTGACCGCTGTGATGGCATCCATGTATTTCTCGTCCACCTCATCGCAGACACCCATCATGTTCAGAAGGGTTTTGACTTTTTCTTTGTCTTCTGCTGTGACGTTTTCTCCGCAGCAATAAGCCGTATATGCAGCCTGCACCATCGCTCCAAGGTTAGGCATTATCCTCACAATTTTGCATTCTGCTGGAGCATTCTTCTTTAGAAAGCTAAGGGGCACAGTGGCAGCGACGGATATGAGGAGTTTGCCCTTGATTTCCTTGCTTATTTCCTTGAGGACTTTCTCAACGTCGCCTGGCTTAACAATTATGAAAACGATGTCGGCGTCGGCGGCGGATTTACGGTTATCTGAGGAGACTTTGACACCTAACTTTTCCAAGTCACCGAGTTTTTCTGGTGCAATGTCTACTGCTGTGATTTTGCCAGCGTATTTGCCTTTGATTAGGCTTTTGATTATGGCGCTTCCCATCATGCCTGCGCCGATTACAGTGATTTTATCGTTCATGAGTGCTCACTTTATCTTGTAGAAACACGGGTTTTGCTCTTTAAACTTTCGCAGCCAAGAAACTGGTGCCTATTTGGCTGTGACTAGATCTCTGAGCACTTTATGCATTGCTAAGGCGGGCGCGTTTGTTTTTATGCTTCTGGGGTTGAAGTGGGTTTGGACTGCTTGGAAGCCGCTACGCTGAAGAGCAGCCAAGAATGCTTGGTTTGATGGGGCTGGGAGGTTGAGTTTTCCGCTTAACTTGTCAATAACGTAGTAAGTGGGAGGTTCCGTGGCTTCGGCTTTGGTTAGGGTTAGGAGTTTTGTTATTTTAGCGCTGTTTTTGAAAGCGGTATTCTGGTTTTCCTTGATCATTTGTTCAATGAAGGCTTGGTCAGAGATACTTCCTATCCATAATGGTCCTGCATGCTCCATTTTTGCGCCGCATTCAGGACATTGACTACTTTTACCGAAAATTTGACGAGTAGTTTCACGGTGCATACAGCCAAAGCAGTGCAGAATATAGCCTGTTGACTTGAGGCTTTCGTCAGCTTTTTGGCAGCCGTACCCGATTTGGGCGTAGACTCGAATGTAGTGGTCGCTGCTGTGGCTGAACAGAATTCGAATTCCAATATCATGCTTCGCCGCCACCGATGCCATGCATCCCGCCAAGAGCCGCACCGCCAACTCATGACAATACTCCGTGCGCAATGGTTTGCCACCGTACTTTCGCACACAAGCCTTTGCATGAACCCCGCAGAGAGGAGCCAAATCAGTTGCAGTAGCGGCAATTAACCCATTGTTTTTTATTGCCCTGAACGCTGAATCCAAAAAGGGCACTGGAGTACCAAAGGGGTCGATGTCTATTATGTCGAAGCGTTTTTTGGGCGAGGCATTGTCACTTAAAACGGCGTTAGCGTCTTTGTGTTCGAGGGTGATTTTATTTTCCATCTTGTTTAATTCAATGTTGTATTTTGCCAAATCTACAGCTGAGGTGTTGATGTCACTCAGCATCACCCTTGTTACTCCCTCGATTTCGACTGCAAAACGGATTCCTCGAATGCCTTGGCTGGTGAACGGTTCGCAGATACTGATTTCATGGTTAACCATATGCTGGTAAGCTTTGAATGCTAAAACGGTTAAGTCACGGTTGAATTCCATGACGGGGTTGTAGAAGACTGGTGCTTTAGAGGGTGCATAATCGCTGGGAACGACGCCATAGGCTGCGAGTTTAGGCACTAAGACTTGGACTTTGCCTTCTTTGATTATTTCGCTTGGAAAATCTGCGACGTAGCCTGCTTTGTTTGCCATTTGGTCTGCTCCAGAGATGTTGGTATGAAAAGAATTTAATCGGCATATTAGACTTATGGTTAGTTGGTGTAAAAGACTTGATGACGAGGGTTTTGATTTTGACTGGTGCTCCAGGGGTTGGAAAAACCACTCTGCTCACTAAGATTGTGGATACCTTAAAAGCCAAAGGCATTAGTGTCGGAGGCATGATTAGCCGTGAAGTGCGGGAAGATAACGTGCGGGTGGGTTTTGAAATTCTGGATTTAGCCAGTGGTAGACATGGTTGGTTGGCTCAAGTAAACGGACAAAGTGGTCCACAAGTAGGAAAGTACCGCGTCAACCTTGACGATCTCGACGACATCGGTACCTCTGCTATCACTCAAGCCCTCGAAAAATGCAGTGCCATAGCCATCGACGAGATAGGTCCCATGGAGCTTTACTCGCAGAAATTCAAACAAGCCGTAGTACAGGCATTGGGAAGTAAAAAGCTGGTGTTAGTGGTCGTGCATGGAAAAGCCAACGACCCGCTGGTAACTCAGGTTAAACGAAGAGTTGATGCCGAGATTTTTAATGTAACTTTTTCTAATAGAGAAAGCCTGCCTGAGCAACTAGTACAAAAAGCCTTAGCTGCACTTTAATTCGACTAAGTCATCTTCTAAGGTGATCCTATTTTGGATTCTAATAGCCAATCTATGCAGAAATGATAAAGGTTAGGTCAGAATAGGTCTAAAATTGTTGATTGTGCCCAGAAATGTTATCTGTTGTTTCTTGCTTTATGTTTTGTTTGAGGGGTCTTTGTAGGTTCATCCCAGTATTTATCAAATTCTTCAGGCGTCATGATGTTTAGGCTTTTAAGTTGTTGGCTGAACGCATCCAGTGCACAAGGGTTGTTCAGATGCGCACGATAAATCTCCATCAGCAAATCCACAGCCATCGAAGCAGAAATAGGCTTCTTAGCCATCAACGATAACTCCTCAGAGACTTTAACTAAATCCTCAAAAACCCGCAAAGGCAAATCAACAGTCTTAACCATATCAATCACTTAGTGTTTACAGACTCTTGGCTATTTGCTCTGCATCCTTTTTAATCTTCGCCAACTCATCCACCGTCGGTTTGCCTCTAATGTCGCCGAGCCTGCCTAGCGTGCTCATGTCCAATCTGCCGTGAAACTCGCCAACAATGTACCATTCTCCAACGATGCTAAAGCCGAAATGCTCAAAATATTGCCTCATCGTTTTCCCAGCGGGCGTAGCCTCATCTATACCCGTATGTGGACCTGAATACGTGCAGAAGATAAGCGCGTTTTTTCCAGCAACCTTTGGGGCAGACGGCTTAATCTTTCCTTGGCTTCTATACAGGTTAAGTTTAGCTTTCAGTAGGTCAGCTATGGGTTTTGCTGGTTGCCACTCAATCGAGGGTGAACCCACACAAACCAAATCATACCCGAAGAAATCGGTTTCAGCGGCCTCTGCGGGCTTCTTTAAATCAACCTGCATTCCGCCAGATTCGAGACCTTCTTTAATAGCGGATGCGACTTTTTGAGTGTTTCCTGTACTTGAAAAATACACGAGTAAAGCTGACTTCAAAATCTCCACCTAACCTAACATTGCAGTAATTTAAAATAAAAACATATACCTTGCCATATAAGAAAATTAAATAAACAAAGTTACAATTAGGAACATACGTGAGTACTTAGGTAAATGAAACAAGCTACAATTTTAACTGCCACAACGCTGTTGGCATTATCAATTTTGGTGGCTGCAATCATTAACTATGACTTTGTAAGAAAAACAGAAACCAACCATGAACCCTTCCATATAGGCGTATCATTCTGTGGAAATACTACAGTTGAAGCAAAGCTCTTGATTGACCGCGTCAAAAACTACACTAACCTTCTGGTTATCCAGTCAGGACCTGTCAGCAAGAACGAAAGCAGCTTAACTGAAATAGCGGACTACGCAACACAGCAGGGATTGGATATTATTCCTTTTTTCGGCATTTTTGATCCTGACCAACCCTGGCAATTGCCATGGGTTGAAGCTGCAAAACAAAAATACGGAAGCCAATTCCTAGGCGTTTATTACTACGATGAACCCGGTGGAATACAACTTGATATAAATAATACTGAGTGGGCTCATTTTTTCAATTCTTACGTGCGCCGATTTGAAAATTCATCTCTGTATCAGACTCATTCAGAAGGGATAGACCAATTCATTAACGGCAGTTTAACCCGCGATTACGATTCAGCTGCAAGAGTATACGTTGATTCATTCAAACGTTACAGCGACCTCCAAGCGTTACGCAACAATTCGATTCCAATCTTCACATCTGACTATGCTCTTTACTGGTACACATACAAGGGGGGTTGGGATGTTCTCTTGACTCAACTTGGATGGAACATCTCAGTCCAACAAGACATAGCACTAGTGCGAGGTGCTGCAAACATCCAAAACAAAGAATGGGGCGCTATGATAACTTGGAAGTACGATGAACCGCCGTACCTTGATACAGGTGAAGAAATTTACAAACAAATGCAGATGGCGTACACAGCTGGAGCAGACTACATAGTGGTTTTCAACTATCCCCAAAATGACACTTCGAATCCTTACGGCGTAATGAAAGATGACCACTTTTTGGCGCTTCAAAACTTCTGGAATGACATTAAAACCCAAAAGATCATGCATGGCTCTTCAAGTGGTGAGGTAGCGTTTGTTTTGCCAGAGAACTATGGTTGGGGCATGCGTCGTCCAGACGACAAGATTTGGTATTGGGGACCAGACGAGGTCTCGCCGCAAATCTGGAACACAAGCCGTCAACTATTGTTGCAATATGGGTTACGTTTAGATATTGTCTACATTGACCCCCAATTTCCGCTTGAAGGCAACTATTCACGGATCTACTATTGGAATCAAACACTATGAGCAGCATTGGTCTTTAAACTATAAATATCCAGCAAACCATAGGTAAAAGCAAGCTACGGGTGAATTTTTTGAGAATAGGCTTTTTTGTTTATGAATATCCTCCTCAACTGGTCGGAGGCTTAGGAACATATGCTGAATACATCACTCAACAGTACGTTGACATTGGACATGACGTTTCAGTCTTTACTTTAAACAATAATGGTTTAAGAACCCGGGAAATAATGAAGGGTGTTGAAGTTCATAGACCCCAAATAGCTGATGCAACCAACGTCTGGCCATTTTTTGTAGTTGACGACCTAAAAAAATGGGGCACCAACATCAAACTCTTCAACGACATTTTTATCTACAACATTCTGAGCGCAACCAAACTAATTAATGACTTAATAAGAAAAGAAGGGTACATTTTTGATGTAGTCTGTTGCCACGACTGGTTAAGTAGCATAGCAGGCTTAGTTGTTAAGAATGAAACTAAAATCCCAGTTATTTTTCACACTCATAGCACGGAGTGGGGAAGAAGCGGTGGACAAGGCTCCGAAGTTGTATCTCACCTTGAAAATGCAATAGCCCAGAACTCAGACAAAATCGTCACTGTAAGTTATGGTATGCAAGAAGATCTTATAAAACACGGTTGGCAATCGTCAAAAATCAGTGTGGTCTGGAATGGCGTGGACCCTGACCGCTATAACCCAGTTAATGTTAAAAAACAAGATGCTTTGGCAATTAGACGAAAATACGGTGTTCCAGACGATTTTAACATGCTGCTTTTTGTTGGTAGACTCACGTGGGTGAAAGGTGTACGTAATCTTTTGCAGGCTATGCCGCTTGTTCTTAAAGAGTTCCCTAATACTAAACTGGTAATCTTAGGTAAAGGTGAAGAGCAAACCGATGTTGTGGAAACCGCTGAAAGACTCAACATTAAAGAAAACATAATTTACCGATTTGACTTTGTCTCAGAAAACGAAAGAATCCTCCATTACGCAGCCGCAGATGTCTGCATTTTCCCGTCAACTTACGAGCCATTTGGGATTGTAAGTTTAGAGGCGATGGCTATGGAGAAACCAGTCGTTGTAGGCGCTCATGGAGTTGTCGGCTTCAAAGAGCAGGTGGTAAATGGGGGTCCAGATCAGACGGGAGTACACATCAACGGTGAAGATCCCTCTGACATAGCTTGGGGTATCAAGGAGACATTGCGGAATCCTGAGAAAGCAAAGAATTGGGGAGAGAACGGTCGCAGACGGGTACTGGAGTATTTTACTTGGCGAAAAGTTGCAGAGCAAACCATCAAAATCTACGAATCTCTACTATAAAGAAAAGTAAAAAGATAAATTGGTTTAGATTGACAGCATCTCTGCCACTTTTAGCAGCCGCAAATCCAGGTGCTTTCGGTTGTTAGCTGCCTTCTCAAGCTCAAAATGTGTGACTACGCCCCTCTCTAATCCAACTGCCATGTTGCTTTTTCCCTCACAGACCAATTCAACAGCTCTCTCAGCAAACAAACTAGCCAGCAACCTACTTCGGGCTGTTGGACTTCCACCACGTTGAGAATATCCCAGAATTGAAAGTCTAACCTCAAATTCTGTTTGTCGCTGAATTTCCTGCGCTATTTCGCTCGAGTTGCCAAACCCTTCGGCAGCAACAATTATTCCGGCTCTTTTACCTTTTTTCGCATTATCATTCATTATGCCGCATATATCCTCAAGTCGCATTGGGTTTTCAGGAATAAGGATCACTTCTGCTCCAACACACATGCCGACCTCAAGTGCTAAGAAGCCCCTTTTGCGACCCATAACTTCTACAATAAAAATTCGTTCGTGAGAAATCGCTGTATCCCTGATTTTGTCGATTGATTCTACGGCTGTGTTAACAGCTGTGTCAAAACCGATTGTTTCGTCGGTACCATAAACATCGTTGTCTATTGTTGCTGGAATCCCAATCATCAAAGCGTCGCTTTTCTTACTTAACGCTAAGGCGCCTCGGAATGAGCCATCGCCGCCAATGACCACCAGAGCATCAATATTGTTTTGCCGCAGAGTTTCTGCGCCTGTTTCAACGCCTCCCGGTTGCTCAAATGCAGGGCACCTGAGCGTATGAAGTATGGTTCCACCAAGTTGGATTATGCCGCCAACGCTGCGTGGAGTCAACTTTTTGTAACAATTGGATAATAATCCATCCCAACCACGTTCGAAACCGATTACTTGAAGTCCCATTGAGTGTCCAACACGTGTAACTGCACGTATCGCAGCATTCATTCCTGGTGCATCGCCGCCTGAGGTAACTACTCCAATAGTTTTAGTCAATTTTAATGCCCTATTATCTGACTCTTGTTAATAGATTAAAATGTTTAGTATGTCTCATAAATTGTGTGCAGTTCCAAAACACATAAATTCCAATCTTCTGTCTTTATGGAAACTGTCGGGAGGTAGCTCAGCCTGGCAGAGCTCTCGAGCTGGCTAACATGCTTAGCTGGTGGAGAAGCTGTAGAGGTCTACCCATGGTGGGCTTCATTCTAGCCTGTCTAGGCCACAGATACCGAGCCGTCGCAGGTTCAAATCCTGCTCTCCCGACCATGTCTATAATCAGGTTTTTTTAAGCTAAACTCGTGTTTTTTCTTCTGGATGCTTTATATACTTCAAGTTAATATTGTATTAATATGGTGATAATATGGTAAAGGCGATAGTAACGATTGACGAGCGAACGAACCGAATCCTCAACATACGTTAAAGCCAAGTACGGTCTCAAAGACAAGAGCCAAGCGATAAACTTGATGGCACAACAGTTTGAGGCGTGTGTTATGGAGCCTGAGCTAAGACCAGAGTTCATTGAAAGCCTAAAAGCTTCAGAAAGCGAAAAAACTGTAAAAGTCAAGGACTTCGCCAAGCAGATATTCTAAGTGATTGCTTGTATTCTTTAGAAGTGGTTGAAAAAGTAGATAGAATATTCAAGAAACTGCAAAAGAAGGACTTCAGTGCAGTTTGAAGCGCTATCTAGAAAGGTAAACGAGATTTTGGAAAATCCTCAGCAATTCAAACCGTTGAGGAGTCCTATGCAGCATATGCGTCGAGTACACGTGGGCTCATTCGTTCTTGTCTACGATATAGACGAGAAAAAGAAAGTCGTCACGATAAGAAGATATGAACATCATGACAACGTTTACAAATAGGCTAACTTTCAAAGATTGATAAAGAGCCAACAAGCTTAGTGGATAGAGAAGTTGAAAAAAAACTATTTGTGGGCTATCCTTAGGCCACAGATACCGAGCTGTCGCAGGTTCAAATCCTGCTCTCCCGACCAAATTGACTTTTCGGTTTTGGAGTTGTGTGCGAGTGTATTTTGGGGGGAGTCTGCGAGTTGTTTATACAATTTGTTTAAACAATGTGTATACCATTTTTCAGAATGTATCAACACGATTTCACTTGGTGCATACCAAATCTCGCGGTAAAAACTAAATACTCGCCAACCAAACGCTCGCCACAAACCCACAAAACCCATCCGCCTAAAACCTGCTTTGTCCAAAGTCGCTAAGGCCGCGGTGTTTCTTCTTTGGGTGGAAGCAAAAACCGCCTCTGAACCATCTTTTTTCAAAACATCCAACCCAGCTTTTGTAAGGTTTAGGGCGATTCCATCGTCGCCGAAAAGTGGGGTGAACCGCAATCCAGAGGATACAGCCGTACTTGCCGCCGCCAACTTGGAAATCTATCAATTTAGCAAATCCAACCACTGTGTCTTGAACTTCTCTGACGAGCACGCGTCCATCCTCTGAGTCTACGCTGTGGCTGGCAAAGAAACGGAAGAACCTTGGAAAAGACAAGTCAATTATCTTTTTTCAGTTCTATGTAATCACTTGAAGTTGCCTGTCTTATCGATGGAACGGCGTTCACTATTGTTCCTTCAATTGCTAATAGAAAGTGAAAAGAAATAAAATACTATTGTGGAGGCACCTTAAAGTGGCGGTGCAGGAGATGGCAATGTGGGTTCTTGCGTTTTTTTGCGTGAAAATATTAGGCTGTGATTTCACAATTGGGGTACTCCGGCAAGGTCTTCTACGATTAGTAAGCCTCGAGCAAGAATTGCAAATGCTC
>CAVZPM010000019.1:0-17451 GCA_963777155.1 Candidatus Bathyarchaeota archaeon
CTTAGCGAACGCGATGCTGACGTGCTGGCGCTGATCGAAGCCGAAGACTTAGCCACATTCACTTTTGATGGACTTAAACGCAGAACAGGTCTCCACTCAGAAACACTCTCACGAATCCTTAGCCGCCTAGAAGAAGAAGGTATCATAAAAAAAGAAACCATTGGTTACCGCGTAACCCCAAAAATTACGGAACTAAAACTTCAAACACCAAGAAAAGAAACACCCTCAACACCTCTCATTCAAACCTACCTGCCCTCGGACCTTAGAACTCAACAGCTTATCCTTAACCTTAAAGGCAAATGGTTTGGCATGCTCCGTTGGCTTGGCATATCCGAAAACAACCAGGGCGTAACCCTCAAATGGATTACGGAGGACGGGGCAATCCAGATAGCGGCCAATATTCAAGGCACCATTCTAAACATCGAAGCTAAATTCTTAACCAGCAACAACCTCAACTTGGCACTGAAAGCTTCTTACCAATTGATGTCACTTATCGGCAAACTTGCCATAGCTTCGCAGTCTACGAGCCATACTATGGCGAGAAACGTAGGTTACTTTGGCGGTTCCATGATGCCCACCTAGTTTTTGTGACCGACTTTCAGGGTTCCTTAGTCAACAAATACCATTTTGACCATATACTCATTTGGAGAGAAAAACCAAATGAGTCAACTAACTAATCCGTTAGAAGTCTTGAAATCTCTGTCAGAAGCAACCAGTTTGCTTATCAACAAAATCTCGCAGTCGGTGGTGAGCGTCAAAGCACAGATGTCCCGCGGCACAGGCGTCGTCTTAACAAAAGACGGCTACATAATCACCTGCAACCACGTACTGCAAGGATGCGGCACCGTAAAAATCGGACAAGGAGAAAAAACCTTCAATGCAAAAATCGTAGGCACCGACCCATACAACGACATAGCCTTAATCAAAACAGAACAAGGGGAATTTACACCCATCGAAATGGGGGATTCCGAGAAACTCAGCGTAGGCCAATATGTTCTGGCTCTTGCTAACCCATTTAACCGAAATCAGCCAACCGCAACCAGCGGCATGGTCACCAGCGTAAACAGTACGATCCGAGGCTGGCGAGGCGCAACTGCGATGGAGAATGTAATTGCGACCGACGCTCAACTGAACCCTGGCTTTAGCGGCGGACCACTCATCGACGTTCAAGGCAGGTTAATCGGCATAAACACAGCTTATGTTTGGCAAAGAGGCATTGCTATACCTGTAAACAAAGTCAAAGGCATCGCTGACCGTTTAATGACTGGAAGAGTGGCACAACGCGGCTATTTAGGCATAATCGCCAATACCGTTGCTATTCCAGAGGAAATCGCGGAGTCAGCAGGCTTGGAACAGGAAACAGGTGTCATGATATTTAGTGTCGAAGCAGGTTCCCCAGCGCGTAAAGCAGGCTTAGCTATGGGGGATGTACTCGTCAAATTTAACGGCAAACCCGTCACCGAATTCTATGATTTGCCAAGGTTGCTAAGCGAAGACGTGATTGACAAAGAAACGAAGCTGACCATAATCCGCAGAGAAGCCCTAATCGAGACAACTATCATCCCAACCGTTCATGGAGACGAAGAAGATTGATCAACAAAATTCCATTAGAGATTGAACCACCATCCCCAATGCCCACCCCTCCACTACGTAGACGACCATCTCCCATGCCCCAACTCAGCATTGTGCCACGCGAAGACCATCACTAAGATTATTCATAGACGACCACTGGAATTAAGAAACCTCTTTTTCTTTTTTTCTGAAATACCTTATAAGCGAAAGTTCACCTATCACTAATTTAGGGATTGGCATGCACGCTGGATTAGCTTTCGTTATAGGCATTTTGGTAACTATTGCAGCATTTCTGTTTTTCGCAGCAATCTCTGGAACAACCTATTATGGGTTAGCCATCTCAGTTGAGCTAACTCTTGGAGTAGCCCTCATACTTGTTGCGTTAATTGTAGCAGTCATATTCTATGTCGGCGTTAAAGCTCAATTTACACGGGTAAAAACAGGTAAAGAAGCCTTAATCGGCGCCAAAGGTATAGCGACAACGGACCTAAAACCCAAAGGAGAAGTCCGCGTTATGGGCGAGTTCTGGCAAGCCACGCCAAAGACAGCCGAAGTCGCCACAGGTCAAGACTATAGAAGTCGTCGGAATGGATGGCATGCTTCTTGTGGTGAAAACAACCGAGCAAAAAGCTTAATTCTCTAAACCTAACGAATACCATTTGTTGAGGGATGAAGATTGGTTGATGTTTTAACGCCTATTATTGGTTTTATCGTTATTGTTGTTGCATTTTTCTTGTTAAGCGGTATCCGTGTACTAAGAGAATGGGAACGCATGCCCGTTTTAAGGCTTGGACGCTATGTGGGTATGAGGGGTCCAGGAATCATTTATCTTGTTCCCTTAATTGACAGGGCACCTTTAAAAATCTCTACAAGACTCGATACCATACAGTTCCGAACCGAATCTACCCTCACCAAAGACAATGTACCAGTAAACGTCGATTCAGTCTTGTATATGAAACCCGTAGATTTAGAAAAGGCAGTGCTTCAAGTGGAAAACTATTACCAAGCAACCCAATTAGCTTCACAAACAACATTGCGGGAAGTCATCGGTAAAGTGAGTCTAAACGAGTTGCTTGCTGAACGCGAAAAAGTCGGAGCACACCTACGCGAAATCATCGACGAAAAAACTGAGTCATGGGGAATAAAAGCCACCGCTGTCGAAGTTCGGGACGTCATCATACCCGCCAACCTACAAGACGCCATGAGCCGCCAAGCACAAGCAGAACGTGAACGGATCGCGCGAGTAACCTTGGCCACAGCTGAGTTTGAAGCTTCAGCAAAAATGATTGAAGCCGCAAAAATGTATGAATCAAGCGAACAGGGTTTACGCTTAAGATGGATGAACATAATCTATGAGCTGGGTCAACAAGCGGGAACAAACACCATAATGTTAATTCCTTCATCTATGCCTGAAGCTGGTTGGCCACCCGTTGGCACTTTCGGTTTCAAAGAACTACCCAAAGGTCAACCCGGAGAGAAGCCAACAAAGAAAACAGCGCCCCTACCCGAACCACCATCGCCTGAGGAGCCGCAAGAGTAACCTGCTAAGCGGTTTTTACTGCCTCAACCGTGCGTTTAAGTACCAGTTCAGCCGCTTCTTGGCTGGGCCAGCCGCCTAAACCGCAATCAGGACCAGTAAATGTCATCCTATCACCATACTTTTCTTTGGCAACACGGTACCTATTTTTTATTGCATCCACCGAGTCGACTAACTGTTCATTGGATGGATTGGGGAATCCTTTTTCGTAGAGTTCAGCCCAAATGCCATCGATGTCTGTTCTTGCGATACCTACACGAATTTGCTTGTCTGCTTTTTCTAGTACACTCTTTGGGACAGCTTCTATGTTTTTTGGGGACGCTGCATATTCAAACGATAAAACGTCAAGACTCTTAACCGAAAGCAAATCGTGCACTCCAGACGCAAAGTGTAGGTGAATCTGTCGTAGTTGGCCCTTGGAAGTCATAGGCTTTTTCAAGCGTTTGGCACACCATCTCAGATGAGCCGGAGAAACTGCTGTGACCAAGGCTGGGTTCATCGATGGAGATGACCTTGGTTTCTATGTACTTATTGTTCAGGATACTGTTTTTTGCGAAGCGATTAATGGTTTGGGCAAACCCATCGAGTACATCAGGGTAAGCTGTTGCCCCCACTTCAGAGAGGTATTGCTCGATTGGGCCGAAAATTGAAACCCTCAACTGGATCTTCTTGCCGAATTCCTCACTAAGACGCTTTGGCTTCTTGGTTTAGGACATAGATTTCTGGAAGAAACGCCAGTTCCTGGTCAACGATAAAAGAACCCTTCTCCATAGCCGCATGAATCGCATCGCCAACCTGCCTGATCCCGCTGAAGTGCTGAGGAAAATTTACTACATCTAAACCTGTTCGAATTTTTGTTTTAAAAGATTCAACTACTATTGAGTAAAAGTTTTTTTGGATAAACTCGTCTTTTGAGGGGTCTTGATGGTTAATTATGGCTTGCCGTGCAGCTTCATAGGCTCTAGCGTACTCTTCTCTTTTGATTCCTGTTGGCAAAGGAAAACTGCCTATGTCATCAACTAAAGTGTCCATAAAGTATTACTGACCAGCGAAATTGTATTAAAGCTATATCCTAACAACAAACCTCGGAAAGGTATGACCCAAATGGTACATGACTGCATATTTTGCCAGATAATCCGCAAAGAGGCACCCGCAAACGTGGTCTATGAAGACCAACAAGTACTCGCTTTTTTGAGTAACCGACCCAGTAAACGATGGACACACATTGGTGGTCCCAAAAAAACATTATGAGAACATTTTTGAGATTCCTGAAGAGGAAGCAGCTTATCTATTTAGGGTTGTTAAACGTATTGCAGTTGCGGTTAAGAATGCCACTGCGGCTGAGGGCATCAGGATAGTTCAGAACAACGGGTGGGCAGCTGGACAGGTAGTTTTCCATTTGCATGTACATGTGATTCCAATGGAACCAAATGACGGTTTTGTCCATGGCAAAGCTTTCCGCGATCACACGAATGCTATGGAATCTGAGGAACTTCAGAAAGATGCCGAAAAAATAAGGCAACATCTTGAGAACCTATAAACCTCTTGATAATAGAACGCGAATCATTAGGCTTCAGGAAACCAAAGTATAAACAAAAGGTTACAGTTTACTTAGAGCGATGGAATAAGCAAGGGCTCATTTGCTAGAAAAATAGGCACATCTATAAAAGGGTGAAAAACAATCATTGCCTACATCACAAGCGGAATAAACATGACCGAACAACCAAACGAACAAAACAACCCCCCTCAAATTGAAAAACTTTTAATCGACGACCTCTCGAATTTTCAGTTCCATGCAGCATACCTTGTTTATGAAGAAGCATTCGACAAGGCATCTGACATGGAAGCTAAAGAGGTACTTAACCAGAATATTCAAGATTTGAAAGAAAACAAAATCTCCACAGAAACTTTCTATGGAAACGTATCGCGGTATCGAAAGTTGGATGCCCCACGTCAAGAAAGGTTCTCAATGCAAACACAGCGAAAGAAAGATTGGCGCAAGAAAACGCAGCGACAAGAAAGAATCAAAAGACACAAGAAGTAACCAAGTAAGTTTAATTATTATTCTTTCATTTGTTCTTTGTTTAGTCAGTTTGAGGCAGGTTTTTTGAATGATGGATTGTTTAAACATGTTTAAACAGTTCATAGGGAAGTTTTATCTATAAAAGAGAACTCTCAACAGCGTCAAACATTAAACGCAAGGAAGCAAAAGTTAAGATGCTGAAATTTAGAGCAATTGATGTTGCAGTGCTTAGCGTTAAACATAGCATTGTATGTTGCATTAGGATACATTTTCATAGTTTAATCTTAATCATTTGGCGGAGTCAGGTTTTGGCCTCAAGTTATTGTACCAGCGGTCTTCGCTGTCGTGTTTGGTCCGCTTGTTGGCGGGATTGGAGCGGCAGTAGGCATATTCATAAGCGATGCTATGTTTGGAAATAATTTGCTATTAAGCTTGTTAGCAGGTGTTACAAGCAACTTTGTGGCTTTCTTCCTAATAGGCTACATAGCCAAGAAAAAAATTCGTTGGGCAACCCCTGTTGTGGCTTACGGAATAGCAACAGCATTCTTCATGTGGATTGGCTACGCCTATACGGGTTTGGACTTTTGGGTCAAAATCGCTTTGATGGTTGTGGTACTGGGAAGTTACATAATATTCTTGGTTCCGGTTGTTATTTTGAGAAACTCTAAATGGCGCAGTTTTGAAGTAGGCTCAATAGTTGGGATGTTACTTGGCGCGGCTATAATTGGAGTTACAGTACCGATTTTCTTTCAATACTTTACTCCCGACGCCTCACCAGCCACTTCACCATTAATTTGATTGACAACCTTTTTCTTCACGTTTTTTACCGAAGTCCCCTTCGTCTTAATTCTTGGACCGCCAATAATTGCGGCAGTCAATAAGGCGTTTCCATCGTTAGCTAAAAGAAATAAAAGTGAAATAGATTGAAAAGAACCGCTAAAGCTTTTGCACCAGCGGCAATCTCAAGCTTTTTTGAAATCTGCGACACCCAAGACGGCAAACCGATTACTGATTTGGAGAAAGTTGGTGCTATAGGTGGAGGTTTTGGGCTCCAAAGAGGCGTCTTAACTAAAGTGACAACGCAAGGAGCAGAAAAAAACAGCATTTCCGTTTTGATCAATTCCAAACAAGCCCAGGAAGCGAAAACCACAATACGTGTAGTAGAAACGCTTCTGGATAAAACAAACACAAAATACAATGTTACAGTTGAACACAAGATTGAAGTCCCCATCGGATCAGGGTTTGGGACCAGCGCTGGAGGAGCATTGACAGTAGGCTTAGCGCTTAAGGAAGCGTTAGAATTGCCATTGACATATAATCAGATTGGCAAAATAGCACATGTCGCAGAAATTCAATGTCAGACTGGCTTGGGCACTGTAAGTTCGCTCGCTTTTAGTGGTGGCTGCGTGCTCGTGGTTGAGCCAGGCGCCCCAGGTATTTGCCAAATAGACCGTATACCAATATCACCCGACTATGTGGTTGTCGCTGGCTATCTGGAATCAACAATCCCAAAGGATACTGTCCTGGCATCTCCACAGAAAAAGAAGGAAATAAACGGCTATGGCAAAAAAACCCTGAAAGCCATACTTGATGAGCCCAGCTTGGAGAATTTTCTAGATTGTTGCTGGGAGTTTTCTAAAAAAGCTGGGTTTGCAACTGAAAAAGTTTGCGAGCTAGTGAAGTCTGCCAAGAAAGCTGGTGCAATTGGAGCAACCCAAAACATGATCGGGGAAGCAGTGCACGCCGTAGTACATGAAGAGAACGCCAACTCGGTAGCAGAAGCTTTTAAGCAAGCTTTACCCTCACAACAAGTATTAGTCAGTGAGATAGATTTCCAAGGTGCTAGGCTGATTAAATGAAAAAATACCGAGAAGTTGCAGTAGGAGGAACTTTCGATCAGCTCCACCGTGGGCACAAAGCGTTGCTGGCTATGGCTTTTAAAGTTGGCGAAAAAGTTGTCATCGGTTTATCTTCCGATGAGTTCGTTACTAAAATGGGTAAGCCGCATATAACAGCTAATTATGCCGAGCGAAAAAAAGACCTCGCTTCATACTTGACTGAGATAGGGCTGATGGATAGGGCAAAAATTGTACCGCTTAAAGATCCATATGGCTTAACAATTAAAGGCAAAGGTCTAGAAGCATTGGTTGTAAGCAAAGAAACCGCAAGAACCGCCAGTTCTATAAATGAGGCTCGTCAGAAGGCAGGGATACCGCCACTTGAAATCGTCGCGGTTGACATGATCCAAGCCGAAAACAACACACCTATTTCCACGACACGGATTCGAAGTGGAGAAATTGACCGCAATGGGCACATGCTAAAGAACACACAAAAGTAGAAACTTAGAGAATTTCCCCCACAACATTAATCGGTTTAGGAATCAAAGCAGTCAAATCCTCAAGCTTTTCTCTATCCACTGTAGCAAGAATAACCGTGGCAGGACCAGCCGACTTGTTCAAATCCAACTTTTGAACCTCGAATATTTTCAGTTGTCTCCCAACGCCATATGCCATCATTCTTGCTTCACTGGCAATCCCAAAACCGCCCACAGGCGCAATATCATGAATGTATTTCCTCTGTGAAAGCTGGGCGACGTTTTTGAGGTCTGCAATTTCTCCGTGCACTTCAGCTGCTAAGACTTCGTCCCCAACCTTGGGTTTGCCGATTGCAACAACTAGGTCACCCGGCAAGGTCTTTCCAAGTCTCAACTCATCCTCATTTGCGAAGCCAACTACAGTCAATCCTACTCCAGTTTGCACGGTTTCAAAATTGTCCTCTGTATTCTCCATCAGTACTTGGTTTGGGTCAAGTCCTATGCTTCTAGCTTCACGCCTAATTCCCTCAAGTATCGCATTGCCCGTTGGCTCTTTCTCAACGCCTAAGGTTACGGATAAAAGGACAGGAAACGCTCCGGTTGCAGTAACATCCATCAAAGCTACTCTCGCCAAAAACTTACCCAGCACATGCCCCTCCACTTTGACTTTATCCATTACTTTGGAGCCCACAGCGCCACTTGAGGTTGACCCTGCAACGATGGCGTGCCCAGTGGGAATTTTTAGTATTGAGACGTCGCCTCTTCGTGTGTAAGCGATTTGGGCGGGTTTTACTTGGAAGACTATGGGTCTTAGCATGGTGCCAACATTTTCTGTTAAGTGCAGGTAGATTGTTAAGGCTTGACGAATGACTTCTGATCGGGTGAGGTTGTGTTTCTTGGCTAGTTTATCTATGTCCGAAGTCAGTTTGTCGGGTAAACGCACATTTATTATTTCCATGAGTGGTTCACTGTAATACATTTGTAGTACACTCAAATTCTCTTATCTCTTTTCCCGCTCAGTATAGATTAGATACGTTTCAAAGTTTAATGAAACAGATCAATGTTAATTGCAGAATCCATCGTTTGTGTTGCAAAGCAGACTTGACAAACTCTGCAGGAGCGTTTGTTAAGAGAGCTCAAGCATCGATCAAGCATTAAAACTATTCAAATCTACTATCTTTTTTAATCTATACTAGAATAGCGTAAATGTTATATGCATTAAAAGCTAAAAAAGCTCAGGAGTGTCCCAAATTGAAAAACAAAATTCTAGCTCTAAGTCTACTAATCATTTTAACAACCATGATGATAGCGTCTTTTTCACCAGTCAAAGCTGTAGGTGAAGGACAATGGATAACCACCTACAGAATTGAAGATTCTTCAGGACAACTTCTAGTCCAATACGACCCCACAACGAACACAACCAACACCCTGGCGCCAGTACTACCCGGAACCGACATTAAAGTCACATTCACCATTAACATCGTTGCGCTAGGTGCAGATACATTAAGACTAACAACAAGCCTACAAAAATCTACAGCACACCCCAGCGGCTACTGGGAACTTCAAACCTCAACATATGACATGGGCTCCACATACAACCCAGCTTCCCAATCCACAACTTTCAAATGGAGCTCAGGAACCTTTGACATGGTCCTATATGGTAAGGTTCCAACCAGCACCTCAACCGTTGAACAAACTGTTAAGGTTGTTAGCTTGTACGGTGGCTCTGGTGGAACGGCCCTTGATCAAATAATCGTTCAAGCAACCAGTGCAGGCCTAGCTAACTTTAACGTTTTATATAATCAGCAACAAACAAAACTGAACAAACTCATATCTGACGGAGTTTCCCAAGGATACATCGATATTTTCACCAACGTCCTCAACGCATCCAGAACAATAGCTAATGCAGGAGACGTCACAGACGCCATAGCTCTCTTAAATGGACTCAACACTGCCAACCCGCCAGTATCTTCAACTATGGAAGCTTTGTTCATACCAATCATAGGTGTTTTGGCAGCTGTCGCGGTGATATTCGTAGTTCTCTTTTTGAGAGTACGTGGAAAAGTGAGCTACTTCCAACTTGTAGTTGAAGACCAAATCAAAGATTTAGAAGGCTTGACTCTCAGAGCATCCAAAATCGACAGAGCAATGTCCTCAAGTCTTGAATCAGTTAAAGATAGACTGAAAAGATTAGTCGGGATGTGATAGACCACGCGAATATACCAAAACAGCGTACAGTTGATTGGACTCGGCTCAGCAGGCACCAATATAGTAGAAACTTTCCTGACCAGCAAAAAAACCAAAGAATTAATGGAAAACGACCTGACACGCCTCTCTCTTTTAGCCATAGACATTGCAGACCCAGAAATCAGAAGCTTGCAGGAAACCAACGAACAAATAACAAGACAAATGATTAAAGCAGGCATACCCCGCGAAAGAATGCGACTAATTGCCCAATCCGTTAAGTTCCCAACGGCCGAAGCAATGTTTGACTTCATCAACCAAAAATACAGTGAATACTTAATAGGTGAAGGCTCAAAACTTGTAAACTTCCAGCCGTGGCTGCAAACAACAATGGCTATCCCACCCATGGCAGGTGGAGCAGGACGAAGACGCGCACTCGCCAAAGCAATCTATGCTTTAAACTACTACCAACTTGGCATTATAAGAAACTGCATAAACTCATTCAAAGAACAAGCGCTCTCTGCAATAGTAACTCCCACTGTCGTTGTGGTTTATGGACTTGGCGGTGGCACTGGAAGCGGTGTCTTCTTTGATTTTGTTAAGCACCTACGAAAAGTGTTAGGGTCAGGAGTGGCAATTATCGCCTTTGTAATAACGCCTTGCGGCGGAGACGACCCACCTGCAAAAGGATGCTCATCATTCGTTGCCCTAAACGAACTCAATCTGTTACTCAACAAAGACTACAACGATTATGTAATCAAAGAATACGGAGAACCCTACCGAAACCCACTAAACGCACTAATCTACTTGCCTCTGCTTCCAGCATTCTCCAAAGTAGGCAACATCGTTAGTGCCAGACAAGAAATGGACGAAATGGTCGTCGATCTACTCTACACACTAATGGATTTTGACTTAGCGGACCTTCTAGGCGGTATCGGAACCGAAGTGGGCTTAACTAACAATTCGGCACACACACTGGGCATGACCAAAGTAATGTACCCCGTTGAAGACTACATTCTAGCATTCAAGCTTGACTTTGAATCAATGCAGATGCTACAGGATTCAAGAAAAGAAAAACTCGACATAATTGAAGAGATAAACAGTATCATAAAGGTCGACAGTGACGTAACTAGAGAACTCTTCAAAAACTACCTTATTAAAACTGGAACATTCAATGAGGAACAATTTGAGGAAAAACTCAAGAACACGATTAATAGCAACCCACGCCTCGAAGACGACAGAACGCTACACGTAAAGGGCATCGAAATCCAAGTTAAGAACTGGTTAGAGGACATAATGCAGTATCTATCAACCATCAAACTGATGGGTAAGATTGGCCCCATCGAAGAATCAATCATAGCGTTAACATTGCGGAAGGAGGGCTCAAGGAAGATGGATAGTCTTGAAGCGCTGCTTACAAACCTAACCAAGACGCATTTAGATTTCAGTGCGAAGAAAGCTTCAATTGTTGAGCGCCTAAACCAACTTATCCCAAGCTCTCAAATCTTTACTCTTCGGCAAAAGAAAGTGCTTGAAGATCTTGTCAACATAGCTGAACTCGCTGAGAAATCAATGCTTATCTTAAAATTCTACGACGAAACCCGATACATAACCGAAGCTTTAATGCGGTACTATGAAGTTTTGCCTGAATGCCAAGCTGAACTCGCAGAGCTAAAAGACATTCAAAACGAACTCGCCACAATCTACTTAGTAATTCAACTCATGCTCCGAACACCCCCAGACGAAGCCAAAATGATAGATGAACACTTAACCTACATCAACGAAATCCTATCCAAACGCATGCAGAAAAGAGGCAACTTCGACAACGAAGTCATGAGAGTCCAAGAAATAAAGAAACGCAAAGAATTCGACAAAACCAAAATGGAGCGGCAAGTCCGCAAGTTTCTAAGCAGCAAACGCTACGCCAGAGAACAACTCCTCAACATCGACCGAGAACTCAAACGCGTCGAACAGGAAGAAGCCTTCGCAACCGAAAACCTAGACAAAATCGACAACACAATAAAACTCTACGAGAAACTATCCAAACGCTTTGAACTGATCTCGGAATACCGTAAACGCCTCAACAAAATCGTTGACCTCCACAGCGAATACAAAGCCAAAATATCGGAAATAGTGGCTCCAAAACGTTACTTTGAAAAATCCGCTGATCTAACTCAACGTGAACAACTAAAAATCATATTTAAAATCCTCACTGAACAAGAAGAAAATCTTACACACGAAATCATCTATAAAGACATCCTTGACATTGAACACTTCAAAGACTACATGAAAAGCGTCGTCCGGGCCTTCAAGACACCAAGCATAATGGGCTTTAAACCCACATACAAGACAGACTATCTCTGGGTAACCATTTCTACGCCGCCAAAAATGTGGACCGAAGACATGTCACAGGAAATCTACACTGCCCTCGCAGGATACGTAACAAGCGAAGTCTCCAGAACCATAACTGTTCGTGTTATTGAATCGCGCGACGCGTGGACAACTAGAATTATGGTTGTGGCTGGAAGAGGCAAACCCGAGGACATGGAAGCCTACGACGAAATGCAGTTGCTCTACAGCAAATCCAGCGACTTCGAAAGATACCTCTCACGTAGCTACTTGCTTGAACACGGAGTACATGCAACCAACATTATTAGGGACATAAACCGCAACAGCGGCATTAACGGCAACGGAAACGGCAATAAAAAGTAAAAAGAACAGCAGGTTTTTCCTGCAACCTCATTTTTTGTTTTAATCAGCTTTCTTTAGTTGCAGCTTTCCTGTACTTCGCGTACGTCTCGGCTTTGCTGGTGTTTGAGTTTTTTCTTCGTCAATGATCGGTGTCTTGGCTTTTTTCGTTCGAGGCGTATTCTTTGAATTTTCCAAGGGTTTTGACTCTACTGCTTTTTCTATGTCTGTCAATGAAGCTTCAACAATTTGTGTTTCGGATGTGTCTTCTGGGACAGCGATGAGTGGTGAGGTTTTTACGCTTTGGGTTTCGTTGATCAGATGTGTTTCCTCAGTTTCAGGTTGTTCTGTAGACGTCGGAAGTTGTTCAGGAAATACTTCAGGTGTACTCGGGGTTATTTGGGGTTCACCTGTTGGAGTCGGACTCTCTTTTAGGAGCTCCTGAGCAATCGACGGGGATGGCTCCACATCTTGGGAAGGTTCAGCAATCGGTACTTCAGCCAAGACTGGTTTTTCTTCAACCTTGATTATGAAGCTTCCATCCTCAGTCATAAAACCCTTCTCGACTGCTAGATTCTTCAGTGGCAAAACCTTCTGTTCCAAATCAGACAACATCTTGTCGATTTCAAAGCCACCAACTAACAACACAGCATCCACGCGGTCAGTCAAATCTTCCGTGTAGATGGGCTCGGATATATAGATTGATTGGAGGGTTGTCTTTCCCTTAAACCAGTTTGTAATCGCTAACTCAATTTTTCCCTGTGGAAGCTTATCTTTTAGGCTTGTAGGCACGCGTAAAAAAACATACAAAAGCGAAGCCGTGGACAAATCAAATGTAAGGAAGGGTTTTAGCAACGCGGTGTTTAACATGTTTTCTATGGAGCCGTAAACATTATAGCTTGCTCCCGTAACTACGATTGGCGTAAAAAGCTTAGTGTTAAAAGTCCGAGATAATTCTGAGATTTCCTCCACAAGTGAGGCTTTCGTCAAAAACAGGTTCAACAGATAATTAAGAACCATGTTTCCCTTTATTGGTTCACCTATTCGGTCAACACCCTCATAGTTTTCCACGTGATCTCTGTCCATAAGCAATACTGTCGCGCCATCGGTAACCGAGCATATTTTCAGTGCAGCATACGCGTTAAAGTGGGCGTCGATGGGCTGTATTTTCGAGGGTAAAATCGCTATGGAAAACGAATCCATGTTTGCTGCTTTAAATTTTCTTATTAAAGTTGGCAGGGCAGCGCTTCCGAGTCCATCCCAGATTGACGAAAAAATTGTTGCATAACGAAGTTTTTCAGAAGATTTTTTCTGAAGACTATCAATTACAGAATCATCCAGCATGATGGTAGGCATAACGTTGTACCAAAAGTGGGTATCAATATGGGCTTCCTCAAAACCCAAAACCAAATGTGCATTGAATCCTTTAGGGAGCCACTTGTAGACTTCTTCGCTGGATTTTTCAATAAGGATTGGCAATGTAGTTTCTTTGCTGACATTTAGGTCTCTTAAGAAGCATTTTAATTGTGAATTCGCCAATGCAAACTAAAGCTTGTTTGGGCAACAGCGGTTTTAGTGCTTCTATGTGTTTTTCTATACTTTCTAATATGTCAAAACTATCTTTGCCATCTTTCATCCGAGGTACCTGCATAAGGTTTAAGAGGAGTTTACCTAAAATAAGGTTTTAGGTAGTTGATTGCGTGAAGAAGCCCTCTTTTAAAATTTCTGGAGCAAAGTCCTGGTATCAAAACCAAAAACAGAAAAGAAAAGAGAAGGAAGAACTAGAACAGCACCTTGAATCTTCATCGTTAAAAATGGTTACTTTTCTTTTCACCGCCGTTGCGATGGGAGTCGGGATGTCTATTCTGCCGATGTTTCCACAACCACTACCTATCTTCATAGCTATTCTGGTAGCATTTGTCACCTTTAGAATTCCACGTGTTGGAATGCCAATTGGCGGAGCAATCATCGGCTTAGGATTGATGTACCATTTAGCCCAATTATACTTCATTTCGTTCCTTGGTGATATGCAGATCCGCGTTGCATTCATCATTATCTGGATGGCGTTGTTTGTGGTTCCACCAGCACTTTTCAACCGCTACAAGAGCGCCTTAGCCACAGACTTTGGAATATTGGCGGTCACTTCACTCTTTGTTGGCCCTCTTTATTTTTTGGCAATTCCAATACTATTGGCTTCAGCTGTATTCTTCAAAAAATATGTTAGCCTATCGATCATCTACTTTGTCCTGCTTTCAGTGCCACTGCAAATCATGCAGTACTTCCAATACACGGTCTTACCGATTGTAAGGTCAGACTGGTGGGTTGAACCTGGCTCTGCCCCACCGTTACTTGTCCCTTTGACTTCAATCGGCAAGGACTTAGCCGGCTCAATGAGCCAATTCCGATTGTATGATTTATCAAAAGTATTCTATGACATCGCTGGTCAAACCACTTGGACTCCAGATTGGACTGGACGCACAATCGGCGATGCTGTTACTCAGTACCGAGACTCAATCCCAGGCATACTCATGTTTGTAATCGTTGTTGCGGGACTTGCTTTGACCCTTATGTTTTTCACTCGAATGCTTGTTAAAGGAGGCATAATTGGCAATGGCGATAAGCTTTTTCCCTGCTTCACCGCCACAATCGCGGCTGCGTTGTTTTTTATTCTTCTAAGTGCCCTTCAGACTCCTTTGGCTTTCACGGCGGACGTCAGCGGAATAACGATGGTCTTAGGAATTTTTGCTACACTTCTCTTTACGTTGCCTGTAGCTTTCATGGATTATACACCAAAAAATCGGGCTTCAAACCGGGAAATCATTGACAAAGCCAGAGCACTCATGAATAAAGTAGTAGTTTTTGAAGGACAATTGGAGAATATAAAAGAACATACCTGTTATAGTGAGCGCTCCTGAGGGAAAAATGAGCATTATCAAGGAAGTACTTGAAGAAACCCTGAGGAATGCTGAAAGAAGCGCCTATGTTCAGGAAGAATTAGATGAGAAATTTGACGAGTCTAGAAAAACTTGCCAAAGATCACGAGGCTTTAGAAGCAGAACTTGGAACTATCTTGTCAGAGTACCAAGTTTTCGCTTATTGTGAATACTCTAATTGGGCAGGAAAACTCAAAGACGCTGGCTTAAACATCAAAACCACCTTAAATACCGCATACCAAAAAGAGATGCCGCTGGAACCAAGAATTGAAGCCATTAAACAAATCATAGAGGCAAGTAGAGTCTTAACCAAGGAAACAATCGAGATTGCAAAGCCAATATATGACATAATAAGACCGCTCTACGATCCCTCTCTTCCCGAGAAATGTCGAGCAGCCGAATTCGCCAATGAAAAACTGGAAAAGAAAGAAGCACCATGGATAGCCATCGATGCACTCTATAATGCGCTAAATAATTGGAAACGCCAGTACGGAAAAGAGATCCAAGCGTCCATGCGGTACCTGCAAAGTTCCCTCTCACCCATTGCCAGTCTAAGTCAGACAAAGTGAAGCTTTACCGCCCGTTTTCGGCGAGCAAACACCCAAAGTACTCGGCTACGCCCAGAAAGCTGAAACAATGAAAGCTGACGCAGCGAAGAGAGCGGAAAAAGCCGAGTTAGACCTTTTGGATATCGTAACCCTGAAGGACGATATTCAAGGCTACATAGCCATGGCAAACGATATCCTATCGATGCTGTATGCTGGAATGGTTAGCAACGAAGAAGCAATCGACCGACTACTTCCAACCAAAGACTATCTGTGGGAGAAAAACAGCACCCTACGCGAACAACTCAAACAAGCCACCGAAATTCTCGGAAACCCATCCAGCTACAAGATAAACCAAATAATGGAAAAACTGCCCCAGTACCTCTCATACATAGATGAGGCAGTCCAGACACTTGTCAGTTTATAGCGAACGTAAAGAGTTTCTACTCAACTACCCCATAGCTGAAGCAGCCATAGAAGAGCGATTGCAAGTTAAAGAGCAGCTTTTCCCTCAGGACCTGCCGTTCCAACCACAGTTCGCCGCAGAATACCTAAGACTCTACTACTCAGCAAGATTTGGCGAATATGCATTTGACAAAGATAACTCTACTCTTACCAAAAGAACTTAATGATAAGCACGTTGCCTCGGAAAAAGTCATTTTTTATACATTCTGTTTTTATATTCAAATTCACTTATTATGTAACCAATGATTTTTGAGGAATAAACTTGGCCTATTTTACCGACCGAATCGAGGCTGGCAAAAAGCTTGCATTAGCTTTAGAGGATTTTAAAGGTAATGGAATTGTCTTAGCTATTCCCCGCGGAGGAGTCGTTGTGGGTTACGTGATTGCAGAGAAGCTTGGACTGACTTTGGATGTGATTATCCCCCGCAAAATCGGCGCTCCCAACAACCCGGAACTAGCCATTGGCGCCGTAGCTGAGGATGGAACAACAATTCTCGACAACAACTTGATTAGTTATCTGGGCGTCAGCCCAAAATACATTAAAGAAGAAACCGAGCGGCAAAAACAGGAAATTCACCGTAGATTAAACTATACAGGCAAGATGCAAGTTACCCCGACGTAAAGGGATTGGATGTTATTATTGTAGATGATGGGATAGCTACTGGTTCTACGATGAAGGCGGCGTTGGCTTCGGTGAAAAATCGGGGAGCAGCCAGCGTAACTGTTGCAATTCCAGTTGGTCCTCCTAAAACGATTGAAGAACTGGAAAAGTTTGCGGACCGTGTCGTCTGCCTCTATACGCCTGAATTCTTCCAGGCTATCGGGCAATTCTATAGCGACTTTAGCCAAACTGAAGACGAAGAAGTCAACGAATTGCTACAGGAAAACAGACGAAAAAACTTAGGGATCCAAAGGAGTCGTGATAGCATGATTCATAACCAAACTGAAATGAAAATCCCCATGGCAATGTAGAAGTAGAGGGCACATTGACCATGCCGCCTGGCGCCAAAGCAGTCGTGTTGTTTGCGCATGGCAGTGGCAGTAGTAGATTCAGCCCCAGGAACCAATACGTTGCCAAAGAATTCAACAAAGCCAAGATCGCAACGCTACTCTTCGACCTGCTAACCGCAGAAGAGGAAGAAATCGACGTTGTGACTGCCGAATATCGATTCAACATCGCCTTACTCGCT
>CAVZPM010000020.1:0-10415 GCA_963777155.1 Candidatus Bathyarchaeota archaeon
TCTGCGGGTTTCTTTCCGTATTTGTGCTTAATGTATCTGGCGAAGGATAGGATTACAGGGGTTACACCCATCGGCTGCGTCACATTCTGGTTCTGAGCCATTCGGTAAGCAAAGTCGAAGCGTTTCTCCCAGTCTGCTCTGCCGACACCTCTACCTAAAACGTCGATTTCTTCTTGTCTCGGAAGAAGACTTACCCTATCAAACATCGGGTTAAGCCGCGCGTAGGTTCCTGAACTGTAGCCATATGTAACTTGTTTTCCGCCAACATCCATGGTGTGGACATTTGAGGGAAAATTTAAGTTGAGGATTACACCCATGAAGATCTCATAGCTTTTTTTCCTAACGGCATAGTTAATGAGTCCTCTTGCGCCACAACTATAGATTTGTTTTAGGTGGGTTTGAGTTGCCGGTAGGACTTTCGATTGTCCTGTTGAGCCGCGTGTCATAACCCAGGTTTCTGGCGGTTCAGACAAAAATGCCTTGTAACTGCGTTCTTTTACATGAATCAAATATGGAGTGAGCTCTGAATAATTAATTATTGGAACATTAGCACGATAATCAGAAATGTTTTTGACGTGGGAGACGTTGTGACTTTGGCCATACTCAGCGGTTTGGTATTTTGAACTAAATCATCCAGCACCTGTCTCTGTGCTATTTCGGGGTTTTCGATTGAATCGTACCATGGCTGAATGTATGGCTGCAACATACTGTTTATTGCTTCTTGATCAATAGGTAACATACCGTTCAATCAGTCTTAGTCATGGTTTTGCTTATATGCTTCTCCACTAATAGACTAAAAATAGGTTGAAGCTTCATGGCAGAAATAGTTAAAGACACAGCGGAAAGAATAAGAGTTCTCCAAGTTCAAGGCGCCCGAAACGTCGCAATAGCCGCTGTCAAAGCCATCCAAGCGCAGGCAGAAAAAACCAGAGCAAAAAACAAAGCCGCCTTCCTATCTGAACTTAAAGAAGCCCAAACCATCTTTACTGCTTCCAGAGAAACTGAACCCTTGATGCGAAACGCCATTCGCTTCATAAACACAAAAGCCCAAGGTGCAGATACAGAAAAAGTTGCGGAGTTGAGCCGTTTGGTGTCTTCTGCCGCAAACCAGTTTTTGATTGAGTTAGATGCTTCAAGGGAACTCGTTGCAGAAATAGGCGCCAAACGAATATGGGATGGCATGGTTATTTTTACCCACTGTCACTCCTCAACCGTAACGCGCATGATAGCTAAGGCAAAAAACCAGGGCAAAAACTTCAAGGTAATCTGCACCGAGACGCGCCCTGCCTTTCAGGGACGAATAACCGCCAAAGAGCTTGTGGATTTGGGCATTGAAACCACATTCATTGTTGATTCGGCAGCGCGGACAGTTATGGGCGATGCGGACTTTGTTGTTGTCGGTGCAGATGCGATAACATCTGAGGGTAATGTCGTAAACAAGATTGGAACAAGTGCTATCGCAGTACTAGCCCATGAGGCGCGCAAACCGTTCTATGCGGTTTCGGAACTCCTTAAGTTTGATCCGGAAACTCTTGGCGGAGAATGCGAAAAAATCGAGCAAAGAAGCCACATAGAAGTTTGGAGCGAAGCGTCACCAAAGCTTATCATAAGAAATCCCGCTTTCGATGTTACCCCAAACCGTTACATTCACGGCCTAATTTGTGAAGAAGGTATAATCGCTCCACAAGTGGTCGTGGAAGTTATGCGTCGCAGGTTTCCATGGCTTTTGCTCTCTTAACCTGCCAAATCGCTTACATCGATTTCCTGCTTTACGTTTGGATTAGTACAAAATAGTGTGCGAAGCTATTTGGTGAAAACTGAAATATTAGCCCTTAAGAAATATAAAATAAAAAAAGGAGAGATTGTTTTTTGTTTTGTGTGGTTTTTTTATGGTCGTTTCTTCATCATCATTACTACTAGTAGAACTAGTACTATGATGATTAAGACGAATAGACCTGCAATTGCTGGTACGAAGTATGTGTCAGCTGTTGATGCTGGTGTTGGTGTTGGTGCTGTGGTTGCTGCTGGTTGTTCTTCAACGAAGAAGGCACTTTGAGCGACTGATCCATAGTATGCTGCCGAGCCTGCGAAGGTGACGTAGACTGTGTATGAACCTGAGATGTCTGGTTTCCAGTTAAATTTGTATGCGCCTGTGAGATCGCTTGTGGTTGTGCCAACTACACGGTAGTTTCCGTTTGAGTCAAGGACACTAACAGTTAATGGAACACCACTTGCGTTGTTTGGACATTCGAATTGCTTGTAGACGTATAGCATCCATTGGCTCTGGCTTGCGTCAGATACTGCTGGAACACCGTTGGGGAAACGAGCATTTTAATAGCGTATTCTTTAGTGCCTGGAGATATGTCTGTTACCGATACCTTGTATTACGATACGCTGCTGCCAAATCGTACTGAGACATCTGGTGAAGCGTTAACTGTTAGTGCGGATGGACCTTTGCCGATTGCGTATACTCGTTGGTCATAGGTGTCCATGGTTGCGATTATGCTGTCAGCCGATGATTCCGTTGCCACCCCAGCGGGTTTCACGGAACATGCCGTTTACTCTCCAGATTTCTTCGCCGTTGTATGCATTAACGCAGATGTATGGTGCGCCGCGTGGTATTGGTTGTTCGGCAGAGTGCTCGAGTGTGCCGACATAGATTTTTCCATCGGCAATCAGATCTATCCAGCCCCACCAGTTATCGCCAGTTACAGGTTCGTTGTAATGGATCAGACATTGTATAAGTCCACGCTGTTTTCCCTGTCTGAGCGTCATAAGCATAGAGTATGCCGCCAACGCCCACTGAGAAGAGTTTGCCGTATGCGAAGTACCAAGTGTGTTCTGCATTGCCCCAGCCGTAAGCGTCTAGCCAGTTTTCAGAGTCGGTTTCCCATAGATAATTTCCGGTTTCTGTGCTAAAGCCATAGTGTTTCCTTAGTTCTTTGTCCCATACTGTGAAAACGCCGTCTTGCAACATAGTTAGTGCAGCGTACCATATTGTATTGTGTTAGAGCCTGCTAGCCATTCAGCTGGTGCTGCCCAGGTTTTGTCGAATAGTAATGTTCCATTGTGATCCTGGTGCTAGTACTCAATGCCCATACTTCTTACCTGTGTTTGATTGAAGATTACTGACATTACTCTGTCTGGATAGAATCTTTACTATTGGTGCGAAGAATGAACTGCCAGGTGTTAGTCCTGCGGGGATTGATACGTTCCATGAGTAGCATTGCTTTGGATTGATGCATCGCAATGTAAATCCGTGAACTGTGGCTGCCCCAACTGCCATAATCTGGAGCTATTGGGAGCTGAATTCTGTAGTCCGCTGTCGGTTGAGTTCCAAAGAGCCATCCAGCTATTCGCATAGTCAATTTGCTAGATGAGGATTTCGCCGCTAGGACCAAAGACTCGAGTGCCTGAAGGTACGTTGTTGAACTGTATCATCTGCCAGTTACCAGTGAAGGGGTCGTATGCGTTATAAGTACTGCCAGATTACTGTCCCAGACGTAAGTGAATACACCGTCGTAGTTGAAACTGTTGAAGTAGAAGGATTTGACCGAATGATAGTGCAGTATTGTTTCTGAATACAGCCATTGTTCTCCAGTGTGTAGATCTACTGCAATGATTGCTGGTGTGCATACCGCTAGTATCTGTCCTGCTGGTAGTAGAGAATTCCGTTCATTACTACTGAATTAGGGAATTTGCCTTCGTATGCGTCGCCTGCTTTCAGATGACGCTGGAATTTGTCCGTCACCCCATAAGCCTCCAGTTAAGCCTCCAGTAGTCAATTGGTTTGCCCATAGTACGTGGGCAGTTTCTGGTGCATCGTCATTGTAGAGTGCTAATCGAATTGTCGGGTCTAGCTAACCCAGTTTCCTGAGATCGGAATACCATTCTCTGAGCTGTGGGTCTATTGGACGACTCCAGTATTCTGTTGGAAGAGCATGGCCTGGATAATCTGGCAATGGTTCTTGTTGTACAACAAGTTCTACGTGTGTGCTGGTGCTTGCTTTCATTACTGTGCCTGCGAATATCATGTTGTTTCCTTCAAAGTTGAAGAAGGTTGCTGGGTTTGTTTGTTCAGGGAAGTTTGTCGTGAATTTGTATGTGCCGATTTGATTTGGCGTGAATGTTGTATAGGATGAACCTGTTGAGTCTGTTCTGAATGGTCCAAGTGTGCTTGTTGTGTTGTCAGGATAAACGACTGTCACGGTCAAACCTGTCCAACCTAAATCTACGGTTCCTAATTGCTGTCAGAATTCCAAATTTCACGAGAACATCCTGACCAACTCCTACTGGGTTGGGAATAGCATCGACAACTGCGTAAGTTTTCATTGTAGGTGCAGTCTGTGCTTTAACTTGTGTGATAGGTACAATTGAAGCCACAAAAGCGAATATTATTAACAATGCAAATATTTTATTTGTTTTCATTTTTTTTCCTCTTTGTATTTTTCTTTTTGTTTTTTTGTATAGGTAAACTATGTTTTATTCAAACAAAGGATTACCTATCTGCACTTCTATCATAAAATTCACTTATAAGACTTTCTGGCAAGCGACCACCGTCACCTGAGAAAATCGCCAATTTTTCATGGTAATTGGCTAAAATGACAGTGTCTTACACTGCTCAGGACTCGTGATAGACACTACATAAGAAGTGGATGTCCACTTCTGATACTCACCGCAACAATTGTCCTATAGGTCTCTTTTCACTCTGCTCAAGGAGCAGAATTTTTCATCTCTGGAACCAGAAGCACACTTTTTTAAAAAAATGCACAGGGGAGTATTTGGAGAGAGACTCTGTTCTGCTATAAACATGAGTGATAGTCTGCTGATAATCTATACTTTCCATCGTTTTAGTGCATCATCAAGTTCCTGATGACTCTTTGCATATTCATCAAGGGTTTTGCCTTCCAAAGTGGCATCGACAGCTTGGCGCATGGCTTTGGCACCGCAGATCGTTCCATGTGGGTGCCCATGGATGCCACCGCCTGCTTGGATGACAAAGTCGTTGCCAAAAGTCTCCATCAGAGCAGGAACCAAATGGGGATGCAGCCCGCCGCTGGCAACAGGCAACACTGGTTTCAGACCGCCCATTTCTGCTTTGCAGGCAGATATGTTTTCGAGGACTTCGGCTTTGGTTTCCGACATTTTACCAACGACCGTTCCGACGTGGAGTTGGTCTACGCCAATGATTCTGGCGACTGACGCTATGGGTTTCATGGAGATACCGTGCTGCTGGTTTTTGGTGAAAGCAGCGTGACCAGCGCGGTGGGCGTGGATGACGAGTTTGAAGTTTTGGTCTCTTAACGTTTGGAGTGCTGACCACCCGCAGGTGAGAATATCCACCATGACGTATTCGCCACCTTGGTCAAGGACGCTTTGAGCGCGCTTAAGCATGGTGTTTGTTTCTGCGGTGATGTTTATCATGTAAACTTTTCGTTCACCTGTTTCTTTTTGGGCTTTGTCTCGGCTCTCCAAAGTCTGTACCAAGCGGGTTTCAAATGGGTTAAAACTCTGGCTGCTCAGGTTCTCATCATCCTTTACAATGTCGCAGCCGCCCAGCCATGCCTCATATGCCACTTTTGCATGGTCTTTGGTCTCTAACCCAAGTTTAGGTTTGATTATTGTTCCTACCAGTGGGCGCGTGGGAACTTTGAGGAGCTTACGGATTCCGCTGATCCCAAACGCTGGACCTTTAAAGCTATCTAAAAGTTGTTTTGGGAATTCTATGTCGAGTAGGCGCAGGTTTTTCAGTGCTTTTAAGCCAAAAACGTTTCCTGCAACGCTACTCAGGATATTTGGCATATTAGCTGGTTCAAAAAGCTCGGGAGGATATGCTATTTTTACTATGTTATCTTCGATTCTGAAGACGTGGGCGGCAAGTCGCTTGACGTAGGGCTTCTCAGTGGTTAGTTCTGTCCAGGTGCCCACTGAACTCTCCGCAGCCACACCTCCTGCAGCTTCCTTTAGGCTTAGGCCTTCGGGGTCAACTTGAAAAGTACACACCAATTCTGTTTCTTTGGGTTCGTAGGTTAAATCGACAAAGTCAAGATACTTCAAAGGGTAATCCTCGCGCCTGCTAATGAGAAATGGGGTTTCCTTAAAATCTTTAACTATTTCCCAGCTTAATTTGTATTGACGTGTTCGAAATGGAGTTAAGTGTTGAAACCTTGATGATCACTACTGGTGGCAGCAGAATCGCACTGCTTAGCGAGCAAACCGCCAGCCTTTTAGGAGTACATAGTTCAGACAGGATAAAAATAACTTGCAAAAAACAAGAGATGATAGCCATCGCCAACATCGCTGATTATTTTCCACAAAACCGCGTTGGACTCTACCGAGAAACCGTTACAGCACTCGGAGTTAAGGAAGGCGAAACTGTGAATGTGCAGTTAGCACCATTGCCTGAATCGCTCTTTAACATACGCGCCAAGCTACATGGGGAACGTTTACGCGAGAAAGACATTTTGGCTATCGTAAAGGACGTTATAGAGAGGCATTTAAGCACGGTTGAAATCGCCGCGTTTCTTACTGCACTTAGCATCCATGGATTGAGCATGGGTGAGACCGAATCTCTTTCAAGAGCAATGATTTCTACTGGCAAAACAATTGATTTCGGCAAAGGACCAATCCTCGACAAGCACAGTGTAGGGGGAATCCCAGGTGATAAAACCAGCATGCTCGTTGTACCCATTGTGGCAGCGGCAGGTTTCACGATCCCCAAAACTTCGTCACGAGCCATCACCTCCCCAGCTGGCACAGCAGACCGAGTTGAGACCCTTTGCCCAGTCAACCTATCCATAAAAGAAATCAAAGAAGTCGTCTCAAAAACAAATGGTTGCTTAGTCTGGGGTGGATCTTTGGAGCTTGCACCCGCCGATGATCTCTTCATTCAAGTTGAATACCCTCTAGGAATAGACCCTATGCTGTTACCTTCGATTCTAAGTAAGAAGAAAGCCATCGGAGCAACACATGTAGCAATCGACATCCCGACGGGTATGGGTGCTAAAATCAAAACCCGAACTGAAGCCTACACTTTGGCATCCGATTTTGTAGATTTGGGTAAACGGTTAGGGTTAAACATCCAGTGTGCGCTAACTTTTGGGGAACAACCCTTGGGTTACGGCATCGGACCCGCTTTGGAAGCAAGGGAAGCGTTGACTACTCTTATGGGCCAGGGTCCACCTGACTTACGTGAAAAAGCCGTTTCCCTCGCTGGAATGCTCTTTGAAATGGTAGGAGCAAAAAACGGTCGAGTCATGGCTGAAAAAATGATTGATTCAGGCAAAGCAATGAAAAAGATGCGTGAAATCATAGCTGCCCAAGGCGGAAATCCATCGGTTAAGCCAGAAGAGTTGCCTGTTGGTCAAGAATCAGCTATTGTGCGTTCAGAGCAAGCAGGCAGAGTCCTCTGGCTAAGCACAGACGACATTGTGCGGATAGCTAGAGAAGCTGGGGCACCCAAAGAGAAGGGAGCAGGAGTTGTTTTGCATGCAAAGTTAGGTGGAACAGTTCATAAAGGTGGTGTACTTCTTGAAATCTATGCTGAGCGAAGCAGCAAGTTGGCTTCAGCGCTTGAACTAGCGGGAAAACTCTCTCCGATTGTTTTAAGCAAGAAACCTGAGGAAAAAATGATTCTGGATAAGGTACCAGAGAAAACTAGGCATGAAAAAGCGTTCAATCTAGATAGGTAACCACTTAGTACCGTGTTATTGCTCCGCCGATTAAGCCGCCTATGGTTGCAATAACAGTGACAACGACAGCGAGAACAATTCCGAGCACTAAACCAGCTAATCCCCCGAACAAGAAGCCTAGCAAACCATGCCTAACTGTTTCAAAAACGATAACGTGGAGAAACGCTAGGATCGCAAAAACAATCGCACTGAGCACGCCCGCAACAAAACCAGCTATTGTGCCGCCTATTACACCCCTTGCAACAAGCCCTGCGATTATTCCACCCAAGAAGGCACCTAAGATGTGGCCTACACCAGGAAAGATTACACCAAGAATCATTGTAACTCCGAAACCTAATAGTACACCTAAACCGATGTTGACCATTTTTTCCACATTTATTGGTTGATTACAAAAAAAAGAAGATAAAGGTTTGTTTTTAGCGTGCCCTTGCATTGCGTACTTTGGGTTCAAGCAGGGTCCAGAGCCATTCAGTGAATTCTTGCATGTTCTTGGTTTGGATGTGAACGTCACCGGGTCCCGTAATTTGGGTAACTAAGCCTTCGCCACTAAGCAGGGTTTCTTTTAATCCACCCAATCTTGTGACTTTGTAACTGCAAGATTCGCTAAAACCAACGAGATGAAAGTTATCAACGATCAAGGTTTGCCCTGGTCTAAGGGCATGAGTGTCGATAGCACCAAACGTGTTGATGAACATCTGCCCGCTGCCTATGGCTTTAAGCATAAACAAACCTTGCCCAAACAAGCCTTTGGTGAATCCTTCCCACTTTACATCCAAATCAATACCCGATGTAGATGCCACGTAAGCAGATTTCTGGATGACATAGCCACTGCCAGGGGCAATATCCAACTGCTTGATGTCACCCACTGGCGCCGCAACAAATGCTACTTCTGCTGGACCGCTTGTGGCAGTGTAGTCGTTAACCCAAAATGATTGCCCACCGATTAGGCTCAAGCCTAACGTTCCAAGAAGACTTTTTTCTCGTTTACGAGTGTGGACTTCGATGGCTGGATCCATGTAAGTCATAGCACCAGATTCAGCGGTGATTGTTTCACCTTGCTCAAGCGTAGCGACCAACATCGCGTATGAAGGTTTATACTTGACTTCAAACTTCAAGGCATTCTTCTCCTAACATGCGTTACCTATAAAAGACGGTTATGCAGACCATCTTAATAAAAATTTAAAGATTCAAAGCCTAATAGGGTCAGAAAATGGAAACCTCTGTCGTAGTAATCTTAAAGAAGACTTTCAGTTTAGCATTAGTCTTCAACGCACTCATTACAATAGCTGCCGTTGCAGGAATCATATTTGGCTTCTACAGGTCTTATCCATACTGGCAACCTTATACACCATGGTTAATCAACGGCAACCTATTTTGGTTTGCAATCGCAGCCGCAGTAATCAACATCTTCCCGAGCGCCGCCATTGGCAGAGCCTTGCACACAGGGCGCTTCATGTTTCACCACTACGTTTACGGCTTCTTTGTACTGCTATCCTCTTCGGTATTTATCACCATCTTCACACCTATTCCGTTACCTAGCCTATTTCTTGTCGAATCCAATAGTGTAGCGGTCAATGCTGGACGAGTCTTTGAGTTAGCGGGTTTAACCTTGCTATTGGATGATTTGCCTGATGTCAGTAAGAAGATGGAAAAAGGTTTAAACTGGATTAAGACAAAGGCGTACCAGGCGCGAAAAAGCCTCCATGTTTTCCAATTCACCACTGGTTGTTTTGCCTTCTACTGCGGCATTTCCATTCTACTCGATACAATTGGAAATATCGATCGTGCTCTGCCGAACTCTTTTGCAATCGTCAGCCTGCTGTTAACTGGCGTTACTGCTTTTGCTTGTGTAAAGAGAAAATCGTGGCTCAAAATTACACCGCCTCAATCAGAACAACTTTAGCTCTTTTGGTTGATTATTTCTTTTCGATGGCTTCAAGCTGTTCCCTTGAAAAATTGGATGAACTCCTGTATGTCGAGAGTTGTATTGACAATTGGGGAAGCCTCAGGACAGTCACGGTCGGGTTGTTGATTTTGATTTTGGCATGTTTGTTTGTGAACACTACAACCCTTCAACTCAGACGCTTAATTGTCTTAGGTTGGGTGAACTCTGAATCAATTGCTGTTCTTTTTGCAGCGTTCCGCTTTACCCGCCGGCTTGGGCTACCTGAAAAATTTCGTTTGCCTGCTCTCTGCCATTCGTCGCCGTTGCAGACGATATTGCCGCTCCAGTTCTTTGTCTCTAAAACGAAAACACCGCTGGGCCCTAAAACGATGTGGTCTATATCTCCACCGCCGTCGCGCAGGTACAAGTCGTTTAAAAGATAATAATCGTCATTCAATGCGTGGGTTAAGAGTTTTGCGACTTGTTTTTCGCCTTGCCAGCCGCCATTATAGATACGGTATTTGCGAAGGAAAAAAAGAAAACACCCAAGGGAAAAAGCAAGAAAACGAGTCCTACTTCCTCTAAAATCCCAATTTGAAAGGTTGATAAAACTCTATAGATCAAGATTGCGAAGGCAGCTGCAAACACGAAAGCACTGAGGGCTGCTTTGGAAAGGTTTTTTCGAACCTGATTCTTTAGGTAGTTGCTTGAACCTTTGAGTTTTCGCATATAATCAATTCTTTGGCATGTAACTATATTACCATATGGCAATATCGCCCGTAACTTGCATCACGATAATAAACCTAATAATAACTTACGAGAGAAAAAAATTAATAAAA
>CAVZPM010000021.1:0-26566 GCA_963777155.1 Candidatus Bathyarchaeota archaeon
TTGGTTAGTCCTCCGAGAAAAGAGATGTCTTCTTGCCCTCTGTTGAATAGTTATGCTTTAGTGATCACAAATCTGTGTACTAAGAAGAAGACTGCAAAAAGGTTAAACTATATTCTGAGTATGTATGGCTGCTTCATAATCATCATATATATCGATTATCGCAATACTGCTTATATTGAAATTTAAGGCCATATAGAATTTAGGATGGAAAAGATTTGACGAATCTCTTCAGAAAATTTGAGCGAGGCTTAACGGTTCTAGCGATGGCACCATTAGTTAGCCTTGAAAAGAAAGAAAGCCAAAGACGCATGGAAGAAAGATTAAGGCGTGCTGAAGATAAACTGGCAAGACGAGCAAGATAAGGGGTCTAAAATGCAAACCATCAAGAGCACAAGGGAAATTCAAGAAATTCTGAACGACGCGAAAATAGATTTTGATTCAGCGGTTAATGCAGCTCTAAACGCTTATCTGCCCAAATTATTGATGACTTGTCCCTTCACAGATCAGCCCTGCAGTAAAAAACAATGCAACAACTGCGAATCAGCAAACCAAAAATAATTAGTAATAACTTGAAATTATTCTAAGCCTACTTGAATTAAGGCGCTTATTTTTTGGGGTTAAAAAAAGCAATATAGAAACTACAGATTTAGGAATGCACATCTTGGGATTTTTTTCTTGGTTGTTGTATTATGAATGTAGAAGAAGAGCTCTTAAGAAATATTGTATATGTTTTTGAAATTGGAAGAAACTGCTTACTTGAAGAATCTGGAAAGGATGGGTAATGATCTAAATCTGCTATATTCAGGTGTAAGGCTTCTCCATGCGAATGCAGGTTTGTCCTCCTCATTCACTAAAGTGCGGTCTATTAGTCCTACTTTTTCAGCTTCTTGGAGTTCCAGTTCCATTTGTTCGAGGTCAGTTGAAGAATCTGTGAGTTTGTCTAACTCCTTTGCTATACCTTGTGTGGTTGGGTTGCCCTGTTTTTTGGCGTTCACTACTGCTCTGATAATTCGCTGTTTCTGCGTTGATAATTTATTGTAAAGAGTCAGTAAGGACATTTTTTCTTGTAAGTTAACGAAGGCTCTATAGAACAAGAGCACTACAAGCAACGCAATACTTCCAGCTGATAGAGCTAAGCCGTTTTGGCTAATTGTCAAGGCAATTGTTGTCCAGGTTTTTATGGGCTCCCAGTAATCGTTTACAGCTTTCGCAATCGGCAAAAGCAATACTTCTGATTGTGTAACTTCATCCGCAGACTTTGGATACGCAACCAAACTTATTTTCACCTGTTTTTGCTGAGTTTGATTATTAACGTTAAATGTTGCTGTCTCATACCAGTAGAGGACAACTTGGGTTTGGTTGGTGCTGAGGTATTGGAAAGCAAAGTAGCGTCCGACGATGGGTGGGTTGGCTTGGGTTTGGATATCAGTTAGGTCAAGTTGGGTGACTTTTGGTTGGAGTCCCTGGCTTATGGGGTAGTTTATGAGGCAGGTTTCCCAGCGGTGCAGAGGACCAGTGGTTTGGGCGAGTTCGAGAGCAACCCATATGGTTGGTTTGTTGGGTTCCGTTGAAGCGTAAGCGTAAACTAGGGAGGCGTCTTCACCTGAAAGCTGTTCAAAACTAGTATCTCGATAAACGTAGCTTAGGTTATAACCATCTATGTTTGGAAGGGGTAGGATTTTGGTGTCTGGTTGAAGCCCACTCGGGGTTTGGATGAGGATTTGGGCGGGTCCTTCCGTTAACGCAAAGACTGGTGCTTGGATGCTTAGTAGAAGAGCAATTATTATGCCGATGCTTGCGATTTTTGCTATGTCGGCTCGGCTAAGTTTTATTTTTGGCAGTTTGCCTATTTTTCCGCATGTTGGACAGAATTCTATGGTATCCGCAGGCATGGGGTTGCATGTTGGGCAGGGTTGTTGGGGTTTGGGTTTTTTGATGAATTTTTCTGTTGTAACTAGAAGGATTAGGGTACCTATGAACATAAGTACCGTGGCGCCTAAGGCGTGGAAAACTTGGAGTGCCAATTGGTCTCCATAAGCGTTTCCGATCGCAAGTATCGTTGTAATACGTATTATATTTAAGACGATTATGAGCGGTATTCCAAGTAACAGGATTATGGGTTTACTCCAAAGTTTTCCTCTTGAAATGTAAGCGATAAAGACTGCGAATATAAGAAAGCCGACAAGACTGTAGACGCCCGAGCAAGCCACGTCTACGCTAAAGTTCATTATCGTTTGGTCGGCTCGTGTGATGGTTATTATTGGGCTGCCGTATTGGGCTGATATCGTGGATGCGATGCCGAAAACGTTGGCTAAGCCGTTTGAGGCATGGGCGCTTAGGTCGGAGAGGGTTGAACCTACGCTGTAGAGGATCTCGGTAGGTGGCGGTGTGAGGAAGAATAGGAAGACGATAGGGAAGATGAGTTGTTTGAGGGTCTGTCCGTTAAAGAGTATTAGAATGAGTCCTGATGCTAAGACGGGTAGGGTAAGCATGTGGTATTCAATTGGTGTGAAGGTGTATGATCCAAACCAGTAAGCTAAGATGGCTGTTGTACAAAGCAAAACGCCCACAATTGGGGTGAAGTTTTTGGTGAAACTATTGGAAGCCGTATTAGGGTTGTTTTGACTTAAAGTGGCACTAACCATCTTCCTCTTTCTGTAAAGCAAATATCCAAACAGGACAGGTATCGCTAGAATATGGTAAGTTGCTTCATCGCTAAGTGCATTAATAAAGATTAAAGTTAAGTCTTGAAAATAAAACGCAATAACTGTTATAGCTATGACTGAAAATTTTATTGCTACCGCTATCCTTTGTTGGTCTATTGCCAAATTCATCTTTTCTCTGGTTGGAAGTTTAGGTTGCATGCAACTACACGGTAGCTAGTTAGTTTTTTGGTATCACATGGTTATTGGTAAATGTGTTTTTAAATGCATATTGTTTTTTTCGTAATAGAGAGGAAAAAGTGAAATGAGCAGACAACTGTTTAAGACTTAGTTGGTTAAAATCGCTTGGGATTTGGCAGTAGGCTATTTCGTTTCTTGAAGACTACAAAGCTTACTAAACAAGCGGCCAAGGCGGCGAGTGCGCCATAGGAATATTCTGGAATTACGGTTATATCTCCTCGACATGTTGTTGCTGCACTGCTAGCTTTGTAGTTGTTATCGCCGGCGAAGGCTGCTTTGATTACGTAGACCCCGTTTGGCAACTTATCGTCGGGGTTCCACTCGAAGCTATACGATCCCTGTGAGTCTGTATTTACAGTTGTAATTGGTTTATCTCCCGTCCCGTAGTTATACATTAAAATAATGGGCTCAAATGGCACACCTTGCAGGTTGCTTGTGAGTCTTCCAGTTATAGTGGTGATTTGGTTACCGATTTTGTTTACGGTTTTAGGGTAAGCGCTAACTGTTAGTTGGGTGTCTTTTAGCTTGACAAAGTTTGCCGTTATTGTGCCTGGACCATTGATTGTTGCTGTTGTTGTCGCTTTTAAGGGGTCTGCAATTGTTATGGAGCCTGTTTTTGTCCATGATATAAAAGTGTAACTGTCCTTTTTTGCCGCGACGATGTTTATGGTTTGACCGTTATCGTACCAGTTGGTGCCAGAGGGAGAGGTTGTGCCTGAGTTGTGCGGATTGACTTTGAAGGTAACTTGATAGTGGGTTTTCCAGTTTGCCGTTGCACCAAAAGCCGACTGCACTTCCATAAACATAAAAGCAGCTAAGACTAAGAAAACTACAGATACGGCTAAGAAACTATGCCTTCTCCTCACATCAATTCCCATTCCCACAATAGGCTAAACTGATTGCTTATCTTATATTTAATGTACTATAGATTTGTTGGTTGCTTTTTCTATAGTAACTAATGAAATAAGATGTCTTTGAGTTTTTCTGCCATTCTTGTAGCTACTAATGAATTTTTTGAAGAGCTCAGACCAAACAACGCCAGAACAAAGAAGTGCAAGCACTAATAATTCCAAATCGTGCAGACTGAGAATTATAAACCCGTTTTCTTTCGAGTATATTTTCGCTTTTTGATAGTTAATGAGACTTTGTAGGGGAAATATTGCTTTGAAGACTTAATCTTCATGGTGCCTGACTCACCCACAAACACCAGTGGATACTCCTGAACTAGAAGCTTCGCGAATTCTGCCAGAGCATTCATAGCCTGAGTAGTCTGATCTTTTTCCAAATCAGAAGATATCTATACCACCGCACATCCCTTATTCTCATCAATTCTTAAACATTGTTTTTAATTGTAAAAGAAATAGCAATGCTCGAGTAATTGAGAATCATTAGCAATCCAAAAGAGTAGGACTCAGATAACAGTTTAAAGACGTTTTTGTATTATGTTTTTTGTGGCGGTTACTGGTGAAAATTTCTTTTTGGTTGCTGGACATTAATCCCAAAATCGACAAGGACAAGGGCACAATTGAGCTATGGCTTTGGGGAATTGATGGCGCGGGTAATCGAGTCCTTATTGTTGACCGAAACTTTAATGCTTACTTCTATGCCGTGGTGACGGAGGGTTTTGATGCCTCGAAGATTGTTGATACCGTCATGAAGGATTTTGGTCAATCAATTGTGAAAGTGAAAGTTGCCCCTCGTCGATTCTTTGGCAAACCTGTGACAGCAATAAAGGTTTACTGCAAGGTTGCAACTGAAATGGGCAAGGTCGCCAATCAACTTCGAAGCGTCGAAGGGGTGGCTTTTTGCCTCGAAGATGACTTTCGCGCTGCTATGCGGTACCTTATCGACAGTGGCATAGTTCCCTGCAGCTGGCACGAAGTCGATGTAGAGAGAGAAGAGAACGTAGGATGTGTGAGGGTTGCTGAGGTTTATGTGGCTAATTCACCGCCTGAACCTCTAGAAAATGTCTCAGTGCCACCTTTGAGGGTTCTGAGTTTCTCGATGATTTGTTACAGTCGTGAGGGTTCACCCAAACCCGAACGCAATCCTGTGTTAATCATTTCAACCGCAACCAGTAACGGCGAAGAAAAACAATTCATCGCAAACGAAGATAGAGACGACAAACCTGTTATCGAAGCTTTCCTCGGTTATATTTGTCAGTTTGACCCAGACATTATCACGAGCTTCGGTGCCAACACTGTAGACTGGACATACCTTAAAAGCAGAACCCGCAAACTAAAAATCAAATTGGAATTTGACCGAGCTAAAATGGAACCGCACACCGGCGTCTATGGCCATATTTCTACAACGGGTATTGCCAATGTCGACTTGGCCGATTTTATGGATGTCTTCCCAGAAGTTAAAGTGAAAACGCTTTGGAATCTTGCGAATCATTTAGGCGTTATTAAAGACCAGCAGGATGTTATTGAGGATGTTTTGTTTGCAGATTATTGGGATGACAAGCAGAAACGTCCGTTGCTTTGTCGGTTTGGGATGAATAGCGCCTGCAAAGTACAGGGTACCACGTCACTGCTTCTAGATTTTGCGATGCAGCTTGCGAGCTTAACAAGTTTGCCACTGGACCAAGTGATGACAGCAGCTACGGGTTTCCGGGTCGAGTGGTTTCTAATCAAGCAGGCACAAAAAGTCGGCGAACTCACACCTAAACGCATCGAGCAACCCTACGTACCTTATGCCGGTGGATTGGTTTTATCCCCTAAACCAGGTCTTCATGGAGATATCGCCGTTTTAGACTTCAAATCAATGTACCCAAACATAATGTTAACCTACAATATCTCACCTGACACATACATTACACCAGAAGAACCTTCGCCGCCAGAAGGAGTTTTTGAAGCACCAGAGGTAGGGCACAGATTCCGCAGATCTCCGCCTGGATTCTACACTGAAGCCCTCACATACCTAATCGGCGTAAGAAACACCATCCGCCAAAAAATGAAGACCATCAAGTTCGACTCTCTGGAATACCATGTGCTAGATGCAAGACAGAAAGTAGTTAAAATCATCACAAATGCTGCTTATGGTTATGCTGGCTGGATAGGTGCAAGATGGTACCTTAAACCTGTTGCTGAGGCTGCTTCAGCGTGGGGCAGGTATTCGATTTTAACAGCTGAAAAAATGTCTAAGCAAATTGGAATAGAAGTTGTGTATGGGGACACTGACAGTTTATTCCTCAACTATGATCAAGTCAAGATTGAAGAATTAAAAAATCAGATTAAGCAAGAGCTCAAGTTGGATGTAGAAATCGGCGAGGTCTATAAGCGGATTTTCTTTACCGAAGCTAAGAAACGTTATGCGGGGTTGCGCCAGGATGGTAGCCTCGACATCGTGGGTTTGGAGGTTATTCGCGGCGACTGGGCTGAAGTAGCTAAAAAAGTACAGGAGCACGTATTAGAAATTATTCTAAAAGAGCAATCAGTAAAAAACGCAGTTGCTTATGTGCGTTCGATCATCACTGAATTGAAACTACATAAAATTCCAGTTAAAGACCTAATAATTTGGAAAACGCTCACTAAAGCCCCAGAAGAATACGCTATAAAAGCTCCACATGTGGAAGCCGCAAAAATGCTTAAAGAAAAAGGCTGGCGCTTAACAAGCGGCGACAAAGTGGGCTATGTAATCCTTGCGGGAAAAGGACGTCTATACAATCGTGTGAAGCCGTATATCTTCGCCAAATCCGAAGAAATAGATGTTGATTACTACATAACCAGCCAAGTGCTCCCTGCCGCCTCACGGATACTTGCGTTTTTCGACGTAACAGAAGCAGAATTGTTAAAAGAAGCTAAAGAAACAAAGGAAATTAGAAGTCTATTGGATTATGTTTAGGCGGGTGGTATTGCGTCTTTGAATGTTATCAAATCAACGTTCAATGCGGGTTTGACTGCTTCGGAGACACGGGAAGCTACGATGCGTTTTATGTTCTTGTCGGCTGCGATGTCAACGATTCGTTGGGTGATGATGCCGTCGAAAACCACTGTGTTAACGCCCGTTACCTGTGAGAGTTTCTCTGCAAGCTGGCTGACTGGGAGACGTTCGATAAGTTCGAGTTTTTCGTTCAGCAGTACTGCTTCGAGAGTTCCAACCAGAGCTTTTGCAGCTTGAGTTATTGTGTCGGGGACTTCAATCTTGACACGTTCGGGAACCTGAATCTTCTTTGGAGGCGCTGGTGCTGGAGCCGGTTTTCCTGCCGCTTCAGAGATGGGCATCTTGTTTTCTATGGCTTCAGAGATTTCTTTGCAGTTGCATTCCTCGATCTCTTTACCCCTTGGAGCGCGACCGACAAACTTTACGTTAGTTACTTGAATGAGCTCTTTTAGGATAAGGTCGCCGCCTCGGTCGCCATCAAGCAACGCGGTAGCTATTCGTTCTTTTGTGATTTTCTTTATCGAATCAGGGACTTTTGCACCTTCCAAAGCAACAGTGTTAAAGATTCCACAACGCATCAAGTTGATGACATCAGCGCGTCCCTCAACAACAAAGATTTCTTTGGCGCCCTCCAATCCAGGTCCAGCCGGCAAGTCTTCTGGTCCATATTTTTCTACTTTACCTACTTTCATTGTGTCGCTGATTTCTTTGTATACTTCGTCGACGCTTGGCATGGATTCGATATTCCATCGGTGGAGGATTTCTTTGGCGCGGTCAATGATTATTTTTCGGCGTGCCTCGCGAATGTCCTCAATTTTTTCCAGATTAACTTTTGCGGAACAGGGTCCAACACGGTTAATACTTTCAACGCTTGCAGCAATAAGAGCTGTAGAAACGCGGTCAAGGCTTGTTGGGATAGTTATTGAACCGTTGGTTCGGTCATTCTTTGAGTGTAGATCGATTTCGATCCTGCCGATACGCCCTGTTTTTTGAAGTTCGCGAAGGTCAAGTTCTGGACCAAAAAGTCCTTCTGTTTGACCAAAAACTGCTCCAATAACATCGGGTTTTTCAACTACACCTTCAATTTCAAATTTAGCGTGTACAACGTACTTAATCGTAAATGTTTGGGATGCTCCCGTAAATATGCACTTCCTATGTGAGTTATGTTCTAATTGATTATGTTAATCGCACTAATGCGAGTTTTTCTCGCAATGATGAGATTTTTAACTTTATTACTGATTTAGAATTTAGTTGCATGCGGTCTAATAATACTTGTGGTTCCAAGATTCACTAGCAATAAAGTTGAATTTTATCACTAAGTCCTTAACTGCACTGCCAGTCTACTAAACAATAGTCGCGTTCATATTGCATCCTGAAGTCAACATGACCCTCCAACTTAAATAATAAAACCGATAAAGAACTGAGTGGTCCCAATGAGTCTACATATTAATCCTGATTATGACAAATTGCTGCCACAGATGACTGAGGAAGAATTTAGCCAACTCAAAACATCCATCCAAACAGAAGGACAACATTACCCCATAATTGTAAACGAAGACCTCGAAGTCTTAGATGGGCATCATCGATTCCGAGCCTGCATCGAACTTGGCTTAGAACCAGATTTTGAAGTTCGCAAATTCGATGACAAACTTCTGGAAAAAAAGTTCGTTATCGAAGCCAATCTTAGACGACGCCACCTAAACAACTTCCAGCTAGTAGAATTAGCGGTACCGCTGTTAGAAATCGAGAAAGCACTTGCAAAGAAGCGTCAATCGAAAGGCGGAAAGAACGGCCGGGATATGCAGTTGGGCTTAGCGTCTGACGACACTGACCCAACCCTTGAGCCAGAGTTCAAGGCAAAAGCCACGGAAGTTGTCGCCAAAAAAGCTGGCGTTTCCACTCGAACTTTTGAACGCGGCAAAAAAATCCTCGAGAAAGCCAGCGAAGACGAGAAACAAAAGTTGCGGGAGGGAAAAACGAGTATTTCTAGAGTCTATCAAGAAATCGTTTCCAGCGAAAACCCGCAACCCAAAAAAGATGAAACTCATGGAATCCTTGGATCAAATGAGTCTCCTCGTGAAGCACAGAATAGAACTGAGTTACTCGCACTTCTGGACAGGATGATAAAACAAGAAGTGTTTTGCCCCTCATGTGGCAACTCTATGTTTGAATGCAGCAAATGCCACACATCACTAAAGAAACTACTACAATCTAAAGATGAAGGGGAAAGTGGTGCTTAGCAAAACAACATTGATCACTCAAACAGTTGGGTCATTAGACGTTGTTCAGCTTTCCGTAGATGCTCCACCACAGTAGAGCCTACAAGTCCAAGTCTCTCCGCGAGCTCCTCTGAGGTTATTTTTCTTGGAATATCATAGTAACCCATTTTGTAGGCTGTCATTATAACTTCTCTCTGTTTCTCAGTTAACCGGTTAAGTGGTGAGATGGGTGAGAAGTTAGCGTCTGCCAACAGAACCACTCTATATCGGATTCCTAACGTATCAATTTTCTCCATAAAATCTTTAACCTGTTTCTCATTGCCAAGGAAAGATATTTTGATTTTTCCTTCGCCGATTCCTATTGGCGGAAACAGGTAGCCGCTCTCTATACCGATAGCGCTCAAGACGGAGGATAAGCTCGGTCCACCTCGCAGAAACACTAGGTATGCTCCGTTTTTTTGTCGCTCCAGTACCTGTGCTTCAACCAAGAACCCGTCAGTAAGTAAATCTTCAACTTTTGATGTTGAATCTTTAAACACCACTTCTGAAATTGCCGCAAATTCTTGTGGATCCTGCCGCAGAAAATAGATTAGTTTCAGGGATTTTATTTTTTTAAACTGCGGTAATTCAATTCCAATTTTGATTAGTTCCTTCTCAAAGACCTCAAGTATTAAGCGTCGCATGGAGAAATGTTTGTGTGGCTAAGGATATACTTTTCGAAAAGCCGAGTATACTCGGTACAATATTAATCTGATAGCAAAACATCCATACTTGGTTTAAAAAAACATCACACTAAATAATTTATAAACAGCTGACGGACATGGCACAAGAAAAAACAAACTCATTCGGTAAACTGGGTCGACTAATCACAAAGCGTAAGTTCTCTATAATAGTTGTTTGGATATTGCTGTTGGCAATCATTTTACCAATAGTATTGGCTGCTTCAGGAGTTACCTCTCTGACGATGAATTCATCCACAGAAAGCAGCATTGAATCGGCAAAGGCAGGAGACATAATTACTGCTCAATTCCAAAAATCAGTCTCCAACGATTCACTCGTAATAATTATATCGACCAATGATGCCTCCTCATTGGCTACACAACAGTTCATTGACGAACTGACCCAACGAATTAATGAAAACTCTAGCCTAATTGGACTAGAAAACATAACCAGCGTCTATTCGATTCTGATTCCAGCTTTAAACGGAACAAACCAGGGTGTTTATGCTGCCTATAAAGGCGGAAACTTGACGTATAATTTACTCTACAGTGTTCCCACGATTTATTCTAATGTTTGGTTCCAAGCTTACAACACAACTAAAAACGGCCAGTTAGTTCCTGGCTTAAACCAGACTACTCAGGCAGTGTACTCTGTTAAGGAGAACGCGAACATGACATATTATTTACTTTATTCTGTTCCAGCCATATACTCGAGTGTCTGGGCGGGAGCTTACACTACCCTTGAAAACGCCAACCTAACCTATAACTTGCTCTATGGCCCCCCCGCTATCTACCTGAACTCATGGCAACAAGCAATGGTTCAAACTTCGGGTGATGTAAATCAATCTAACTCTATTGCAAATCAAACAACTGCACAGACACTTAATGCAGTTGACCCTACAGCATATACCCAGTATACTTCACACTTGCTTGAAGCCTTCAACACTGCTTGGACCCAAAGCTTCTTAGATTCCCAAACATCAACATGGACACCTATAGAGCGGGCTACTTTTGCTTCGACCCAAACAAACCAATTATACATTAACACCTTCTTAGCCGGCAACTCTACTGCCCAAGAGTTTGTAACTGCGTTAACTAACACACTTACCTTTCAGGACTACCTAAACAACGCCAACAACCAAACACAGAATAACGTCGCACTCACCAACTTTACAATCCAACTCCTGAATTCTTCTTCATCAAATGATGCTTCCTCAACCGACTCCATAATGGCGCCTCCAGACTCTTACAACTTGGACGCCTATAGTATCAAAGCTTTCAATGAAGAAGCATTCAGTCAAACGGAGACGATTCTTTCCCAGGCTGACCCTGCCTCGTTCACTCAGTACATTTCGACCTTGCTCAACGAATTTAACGCTTCTTGGACATCGAGTTTCCAAAACCCTGAAACACAAACCTTCACATCTACCCAGCGAGCGTCGCTTTCTGCAAACATCACCAACCAACATTACATCAGCACAACCTTAGCAGGCAACGCTTCCATGCAGGACTTCGTCACCGCCTTAACACATACTTTCTCACTGGATAGTTTCTTGCTTAATACACAACAGCAGAATAACGACCAAATTCGAGACTTCGCCATTCAATACATCGCTAAACAGTCAAAGTCGCCAGTTGCCTTCGTAACCGCCGCCTACAATTTAGGCAAAACACCATCCAGCGGAGCGCTGGCAGAATTAGCGGACAACGTGATTTGGAACTCACAAAGCTATGGCATGGACAAGTTTGTACCTATGTTTAACAGTATCTCTTACAACACAACCAAGAGCATACTCAAAAACATCGATGAATCCTCATACAACGACTACACTTCGCATATGCTAAGTCTCTTCAACGCTTCTTGGTACTCAACGATACCAAAACAACCTACATCGACAACATGGATAAACCAAACTGCCTCCGCGGCAGCCGACATTGCAAACTCTCAATTCATCCCAACTTATCTAAACGAAGGTGCAGATTTCGCAAATCAAATCGCCCACACCCTCCGGTTGCAGGATTACCTCAACGCAAACACAACAGAAACCAACGCTAAACTCAAAACCTTAACCATAAGCTATGTTGCCAACCAATCCAGTTTTTCTAAAGAATTAATTACCGCAATATATGGTATGGGCGAAAACGCAACCAACAACGCACTACAAACGTTATCAGCCAACATAGTTTCTAACTCAAACGTCTACAACATAGGCGAACAATTAAACTCGTTAGTAATCTCGTTTGTTTCTCCTTCAAAGGATGTGACGCTTGTCTCCGTCACGTTTGATGGGTCAAACGAGAGCAACGTGTTAACCCTCCGAAACATAATTGCTTCGCAGTTAGCGAATCACCCAACCGACATCAACTTGGCTCAAGTAACAGGTGGCGACGCCTTAAACTACGATTTCGGTCAATCAACTAACAAAGATCTAGAAATCATCTTGCCCATTACCATAGCACTGCTTATCATTGCAACAGGTATCTTCTTCCGATCTATCGTAACCCCAATCATTACGTTGGGTACAATTGGCGTTGGGCTTGGGGTGTCCCAGATTTTCCCATACCTAGTTGGTACCTACATCAATTCAGTCGACTACACAGTAACTACAGTGCTTATGACGGTGCTCATTGGAGTTGGAACAGATTACAGCATATTCATTCTTGCCCGTCATAGGGAGGAACGAATTAACGGGTTACCGCTCTTTGAAGCAATAAAGAAATCCATCACTTGGGCAGGGGAAAGCATCGTGACTAGCGGCGCAACCGTAATCATATCCTTCTTTGCGCTCGCAACCACCTCAATGATTATGTTGCAAACTATGGGATTAATCGTCGGGTTAGGCATAATCGTTACACTGCTAGCGTCCTTAACTTTTGCACCAGCCTTAACTGCAATCTTGGGTGATAGAATTTTCTGGCCCAACTCAGGAGAGCGGTTCCAAAGGTATGCATATAGCGTCATCGAGAAAAACAAGCGCAGAGGCGGTTATTTTGCTAAAAGTGGCAAATTCTCAGTGAAGCATGGTAAAGTAATCATACTCGTGGCGGTCCTCGTCACAATACCTGCCTTTTACGTTTATTCAACGACGACACCAACCTTCAATCTCTTGGGCACTGCATCGAACAGTCTAGAATCAGTTTCCGCCTCAAACACCCTGACAAACTCGTTCGGCGGAGGCAGATTGATGCCATCATACGTTGTAGTGACCTTTGCAAACCCGATAGTAGGCAATGGTGGCTTTAGCAGTGGTGAAATGGCAACGCTTCAGAGCATTTCTTCAGACATAGCCGCCCACATTGGGGTCCAAGAGGTAACTGGACCTACGATGCCATTTGGAGAAGCAGTTGATTACCGCACAATTACAAATAACTCAGACACAATCACCTACGACGGTATGATAAACGCCGTAAGCAACGACACCCAATCAGCGTTGATAACTGTCAAGTTCACTGTTGACCCATACTCAACCGAAGCTATGAACTACGCCCAAGAAATACGTTCCAACCTTCACACAAACTACGACAGCGCCAGTAACGTTACAGGAATTTATTTTGGTGGAACAACTGGGGAAATACTGGATACAAGAATGACTTTCGAAAACCAATTCAACTCCATTCTACCAATCGTCGCTTTGGGTGTTGGTATTGTACTATTCGTTGTGTTGGGTTCTCTAATTCTGCCAATCTTCGCTGTAGTGTCAGTACTGATGAGTATACTGTGGACTCTTGCTGTTACAGTGATTGTGTTCCAGTCCGCTTTTAACTTTGGATTGTTATTCATTACTCCATTGATTCTCTTCGTTTTACTGCTAGGCTTAGGCATGGACTATAACATATTTATCCTCACTCGGATACGTGAAGAATCCGCCAAAGGTCAACATCTAAACGACGCAATCATTAACGCCATTCAGCAAACAGGCGGAATCATCACTGCCGCAGCCATAATCCTTGCTGGTTCACTCGGCACACTACTATTATCAAGTAACATGATGCTAAAAGAGATGGGTTTCGCCTTCGCATTTAGCATACTCATCGACGCTCTAGTCGTACGAACCTATCTGGTACCCGCAGTTATGTCAACGTTTGGCAAATGGAATTGGTATAACCCCATCAAACGTTTACAACGAATAAAAAACTTAACTGACAAACAACATTCCGCAGAGCAACAAAAAATCGAGGAAAACCAGAATAAACCAATTTGAGAGCCTTCGTGTTTCCTCAAGTATGTTGCTTGAGATGGAGTAAATGTGAAAGAACCTATTCAGAAGGTGCCCATATTTTTTCCGGACATGGAGAATACCTGAAAAGCAATTCTTCCAAGGCAGGGCAAAGCATTCGTTTAATATTAATCATGACTAAAGGAATTTTTTATAATGCCCAGAACCTTTTGCCAAAAAACTTTCCGATCAGTTGACCTAACTTATAGTACAGTATTAGTATGTTTACACTTACTTTTCCCTGTATGAATCATTGATCGTTTTCTTTTTCTTAAGAGTATTAAATTTTATAAAAGCACCTCATTAAACAGTCGCACTTCCTGCGTTATCAAATAGCACGCCAAGGGCTATTTGATTGTATAAAGCAAATCCAGAGGTTGGTTTGGCCGAGGAAATCAGAGCCTAACCTGCTTTTTTGATCCCTCATCTTTTTTTAACTTTTTCCCTGTTTTTAATGTATCCTTTTAAGAACCCTTGCGCAATTGTTATAAGGATAGGGTTCAACTATGGGAGAAAAAAATGACTCACTCATAGCATACAATATTTTGGAAAAAAAAATAATTAACGCCGGATTGTGCACTCTTTGCGGCGCTTGTGAGGCCGCTTGTCCAGTGGGTGCTTTGCATGTTGAAGATGAAAAAGTCAAGCACACCTGCGATTGCTCTAAATACATTGATTTATGTACCATGTGCTACGAAATTTGCCCTCATTCAGAAGCGCTTATGATCAGAAGTTTGAGTGCTGTGGCTGATGCTCCGATAAAGAATGAAGCACTGGGGTGCTACCGTAAAATGGTTCTAGCTCAAGCAGTTGATCCTAAAATAAGGGAACTAAGTCATGGTGGAGGTGTAGTCACTTCTCTGCTGAAATTCGGTATAGAAACCAAGATTTTTGATAGTGCTATTGTTTCTCAGGGCGAACCTGAAAACCCTGCAAAACCTAAGCCTGCTGTAGCAACGGTGCCAGATGATGTACTTTCAGCGATAGGGAGCAAGTTTTTTCCCTCTTCAATAGCCACAGCATACGGAACTGCAGTTAGCTGTTATGGAAAAACTAATATTGCCTTTGTTGGAGTGCCCTGTCACGTGCTAGCTCTCCGAAAACTGGGGGCTTGGCAGCATAGAATTAGCGGTAACTTACGAATGACTATTGGGCTCTTTTGTTTTGGTACACTATCTTTTAGTGCCTTGCTGAAATATCTAAAAGAGAAGTATAATATTGAATTATCGGATATCAAGCAGTTACGCTTGACTTCGGAACTTGTAATTCAAACAAGTAAAAGCGAACTTAGGCTTCCATTGTCTGAGGTTTCAAACGAAATTTTGCCAAGCTGCCGAAAATGTACCGACTTCACCTCTGAACTCGCCGACATATCCATTGGAAGCGCTTATCCGTTGAAGGATTGGTCAACGGTTATTATCCGAACAAAAGACGCAGAAGACTTCTTTTATAAAGCGGTAGAAAACCGTGTTATCAACACGTGGGTTATCGAGGAAGAACCAGATGTCATCGAAGGGGTGATGCTTGCGGCGATGGAAAAACGAAAGTCAGGTCTCAAAAAAGCTAAAGAAATTGAAGAAAGCACGGGGCATCTTTCAGTATTGCTTAGAGAAACTAGTGCTCTAGCCAGCATAAAGATAGCTGACATTATGACAAAGAACGTTAAAACTATTCCAGAAACTATGACTGTATCTGAATTCTTACGTCTAATTGCTAGATACCATCATATAGGTTATCCTTTGGTAAATAAAAACGGCGATCTTGTTGGGTGGGTAACTTTAGAGGAAGCCTCAAGAGTTGACAAAGATAAACGGAGCGAAACATCGGTAGGTCAAATAGCTAGACGAAAGTTGGTAAGTGCATTTCCTGATGAGACTGCTTTGGATGCATTTAAGAGAATGAGTGAAAACGCAATGGGAAGAGTAGTAATCTTCGACAGGGCTGATCCAAAGAAGGTTGTGGGTGTCCTTACAAAGACTGACTTGATGTATGCTCTAACGAGGCAGTAAGTAGCCGTTGAATCAAATTTATTAAGGGAATACAGCTTAGGTTACAAGTTAGCCTTTAGGTTGCCCAGATTTATGGCGGAACATCCTATAGACAAAACTCGTAAAACCAGCTTTTTAGCGTTAGCGTTGATGATTATTATTTTTGTTGCAGCTTTTTTGAGCATCATTTTGAGTTTGATTTATCCCGGGTTTATTGGTTTGTTGTCTGGAAGTACGTATGTTTCTGGTGGTGCCATTTACGACGCTATCTATGTCATACTTACAATAGCTACCGATGTTCTCTACCTTTTCGGAGGTATGGTGATAACTTTCGGCGCCATATTAGTGATCGCCCATTTTATTCAGCTAAAACTCAGGGATCCGTACCAGCCATCGTTTTCTACCCGTACTTTATCTGGGTACTTAACGTTAAGCCTCAACTTTTTTATTGGGGCAGAAATCATCCGTACCGTCGCCGTTAGAACGTATGAAGAATTTGCCCTACTTATACTGGTGATACTTAGTAGGGGACTTTTTAGCCTGATTCTCTATATAGAAAGACGTTGGCATGGAACAACAGAAACAGAATAGCGCTTGTTTTAGCATCGTTTTTTTGCTAACCGTGAAATTTGCAGATTTCTATTCTTAAAATTCAAAAGAGAGTGCATTCCTTCTTTGTGAAATAGTCCAGGGAAAACAGCTCAAGTGGAGAGAAGAAAAGACTCTGACAAAAGGCAATAGCGCAACGGCTTCCTAAAGGGCACTCACCCTCGCAAACAAGCGCTCTGTTTTTCGGAGATACTATTCTAAACCGATTAATGGAAGGAAAAATTTATCTCTACCTATCACATTGTTATAATTATTTAAAAAGTACAAGAGAGAGGAGCTTTTAAAATGGTTATAAAGAAGCCGCGAAGTTTACCCCATTTAACTTACAATATGGAATCTTCTGAAGCCTTTAGTCGGGATATTCTTACGTATAGAAAACATGTCCCACGTAGCGTATGCGATACCGAGCGTGACCGTCGACAACACAGAGACCCCCTGAATGAAGAAGAATTGAAGTGAAAGGTACAACAACCAACAAGATTTCCAGAATAGAAAACGATCAAAAAGCTTATAACTAGACGGCACAATAGAAACAAGAAATAGAAAATAAGTAAAGAAACACCCCAAAGATAGTGAAGAATTACCAAGCCCTAAGGCAGGTTCTGTAGATTATTTATCTATTTACTCTCTATTGGATTCTTGGTAAGCAAATATTTATTGATAGCCTGTGCAGCTCTTTTTCCTGAACCCATAGCGTTGATGACAGTGGCTTCCCCTGTCATGATATCTCCGCCAGTGAAAATACCTGGAAGTTTGGTTTCTCCAGTTTCGGGGTCAGCGACAATGGTGCCCTGTGCCGTTGTTTGGAGACCTTTTGTTACGGTTTGAATTACCGGATTGGGAGTTCGTCCAATTGCCACAATGACAGTATCAACTTTCAAAATAGTTTCTGAGCCCTTGAGGGGGACCGGTCTTCGCCTTCCAGAAGCATCTGGTTCTCCAAGTTCCATTGTTACAAGTTCAATCGCGTTTACCCTCCCTTGCTCGTCTCCTATGAATCTAGTTGGAGCAACAAGGAACTTGAAATGTACACCTTCTTCTTCGGCGTTTAGTAACTCTTCCCTTCTAGCGGGCAACTCTTCTTTTGATCTTCGGTAGATTATGCTTACTTCCTCCGCACCACATCGTATAGCGCAGCGCGCTGCATCCATAGCTACGTTTCCTCCACCTATGACTGCCACTTTTTTACCTACTTTTAGTGGGGTATCGAAGAGTGGAAACTGGTATGACTTCATAAGGTTAACTCGTATGAGAAACTCGTTAGCTGAATAGATGCCTAACAAGTTTTCGCCAGGAATATTCAGGAATAATGGAAGCCCGGCGCCAGAGCCGATAAAGACCGCGTCATAACCTCTTTTGAACAAATCTTCAATTGTAAACGTTCTTCCGACTAGGATGTCCGTACGCACTTCCACACCTAACCTTTTAATGTAATCGACTTCTGCCTGAACAATTTTTTTCGGCAGTCTAAATTCTGGGATGCCGTAGATTAGAACACCGCCAGTATTATGAAGCGCCTCGAAAACTGTTACCTTATGACCCAGTTTTGCTAGTTCAGCTGCCACTGTCAATCCAGCTGGTCCTGAACCTATTACGGCAACCTTTTTGCCTGATGGTTTTGGCAAGACAGGAACGTGCGTGCCTCTTTCCAACTCAAAGTCAGCGATGAATCTTTCAAGCCTACCGATCGAAACTGATTGCCCTTTTTTCCCCAGCAAACAGAGTTTTTGGCATTGCTCTTCTTGGGGGCAGACCCTACCGCATACTGCAGGAAGGCTGTTTTTCTCTTTGATTTTTTGACTGGCTTCGTCAAGCTTATTCTCTTTGACGAGCTTGATGAACGCGGGAATGTCTAGTCCAACTGGGCAGCCTTTAACACACTGAGGGCTCGGACAACTAAGACATCTATTTGATTCCTGCAACGCTTCTGCTTCTGAATAGCCTACTTCTACTTCCTCGAAGCTCTGTGTTCGGGTTTTGGGTGATTGCTTACGCATCGGAACAGCATTTTTGTTAGGTTGACCTGCGGCTTTTTCTTTCATTGCTTCCCGCATGGGCAAGTAGCTCCTTCGCCTTTTTCACGGAAGGCTAACGCTGAACTCTCTTCCGCAGGATATTCACTTAATCGACCCATTAATTCTTTAAAGTCTGTTTTATGTGCATCAAACTCCGGCCCGTCGATGCAAGCAAACTTTGTTGCACCGCCGACGGTTATTCTACAAGAACCGCACATTCCCATACCATCCACCATTATGGGGTTTAAGCTTACTATTGTCTTAATTCCGTAAGGTCGAGTAACCTCTGCTGTTGCTCTCATCATAGGCACCGGACCTATAGCATAAACGATGCCAAACGGGTATTCTTTCTCAATAAGCAATCTTAGAACATCACTAACGAATCCTTTCTGCCCTTTTGAACCGTCATCGGTTGAGATGAACAACTCATCAGAGACTGCTTTCATTTCGTCCTCGAGAATTAGAAGTTCCCTATTCCTTGCTCCGAGAATGGAAACAACTTTGTTTCCTGCAGCCTTAAGGGCCATCGCAATAGGATAAGCCGCCGCGGTGCCTACTCCTCCACAAACAACTGCAGCAACACCATAATTCTGTATACAACTAGGATTCCCTAATGGACCAGCTACATTTAGTATTTCATCTCCCACATTTAAGGCAGCGAGCTTTTTAGTTGATACTCCGAGGTGTTGGAAAATCAACGTAATCGTTCCTGCAATGCCTTCCGCACTCTTCCATTTGAAGAGTGTAAGAGGGATTCTTTCGCCTCCTTCATCTATCCGTAGAATTACAAACTGACCTGCTTGGGCTTTTTCAGCTATTTCTTGTGCAACCAACGTAATCTCAGTCACTTGCGGATTAAGGGAGCGTTTGCTTACTATGACATGTCCGCTTCTGCCTAAAGCAAATGTATTCTTCGATTCATCATTTTGCATTTTTGAACTTTTCTCCTTATTATCTCCCACCGCCAGGTGGCAAGCCTCAGCGTCAACGCGGACTACCATGCCTGCGATGCAGCTTTAACTATTACTTTTGTTGCAATGTCAAAATTCATCTTCCCTGTGTTCAGGACCATATCATAAATCGTTGGATCTTCCCAATTGATGTTGTGAAATCTTTGCAAATATTCAGCCTGCGCTTTGTCATTGTCTTCAATTAACCTTAGAGCATCCTTTTGACTCAATCCTTCGCTCTTCATGATTCGTTTAACCCTGACGTCTACAGGAGCAACGATCCTTACGTGAAGCACGCCTAATTTATGTTTCAATATTGCTTGCCCACCTCGTCCCACAATAACTGTTTTCCCTCTACTAGCCAAGCTACTGATGACCACATGAATAACGGAGAGGCATTCCTCCTCGTCGAGGGCTTTCCTAATTTGTGCATTGTCTTTCAAGGCGTGAGATACAACAGGTTTCTTACGTTGAAGAATTTTATCTACAAACCCCTTAACCTTGTAAGTATCTTCAGAAAAATCCGCAATTTCTTCCTCAGAAACACCAATGCTTTTGGCTGCATCTACCATTAAAATCTTATCGAAGTAAGTATAACCGAGAATCTTGCTGACATCCAAGGCAATTTCGTCTCCACCGCTACCCACCTGCCTCGAAATCGTTATGACGGTAGGTGTGATCATTGCCACTTGTTCCTCCGACGTAATGTGTTCTAAAACTTTTTCTATTTCCTTATAAGTTGGCTCCATGGCTGGATCTTCGGAAACCCACATGTAACGTACAATGCCGTTTTCGTCGAGGATAAAAATTGAGGGTTTTTCAATTGGGTAGCACCCTTCTCCCCAGCAACAAGCATAAGATCCGTCTTCATGTTCAAAGCAGTCGTTCAATTTAAGCCCATATTTTTCGAATACTTCACGCTTATGATCGCTAAGGACTGGGAAAGGTAGTCTGTTTTTCTCGGCAAAACGCCTATTTGAATTGAAGACAGTAATGTCTATTCCCACAACTTGAGCCTTCAAATCAATTAGCCGTGCAATCGAATCTCTAAAATCACAGCGCTCTTTTGTGCATTTTGAAGTTAAAGCGCCTACGAAGAAGACTAACACGACCTTCTGTCCTAAAAACTCCTTCAGGCTTCTTGCCCTGTTTTTCTCATCGGGTAAAATGAAATCTGGTGCTTTGTCTCCGACTTTTAATTGATTGATCACAAGTATCACTGCTATCCAAAAAAGAGGTGTGCTAGTATAAATGATTAAGCCTATTCGAAAAATTTTTTGTTGAATTTGGAAACAGCAACCATAAAGAACCCTAGAATTTCTTTAACAATCCTTTCCCTTTTTTGTTCAAATTGAAGCGCTCAAACGAGGGCTGAGTAGGCTACTGGTTTTCTTATATGGATTAGCCTCAGAAACCTTGAGCAACTGAGGAATTCGTAAAATACCGAGTGTAACTAAAGCAACATTTTTATAATCCATACATCCTTTAGCCCAAAAAACTCTTCACTCAGATGACTAAAATTATGGTACAGTACAAATGGGTTGCGCTTTCTAATACGACTCTTGGTATGTTGATGGCTTCAATCGACATGACCATAGTTCTGATAGCGATGCCTTCGATTTTTAGAGGCATAAACATCAATCCTTTCACATCATTCCAATATCTACTCTGGGTAATGTTCGGCTACAGCATCGTGACGGCCACTCTATTGGTTACTTTCGGCAGACTATCTGACATCTATGGAAGAGTCAAACTTTACAATCTGGGTTTTCTCATATTCACTATCGGCTCAATTCTGTTGTTTTTAACACCCAATACAGGAGACGCAGGAGCCATTGAGTTAATAGTGTTCCGAATCATCCAAGGAGTGGGCGCCGCATTCCTCTTCTCAAACAGCGGAGCCATTATAACCGACGCTTTTCCCGAGAACGAACGCGGAAAAGCATTAGGAATAAATCAGTTAGCTTTTCTGGCTGGCTCATTAATCGGATTGATTCTAGGCGGTGTTTTGGCGGTTTATGATTGGCGTTTGGTCTTCTTAGTCAGCGTTCCAGTCGGTATCATCGGCACAGCTTGGTCATATTGGAAACTAAAAGAACAACACATTCAAAGAAAGAAGCAAAAACTTGACGTTTGGGGAAACATCAGTTTCGGAGGCGGCTTAACACTAGTTTTACTATCTATAACTTACGGCTTAACACCCTACGGCAACTCTCCAATGGGCTGGAGCAACCCCTGGGTCATTTCTTCATTAATCACTGGCGTCGGTTTGCTAGTAGCATTTCCATTCATCGAACGCAAAGTGCCAGACCCCATGTTCAAACTTGATCTATTTAAGAACAGAACCTTCGCCGCAGGAAACATCGCAACTTTCCTAAGCGCAATGTCCAGAGGTGGAGTCATGATAATGCTTGTAGTGCTCTTGCAGGGTATCTGGCTGCCCCTTCAAGGATACAGCTACGATTCTGCTCCGTTTTGGGCTGGAATCTTCATGATCCCCATGTCGATAGGCATAGCTATTACTGGTCCTCTAAGTGGCTGGTTATCAGACAAACATGGCGCACGAATCCTAGCCACTTCGGGCATGATAATAACCGCCATTGCCTTCTTAGCGTTCACTCTTCTGCCAGCCAATTTCGGTTATTTTCCTTTTGCAATAATTCTCTTAGTCATGGGGATCGGAAATGGAATATTTATGTCCCCTAACATGGCTTCAGTGATGAATTCTTGTCCAGCTGAACACCGTGGCGCCGCTTCAGGCATGCGCTCCACTCTGCAAAACTGCGGACAAACCATTAGTCAAGCTATTTTCTTCAGCATAATCATCATCTCACTAAACGCAACCCTGCCAACGGCGCTTTCGACCGCAGTGGCGAGTACAGGTGCTTCACCACAAGTTGCAGCCGCATTCAGCCATACACCAGCAGCTGGAGCACTCTTTGCAGCTTTCCTCGGCTACAACCCCATCGGAACATTGCTTCAAACTATGAACCCAACTTTGGTTGCAGCATTATCCCAACATACAGTAACCGTTCTGGAAGGACAAACTTTCTTCCCCAACGCAATCGCCTCACCATTCATGAACGCGCTGACAATCGCCTTCATAATTGCAGCTGTTCTCTGCGTCATGGCAGCTGTATTTTCAGCCCTAAGAAGCGAAAAAGACGTTAATAAAAAAATAAGAGTACAAGGCAGTCTCTAATTAAAACGCTTGAGTTATTTGGTTTATTTGCGGTTTCTTTTAGAAATTAGCGCCAATAAAAGTGTTGAAACGATAAGTAGCATAATAATAATCTGAATGTTTAATTCTGGCACTTGAGGTGTCACGGAAGGTTCAGGAGTATGTGTTGGGATATTCAACGGTGAGGGTGTAGGTGTTTGAGTTGGTGTTTGGGTTGGATTTGGTGTTGTACTTGCTGTTGAGACTAATGGGCTCAGTGAAGGGGTTGATGTTTCAAGAGTGACCGAGCAACTATATGTTGATATTAAACCTGCATTATCCATAAATTGAACAAAAATGCTTTTTATTCCATCCCCACCTTCCAGAGGCCATTCTTTTGAAACCCCATATGGTTCCCAACTTGACCAGTTGCTATTATCGTTGGCAAAGCGGATCTGTGCAACTCCTGAAACACCATCGCTTGCATTCAAACTAAGCGTAATGTTCGGGTTGTCAACGATGACTCCGCTGGGTGTTATTGAGCCTGTTGGAGCAGTTTTGTCCAGTTTTATTCCTATCAAAGTTACGTGTGGAAGCTCCATTGTACTTGTTCCGTCAGGACTCCATGTACTCCAGTACTCAAGGGTGTTGTTGCTGCCCTCAGTTGTTATAGTGGGTTGTCCATTACTGGAAACGTTGAATGTGGCGCCGCCGTTTATTCTGTAGAACGTTTCGTTCACTCCATAGTCAGGTGTCAAGGTCAAGTTAACATCGGATGTTTGCCAGGAATCGGTGAAATTGTTTGCAACGATTGGCAAACGAGTTAGGTTAATACAAAAATCAGAACTGTTATCCCTGATTACTAGAGTGTGTTGTCCGGGAGTTGTTGTTGGCACTTGCAAGGTTGTATTAAAGAACCCGGTTTCGTCCGTTAGAACTGTGCCTAAATTGACTTCACCATCCCAAAATAGCGAAATATTGCCCGGGCTAAACCATTTCCCGCTGATAGGTAAAGAATCGCCGTTTTGGACAAAAATGTTCAATGCCAAATTCGTGTCATTACCGTATAATCCTTGGGCAGTTAAGTTGCCTATTTGAGCTATACCTCTACGCCATTCCGAGTATGGAATGGCAGTTTTGTATGAGCGCCCGTTGCTATTGTCTGTAACGTTAAATGTAATCGTATCAAATTGTTGCGGGTTGTCTCCTGCTATGTTGTTCTGTAACAGATCTGGGGCGCTAATGGGAAAAGAGAATTCATTTGCAGATATTGTAAAGTTGTTGAATAGTGAAACCCAAGAGGTATTGATTGAGTTTCGATAGGAAATGTTTACTGAACTCCCTGGGATAAAGCCTACACCATTGATTGTTAACAAACCACCTGGAGGACCATACGTTGGAGAAACGGTAACTTCAGTCCCAAAATTAATTGTCAAAGGACTCCCCAAACCGGTCACCAAGTCGTAACCTGAGGTTGCGGAATTAACATGGTTAGATCCCGAAGTTATGTCTCGAAAATAGGTAGAATATGCCGATAGTGCTCTACCGTAAAGGTTAGAGTTGGTAACGGAGAGTCCGAGAGCATGAATTGCAGCCCACTGAGGTGCACCTGCGCTCGTACCACCTACTTTCCACCATGTACCATTGTAAACAGAGACACCAGTTGTAGCATTTCCGTTGTAAGAAACATCTGGAACAGCACGTTTAGCGTAGGCAAGTCCAAAGTTAGTTTGGAAATTAGGTCTGGTTACATAGCTGCTTACCCCACCGCTACTATCATACCAAGATAGCTCAGAAATTACTGTTCCATCGGAGTTAAGATTAAGCGTTGTCCCCCCAACACTAACCACGTTTGCTGAAACCGCTGGCCAAAACACTTTCGAACCGTCGTCACCTGAAGAGGCAAAAAAAGTGATGCCGGGTTTATTGAAATGATAATCAAAATTTGCTTCGTTGAAGAATTCATCACCACCCCAACTCATTGAAACTGCAACTACGCCCGGCTGGTTTGCGGCATAATCGACGGCTGAAAAAAGGGCAAAATCAGTTGGATTAACGGCTTCCACAAGAAGTATTGTTGCGTTGGGAGCTATGGCATGAGCCCATTCAACATCTAGACAGGTTTCCATGGCCCAATTGCCATCGGTTTGCATATTTTGTGACATCTTATGGACTATGAAATTGCCGGTACTGTTGTCCGGGAGATTATATTGATTAGAAAATGAGTTATAGTAAGTCAGTATGTTTGGTGTGTCATAGGCGTCAATTATGGCGATGGTTGTTCCATTGCCGCCTGAAGATGGCAGGTTATAGGCTGTTCTTATCTGGCTTGGAGTATAGCCTATTGGAGTTAAAGATCCTGAAAAAGGTGAAATATACATTGGGTGTGCGGTCCAGTCTGAGGGGGACTGGTTAGAAGTGTTTGCGCTTTGTATCTGGGCAAAGCTGCCTACAATAAATAATATAATAGTAGTGAATACGAACAATCTTTTGCCTATTTGGTACACTTCTCTCAGCTAACACCTCTAGGTAGGGATATCCTGTTTATTATGATATCAGTATCTCTATTTCAATATATACACCTTACTGCAACCGCATCTGTCTGTCTTTTTAAAGGACAAACGATATAGCCCTACACTTAACAACACTAAGGTAGTGAAATAAATTGTCTATGCAAAAATCGTATTCACGTTTACTTGGCGTAATTGGAAAACCAAACACGGGAAAATCCACTTTCTTTAGCGCTGCAACTCTAGCGGCTGTGGAAATCGCCAATTACCCCTTCACCACCATTAAGCCAAACCGAGGAGTCGGCTACGTCCGAACCAAATGCGTCCACGAAGACTTTAAGGTGCAGGACAATCCCCGAAACAGCCTCTGCATAGACGGTGCGCGCCTGGTCCCAGTGGAATTAGTCGACATAGCAGGCATCGTTCCAGGCGCCTGGGAAGGACGCGGTTTAGGTAACCAGTTCCTCGACGAAATCCGCCGAGCAGACGCCCTCATCCACGTTGTTGACGCTTCGGGCGGAACCGACTGCGAAGGAAAAAGCTGCAAACCCGGCGAACACGACCCCTTAGAAGACATAAAGTTCCTTGAACGCGAAATAACCATGTGGATGGTAACTATCATAAAGAAAGATTGGTCAAAAATCCTAGAACCGCTGAAGCCGACAAAAAAGGCATCGCTCACCATCTTGAAGACCGCTTATCAGGGTTAAGCATAAAACGCCAATTCATCAGCGAAGCCGCTCGGCGCGCAAACTTGAACATTGAGGCCCCAGCCTCCTGGACAGATGATGATTTCTACCGTTTCATAGACAACTTACGGAGAATATCTAAGCCGCTGCTTATTGTAGCCAATAAGATAGATTTGCCAACCGCCCAAGCAAATGTTGAAAGAATGAAAAAACTCGACTACATCGTTATCCCATGTTCTGCAGAAGCTGAGTTGGTACTAAGACGAGCAGCGGAGAAACAGCTGATTGATTACAAACCAGGCGACAAAGACTTCAAAATAACGCATCCGGAAAAGCTGTCGGCAGGTCAGATTAAGGCGCTTGAACAAGTAAAAGAAAAAATACTCAAAACAAACGGATCCTCGGGCGTTCAAGAAGCCCTAAACACTGCATACTTCAAACTCTTAGATATGATAACCATCTACCCAGTCGAAGACTTAGAGCATTTATCCGACTACAACGGACGGGTTCTTCCCGATGCGTACTTAGTCCCCAAAGGCACTACTGCCCACCTATTCGCATATATAATCCACAGTGAACTTGGCGAAAGCTTTCTCTATGCCGTAGACGCTCGAGACAAAAGGCGAATCGGCGAAGATGCTATCCTAAAAGACCGAGACGTAATATCGATTGTTAGCGCTAAGAAACGCAATTAACCTTTAG
>CAVZPM010000022.1:0-35487 GCA_963777155.1 Candidatus Bathyarchaeota archaeon
GGTTTTTTGGCTTTTTCCAACTCTTTTTTAAGCAGGTCAGCCTTGTCAGTCTTTTCCCAAGGGAACTCTACGTCTTCGCGGCCAAAGTGGCCAAAGACAGCTGTTTTTTTGTAGATGGGCCTTAGCAGGTCTAGATGGTCAATTATTGCTTTAGGTCGCATATCAAAGTATTTCATGACCAAAGCTAAGATTTGTTCGTCTGGGAGTTTGCCTGTCTCATTAGTGCTTACCAACACCGATATTGGTTGGGCAACGCCGATAGCGTAGGAAATCTGGACTTCACATTGTTCAGCTAATCCTGAAGCAACGACGTTTTTGGCGATGTATCTTGCCATGTAACAGCCAGAACGATCGACTTTTGATGGGTCTTTGCCGCTGAAGCATCCGCCTCCGTGGCTTCCAACTCCACCGTAAGTATCAACGATGATTTTTCTTCCTGTTAAACCTGAGTCGGCAAGGGTTCCACCAATGACGAATCTGCCAGTGCCGTTAATGACGTATTTTATGTCTTCAGCCAACATGTTTGGCGGGATTACATATTTAATGACCTTTTCGATTACATCTTTCTTTAGTGTCGCATCGTCGACTTTACCGTTATTCTGTGCAGCAATGACTACGGTTTTTACGCATTTTGGTTTGCAGCAATCATATTCAACAGTAACCTGAGATTTGCAGTCAGGTCGAAGATAAGGCATGATTTTTGTTTTTCTACATTCCGCTAGACGTTTAACAAGTTTATGCGCTAGTACAATGGGCAACGGCATGAGTTCTTTTGTCTCATTAGATGCATACCCAAAAACCATTCCTTGGTCTCCAGCACCTTGCTCGTGACCTTTAGACTCAGTTACTCCCATCGAAATGTCCGGAGACTGCTCAGTTAATGAAACTAAAACACCGCATGTTTCCCAATCCAAACCATCCTTTGCATTGTCAAACCCAATTTCCTGCAGAGTTTGGCGGACAATTTTTGGGATATTAACGTAGGAGCAAGTTGTTATTTGACCCGTAATCATTACTGTTCCCTGCATGACAAGGGTTTCACAGTCTACACGCGCTTTGGGGTCATGGGTGAATATTGCGTCTAAAACGCTGTCGGATATTTGGTCTGCGACTTTATCAGGGTGACCTTCTCCAACTGATTCGGATGTGAACAAGTATCTTCCATTTTTTCTCATTGGATTCTCTCTTCCGTTCAATCGTATGATAGGCATAGTAACTTGCCATTTTTCTTAAAAGGCTTTCGACAATGCAGACAACTATTCGACAAACAAATTTAAGGCAGATGCTTTACAAAAACCATTTTTAGTCCTAAACTAACAAACACAAAGGGATACCGATGAAAAGAACTGTGATTAACCAAAATGCACCAAAACCCCTTGGTCCTTACAGTCAAGCTGTGGAAGCTGGAAATTTCCTATTTGTTTCAGGACAACTGGCTATTGATCCAATGGATGACAAACTAATCATTGAAAGCATCAAGCTTCAAACACAACAAGTTATGGAAAACATTAAATCCATTTTGGAAGCTGCTGGCTATAACTTAAAAGATGTGGTTCAATCCACAGTATACCTTTCCTCAATGTCGTTGTTTGAAGAGTTTAACCGTGAATATGCCAAATACTTTAAGACTAATTTTCCCGCCAGAGTAACGGTTGGAATAGAACTCAAGTCAGGTGCACTTGTTGAGGTTTCTGTTGTTGCCTTCAAAAACCGACCTCTTCAATTTTGACAAGTTATAAAAACCCTGTCACCTCTTTACTATTAACGTGCATAACATGGCATCGTCCCTCAAGAAGTTCATGCAGGAAATTGCAGGAAAAAAAGCCCCAGGGCCATCAACCACCTTCACAATATTCCATGTTTTCTATGCTTTGGAGCTACTGTCGGAGAAACCGTTGGGCAGAAACAAATTAGCTGAAAAACTCAACGTTGGGGATGGCGCGGTGCGGACCATAATAAGTAGATTAAGAGAAGCCGCTTTGATTGAAACCTCTAAAGAAGGTTGCAACTTAACCCAAAAAGGCTTGGATATTTGGCGGCAATTTCAAGAAATCTTCCCTAAACGAGTTGAAATTCCAAGATCTGAATTGGCTCAATCTGAGTTTAATTTCGCTTTTCTAGTTAAGAAAAGTGGGCAAAAGGTAGAATCTGGGATTGACCAGCGTGACGCAGCCATTATTGCGGGTGCACGGAAAGCCTTAGTCATCGTTTTTAAGAATGGTCATCTGTGCATCGAATCCGTGAGCAATTGTATAGAAAAGCAATATCCTAAGGCTGCAAACCTACTTCTCAAGGAGTTAATGCCCCAAGATGACGATGTTATCATTATTTCTGGCGCCGATTCATACCTGAAGTCTAAGCGTGGCGCGTTTGCTGCAAGTTGGTCACTGATCAGCGTTTAAGTTGTGTATTTTTCTCCTTCGTTCAAAATGCGTTCAAGCATCGTGTTAACGTTTACCATGCCTTCGTTCGATTTAGATGAAACAGGCATCAACAGGAACTTCAAGCCAAGTTTGTTGATAGCTTGCATCATGTTACGACTGAACAAGCGTTTCGTACCCTCGAGTCTTTCTTCAATGGCATCTTCCAATGCATTGGTGTTTGCAGACCAACTTGCAATAGCCTGTACGTCTTTTTTAGGTATCAAGTCGCTTTTTGAGAGAATATGTATTTGTGGCTGGAAAAACCTATTGTAAACTGCTGCGGACAAGAACATGTTTGAAACATAGTTTAATGGATTAATTGAGAAAACAGCGTCGAAGAGATAGATTAATGCTTTAGGCTCTTTGGTTAATTCGTTAACGATGTATGGGCCGCTTGCGCGGAAAGCAAACAGCTCCATTTGACCGGGAGTGTCCACAAGTACGATGTCTGCATGGGCTTCTTCGATGTCGCGGGTTAAGTTTTCAATCTCATCCGCTATCAAATCAGCAGCCATAACTAAAGCGCCGTTTGGACCTAAACCATATTTTTCCATTATGTTGCCAACCTCCACGTAGTTTCGGACATCAACATCTGGTTGGTAAGGCAGTTTTAATGCTCCAGGATCCAAATTGACCACGGCAACGTCTTGTTTTGACATTTTAAGCCATTCTGCAAAAGCTGCCGTGAAGAGGGATTTACCCGAGCCAGCAGTTCCAATAATAAACGCTAAGGGCACAGTATTATCTCCAATCTACCGACTATCATCTGTTGAGTAAAGAACCTTTCTGCTCTTTAGAACCCGTAAGTCTGTCTCGATTTAACATAGTTTTTGTAGATGACTAAGCGAAGATAATGAACTACTTTCTAGAGGGGTGCAATAATTGCCTATTTGGTAAGGCAAATTCCACCCCAAATGCTTCATCCCATTTTCGAACAATTCCCAAACAAAACCAACTCCTCAATAAATTGACGTATATATAATCGAAGAAAACTTTCTTACCAATAGCTTTTTTGGAAAAAGCGATTAGGGTATCTATGGCCTCGCTTTTCTATAAGTGCCAAGTTTGAACACAAAAAGCGAAAAGAAAGGGTTTGGTTTATTGCTTTTTACCCATGGGGTTCTTGCGTAGTTCCGCAAGATACTTTGGGTCTTCCCGCAAGACTTTGGGTATATAATTACATGCTGGGTCTGATTCGAAGAGGTCGCCAGTATAGTATTCTGCTCGTGTTCTGCATCCACCGCAGATTTCTCTGTATTCGCATACTCCACATCTGCCTTTAAGGTTACTTTTATCGCGAAGTTTGAGGTGGAAGTCGCTTTTTTGGAGTTGCTCCCATGCTGTACGTAGCTTTGTATCTTTGACGTTACCAATACGATAGCCTTCATGGAAGCCGCAGCTTCGGTAGTCGCCGTTTTCTGTTATGCCGATGTAGTTACCGCCTATGGTGCATCTGCCCAAGTATCCTTCGTTAAACCAATCCCAGAAGTCAACAGGGTTCTTCTGTTTGACTATACGTGCATAGAAGGGCGCATAAACATTGACTTTGACTTTACCATAGAGTTTACGTTGTATGTCATAGATTTCATTGAATGCTACCTCATACTGTTCGGAGGTAGGTGCGAGGTCTTCCATGTGTTCGCCTGCCCGTCCTACTGGCACGAGGTTGTGGTAGACGACTGAGCGGGCTTTATATTCTTCTGCCAACGCCGCTGTATGTGCCATCTGGTGAATGTTATACTTAGTCATAGTGGTGACTAAGCAGTCAAGTAAGCCAACGCTTGAGAGTTTCTTCATAGCGTGGAGGGCTTTATCGTAGCCGCCTTGGCGTCTTATTTTGTCGTTTGTATCTTTCATACCATCAATGCTGATGGCTGTTTTAACATTATATTTCCGTAGCTTATCAAAGCGTTCTTCATCCCATGCATAGCCGCTAGTGATCAAACTGACGTTGAGGTTATGTTTTTTCTCAGCATACTCAATAATTTCCCAAATGTCTGGTCGAACCAGGGGCTCTCCGCCGCTGATTCCGAACCATTGCGAGCCGAATTCTGCCATTTCATCAACCATGTGTTTGGCTTGTTCGGTGCTTAGCTCTTGGTCTTTAGCGTAATCTTTAATGTAACTGCAATATGTGCAAGTACCAACACAGTTGCGGGTACATCGCCAAACAACCATAAACAAGGGAGTTGTGGTTGGATTCATTTATTTCACAGTGGAAATAGTTTGCCCAGCTGATATAAAACTTACTCTATAAAATTGATTTTTTACTTTCTTCTAAAAACCGCAGAAAGCAATCCAATTTCACTAGTTAGAAGAAGAAAACAACGCGCACACACCTTTTCTTCTTCTTTTTAGAATATTCTGTCACCTCTATTTGTTTTCACAACTGCCGATTAGAAGAAAAAATTAGTGTTTTCGGGGAAAAAACGACATTTCTTCTTTCGACTTAACCTGAAAACTTGCCACAGAACTTGTTCTACCCACGACCGGCTCAAGCCGTTTCCTTTGTCTTCTAGCCCATAGTTCAAGCTGAAAGGACAACAAGCACGCTAACCCCTTTTCTTTATGTCTTAAGGTTTTTACTCAGTTAAAACATTGATTTTGCGCTTACTTTGTAACAGCCCTTCCACGGTGAAAACCGCCAAAGCAAACCCAGTGATGATTGTCAGAAGGAAGAAGAAAACTTTGAACTCGTTTGTCTCAACCGAATAATGAAGGATTAAAATTATGATTTCAACAATTAAGATTGCGAGGAACACCGAGGCGTAAAGCCACATCTTCAACCATAGACGGTTGCCAATCCATATTTGTCCTCGGATATGCGCTTTGCGTTTAACTGTGTATTCGCCATACTCGTTTTTCTGCAAATCTCCAAGATCTTCGAGCTTCTGCAGGTGTCTGTAAGCGACGCTGGGACTGCTAAGTCCGATACCCTTCATGACGTCGCGGGGACCAACAGGTTTGCCTTTATTGACAGCGTACATGTACACGGCTAAAGTTGTTCCTTCCAGCGAACTGTTTTCCGTATTAGTCAAAGTGTTCCCGCTCCGCAATCAGAGATAGTTTGCTGTCTGGATGTATTAGGCTTTACCTAGAAGCAAGGTTTACTAGTTTGTGGTTGCTTATCCACTATCTCCGAAAGAGTTTAATATCTAAGACTTTAAATAAAATTCTTCATTTGAGAAGGTTAATCAAATGAGTAATGAATCACCAAACGAACTAATTGTAAACCCAGCACCACACATAACAGGTCCAATGTCTAAAAATCGCATGATGCAATACACTTTTTTCGCCATACTGGCAGTAACCATTGTTTCAATCGCGCTCTGGTCAGAAGTCACTACCCCCTCAGGATGGAATCTAGGCTTAACCGTTGCCATCGGCGCACTCATAGCAGTTGGCATAGCGGTCGCAGTCGACCTGCTTATCGGCAAAGTAACATCTGATAGCGAAGTAAACACTTGGTCCGCAGCAGTATTTGGTTTAATCGTCATTAACTGTTTTTCTCTCGGATTCCCAACAATGGCAGTCGGGTTAGAAACTGGGGTACCGGTTGAAGCACCCCTTGCGTTCTTCTATATCGCGTTAATCTCAGTCGTAGGCATCGTTGTCTTCAAGAAAGTCATGAGCCTCGCAGGCAAAAAACTGGTTAATCCTGCAGCAGCAGCCAAATTCCTCATCTTGCTCCCAACACTACCCGCAACACTCATCACAGCATTCCACCTAAAAACTGGACTTCTTCAAGTTCCAGCATTGGCAGGTGGAATCAGTGCAACTTCCATCGTCAACGGAAACGGTGGCGCCACATTTGGCAGCTACTTACAAGCTTGCTATGGCTTGCCCACAGCTCAATCTCCGGCTAGTATCGAATCAGTTATGTTCTTAGCAAAATACCATGGATGGGTCGGTGGAGCATCCAGCATCGCAGTTATCATCGCAGGAATCGCGCTCTTTGTCTTAGCCCGCAAATACATCAAATGGAAAATCACAGTCAGCTACCTTATCACCATCGCAGTTATGTCACTTGTATTCTCCTTCATCTATGTAGACGCAGATCTAACCACAAGATTATTCTTCGAGTTATTCATCGGCAGCTCAATATTCATGGCGTTCTTTATGGCAACCGATCCAGCGACAACACCATTTAGCGGAGTTGGACAAATCATCTTTGGTATCGGTCTGGCAATTTTGACCATACTGATACAAACCTATATGAACTTCTTTGGCGGCTCACTGCTAGCGTTGCTCATCATGAACTTGACAGTTCCGCTTATTGACCGTGTTCGCATAGGCAAACCCTTCGGGAGATGAACAAAATGGCAAACTTAGTTGAAATAAAAGAACAGAAAGACCTTGCAAGAAAAACACCTATTGAAATCTTCCCTGACCCTAAAATCGCAGTCGTGTTAACCAACCAACAATCTGGGGCAACCAACACTCCCCTGGTTTCTGTTGGCGACAGCGTTGTCATCGGACAAAAAATCGCAGACTCCAAAGAACGCATCAGCGCACCCGTCCACAGCCCAATCAGCGGAAAAGTCATAAAAATAGCGAACGTATACAATAGCTGCTTTGAAATGGCAACCGAAGCCGTTTACATTGAAGGCGACGGCAAGAAAACCAAAGATAAAACCTTAACTCCAATTTCTGAAGATGAACTCAAAGACACTTCAAACGAAGTATTGCTGAAGCGTATCCGGGAAGCAGGTATCATCGGCATGGGAGGCGCAGGTTTCCCAACCAGCATCAAACTCTCCATCCCCGCTGATAAGAAAGTAACTACCATAATCGTAAACGGTGCAGAAGGCGAACCATATGACACTGCAGACGAACGCTTAATGATCGAGAAAACAGCAAACCTCGTGCGTGGAGTCCATGTTATACGCAAAATCCTTGGCAACCCAAAAGTTATAGTAGCAACTAAAGATAGCAAAGTTGAAGCTATACCTAAACTTCAGGAAGCCTTCGGTAAGGAGCCAGAAACCCAAGTTATCGCAAAGCACCTAACCTACCAACAGGGCGACGCAAGCGTCCTGCAAAAAGCAATCCTTGGCTACGAAACACCTCCCGACAAACGCAGCTACGAAATGGGTACAATAGTGCAGAACGTCTCAACCTTAAACGCCATCGCAAATGCCGTTTTCGAAGGTGAACCACTAATATCCAGAGTCATCACACTAAACGGTGACGTCGCAAAACCCAAAAACCTACTGGTGAAAATTGGCACTCCGATATCTGACATACTTATCCAAAACAACATTAATACAAAGGACATCGGAAACATAGTTGTCGGCGGAGTAATGATGGGAACCGCTCTCCAAACAATCGACGCACCAGTAACCAAACGAACCTCAAGCATAATCTACTTCACAAAAAGCACCGTTAAGAAAATTAAAAAATCTACAGCGTGTATTCACTGCGGAAGATGCCTCAATGCTTGTCCAGTACGTCTACAACCCATAGCAATCTACAATGCCGTAATAAAAGGCGACTTCGCAAAAGCTGAAAAACTCTGGGCCAAAGACTGTCTAGTATGCGGAACATGCTCGTTTGTCTGTCCATCACGACTACCCCTAGCTAGCGACCATCAAGATGGCGCGTCAATAAAAAACTCCCCCTTTATCTTTTCTTTTATTTTTCTATTCTAATTGCGGACTTCAATTGATTGTGTTATTCGTACAGTTACTTGTGTGAAGTTATAGCAGGTCGCCGTTGGGTGTAAAAACAAGCAAGCATTAAGCTTATAAACACGTCACCACGTAAAATAAGTCAAGGGATAAAAATTGGAAGAAAACAAATTCAAGTTATCGGACATCTTCGGCGGCATTATCATTCCAATGATTCTAGTAATTCTCATTTATGTTCTCGCGGTTTACGTCAACGTCGGCGGACAGCACCACGTTCTCGGCGCAACAAACACGATCGCGGTCATTCTTGTTAATGGCTTTGCAGAAATGATTATTCTCGGTATCCCATTGGTTTTAGGCTTGCTATGGAATAAGTGGGCAGGTGGAGCTGCAGGCTTCGTCATGGGCGGCCTTTATTACGTAGCGCAAGCAGGTCAATATAACGGAATTTATGCAAGTGCGGGTGTAACTACTTACAACTTCTTTGGCGACGTCAGCATGCTTTACTGGATTGTCTACGGTGTTATCATCGGTTACATGGCTGGCGCACTCAACAATGGATCTACAAACTTCAAACGAATGCTCCTCTCAGGTTTGACTGCTTCGGTGATAGTCTCAGTACTCAAAGCTTACTTGAATTACACTATCTCACTTGACCCCGCAAGACAGATGGCTCAAGATTCTTGGAAAGTAGACCCGGTATTGGCTGTTGTAACTAATTTCGTGCCACTAATTGCATTAGGCGTAATCGTACCGATACTCGGCAAAGTAATGACCTGGTATGGCATTCAGCCTCAAAAGCATTCAGCCTATTAACCTCCCCCAACTTCTTTTCTTAATAAATCTATTTTGAAATCTGAAGCGCCAAAGTTTTCCTCACAGTTTTTAAGTATTCATACGTAACATAGTATCAATCGGTTTCACTCTGTTTCTACGCCTGTCTCGGCGAAAATAGCAGAGGGAACTTCGAAGAAAAAATTCGTGTCTTCTTATGGTATAGAGATTGGTCATGTTAGGCTACAGAAATAGTGGCGCTTCTTGGGCGTTATTTTCAATTTGCATGGATACAAATTCTTTGAAGAAAGCTTTCAAGCATTAAAGCTTATAAATATGCCATTATGTAAAATAGAGGTAAGGGATAGAAATTGGCAGAAAACAAACTTAACCTATCAATAATCTTCGGCGGCATTATTATTCCATTAATTCTAGCATTACTCATCTATGTTCTCGCGGTTTACGTCAACGTCGGCGGACAGCACCACGTTCTCGGCGCAACAAACACGATCGCGGTCATTCTTGTTAATGGCTTTGCAGAAATGATTATTCTCGGTATCCCATTGGTTTTAGGCTTGCTATGGAATAAGTGGGCAGGTGGAGCTGCAGGCTTCGTCATGGGCGGCCTTTATTACGTAGCGCAAGCAGGTCAATATAACGGAATTTATGCAAGTGCGGGTGTAACTACTTACAACTTCTTTGGCGACGTCAGCATGCTTTACTGGATTGTCTACGGTGTTATCATCGGTTACATGGCTGGCGCACTCAACAATGGATCTACAAACTTCAAACGGTTGCTTGGCGCAGGTTTGACTGCTTCGGTGATAGTCTCAGTACTCAAAGCTTACTTGAATTACACTATCTCACTTGACCCCGCAAGACAGATGGCTCAAGATTCTTGGAAAGTAGACCCGGTATTGGCTGTTGTAACTAATTTCGTGCCACTAATTGCATTAGGCGTAATCGTACCGATACTCGGCAAAGTAATGACCTGGTATGGCATTCAACCACAGAGGCACTAAAAAACTCCCACTCTCTTTTCTTTTTTTAAATTCTTTAAAGAACAATTTCGCTATTCTTATTGCCAAAATCTTTTAAAAAAATATGCGGAAAACAAAATAATTATTTTGTTTGGTTAGGCGCAAACTCCCAAGCGATATTGCCCTTCCAGAGTTCGCCTTTCTTGGTTAAACGAATTTCTTTGTCGTCAATCTCGATTAATTCCTGCTCCTTGAGTTTCTGCAGTTGTTTTGGAAACACCTTTTCTGGGGTGGTGTTAAATTTCTCCATGAATTCTTTTTTGCTAACTGGCAATCGAAGGTAGAGGCGTGTCATGGTTCTGCGCATCATGTCTTCAGTCGTTGATTCAGAGAGTCTGCATATAGGTAGTTTGTCAGACTTCACCGTTTCCATGTAATCGTTTATGTTTTCAATGTTAGAATAGGAGAATTTCTGCAGGTATCCCATGAAGCAACCCGCGCCCGTAGTTAAGATGCCTCCCCATGGCCAGCCGTTAAGGCAGTTCTCCCTCATATGCCACTCCACTCGGCTGTAACGGTCGTGTCCAACGGCTTTGTAGCCTGCTTCGGTGAGCATCTTGTGAGCAGTTATGAACATTTGCTTCTCATTCTCCGCGTTGCCTTGTGGAGGCGAGGTGCCATTTTTAATCATTTTCTCTAAAATTGTTCCAGGATCTACATGTAATGAGTAAGCGTCAACTTCTGCATCCAACTCTATCGTCTTCTTGAGTGTGTCCACCCAACTTTCCATTGTCTGCCCTGGCAAGTTATACATGAGGTCAACACAGACCACTAACCCAAGTTTTCTAGCATGCCTTATGGCTTTCTCGACATCGGCAGCGCTATCGGGTAAGCATAACGCTTTGCGTAGTTTATCGTCGAAGGTTTGTGCACCCATATCCATCTGGTAGACGCCGTATTCTGCTAGTTTATCGATTTTTGGAAGCGCAAGGGTCTTTGAGGAACCGGTGACTTTGATGAAGTATTCTTTGCTTGTGTTAAAGTTGGCTTTGCAGAAGTCGATTAAATCAATTATTTGTTCAGCGCTAAGAACGCTGGGTGTTCCTCCGCCTAAAACTATTTCGTCAAAAACGCTAGTTTTTACATATTTGGTTTTTGCGTACATCGCCAGCTCTTTTTTCAGCAAGGCGAGATATGGTTCAATCTGCACCTTACTCGAAGCGGTGGTCGGGAAGTAGCAGAACGCGCACCTGCTGTCGCAAACCGAAACCCAAGGTTGTAGTTCCATTAAGCGGCCCGAAGTGTTCTCAGTGTCTAGGAATTTTATGAAAGCTTCGTATGTTTCAGGTTTTATGCCTGGGTAGTCCCTGTAGGTGTATGGAGGCCAGTTTTCTCTTGTGCCGTATGCTTCAGAGGTTTTAGTCATCTAAATTCCCCAATGGGTGTTTTAAAACCGCTCGAATATGTAATAAAGTTTCCGTAGAAAAGCCTCAGTCCAGAAAAAACGAGGAGGGCGGCTGCTTTGCAATTTACATTCGGCTAAAGTGAGCCATTGCTCGCCAAAGCATGTAGTTTGCTCCTGTTCGGGTCATTATCTTGCTGTATAGGTTACCCTTCAAGTAGCCTTTCACGGCTTGCCGCATAACGTATTTTGGACTGTAGAATTTGTTGTAGAAGTTTTTTCTGATTTCCGCAATATCCTTAGCTGGGAATGCGGGGTCTTCAAAAATGGGGTTCATAGTGTTATACAGTTCCCACTTATCAGACATCTTCCACCCATAACTCTTCACTAACTCGCGAAGTTCAGTTCCGGGAAAAGGAGTTGCGTGGCAAAGCCAAACATCGTCAGGTTCCACTCTACGTACAAAATCGAGGCTTTCCTGCAAAGTCTCTCTTGTCTCGCCGGGATACCCCAAAATGACTGATACAGTAACGAAGATTCCTGCTTCTTTAGTCCATTTAATCGCGTTTTCACACTGCTCGTTCGTAACCTTCTTCTTCAGCAAATCGCGCATCATCTGACAACCCGACTCAACGCCGAACATCACCTCGTCGCAATGAGCTTTACTCATCTTTGCCACAAGGTCCTTTGTAACTGCATCAGCACGGGTTCCACAGCCCCAAGGCAACTTCATTTTCCTTTCGATCATGCCGTCGCAGATTTCAAGCGCACGTGCCTTGTTAAAAGTTAATGTGTCGTCCTGGAAAGCTACACCCTCAGCGCCATACTCATCCCTTAACCATTCCATTTCGTCAAGGACCTTCTGGGGACTTCTTGCTCTAAACGGTGCGCCGAACATTTGTGAGGCAACACAGAACGGGCACTGGTAGGGGCATCCTCTGCTGCTAATTATTGAAAGCAGGTTTCGTCCTGTAATATTGTATTTTTCCATTGGAAGCAACTTGTAGGCTGGAAGTGGCAGTGAATCAAGGTCTTGAATGTAGGGTCTGTTTGCTGTATGGGTTATTTGGTTGTCTTTTCGGAAGGCAATGCCTTTTACCTCGCCAAGGGGCAGTTGTTTGGCAAGTTCTACGATTGTTTCTTCTCCTTCACCCCTCACAATTATGTCAACGGCTTTTTCGGATGCGAGGATTTCTTCTCCAGAAAAAGTTGCGTGAGGACCACCCATCAACACCTTAGCGTCTGGGCAGGCTTCTTTTGTTACGCGGGCAGATTTAAGTGCTGACTCGATCGTAGGTGTCATCGAGCCGATTCCAACTATCGTTGGTTGGTAGGTGCCCAATTCAGCTTTTAATTTTTCGTGGTCAAGCTCGCACACTGGACAATCGAAAATCTTGACTTCAAAACCGTTCTCCTCCAAAACAGCTGCCATATATGCTAAACCCAGGGGTGGAAAAAGCGGATGGTTACCCCGTTTTTGCAGAAGTGGAGTAGTAACTAATGCTACTTTGGTTTTATTTGCACTCATCGCTATACCTGTTAACTAAAGTTATTTTTTGCGAAGGCTCTCAGGAACGTATATGCATGCAGGGTCAGATTCGGCAATGTCGCCCGTGTATGCAAATGCTCGATTTCTGCATCCGCCGCAGATCTCTCGGTACTCGCATACTCCACATTTGCCCTTGAGTACGTTTCTGTCTTGGAATTTATTGTAGTATTTGGATGCTTTGATTTCTTCCCAAGCGGTTGTTAAACTTTTGCTGCGTATGTTACCCAGCATCATGGGTTCGGAAGGCTGCAGGTCCGTGTAGAAACAAGGGATTAAGTCACCGTTTTCGGTTACGCTTAGATAACCGCCGAAAGCGAAGTATGTACATTTGCCATGGAACTCTTTTTCGTACCATTGGTTAAATTCTTTTTCTGACAGTCTCTGTTTTACGACTCGGGCAAAGTGAGGGCAGTGTACATGGACTTCAAATTTGCCCCTGTACTTCTCAGTTATGTCCCAGATGTGGTTTAACGTCCACTCATACTCTTCTGGAGTTGGGGTCAAATCCATGGTTGCTTTTGCTCGTCCGCTCGGAACAAGATGGTTGTACCAGACAAAGTTGGCATGGTACTTGTCAGCTAACTCGGCAACGTGGTCTAAGTGTTTGTAGTTTATGGTTGTTATTGCACAGGCTAAGCCGTTGAGGATTTTGCCCTCGGACAATTTTTCGATGGCTGCAAGGGCTTTTTTGTAGGAGCCCTTTCCTCTTAGTTGATCGTTTATTTCTTCAGGTCCATCAATGCTTACTGATGTCCAAACCTGGTTTTTCACCAAATTATCGTAAATTGTTCCGTCCACAAAGACTCCGTTAGTTAAAAGGCAAACGTTTAAGCCTTTATTTTTGGCATATGTGACGATCTCAAAGATGTCCGGGCGTGTTAAGGGTTCTCCACCTTTTATGCCAAACCATCTAACGCCAAAATCGCTAACTTCATCAACCAGATGGAACGCTTCTTTCGTAGTCATTTCTCTTGGAGCATGTTGACCTGTCGCATCAACGTTACAATATAGGCAGCGTGCATTGCAGGCGCCAGTTGCCCGCCAAGATGTCATAAGTAAAGGACCTTTCTTATCTGTCAAATAAAATTCATCCTTTTGTTCTCTGGTAATTCATTGTTTAACTTAAGGGCTGTTTTCGTCTTAAAAAAGATTGTGCGGTTCTATTACTTTTTCAGTTTCCCTGAAATTCTGATGTTTTTCTCAAAAAATGTGTGTTAGCGCTGGTTTTGTGGCTTTCCGCAAAGTTTATAGTGAAACAAAACCTAGACAGTCATTCGTCGGGGGCAAAGCAACGCAAATCCTAACCAAAATCCGCTCCATTAGTATAACAGTTGGGGGTAAATGATATTCCCAGAAAATTCCAAGTAATGGTCATCTTGGCTTTGCTGCTTGTTTCCTCAGTTTTAGTTTCCACTTCAGTATTTCAAGAAAATTCTGTTGGTGCCCAGGTTAACGACAACATAACCTCCAATAGAACTTTAAATCAGTATGAGTGGACCCAGTTTCAAGGCGATTCCTCTTTTACAAGGTTCTCTGCAGGACCAGCCCCCGACACATCCTCAATACTCTGGAAAGTTAACATAACAGGAATACAACCCTACATCACCGCTTTTAACGGCATGATTTTCATATGCACCGACACATCCGTAGTCGCACTTGACCAAGCCGGAAACATCGCTTGGAAAACACAGATACCTATGAACAAGACATGGCCAATATCGTACAAAATTGATGATTCACACATGGTTGTTGAGAGTAGTTGCCTCGAAACAAATACGGGAAAAATTCTGTGGACCAGCTCCACTTTCACCACTGACACCGGCATTTTTAACTCCAATGTCTACAGTCCAGAAGAAAAAATGTTCTACATCAAAATCGACACCTACATTGAGGGCTGGAGTTTATCTGATGTCTCACAACCGCCAACTTTAGCGTGGAGAACCTACATTCCAGGCGGTGGCTTAACGGGCATCGGTACAACCTACGGTGACGGCAAGGTATTCACAGGCTCTTTTTTAAACCAGCAGTTAGCACTCGACGCCAAGACAGGCGCAATCCTTTGGACTACCCTCACCAAGGGACCGATGATTTTCAATGGCGCCTATTCTGATGGCAGATTCTTCAGAGGCGGAACAGACGATAATACACTTTATTGCTTCAATGCTACAGATGGTAAAATCCTTTGGTCCTACAAGCCGGATACAAACGGATACTTTACAACTGGAGTCGCGGTAGCCTACGGGATGGTTTATGAACCTAATAAAGACGGATTCGTTTATGCTCTTGACGCGGCAACTGGTCGTGTGGTATGGAAGTATAAAGGACCTAATGAGGGAAATATTTGGCCTGGAATGGCAACTGTTGCCGACGGCAAGGTATATTTAACAACAGGCGAAGCTGTCCAATATAATGGTCCACCAGGAGTCTCCGAGTTTGCCTGTCTTGACGCCTTCACTGGACAACCCATTTGGAAGCTTACTCTGGAGGCTTTGCCGCCAAGAGAATCCGTTATCGTCGCCTACGGCAACTTATACATAATTCCAGGTGACGTAACAACTGCTGTTGATACCCTCTCAGGAACCGAATACTCAACCGTCAATCAATTATGGGCTATAGGAACAAAAACAATTCCTGTCAGTTCTTGGTCCATGTGGCGGGCTGACCCTGCCCACTCATCTACTTCTCAAGACGGTCCCTCAAACCTGACTTTGGCGTGGAAATTTGCAACTAACGGCTCAGTTATCTCTTCGCCAAGCGTATCAGACGGCATAGTCTATTTTGGTTCACAAGACAAAAACATCTATGCCATTGGTGCTTGGAGCGGCAGTCTAATCTGGAAATTTGCAACTCAGGACGTCATTGAATCTTCACCTGCGGTTTCAAACGGCAGAGTTTACACTGGAGGCGATGATGGCTATGTCTACTGCCTCGATGCTTACAAGGGCAACCTCATCTGGAAGACATTTGTCAACGGTAATTTGCCTTTCACTTTTGGGAACTTGGTGCTTAAATCTTCACCAGCCGCATATGGCGACAAAGTCTACATCGGCTCCTTAGATGGCTACATGTATGCCATAGACGCCGACAACGGCAACATTATCTGGAAAGCCAAAGCCAACGGGCCAATAGAATCTTCTCCTGCGATTGCTGATGGAGCTGTTTACTTCACTGCAGAAGAACCAACCACGGGCGCTCTCTACAGTGTCAACGCCAACACTGGAGCTGTGATTTGGAAACAAGAACTCCCCTATCAAATTTCCTTCGTAGGCGGCACTGAGATGCTTGGTTCTCCCTCGGTTGCAGCTGGCATGGTGTTTGCGTCATCGAACTGGGGCGCTTACTACGGTATAAACGCTACAACAGGCGCCATTATCTGGTCATTTATAGATTCGACAGCAATCGAATTCATAGTTTCTTCCCCCATATACGTTAACGGCAACCTCTACATCATCGACAAATTCAACATCGCTTGCCTTAACGCGATGACTGGACAAACTATTTGGAGCACTTACACAGGAGAGGAACTGTACGTTTCGCCATCATATTCAGACGACAAAATCTACATGGTAACAAGTCAACGTAGCATATTCATCTTTGACGCCACCGACAACGGCACAAAAATCGCCATCGCTACCACCTCCTCCAGTAGCTGGTCCTCACCAACAATAGCCAACGGAAGACTATACATCGGATGCAACGACTGGAACGTCTACTGCTTCTCCAACGACATCACAAACCAAGCTTCAGCCTCAACCCCAACGGATAATGTAGCATTCGAAAACCGCTTAGTGATAGTGGTCACCGCCATAGTTGCCGCTTTAATCATTGCAATGGTGGCGTTTGCCTATCTATTCAGAAAGCGAAGGAAAAAAAAGTAGCCAAAAGAATTAAGCTATTCCAACCCTTTTCTGAGCCTTAGGGTTTAATCTTCTCATAGCAAAGTTTAATGCGCCTTCACGTCGAACTCGTTTAAGAATCTGTTTGGGTGACCGATGGAAGTCCCGGAAAAATCTTCCCTGAACAGCCAAAAGCGAGTTGATAATCATACTCATCCGTTTTTACAGCAAGTAAAAAGTCGTCAAGCTGAGTGAACTTTTTAGAATCTAATACTTCTTGATATAGTCTGCTGTCTGGGTTGGCGATGAAGACGTTGAATATGCACCAGTCAGGGTTCAATTTCTTAGCGAATTTCAGTGAAGCTTCCATATCCTTTAGTGTTTCGTCGGGGACCCCTAGCATGAATGAGCAGGCAGTTTGTATGCCGTTTTTGCGGCAGAGTTTAAACGCGTTTTCTATTTGCTGTAGCGTTGTGTCTCTGCCTATGCGCTTTAAGACTTTCTCTGAGCCAGATTCAACCCCGAACCAAATGGTTTTGCATCCAGCCCGACTCATTGCAGATAGAAGTTCTTGGTTGACCAAATCTACACGTGTGTCACAGACCCACTCCAAATCCAGTTTCTCTTTCACCATCAGGTCGCACAGTTCAAGGGTTTCTTTTTTCCTAAGAGTAAAATTGTCATTGATGAAGTAGAGTCCTTTTGTGCCGTATTTTCTCTGTAGGTCCTTTATTTCGCCGATGACTCTCGGTGGGCTAAAGCCTCGGCAGATGTTTCCCCAGAGTTTTCTTGTTTCGCAGAAACCGCAGTGATAGACGCATCCTCGGCTGATGCTCATGACGTCGGCGGGTTTAGCGTTTAGGTACTCTATTGTGCGGTCGTAGAGTTCAAGCGGCAACAAATGCCTGGCGGGATATGGGATCTCATCCATATTCTCAATGAATTTGGGCGGATTTTTGATGTTTGCTCCTGCACGCCTACACGCTACGCCAGGTATTGTGATAGCTTCTGGTTCATTGCCCTTAACAATACATGTGGCAAGGTCGGTTACTGCTCTTTCGCCTTCACCCATGACAACATAGTCAATCTCTGGGTTCTCAAGCAAACTATCAGGCACATAAGAAGCATGCCAACCGCCCACAACTATTTTGCATGTCGGGAGAGCTTCTTTAATTGAACGAGCTGTTTCTATGCAGCGTTGGTAAGTAGCTGAACCACAGGTAATGCCGACAATTGTCGGATTAACTTTTGCAACTAACTCTTTAACTTCCTCAAGCGGCTGCTTCATGAGATAATTATCGAGCATCTGAACCATAAAACCTGCTTTTTCAAGGGCAGCGGCAACATACATCAAACCGATTGGAGGCAACCGTTTTCCGAGGTACCAGGCACCGTTTTCAGGGGGCGCAGTAGTCATAAGCAGAACTGTTTTGTTTTTAACCAAGTTGGAATCATTGTTTTTTGATTCGGCGTGCACGGTTTTGCCTCTGTGAATGATTTATTGTTTCTTCTGATGGTTCGCAGGTTTATAGCTTTAGCGGAATTGCAGTTTGGATGAAGATTTGCAAGTGTTTTTGCTGTTTTGGCATAAATGAAAAGGTTTATAGTCACTTTAGGCGCATTTTCCAGACGAAGAGGGAATCGAGATGAAAGTTGTCGTTCACTGGAGCGGGGGAAAAGAATGCAGTTTGGCGTACCACAAAGTTATCAAACAGGGACATCAAGTTGCTTGCCTTCTTAGCTTCGAATATCAGAGACCGTACATTTTCCACAGCTTTCCTGTAATGGAGCTTCAATCTAAGACTCTTGGTACTCCCCTTAAGGTTGTTAGAATAAAGAAAGCCTACGACGACATTCTTGGCGCCCTAACAAAACTCAAAGGAGAACAAGGTATAGAAGGCATAGTCACGGGCGACATAGCTGGAGCAGGATGCGCCTTGGTTCATTCAAGCTATTATGAGAGCATGGCTAAACAGCTGGGACTTGCTTTCTTGATGCCAAACGAAGGCGACACATACGATGTCCTAAAAGAAGTTGTAGGCACTGGTCTGAGGCCTGTCCTGAACTGTGTCAATACCAACTTTTTTGGTGAAGAATGGCTAGGAAGAAAACTCGACCCCGAATCAGTCAAAGAATTGAAGGTGTTAGCCGACGAGAAAGGTATAGATGTTGCAAGTGAAGACGGACAAGGTTACCATAGTACAGTAGTTGAGGCACCGCTCTTCAAAGAATCCATTGTAATAGGCAAATACAAAACCAAAAAGAAGAAAGAAAAAGCGAAGAATTGGAAACGCAACTGGCTCTACATGGACATCAAAGAGTGCTCTCTACAGCCTAAACAAGAACCCCAATGATTCTAATTGATTGATTGTCTTAATTTGAAAGTAGTCGTCAGCAAATTCCGCCGATGACTACTTCAAATACTTTGCACACGACTGTCCTGTCGGTCTCTCTTCATACTGGAAAGAGTTCTTGTGTTTTATCTTTCTTTTCAATTTGCGGGAAAGTTGTCTCTTTGAAAAAAACGACACTTTTGCAAAAAGTAAATGAACCCCAAGCCATAACCTCTACGTGTTTCAGTGAAGACCATGAAAACTCGCATAACCCTTGTAAATCCGCCGTACCCCGCTGGTTCTCATCAGCATCCGCCATTCATGCCCCTGGGCATCGGGTACTTAGGCGCGGTACTGTACAAGAATCATTTTGAAGTTAACGTGATTGATTGTCAAGCCCAAAAAATCAGTCATCAACAGTTCAGAGAAGAAATCGCTAAGTACAAGCCAGACATAGTTGGTGTCACCTCCACAACACTCACCTACAAGTCAGCCCTGGAAATAATAAAAACAGCCAAAGAAGTCTTCCCCGGCTGCGTAACTGCCATCGGCGGTCCCCATGTTACCTTCTGGGATGACAAAGCTCTGCAGGAAGCGCCGTCATTGGACATCGTTATAAGGGGTGAGGGCGAGCAAACGATACTTGAGCTTGCTCAAAGAGTGGAAAAACACCAAGCTTTCCATGACCTTATCGGCACGACTTGTCGGAAAGACAGTGAAATCGTGAAGAACCCTGACCGCCCGTTCCTGGAAAACCTCGATAGCCTACCTTTCCCAGCGCTTCACCTATGGGAAAAACTAGGTGAAATACGAAAATACGGAACCATACCCTACCCAGTCATGACCAGCAGAGGATGCGTTTACTGGTGCAACTTCTGCACGGCAGTTAGGATGTTTGGCAGAAAATACCGCATGCGCAGCCCAAAAAACGTCGTCGACGAAATAGAATATCTTCACAAAAACTACCACGCAAACCAATTCACCTTCTACGACGACGCCTTCACTGTAGATCAAGCAAGAACCGCCGAGATCTGCGACGAAATCCAACGCCGTGGGCTCAAAATTAAATGGGACTGCGAAACCCGCGTGGACATGGTCAGCAAAGAACTCTTTGTCAAAATGCGTGAAACAGGGTGCATAGCCGTTTGGTTTGGTGTGGAATCTGGCTCAAAAAAGCAGTTAACCAGCATGGGCAAAGGCTTCAATCTAAACCAGACAAGGCGCGCATTCAAATGGGCAAAAGAAGCCGGACTAATGACCGTTGCAGGCGTAATCTTGGGCTTCCCGGGAGAGACAAAAGAGAGTGCTTGGGAAACCATACGTTTTGTGAAGGAGCTTAACCCAAACGATGTAGGCTTTTACATAGCAACACCTTATCCAGGTACACCCATGTATGAGGAAGTTAAAGCAAATGGATCACTAAAAATAACCGACTTCGATAGGTATGACACTGCTACCCCGACCTTTGAGATTCCAAACATGACAATGCAGGAACTCACCCAAATTCGAGAACAAGCTTTCCAAAGCTTCTACCTCAGCCCGAGATACTTCATCAGCGCAATAGGCATGTTCAAGAAAGGAAAAATGTGGGGTCTGGGCGCGACGCGACTCATAATGGCACATTTCCGAAGGGCACTCATGACTAAAATCGCCGGCTCAGCCAAATAGAAACTGCAAAACATGGAGAAAGCAAAACTTGATTCTACTGATGACCACTACCCTGCCTGAGAAGTCACCTTGGGGTATGGCGGGAAAACTTGCTCCTTTGGGTTTAGCCTATATTGCTGCGGCACTGGAAAAAAACGGTTACCCAGTTGAGATTTACGATAATTACCTTCTGGGGCGACCCATCGAAGAGGTTAAAGCCGAAATTAGTAAGCGGCAACCCGAAATTGTGGGTATAACCTGCAGTAGCCTAACCTACTCGCGATGTATAGAGATGGCTAAAGCTGCCAAAGAAGCATGTCCGTCTTGCAAGGTTATTGTCGGTGGTCCCCATCCATCATATATGCCTGAAACCCTGCTGCAGCACAGTGAAGTTGACTACGTAGTTGTCGGTGAAGGCGAAGCAGCGATAGTGAAGCTTGTAGCCAGTATTCTCAAAGGTGACCCGAAAGCTGTCTCGGTTGTCATTCCAGGGGTTGCATGCAAAATCGCTGGCGAAATCGTCACAACTCCCCAACAATTCATCAGCGAGCTAGACACCATTCCCTTTCCCGCACGCCATTTGTTGCCCATGAAAATGTATGACCGCGTCATCCCCTACATTGACGTTAAACCCGTCGACACCATGAGTGTCCTCCGAGGTTGCCCATACCAATGTGCGTACTGCGAAACCCGCGAGTTATGGGGGACCAGTTGCAGGTCATTTTCTCCCCAAAGAGTCATCGATGAAATAAAAAACATGATTCAGAACTATGGCACCAAGGGCATCTATTTTGTCGGCGATAACTTTACCATAAACAAGAACCGCGCCATCGAGCTATGCCGTAAAATCAAGGAAAACAAGCTTGACCTCAAATGGACCTGCGAAACCCGTGCCGACCTCATAAACAAAGAGGTGCTCTCAGACATGAAGTCAGCGGGATGCCAAACCATCTTCTTTGGCACCGAGTCTGGGTCAGAGCGGATTCAGCAGAAACTTGGCAAAAACATCGATCTCCAAGAAGTCAAACGTACCTTTGAGCTTACCCGCCAGGTCGGAATAAAAACAGCTACCTCTTTCATGCTTGGAATTCCAGGCGAAACTATAGAAGACATGCATGCCACCTTCAAGTTTGCCAAGAGCTTAAAGGCTGACGTCTGTATGTTCAACATCTACATCGCTTGCCCAGGCAGCAAACTCTACGACGAGGTTGTAAGCCAACATCTCTACGACCAAATGGACAATTATCTAGCTCGGGTAAAAACCCCCGATTTCGACTACGACATGTTGGTTAAGATTCAGAGGGATTTCCAGAGAAACTGTCAAAAACCCATGACTTCTAAACTGATTCGGGTGATTCGCCAGGAAGGCATAGGATCCGCTGTTAAGAAAGGCACCAAACTAATCTTCCATTAAATAGGCACTTCGAGGACTCTAAGAATATCTACATACGCTTTAGGTGCCAACTTCTCATCGGTCACATTCTTTATCAGCATGCGTCCCCCATCAAAAAGGCTAACTTCCATCTTTAGGTAGTCAAAAATCACCAACATCGGCGCTTTAACTCGGATTTTAATTTTCTGTTTCTTTATTTTTTCGCATGCCTGCTCCATACTAAACTTTACTTGTGGCGCTGGAGTTATGTCGGCGGTTGTTCCACCGCAGATCCAAGCAATATTCAAAGTCAAGTTGCCGACGACCTGTTTCTGTTGCGACGTTTTCTTCAACTCCAGTTATGCAATGCTTTAGGCTCTGGTTGGTTTATCAACATTGTGATAGAAGAGGCGACACAATTTTGTTTTTGTACTGTTGTGGAGGCTTACATTGCTTTTTACTATTCTGAATATTAAGAGAAGCTCAAGGTTTGGCACTTTTCATATTCGTTTAGTAAATATTTTTTTGTCTGCGGCAGTTATTTTTAAACGAAAGAAGACTGATTTGGTAGAACAACTACAGGTTTTTTCAAGAAAAAAGTTTATTGTTGTTCTTTCAACCTTTAGACACATTTGACACATTAAGAGAAGAAGAAGGCTGCTGCAGGGAGCTTCTTCTTCTTTTGTTAGTAATACCTTCAAGGTTGATTTGGGCATTGCTGAGAAGAAGAAAAAAAGCAATTTTTCCAGAAAATGATAGTTTTTCTTTCACGTCAACGACCAAAAATGGCATTTGGATTTGAATCCTATATTTTGCTTTCTAGGTAACTGACTTTTCTTCTTTTGGTCTCAGAATTGCCTCTTCGATATCCATGTAGAGGAAGTCTCCTTCACGGAATGGGGAGCCGCCAAAATCGACCACTTTGCTCTTCTTGGTGTACTTGGTTAACTCGACGCGTTGCTTAAACAGCGGAGCATCGAGGGTTGTTGAGTGGTATTCTCCTGGTTCTCCTGAAACATCGATTCCTTTCCCAGCTGGACCGACAAGTGGTTGCATGTCTTCGATGCATTTTCTGTCAATTTGGCGTCCTAGCCATTCGGATGTGAAGTATCTTTGGTCGACGCAGCTGAGAATTGCTTTTACGCCTGTGTTTTGTTCCATTTCCATGATGCGTTTGCGGCGCCGATTGCCCGGAATTAGGTTTAGGGGGCGATCCCAAAGTGGCATTATAAGTTCTACTCCCAACTTCTTGCAGGCGTCTTTCCAAACACGCCGATGATGTACGTTGTCGATGTCGCCTGTGACGATGGCTTTTGCACCTTCTTCTTTGTGGAGCCGTTCAAGGGTTCCCATGATGTCGTCATATCGGTTGTCGGTGATTTTGACGAATTGGTGAGGCATGCCTAAGGCTTTGACTTGTTGTTCTATGACTTTGAGGCTGTGGAAAATGTAGGGTTCCATGTAGATATAGGTGACAAGAGAGGCGACTTCGTGGCCTTGCTCGACTATTTTGTGCAATGCTGTGGCGCAGTCTTTTCCTCCGCTCCAGTGAACAATAACTTTCATGCTATATCAACATCCAAAGTCTCGTCTGAACCTGTTTGATGAGGGATAAACATTCGCGCATATAAGCGTTTTAGAAATCTGCGTTAGCTTTGCTGATCTTTGCTGGGTGTGCTGTGTCCGCCCGGACTTTTCTTTACTCGCCTAACCTTACCCAGTTGTCTAAATGACCATCTTGTGAAACGATATTTCCATACGAGGTGGTTTAGTGCCATTCGCGCCATTATTTGGCTGTGGAAGTCTCCTCGGCGCCTCATTCTAAGATAGTAGGTAGGTGTGAAGACACTATCGTAGACGGTTTTTTTGGTTGCCTCCAACTCTGGAAGCGGCAGAAGTTTGTTTTCGAAAACCTGCATTTGCTCGTGGTAACGGTTCCAGTCTTCACTCATGGGCAAGCCAAGTTTCCGAACATAATCGGCAAGTTCGGTGCCGGGATACGGAACAGCTTCACACATGTAGACGTAGTCAGGTTTGGTTTTTCGAATAAAGTCCACGGTTTGCTGAAGCATCTCGGGGGTTTCGCCTGGGTATCCGATAACAAGTGATATGGCGACAAGGATACCCGCATCTTTCACCATTTTTATGGCTTTAGCGTTCTGCTCAACGGTTGTGCCCTTCCGCATAATGTTTAGTAGTTGTTGGCTGCCCGATTCCACGCCGAAATGGATAAGCTGGCAGTTCGTTGACCTGAGTCTCGCAAGCAATTCCTTGGATATTCGGTCTACTCGGGTTCTGCAATCCCATGGAAGCAAAAACTTTCTTGCCTGCATTTCGTCGCAGATTGCTATTGCCCTGTTTATGTCATGGGTGAATGTGTCGTCGTAGAAGGCAAACGATCCTGCCGCAAATGTGTCCCTTAGCCACTCAAGCTCGTCGACGACTTTGCTTGGGCTTCTGGCCCTAAACCCGCTGCCACACATCTTTGACGCCAAGCAGAAGGCGCAGTTGAAGGGGCATCCTCGGCTGGTTATGATGGGCATGTAGTTTTTGCCGTTGATTCTGTAGCGGGTCATATCGAAGAGATGGTGAGCTGGGCGAGGAAGAGAATCGATGTCTTCAATGAATGGTCTGTCGGCTGTAGCCACTACTTTGCCATTCTTCTTGAAAGTTATACCTAAAACACTGTTGAGGTTCTCTAGTTTACTCTCTGATACTAGGTTTGCGAGTTCCAGTATCGTCTGCTCTCCTTCGCCGCGGACAACAATATCTACATCTGGACTGTCGGTGAATGTGCGCTCATCCAAGACCGTGACGTGCGGTCCACCAATCATTGTTACACAGTTGGGCAGCGCGGCTTTGGCAGCTTTCAGAATTTTAAGGGCTGGAAAATAGGTAACTGTTGCTGCGGTTACTCCAATTATGTCGGGGTTGAGACCTCTAAACTTGTCCTCCATCTCCTGTTGGCTTGGCCGATTAACCTGGCAATCGACCACATCCACCTTGTACCCCTTCTCCTCAAGCACTGCCGCCAAATAACTAATACCCAGTGGAATGAAGACGGCTTGCGGCACATCATCTGGATACGGTGGATTTGCAAGGACTACGTGAGCTTTCACTTGTCTTCCCATCTTTAATGTGAAAAACGGCTGTTGGGGCTATTATGTGTTTTGCAGATATCGGCGGCTGATCGAAATTTCGCTTTTTTGCTGATACGCAAGGGTTTTTATGTTAAGCAATGCTAGCGATTATCATTGAAACTATCTTTGAAGCAGAGTGAACACTTGAAGGCGGATTTGGCTATTGTCGATGCGAATATTAGGACGATGAACCCAAGTCAGCCCCTTGTGCAAGCAGTAGCTATAAAGAAAAACCGAATCCTAAAAGTCGGGACTAACCAGGAAATAAGAACCCTGATCGGAAAGGACACAAAGGTCCTTAACCTAGACGGAAAAACAGTAATTCCTGGCTTGATCGATACTCACATTCATTTAGCGGATTTTGGAAGATGCCTAATGTGGTTAGACCTCTCAGGCGTCGACTCTATCAAGACGCTTCAATGTGTTCTAAGGGAGAAAGTAAAACAGACTCCGGCTGGAAAATGGATTGTCGGTCGCGGCTGGAACGAGAATAGTTTGGTAGAAAAACGTCTCTTAACCTTTGGAGACCTCGACGCTGTTGCACCAGACAACCCTGTAATTCTGTACCATGGAGCCGCCTATGCTTGTACCGTAAACAGCAAAGCCTTAGCACAAGCAGGTGTAACAAGCGAAACACCAATTCCCTCAGGTGGAACGATAGACAAAACTACAACTGGCGAACTGACGGGGATTTTTCGGGGCAGCGCCACCAACCTTGTTTGGCAAGTAGTCGGCGAACCGTCATTGCAGGAACTTGCGGATGCAACGGCAATAGCATGTCAAAAAGTCGTGGAATCAGGAATAACAAGCATCGACTGGATAATCCTCCAAGAAAACGAACTCACGCTAATTCAGACACTCCATAAGCAAGAAAAACTACCAATCAGAGTCAATGTTATTGTGCCCTACGAACTCCTAAAATGTGCACTTGGGTTTACGTCGAATGACTCTCTCTGGCTACGTTTAGGAGGTGCCATAATCTTTGCCGACGGATACTTAGACTCCAAAACCGCTGCGCTCATGCAACCGTACTGCGACGACCCAAAAAACAACGGCAAGATCATGTGCACCCAGAAGGAACTGGCAGGTTGGGTGGCACAGGTTTTGGAGTCAGATCTTCAGCCCGTTATCCATGCGATGGGCGACAAGGCAGTTGACAATGCACTCGCCGTAATCGAGCACTCAGACCAAAAAGTTAGGTTCCGCATCGAGCAGGCAGCTATACTAAACAGAGAACTAGTCAAACGCCTCAAGGCGCAGGACATCGTGGTTTCGGTTCAGCCAAAGATGATTCCCACCGAATTCGAAGTTTGGTCAGCCAGAGAACATTTGGGCATTGAGAGAGCAAAGTGGTTGCATCCCCTTAAAACTCTCCTAAACGAAGGCATCAAGGTTGCTGGCGGCTCTGACTGTCCTATGGAGCCTCTAAACCCGCTGTTGGGCATGCAAGAAGCAGTAGTCAGAGCAAGTTATCCTGAGCAACGCTTAACCGTTGAAGAAGCTCTATGCATGTATACGCTATCTGCCGCATACTGTTCAGGAGAGGAAAACATTAAGGGCTCCGTTGAAGAAGGCAAGCTAGCAGATTTAATAGTTCTTTCATCTAATCCCTTGGAAGTTCCATTAGGGCAAATTAGCGAAATCACCGCAGAAATTGTAGTAGTCAATGGACGAGTAGTGTATTCTAAACAGGCGTAGTGACCGTGTTCTTTTTCTGATGATAAAAACCATGGCTTTGGCTGTTGAAAAGTAGAGCTACGACAATTTAGTGAGTTCAATTCTGGGATTTGACTAGTTGGACTTGGATTCTAAGTAGGTTCGTTCGATTTTCTTCTTATATAATTTGGCTTTTAAGCAAAAGGGGTGTTTTGTTATTTTATTTGAAGCAGTATCTTGAGGGTTTTTTTTGGGTGCCGCATTGCCATTAGAACTTTAGTTCGGGTAAAAGTTGGGTTCGCCATGTTTGCTCTCATGCATAGTTCCTGCAGATCCTTAGCTGAAAATTCCGCTGTCTCGATGAGTGGCTCGGTTGCTGCTAGGGCGTAGTCGCAGAAACCTTCCCGCAGGTACCCGCTTTCTTTGGCCTGTTCGTAGAGTTCGGTTCCATAGAGCGGCATTGCTATGCTAAAGATTAGGCTATCGGCGCCAAGGCTGCGGAGTTTGTAAGCGAATTTTATGGTTTCCTCGATGTCGGCTTTGGTTTCGCCAATCACGCCCAGCACGAAAAAGCAACCAACTTTTATGCCGACTTTTTTGCATAGAACCACCGCTTGCTCCACCCTCTTCAAATCCAAGTTCTTGCCGATGACTTCGTTAACGATGCGTTGTACGCCGGATTCGGGGGCAACTCGGATTTTTTTGCAGCCTGACTTCTTCATCTTTCGTAGCAATGGCTCATCAAGAGTATCCGCCCTAACACCGTTAGGAGTGAACCATTCAATATGTAAGCCACGTTCAACGATTAGGTCGCAAATTTCAGCCATGCGTTTCTTGTCTAGCGTCATGTTCTCGTCGTAGAAATCAACCTGTTTGACACCGTAGGTCTTCACGACTTGTTCAAGTTCGTCGATGACGTTTTTTGGGCTTCTTGCTCGCCAGGTTCTTCCCCAGAGAATACACACGGAGCAGAAAACGCAGCTGTAAGGGCAACCGCGGGTAGTTGTGATGATGGTCCAGGGTTTACTGATTTCACCTCTGAGCGGATTTTCCTTGACGGCTTCGTTGTAAACTTCCATGGGTAATAAGTGTCTTGCTGGAAACGGCAACGAATCCAAATTCTGGATAAACGCACGTTTGTCCGTGAGTTTTGTTTTCCCGTTCTCTTTGAAACCTAAGCCATCTACACCCTTGAAATCTTGGTTGCCCAATGCAAGTGCATCAACGAGTTCGGAAACGGTGTTTTCCGGTTCACCAACTACCACAAAATCGACGTTAGGCTCGGAGAGGCAAGCCTCTGGTCTTGCTGTAGGGTGTTGACCCATCAGCACAACGGCTATGTCTTTTTTAGCGGCTTTTATGGCGTCAACAACCTCAAACGCGGTCTTTGACCATCCAGAAAATGGAATCTCAACAACTACCACATCAGGACTCCACCCCCTAACGCGTTCCGCGATGTTTTCTGCGCTTAACCCCACGCGATACTTGGATTCATCCAACTCTGCAAGGTTCCGCCATCCCTCTGTGGGAGCATCAATAATACTTACAATATGCTTTTTTTCCAGGACAGCGGCGACTGACGCTAAGACGATTGGTGGAAAAACGTTGGGTTTTCCCCAAGCTTTGGGCTGAATCCTGGGCGGATTGATAAGGCAAACACGCATTAAAGAGGCACTTCTGAAAAACAAATACCTATACGCTTCGATTAAAACTTTCCATTAAATCGGCATAAACCAGAACAACCGCACAAGCACGATGACTGCTACACAGAGTATTCCCCACAATACAATCGTAACATCCCGAATTCGCAAAGCACCCAGGATTTTGTCTCCCGTCAAAGGTTCTTGAGCATCGCCTAGGATGTACTGTCCTGGTTTTTCAAGCTGTATGCGAAGTGCACCTGCTACTGCCGCCATCGGCCAACCATGGTTCCGGCTTGGAGTTTTTTTGTGGTCTCGACGTGCGATTCTCCATGCGTTTCTCGCGTCCATGCGTAAAAATGCGGCGGCCACAATCATCAGCAAAGTTGTTAACCTTGTGGGAATGTAGTTTACGATGTTGTCGAGGTTTGCACTAAACCAGCCCGTGTTGATGTGTTCTTTAGTCTTGAAGCCCACCATGCCGTCTAACGTGTTTATTGCCCTAAACGCAAATGCGCCAGTTACCCCGAACAGGGCAAATGACATCATGGGTGAGAGTTTGAAGTCGATTAGGTTTTCTGACATGGATTCGATGACTGCACTACCCATCTGAGCGCCATTCAGGTCTTTGGATTCCCGGCGTGAGAAGTGGCTGTATTTTTTTGCTTCAGGAAGGTTGCTTTCATCGATGGCTTTGGCAGCGGCTTTTGCCCAGTTGGTCTCAAGTTTGATACATATTGTCATTTTTAATAGGATTACGGCGATGAAACCGTATACGATTATGTTGATGTAGAATGGTACGTATTTGTATATTGCCCATAGCCCGAAGAAAATTGGAAGCGCAAAAGCGGCAATCACTGTTAAACCAAGCAGAACACCGAGGGCTTTTTCTGTTCTAGAGTTGGAATTTTTGAAGGCGGGCTCTATTTTCTTGGTGAATTTACCCATTAAAACAGTTGGGTGTAGTTTGAAGACCCATCTGTCGGGGTTGTTTGGTGAGGGGTCCCCAAGAACCAAATCTAGCAAAATGGCTAAAACTAGAATTACGATGGAAACCAACGTGTTTATGAGGCTTAGTTCCAAGATGACCCAAACTTGCTTTTTGAGATACTTCAAGTAATCAGTTAATATCGATTACGGTCACCAAACCAAAAGCACGGTTCTAGAAGATGTCGGAACCAAGTTAAACTCCTTAATCCATCGCATTTTTCATAACAAGCAATAGGTAAACTGTTATATCCATCTAAAAAAAGGAGCCGCGAAACCTGCTCTAATGAAAACAAAAACTTTCGATTAAAATGTGGATATGTGTTGCTGTGGTGTTGGCCAGCTGTCGGGGATTTTTCTGGCGCTGGCTTCAATTTTTGTCATGCCGCAAACCTTGGCAATTTGATCCTGCATATCAAACGAGTGTGCCATATCTCTTATCATCGCGGCTACATGGAGATCGAAGTCGCCACTAGTTTTTGTTATAATGACAACATCTGGTATTTTTGCTAACAAATCAACAACGGGTCCTGTTACGCAAGAAGCCGTAAAGGCTATGTTGAAATCCAGTATCGAACTGTATCCAATTATGTTTGGATTTATCTGCGTTGAAATTTTTATGGCGCCATAATCTCGAAGTTTATTGTACCTTTTAACTACAGTATCTGTTGACAAGCCTATTTCTTTGGCAATAGTTGAAAATGATACGCGCCCATTTAGAGTTAATTTCTGAACTATTTGTCTATCTATCTCGTCAATTTTTATTGAATCGTTTATTTTAGTTGTAGTTTGACTTGTTTTTTCTGGGACCTCTTGGCTATTTTTGGTTTCGTTTGTTAAGTTCATGTTTTCAGGTATGTTCTTTACTCCAGCCCAAATGTAAGTTTTTATCCCTAGAGTTGGCAAATTTCGTTTAATTAGGTGCTTTACATGGTCTAACTCTTTTAGATCCCATAGAGTCGCCACTGCCCTAACATTATAAACGCTATTATATTGCCTATATGCACGCACCTCAGTTATTTTCTTGGTAACTTCCATAACCTGGTCCATTTGCTGTGCTTCTGCGCTTATGAGCATAGTTGCAAGTGCTGCGTACCCAAAATATCCAAAGTTCATCTGTACGGTGGCACCTTTAATGATGCCTTTCTTCTCCATGGATTTGCAGCGTTTCCAGATTTTATTTTCTGGTTCCCCGCATTCTCTTGCTATCGAATCGTAACCTATCCGCCCATTCTTTAATAATATTTTCAGGATTCTTGAATCAAGTTCGCTTATTTTGGGCAACTTTTTTCCCTTTATTCCTACTTTTTGTTATGTATTCAAATTTAAGATTTCTCTTCTTTCTCTTAACTATTTCAGTCAAAATATCTAACATTTATTATATTATGGCGAAATTGAATGAATTGCCTTTTAACAAACTCGTCAAAAAGTTGAAATATATTGGCGGGGGCTGGGCCATTTCTTCCACTCTTCGTTTATTCTTGAAATTTCCTGTTCAATTTTTCTTATTCCTGAAATCTTTCCAATCTGCTCTTGAATGTAAAGCAATTGACCTATGTCCTGAACCATTGCATATATTTGTAGGTCACAGTCTCCAGATGTCTTCATAATGCTTATGATGTTTGGTATTCTGCTGACTTTTTCAACAATCAAATTTGGCTTTTCATTGGAAGTAGTAGCAAAAAAAATACACATCGCTTGGTATCCGATTCTACTAAGATTAATTTGAATTGTTACTTTTAGTGCGCCTTTTTTCTTCAGCTTTTCATATCTTCTTTTTGCTGTGTCAGGCGAGATTCCTATTTCCTTAGCCAGAACATCCATTTGAATTCGACCGTTCTCAGCCAATTTATCTGCTATTTTTTGATCGATTTCATCGATAATTGCAGTTTGAGTGTCTTTTTCATTTCTCTTAATTTCATGATTCTCTGTTATTGTGTCTTTCAGATCTCGCTTGACTAATGCCAGATTCTGGTTCATTTCTTTTACATCTGTCCAGATTGCTGTTTTCATTTCCAAAACTGGAAAATTATTTTTTATTGAATCCTTAACCACGTTCAGCTGTTCAAGCGTTTTAAGGATCACTACTACGTCCACAGTTCCTTTTACTTCCTTATTGAAGGCAGAATATACCTCTGGCTTTTTTTGTAGGTATTCGACAAGTTTGTCTGCTTGCTGGGCGTCCAAGTAGATTAACATGTGTGCAACTGCTTTGTAACCAAAACTTTTGTAGTTAATGTGAATTGTAGCACCAGTAATAACTCCAATTGCTTCCAATTGTTGATAATTTTTCTTAACGACTTCTTTAGTTAGACCTAGTTTTTTCGCAATTTCTGTGTCAGTTTTGCGTCCATCCGCTATTAATTCTTTAAGAATTTTTGCTTGAACTTCTGTAACTTGCCCAGTTAAGATTGATACCCCTTGTTGAGCATTCATGGTTTTTTGCTATAATTAATATTGTGGTGTATTTAGTCTTTTACATGGACTGTTTCATATCAGGAATCTTGAAGTAACAAGATAATATTGCCATTTGTCAAATAAAAAAGCAATATTATCGATTAAATCCAAGTTTTTTATAAAGTTTTATATACGAAGGAAGCCCGATTCTTTTCATTAGAAAGAGAAAGAAAAGTCTGCGATAGATGGAGATGTGGGGCTGAGTAGGCTTTGGTAACTATTAACGAAATAGCCAATAGTTAAAAGAAGAGCTTTGCATTTGCTCTTTTTCTCCTTAAACCAGAGCCTCAGCAAACCCTAACATTTCTAACCGTTGCCGGGAGTCTTATTTGCCAAAAAGGTAATGCTTCGATGTAAACCCAAATCTATGAGATTCGCTCGTTTCGTTCGACTATGTTGGTGCTACAAAAATGATATATGCATCTGAGGGAACTACAAGGAATTCATGAGCAGGCAACCTAACGGGGTTAATGAGCGTCTAAGGACCTTGTTGTTGCCTACTTTAGTTTTATGCACTTTTGTTGGATTTACGATAACCGCTTTTCTTAGCACGCTCCTTGTGGATCTTGCAGAATCTTTTAACGTTTCAATCGGAACAGCGAGTGAACTTGTACTGATCAGTAGCCTAACAGGCCTAATCGTTGGAGTGGTTATGAGTGCAATTTCCATTAAATTCAAACATAGGTCTCTATTTCTCATCGGAATATCAGTTTTTGCGATTGGGACATTTGGTTTCTTCTTGGCACAGACCTTTGTCATACTTGTTTTTAGCCAATTTCTGGTTGCAGCAGGCTCTACAATTATCTCAATCATGACTTATGCCTTGATTGGGGATCAGTTTCCATTGGAGAAAAGAGGCTGGGCTATCGGTCTGCTCGTTTCAGGCGGAATGGCTGCGTTCATTATTGTTGCGCCCTTGTCCGGGCTAATTGCAGGCTTAGCAGGATGGCGGTCAGTGCTCTCCTGGTTCATAATACCCCTTTCAATAGTCTGCGTGGCTCTGAGTTTAATTTGTATTCCTTCGAATCAGCCCAAATTAGACCCTTCAAGCCAATCTCTCTATGTGCAAGCATACAAACGCATTTTTCTTTGCAAATCAACAGTTGCTTGTCTCATGGGTACAACGCTTGTTTCGTTCATAAGTGTCGTTCCTATGTACGCTGTATCCTTTTACAGAACTGCTGATTCTGTTTCCCCGATTGTAGGCGGTGTTTTTTCCTCAATCGCTGGTGCAGGAGCGTTTGTCGGGGGGATAGTTGGAGGGAGATTAGTTAATAGGTTTGGCAGAAAGTCACTAGCTGTTACATTTTACTTCGTTTCAGGCGTTACGTGTATTCTTTTCACTTTCATTCCAATAATTGGTGTTTCGGTGGCTATATGGGCTCTGGCAGCTGCCACGGGAACCTTGGGAATGGCTGGTCTAACCAGCTTAACACTGGAACAGGTTCCAACATTTAGGGCATCGATGATGTCGATTAGCGGATCCTTCCAAAATGTAGGAATGGCTTTAGGGGCAATTATTGGCGGATTAGTGCTAAATTACTTTCATAACAACTTTCAACTTCTAATGACTGTTCTCGGGTCGCTTGGAGCTTCCGCCGCCATAGTGCTCTTTCTTTTCACAAATGACCCATACAAAGCGGGTCTCCGAGCAAAAAACCCAAAGCCTGATTCATAATAATTTGTTGAAATTACCCTATGGATTTGGGCTCGGATTTTTATTTATGTACTCGCTATTTAGTGAAGGACTGATGCCTGCTTGGCTGAACAAGAACTGAATTCAACGTTGTTTCAAACTTATGTGTTTCTTGTAAAGACTGGGAAACCTGTTGGTCCCAGGGATTTGATGCGTGGAGCCAACCTGAGCAGTCCAAGCGTTGCCTACCGTAACCTGCAGAGACTAATGGATTTGGGTTTAGTTGCCAAAGACGAGTACGGCAACTACATTGTTAAGAAAAAGGTCGCTATGAGTGGATATGTTTGGGTTGGAAAAACCCTCATCCCAAGCTTCGCCGTTTACGGCTTTATTTTTCTAGGCGTTTTAATAGCAGAAATTCTCGTATTGATCCCTCATATGCTAAAAGGTTCTGCCATAGAGGAGTCATTCTGGCTTTTAACGGTAGTTACTGTTGTTTCTGCAGCAGTTTTTCTGATTGAAGCATGGCGGTTTAGGAAAAAGTCAAAACATTAACTTACTCGCTTTTTTGTGGTTCAAAGCTATTTATGGCCAATATTTGGGCGCGATAGCCTCGCTGTCGATTAGTGAAGGAAACAGGTTAAGGGGCCAAGCTGGTGGCAGCATAGTCAAATGGACCGTTATCGACTCTACTCCGGCTATTTTTCTGATTTTTATATTGGCATCAAACATCTGTTCAAAATCCTCAAGGACAAGTCCACAATACAAATCATAGCTGCCGATTAGCCTAATGATAACTATTAGGTTTGGGATTTCAAGTATTTGAGTGTAAATTTCATTCATTTTGCTACGGTTGGAGATTTTTAAGTACAGGTTTGCAAAAGCTTTGTATCCCAATTTGGAGAGGTCAACAGTTATGCTGGAAGAAGTGAACAAGTTATTTCTTAGTTTTTTGTACCTTTGAATTATAGTCTTACTTGAAACATTCAGTTCTGTGGCAATTTTATTGAAGGGTGTGCGTGCATTTATGGAAAGAATTTTTGCAATCTTTTTATCAATTTCGTCTAGCGCAATAACTGGTCGTTCTTGATGATTGTTTATCAAGACTTTTCTGTCTTGTCGGTTATTTTCCTTTAACGGTTTGATGATTAAGTTTTCTGGGTATTCTATGTTTGCTGCCTTCGCCCAGATTAATGCATCTACATGTTTAATGCAACTGTTAGCTTCCATCTCCTCGATAATATCGTGCAACTTTTTGAGGTTTCGTATAGCTACTTTGCCAAGGAAGTTGTAATTGCCACATGGACCGACTAATCCAGCAATGTAAGGTTTGGTTTCGAGGAATTTTGTTACTTCTTTGTCATCTTCAATCGCGTTCGTTATGCATAGATCAACAATGTGTTGGTATCCCAAGCAGTGAGGGTTAATGAGCATTACTTCGCCGTTTATTACGCCTTCTTTCCATAGCCGTTTGTAACGTATTCTAACGGCTGTGACGGTAATTTTGCAGGCGGCAGCGATATCGGTGAAACTGGTGCGGGATTCCAATAAGAGTATCTTTAGTATTTTTGCATCAATTTCATCGATTTTCACTTTAGTTGCCAAAGTTACCTTGACCTCTACAAAACTTGGAATCTTAACCATGCAAAACGTGATGCTTTATTTAAGATTTTTCAAATCTATTGAGAAAAATTATGTTTAGTGTATCTCTGTATTTGCCTGTTTAAGGTCTATTATCTGAATAATAAATAAAATAGTTTGTCCAATCTTCGTTCATTTTACAAATTCTGGCAACGGACTTTCCCTACGATGTTTTTTCTCGCAAATTCGATATGTGAGCAGTTGTTTTTCTATTTTCTCCTAAGTTTTAATTTTACATCTGAAATTAGGTTGGCAGCGAAAATCAACGCTGTAGATAACTTGAACCTTCTTTTCTTCTCAAAGAGAAATGCAGCGCGCAGGTAGTAATGGTGGAACGCACCTTCTCTTAGTTTACCCAGGTCTTTCATACTTAGCCACGGTGTC